>NZ_CP117866.1:6695192-7303846 GCF_028736035.1 Streptomyces sp. T12
CGACCAGGGCATGCTCCGCTTCCACGACGGACTGAAGACCGCCGAGGACCGCCCCTGGATCTGGGACCTGCACCGCAGGGCCGAGTCCTACGCCGTCGCCAGCCTGCGCGGCGTCTTCTACCGCCGGGGCGTGGCCAGTTCGCTGACCCAGATCGGCGACGTGCGCCAGCTGGACTTCTTCCGCTCCTTCGACCTCGTCCTCGCCGAGCTCGCCGGGGACCCCGAGGTGGGCAGGCTGCGCAAGAAGGCGCTGCGCAACTACTGCGTGGTCATCGCCCACCAGCTGCTCAGCCGGGGCCGGTTCGAGCGCAGCATCGCGGCCAAGCTGAAGCAGATGGCCGCCGAGGCGCTGGGCCGGATGTCGGAGGACGAACTGGAAGAGGCTCTCGTCGGGATGGGCGAGGAGCGCGTGTACATGCTGCGCCGGATACGGGGCGGCATGAAGGGAGTGGCGGCATGATCCAGCTCTTCTTCTCGGCCACGCAGTACGCGGCCGCGACCGTCACCGCCGCCATACGGGCCGGCCAGTTCGGCCCGCGCGAGGGTGTGCGCCGCATCCTCGTCGTCAGCAACACCGCCGCGATCCCCGAGGTCGGCACCCCGCTGGACCGGATGGCCGGCTTCGAGAAGCTGCGCCCCGAGTTCGACGAGGTGCGCTCCTGGAACGAGTTCATCTCCCCGCACCACCCGGCCGGCTGGTCGCCGCGCGGCCAGGACACCCTGCTGTGGGAGAAGGCCGTACGCCTCGCCTGGAACCTCGGCGACGAGCCCGTCGAGATCGCCTGCGAGTCCATCCAGGCCAACCCCTCCCGCGCGGTCGCGGACATCTTCGCGGACAGTCCGATCCATGTGTACGCGGACGGCCTCATGAGCTACGGCCCCACCCGCAACCGCATCCCGCACGGCATGAGCAGCCGCATCAAGCGCGTCCTCCACCTCGACCTGGTGCCGGGCCTGCGGCCCATGCTCCTGGCCGAGTACGGCGTCGAGCCCGAGGCCGTGCCCAACGAGGCGATCGTCGACGTTCTCGCCCAGATCGGCGAGTCCGGCGCCGGCATCCTCGCCGAGCGCCTCCCGGCCGACAACCCGCCCACCGCCGTCCTCCTCGGCCAGTACCTCTCGGCCATCGACCTGATCACCCAGGACGAGGAGGAGCAGCTGCACATCCGCTTCCTGCGCGCCGCCGCCCGGGCCGGTCACCAGGACGTGCTGTTCAAGCCGCACCCGAGCGCACCCGCCGTCTTCAACGAGTCGCTGGAGGCGGTCGCCGACGAGCTCGGCGTCAGGCTCACGGTCCTGAACGAGCCCGTCCTCGCCGAGACCGTCTTCGCCTTCCTGAAGCCGAAGCTCGTCATCGGCTGCTTCTCGACCGCGCTGATGACCGCCGCCGCCTTCTACGGCATCCCGGTCGCCCGCGTCGGCACGGACCTGCTCCTCGAACGCATCACGCCGTACGAGAACAGCAACCGCATCCCGCTGACCATCATCGACGCGGCCCTGCCCGACGCGGAGCACGCCGAGCTCGGCTCGCAGCTCGAACTCACCGGGATGGCCGAGGGGTTGGCGCCGCTGGTGCGCAGCGTCGGCTACTGCATGCAGTCCCGCAAGCACCACGGCTCGCGCGACGAGGTGGCCGCCTGGCTCACCGCCAACCTGGACCGCTACCAGCGCTACTTCAAGCGCCGCCGCCTCACCAGCCTGCGCCTCCCCGGCGGCAGCCCGGTACGGGCGGAGGCGCTGCGCCGGCATCCGGCGGTGCGCAAGGCCGTGCGGCAGCTGCGGCAGACGACGCGTAAGTAACGTACGCGGAAAGCAGGTTGGGGCGCCCCCGAAAGGGCGCCCCAACTGCTGTGTCGCTCGATATCTGCTGTGCCGCTCGATCGGCGTCACCGCGACGGCAGGACCAGCTTCCGCTTCAGCTTCGGCCCGAACGGCTTCTCCACGAACCGGTGCATCAGCCAGGCCAGCCCGAGCAGGCTCAGCACGGACAGCGCCAGCGTCGGGTAGGAGCCAAGGCCGAGGCCCCGGTGCAGCACCCGGATGAAGAACCAGCCCAGGTGCTCGTGGATCAGGTAGAAGGGGTACGTCAGTGCCCCCGCCACCGTCAGCCAGCGCCAGTTGGCCCAGCGCGTCCAGCCCAGCGCCACCATCGCGACGGCGGCGAACGCGCAGAAGACGATGGCCTGGATGACGTACGGACTGCGGTGGAACTCGCCCTGCGCCCCGGGGTGCCACAGCGCCATGACCGAGTAGCGCTGGCCCAGCAGGAAGGACATGCCCACGATCCCCCACAGCAGCAGGTCGCTGCCGAAGCGGTGGATCAGGTACAGCGCGAGGCCGCCGATGAAGAACGGGGCGTGGTCGCGCATCACCAGCTCGTCGGTCAGCGGGTTGTCGGCGACCCGGGCGAAGGCGCCGGCGAGCGTCCACAGGATGCAGAAGGTGACCACGCGGCGGTAGGTGACGCCCTTCCAGATCACGAACAGCGCGAAGAGCACGTAGAACTTCAGCTCCACCCACAGCGTCCAGCACACCCCCAGGACCCGCGGCACGCCCAGCGGCTGCTGCATCATCGTGAGGTTGACCAGGAACTCGTCCGGCCGGACCGGGTGGACGACGACCGGCAGGAGGACCGCCGCGCCGGTGACCATGACGATGGCCACCCAGTACGCCGGGTAGAGGCGGGAGATCCGCGAGCGGAAGAAGTCGCCGAGGCTGCGGCCCCAGCTGCTCATGCAGATCACGAAGCCGCTGATGACGAAGAAGAACTGCACGCCCAGGCTGCCGTAGGTGGACAGCTGCGACAGCGTCGGGAACATGACCCCGGGGGACTGGTGCCAGGAGTTGGCGACCTCGCCGTTCTTGCCGGTGAAGTGGTACATGCACACCATCAGCGCGGCCATCAGCCGCAGCCCGTCCAGGGCGCGCAGCCGACTCGCCGCCCGGGGCCGGACGGGCGGCCGGTCGGACAGGGGCAGCCGTATGTGCGGTGCCGTGGCCTGGTCAGCCGCGCTCATCCTGGGCCCTTCTCGTGGGAGTCGTGGGACGACCGAACCTATGTACCTCCGACGGGTGAAAGGTGAGTGACAGCTGACGCACGGGGAGCTCGAAGATGTCACTCGGATGAACAGCCACCGCTAGCCCTTCACCGCCGCGCGCTTCAGCGCCCGCGCCCGGCGCGCCAGTCGGCGTACGGTCGCGTTGCGCGGGATGAAGGAGAGCTGGGCCGGTACGGCGCCCGGCAGGGCCAGCGAGGTCAGGCGCTTGCGCTTGAAGTAGCGCCAGGTGTGCGGGGTGAGGTGCTGGGAGAGGTAGGCCTCGGCCGCGTCGCGCAGCCCCGGATAGATCTTCGGCTGCATCGCGAACCCGACCGCCTTGAGCAGCGCGGCCAGTTCGTCCACCCGCTCGCGCGGGGGCATCGCCCAGCCGCTGACCGCGGAGGCGTCCGCGACGTCGGGCAGCAGGGCGTCGACGATGGTCAGCGGGACGCGGTTGCTGTTCTGGTAGGGCGCGAGCCGGGCCAGCAGGGTGTCGGTGCCGACCCGTGCGACCGGGACGCCGTACAGACCGGCCGCCGTCAGCAGCGCGGTCGAGAAGCAGCCGACGACGAGGGCGGGCCGTAGCCGCTGGAAGGCCACCTCGGCGAGTACGGGCCGGTCCAGGAGGGTGAGTTCGGCGCCCAGGTTCTTCGCCTCGTCCTCCAGGAGCCGCGACCAGCGGGCCGGGGCGACGGGGTGCGGCTTGAACACGAGCCTGCGGTGGCCGAGTGCGACGGCGCCGCGGACCATCTGCCGGTGCAGGTCCTCCTCCTCGGCGTCGGTGAGGATGCCGAGCGCGCCGAGGTACTGGCCGAGCAGCAGGGCCGGCCGGGCGTCGGTGGCGTCCGCGGGAGCGGTGGGCAGATCGGTCTCCGCCTCGGCGAGTTCACCGAGCACCTTCAGGAACGCCTCGGACGGCACCAGTTCGGTCGGGACGCCGAACTCGGTGAGCAGCAGCGGGGTGAGGCCCGGGACGAGATCGAGGTGCAGGAGGCGCCCGATGCGGGTGCCGACCAGCGGGTCGATCTTGTCGCGCGTGGGGCCGTAGCTTATGAGGCCGTCGGCGTAGACGTCGACGGGAGCGCCGGTGAACAGCTGGCACAGCGCGAGGGCCGGATTGACCTGGACGGACTCGACGGCCAGCTGCACCTCGTCGTCGCCGAGGTTCCACAGCAGCCGTACGTACCGCTCCCACATGGGGATGTCGTCCGCGCGGGGCGACCAGCCGCTGGGGTGGAACGGCGCGATGGTCGCGTTCCAGGACAGCACCTCGTCGAAACGCTCACGCAGCCGGTCGAAGCCCGGCATCGCGTCGACGGACGGGGTGGTCTCGGGGTTGGTCGCGTTGTTGGTGACCAGCAGCAGCCGGCGGTCGGCCGGTTCGAAGAGCCCGGCGTCCAGGGCGGCGGCCAGGGTCGCGGCGCCGTACAGCGTCGAGGCGCAGAAGATCTGGGTGGTGCGAGGCATCAGGCGGCCACCGTCCGTGCCCCCATCGACCGGCGGCGCACCCGCCGCAGCCGGGCGGCGCGCTGCGCGTCCATCGAGTCCATTACCTCCGCGAGCACGTCCTGCGGCATTCTTTTCAGGGCGGCGGCGCTCATCGAGCGCAGTTTTCGAGCCACGGCGGGTTCGAACCTCTCGATGTGGCCGAGATGATGAGCCATGATCGCGCAATAAGTGCGCACGGCTTTCGGAAGCAGCTTATCGGCCTCGGGGTCAGCCGCTGTTTCCTCGATTACCTGATCGAACGCACGAATGAAATCCAGCTGCCGGACGTCACCGATCTGAGTGAGTGAGGACGCCACGCCGCGCCGGTAGTAGACGCCGAGCAGCCCCACCGCGGCGAACGATTCCGCCTCCCGGTGCAGTTTCCAGATCCACGGCCGGTCCTCGGCCGTGCGCAGCCCGTGGGTGAAGTGCAGCACCCCGCGGTCGACGAGGCGGCGGTGGTAGACGCCCGCCCATGCGTACGCGTAGTCCACGGACGTCGACCGGTCGGTGGGCAGGATCGCCTCCCGCGGGTTCATCACCGTCCAGCGCCGGCCGTGCGGCACCCGGTGGACGCTGCGCGCCCGCCCGGTGCACTGCACATGGTCGGTGCGCACGAAGTCGCAGCCCAACTCCTCGATGGCTGACAGGAGTTGGGGGAAATAGCCGGGCGCCAGCCAGTCGTCGCCGTCCAGGAACGTCAGGTACTCGCCGCGCGCCTTGTCGATGCCTGTGTTCCGCGCGGTGGCCAGTCCTCCGTTCTGCTCGTGTCTGACGACCACCGCTCCCGGCAGCTCACGCTCCGCGCGCGCGAGGAGGTCCGGTGTCCCGTCGGTCGAACAGTCGTCGACGAGGATGAACTCGAAGTCCTCGCGTGTGTTCGCACGCAGGCTCTTCAGGGTGTCTGGCGCGTATTGCTGCACGTTGTAGAACGGCACGATGACCGAGAGCTTGACCACGCGAAGGACGTTAGGGGGCGGTCCGGCACCCGTCTTTACCCGGAGCTTGATGTCAGGTGAACGACGCGTGGCGATGCAGTGAACCAGGCTTTTTTTCAACGGTTTCGGGACCCGATTCGCCGTTCGTCGGTGTGCTGTTAACCGTTTGTTGCATTTGGGTTGGGCAGAACCTCTCAATCGCTTCCTAGCGTCTTCGACGTGCCAGCAAGTGCGACGAAGACCCGACGAGTTGCCGTACTCGCGGATTCCGATACCCGGTGGAAATGGGGCGCGCTCACCGCGAACCGTATCGCCCCGGAGGATTCGGACATCCGTCTGGACGGATATCTCCTGCGCGGCCGCGCCACCCCGACCCCCCGCCAGCTCCAGGAGGTCGGCGTCCACGCCGACTCCCTGCGTGAGGTGACCGCCGTCGAGTTCCTGCGCACCATGGCGCAGGAGTCGTACGACGTCCTGGTCCTCTCCCTCGTCGGCGGGGGCGTCCAGGCCATGCTGCACGGCCTGAAGCGGGTCTGGGAGGGGCAGGCGCAGCGGCCCGTGGTCGTCACCGGGTATGTCGGCGTCGTCTACGAGAAGCTCGCCGACGGCCTGCTGCTGCGGCACGGCGCGGACCTCGTCCTCGCCAACTCCCGTCAGGACGCGGAGCGTTTCCGGGCGGTGTACGACGGGGTCGGCGCCGACTCCTCGGCGGTGACCGAGGTGGCGCTGCCGTTCCTCGGCGGCGAGCCCTACGCCGGCGAGCACGACCCGTACACGGTCGTCTTCGCGGCCCAGCCCTCGGTGCCGGACAGCCGCAAGGACCGTACGTACCTGCTGAACCGCCTGATCCAGCACGCCCGCAAGCACCCCGAGCGCGAGGTGCTGCTGAAGCTGCGCTCCAAGCCGGGCGAACACACCACGCACATCGAGGAGTTGCCGTACCAGAAGCTGGTGCAGGGGCTCGAACCGCCGGCCAACTTCCGTCTGGTGTACGGGAACATGGGCGAGGTTCTCGACCGCACCGACCTGCTGGTCACGATCAGCTCCACGGCGGCGCTGGAGTCGCTGCACCGCCGTATCCCCACCGTCGTCCTCACCGACCTCGGCGTGCGCGAGGTGCTCGGCAACCACCACTTCGTGGGCTCCGGCTGCCTCGCCTCCTGGGACCAGCTGGACGACGGGCACCGCCCGACGCCCGACGAGGAGTGGGTGTCCCGGCAGGGCGTCTGCGCTGGGGGTACCCCCTCTGGGGGAGGCTCGTATGAGGCGGCCTTCGACGCGGCCCGCGAGCGCATCGCCAAGCTGCTGGAGCGGCCCGGCGGCCTGCCCGCCCTCACGCCGTACTACACGCCGGCCACCGCGCCCGGCTATCTGCCCGGCATCCTCGCCCGCCACCACCTCGGCCCCGACGGCAGCCCGCTGCCCGGCGCCCCCGCCCACGACAAGGAGCCCGGCCCAGTCCGCCAGATAGTGCGCCGGGCGGCGCGCGGCGCCTACCGCCACGGCGTGCAGCGCGTGGCACCGGTCATCCGGCGGATGGGCGAGCTGTGAGCCGCCAGACCTCACGTCAAGGAGCAGAACCCATGTCCAACCCGCAAGCAGGTCAAGGCACTTCGGTGCCGCGCGTGCTCGCCGTGATCCCCGCGCGCGGCGGCTCCAAGGGCGTGCCCGCGAAGAACCTCATGCCCGTCGGCGGCGTGCCGCTGGTGGCGCGTGCCGTGCGTGAGTGCCGGGCTTCGAGGCTCGTCACGGACGTCGTCGTCTCCACCGACGACCAGGGCATCGCGGCCGCCGCCCGCCAGGCCGGCGCCGAGGTCGTGCTGCGCCCTGCCGCCATCGCCGGCGACACCGCCACCTCCGAGGCGGCCGTACTGCACGCCATGGACGCCCACGAGGCGCTGCACGGCTCCCCGGTGGACGTGGTCCTGCTCGTGCAGTGCACCAGCCCCTTCATCGTGCGCGAGGACATCGACGGCGTGGTCAAGGCGATCGTCGCCAACGGCGCCGACACCTCCCTGACCGTCGCGCCCTTCCACGGCTTCGTGTGGCGCCACGGCGACGACGAGCCCACGGCGGCCGTACGCGCCGAGCGCCGGGCGGCCGAGGCCGGCACGGACACCGTCGCCACCCGCACCACCACCTCCGGCGGCGGCTACGGCGTCAACCACGACAAGTCCTTCCGCCCGCGCCGCCAGGACCGTCCCCAGGACTTCCTGGAGACCGGCGCCGCCTACGCGATGGACGCGCACGGCTTCCGCGAGCACAGGCACCGCTTCTTCGGCCGCACCGAGCTCGTGCGCACCGACCCCGCCCGGGTCCTGGAGATCGACGATCCGCACGACCTGGCCCGCGCCCGCGCGCTGGCGCCGCTGTTCGACGCGGACCGGCCCGGCGCCCTCCCGACCGCCGACGACATCGACGCGGTCGTACTGGACTTCGACGGCACCCAGACCGACGACCGGGTGCTGATCGACGCCGATGGAAAGGAGTTCGTCTCCGTGCACCGCGGAGACGGCCTCGGCATCGCCGCCCTGCGCAAGAGCGGGCTGAAGATGCTGATCCTGTCCACGGAGCAGAACCCGGTCGTCGCCGCCCGCGCACGGAAGCTGCAGATTCCCGTGCTGCACGGCATCGACCGGAAAGACCTCGCACTGAAGCAGTGGTGCGAGGAGCAGGGCATCGCGCCTGAGCGCGTGCTCTACGTCGGCAACGACGTCAACGACCTCCCGTGCTTCGCCCTCGTGGGCTGGCCCGTGGCGGTCGCGAGCGCCCACGACGTCGTGCGCGGCGCCGCACGCGCGGTCACCGCCACCCCCGGTGGCGACGGCGCGATCCGAGAGATCGCCAGCTGGATCCTCGGCCCCTCTCTCGATTCCCTCACCAAGTAAGGACATCTCTGCCATGAGCACCAACTCCCGCCTCCGCAACTTCGGTTCCCGCGAAGTCGGCCCGGGCAAGCCCGTCTACATCTGCGGCGAGATCGGCATCAACCACAACGGTGAGCTGGAGAACGCCTTCAAGCTCATCGACGCGGCCGCCGAGGCCGGCTGTGACGCCGTGAAGTTCCAGAAGCGCACCCCGGAGATCTGCACCCCGCGCGACCAGTGGGACATCGAGCGCGACACCCCCTGGGGCCGGATGACCTACATCGACTACCGCCACCGTGTGGAGTTCGGTGAGGACGAGTACCGCCAGATCGACGAGTACTGCAAGACCAAGAACATCGACTGGTTCGCCTCCCCGTGGGACACCGAGGCCGTCGCCTTCCTGGAGAAGTTCGACGTCCCCGCCCACAAGGTCGCCTCGGCCTCCCTGACCGACGACGAGCTGCTGCGCGCCCTGCGCGGTACCGGCCGCGCGGTCATCCTCTCCACCGGCATGTCGACGCCGAAGCAGATCCGCCACGCGGTCGAGGTCCTCGGCTCCGACAACATCGTCATGTGCCACGCCACCTCCACCTACCCGGCGAAGGCCGAGGAGCTCAACCTCCGCGCGATCAACACCCTGGAGAAGGAG
This sequence comes from Streptomyces sp. T12, assembly GCF_028736035.1. Taxonomy (NCBI): domain Bacteria; kingdom Bacillati; phylum Actinomycetota; class Actinomycetes; order Kitasatosporales; family Streptomycetaceae; genus Streptomyces; species Streptomyces sp. T12. Next base: position 6,704,173 of record NZ_CP117866.1, read on the forward strand.
TTCCCGAACGTCCCGATCGGCTACTCCGGCCACGAGACGGGCCTGCAGACCACGCTGGCCGCGGTCGCCCTCGGCGCCGTCTTCGTCGAGCGCCACATCACCCTGGACCGCGCGATGTGGGGCTCGGACCAGGCCGCCTCGGTCGAGCCGCAGGGCCTGACCCGCCTCGTCCGCGACATCCGCACCATCGAGGCCTCCCTCGGTGACGGCGTCAAGAAGGTCTACGACTCCGAGCTCGGCCCGATGAAGAAGCTGCGCCGCGTCGCCGGTGTGGTCGCCGAGGCGGAGATCGCCGCCGCGGCGGGCGAGCCGGTCCAGGTCTGAGCCTGAAGGCACCGAGTCCGAGTGCGCCGATCCCGAGTGCCCCGAGTGGGAGCGCTCGGGCTCGGCGCCCTTCGGGCTCGTGGCAGCACCAGCCGGAACACGAGCTGAATACGAGCGCCGCATGAGCGCCTTACGACGGGACGGTCGTACGCCGATGAGCCACCGCGCCGGGAACACCGGCCCTCACACTCTCGCCTTCGTCGAGAGCCCGGTACAGCTCCTGAACGTGCTGGAGTGGGCGCATGCCCGCGAGCACGCCCTCGGCGCGGGACTCACCCTCGTCGTCCTGTCCCCGATCGACCCCATGACCCGCGGCCAGCTGCGCCGGATGGCCGAGCTGGCGCGGGACGACGGGCACGAGGTCCGCTGGGAGGAGGCGCGGGGCGGCGCGGCGGCCCCCTTCCACACGATCGGCGGCCTCGCGGGCCGGCTCCGCCGGGCCGACCGCGTGGTCCTGGGCGACCCGTTCTCCCGCTACGTCCAACTCCTGCTGACGATCACCAAGGCCCGCGACCTGGTCGTAGTCGACGACGGCACGGCGACGATGGAGTTCGTCGCCCAACTCGCCCGTGGCGAGCGCCTGGTGCGCTGGCACCGCAAGGGAGGCCGCCCCGGCCCCCGCGACCTGGTCTTCGCGCCGGTGTCGTCCGCGGCCCGCAAGCGCCTGACGCCGAGCGAGCGGCGGACGGTCGAGATCTTCTCGTCCATGCCGATGGAGGAGACGCCGGACGGCGTGACGGTCACCGCCAACACCTTCGCCTGGACCCGCGACCGGTTCGGCCCGCCCCGCATCACCAAGGGCGCGGACATGGTCGGTACGTCCCTCGTCGAGACCGGCGTCGTGGACGGCGACCGCTACCTGGAGGCCGTCCGCTCCCTGGCCAAGGCACACGGCGCCACCCGCTACTTCGCCCACCGCCGCGAGAGCGCGGAGAAGCTGCACCGGCTGGCGGTGGAGACGGGCCTGGAGGTCGTCCGCCCGGACCTTCCCCTGGAGCTGATCGCCCGCCGCGGCCCCATCGGCCGCACGATCCTGAGCTTCCCGTCGACGGTTGTGCATACGTTGCCACTGGCCCTGACCGGCACGGAGGTGCGGGTCGCGGTGTGCGACATCGACCCGGCGTGGCTCACGGAGAATGCTTCGCCTCGGGCGCAGGGGTTCTTGTCGGGGGTTACGGGGACGGCTCGGGATGTGCATCGGCTGTCGGCGGTGAGCGCGGTCTAGCGGGCGGAGACTCTTACGCCCTTGTGCCTCTACGCCTGCGCTGAGGGCTTCTCGGCGAGGAGGAAGGCGCGCGGGCGCTTCTCCTCGCCCTCCGCTTCCCGCACGATCCGGGCGTACAGCCGCAGGCCCGCCGCGGTGAGCTGGTCGATGACGGTGTCCGGGATCCGCCAGTAGTAGTCGAGCGCGATCTCCTGGCCGAAGCGCTCGCTCAGGTGCAGGTGGTCCTCGTGGGCGCCGGACTGGAACGCCAGCAGCACCGGGGCGCCGGGCACGAGTACCCGGTGGAACTCGGCGAACGTCGCGGGCAGGTGATCGTCCGGGACGTGGATGATCGAGTACAGCGCGACGATCCCGCCCAGCGTCTCGTCCGGCAGGTCCAGCGACGTCATCGAGCCGACGTGGAACCGGAGTTCGGGATAGGCGCGGCGGGCCAGGCCCACCATCCGGGGCGAGAGGTCGACGCCGAAGACCGGCAGGCCGAGGGTGTGCAGGTGGGCCGTGACGGAGCCGGGGCCGCTGCCGAGGTCGGCGACGGGAGCCGGGGCGTGCTCGCGGGCCAGCTCGGCGAAGGCGGTGACCAGGGAGCGGTCCAGGGGCGTGCTGTCGGCCGGCCAGTCGGAGAAGCGGTCCGCGTAGGCGGGGGCTATGGCGTCGTACGAGGCTCGGGTGGCCTGCAGGAAGTCGGCGGTCACGGGGCGCACCCTAGTGCGGCGGGGGGACGGGCGTCCGGGAATTCACCGGGGGTGTGCGATCCCGACAGGTGAACACAACCGACGGTTCTGTTCACTACGTGGTAAGCGTGGAGGAGTGGAGGTTAGGCTCCGTCACTCTCCGTGCCGTCGATTTCATGATCGACTTGGCGGAAAGGTGCGCGAGTTTACCCACCCAAACCGATACCTATGCTTCGGGCGGCCGGATTTTCTTCCCCAAACGGGTTGAACTTTTGTTGATCGAGGGGCAGTTGGCCACCCCAGCGTCCTACCCTTTAGAGGGTGAACCAACTGATGTCCCCAGAGTCCGAGGCCGATCACACCGGGGAAGCCGCCCTTCCCGGCACCCTGCCGGAGGCGCTCCGTGCCGAACTCATCGAGTTCCGGCGCGACTTGCACATGCACCCGGAACTCGGCAACCAGGAGTTCCGTACGACCGCCGCGATCAAGGCCCGCCTGGAGAAGGCCGGCCTGCAGCCCCGCGTGCTCGCCATCGGAACCGGGCTCATCTGTGACATCGGGGAGTGGGACGGCGGGCGGCCCATGCTCGCCCTGCGCGCCGACATCGACGGCCTGCCCATTCCGGACACGAAGAGTGACTGCCCGTACCGCTCGACCGTCCCCGACCGGGCGCACGCCTGTGGCCACGACGTCCACACGGCCGCGGTGCTGGGCGCCGGCCTGGTGCTGGCCGGACTGCTCGAGCAGGGGCAGCTGCCCCGCCCCGTCCGCCTGATCTTCCAGCCCGCGGAGGAGGTGCTCCCCGGAGGCGCCGCCGACGTCGTCGAGTGCGGGGTGCTGGAGGGGGTGGGGCGGATCCTCGCCGTGCACTGCGACCCCAAGGTGGACGCAGGGAAGATCGGACTGCGGCAGGGTGCCATCACGTCCGCCTGCGACCGTCTCGAAATCGCCCTCGACGGGCCCGGCGGGCACACTGCTCGCCCCCACCTGACGACCGACCTGGTCACCGCCGCCGCCCGGGTCGTCACCGACGTGCCCGCGCTGGTCGCCCGGCGCACCGACGCCCGCAGCGGCCTCGCCGTGACCTGGGGCCGCGTCGAGTCCGGCCACGCGCCCAACGTGATCCCGCAGCACGCCGAGCTATCCGGGACCGTGCGCTGCCTGGACCTCGACACCTGGCGGCAGGCGCCGGACCTCGTCGTCGCCGCCATCGACGAGGTCGCCAACCTCCACCGGGCCAAGTCGGAGATCAACTACGTCCGGGGCGTCCCGCCCGTCGTCAACGACCCGGCCGCCACCGAGCTGCTGCGCGACGCCATGACCGCCCGGCTCGGCGCCGACTCCGTCGAGGGCACGGAGCAGAGCCTCGGGGGTGAGGACTTCTCCTGGTACCTGGAGCACGTTCCGGGCGCCATGGCCCGCCTGGGCGTGCGCGCGCCGGGCGACCGGATCGGGCGGGACCTGCACCAGGGCGATTTCGACGTCGACGAGTCCGCCATCGCGGTGGGGGTGGAGATGTTCACGGCGGCCGCGCTTCTCGACGCCGTCAGGTAGCCGGAGCGGTTTCGCCGTGCGGGGTGCGCTCGTCCGGAGGTCACTCGTCCGCAGGTCGCTCGTCCGGAGGTTGCTCGTCCGGCGGCCGCGCGCCCGTTGTAAGGCGTCGATCGTGACCGTCGGTCGTACCCTCCGCTTGCGGCAGCCATGAAGCGGAGGGAGTCTGAGCCCATGGCGGGCGGTCCTGAGCGTCATCACGGTGAAGGCACCCCTGGTGTACGCAGCGTGCGGTACGCGACGGGTGAAGTTGCCCCATGCGTGCCTTTCGATCCGGTGGTTCACAAGGGCGTAACCGGCCATCGGCACGAATGGATAACGGCAACACGAAACCCCGTTCCCAGGAGTGTCTACGCGCGTTAATGTGCGCCGAACTCAGCACCCACTGCGGGGCTTGGAGAATGGGGACTTCACGATGCGTCGGATATCCAAACTGACCCGTGTCGCGGTGGGGGTCGCGTCGATCGCGCTCGCTGCCACGGCGTGCGGTGGCACCAGCAGCGACAGCGGCGGCGACAGCGACGCGAGCGGCGAGGCCAAGGGTCTCGCCATCGCGTACGACATCGGCGGTAAGGGCGACCAGTCCTTCAACGACGCCGCGTACGCCGGTCTGCAGAAGGCCCAGAAGGAGTTCGGTTACAAGACCGACGACGTCGAGCCCACCGAGGGTGAGACGGACGCCGACAAGGAGCAGCGCCTGTCCTCACTGGCCAGGCAGGGCTACAACCCCGTCATCGGCATCGGCTACGCCTACGGCCCGGCCATCACGGCCGTGTCCAAGAAGTACCCGAAGACCACCTTCGGCATTGTCGACTCCACGGTCGAGGCTGACAACGTGGCATCCCTCGTCTTCGCCGAGGAGCAGGCTTCTTACCTCGCCGGGGTCACCGCTGCCAAGGCCACCAAGTCGAACGTCGTCGGCTTCGTGGGTGGTGTGGACATCCCGCTGATCCACAAGTTCGAGGCCGGCTACAAGCAGGGCGTCCTGGACACCAACCCGAAGGTCAAGGTCCTGTCGCAGTACCTGACCCAGACCGCCGAGGAGGGTGGCTTCGCCAGCCCCGACAAGGGCAAGGCCGCCGCCGAGGGCCAGATCGAGAAGAAGGCCGACGTCGTCTACCAGGCGGCCGGTCTCTCCGGCCAGGGCGTCATCGAGGCCGCCGCGAAGGCCAAGGTCTGGGCGATCGGCGTCGACTCCGACCAGTACAAGCAGGCCGCCCTGGCGACGTACAAGAACTCCATCCTGACCTCCGCCCTCAAGGACGTCGGCGGCGCGGTCTACGCGCTGGCCAAGTCCGTCCACGACGACAAGCCGCTGACCGGCACCCAGACCTTCGACCTGAAGGTCAACGGCGTCGGCCTGGCCGAGTCCAACCCGGAGTTCGCGAAGATCGCGGGCCTGTCCGACGCCGTGGCGAAGGCCAAGGCGGGCATCATCGACGGCTCGATCAAGGTCAAGACCGAGTAGCAGCGGTCGTACGCACACAGAGCGGGCGGGCATCCGGGGGGTGCCCGCCCGCTCTGTCGTTCCCGGCTTCTCCGGATCACCCACCGCCACCCTGCGTTTGCTGTCGGCAAGGCCTTGGTCAAGGTCTGACGTGGTGTTGGCCACGGGCGCATAACAAGGTGGACAGAAGGGGTTTTCAGGCAGGTCTACGCGCGTTAATCTGCGGCGAAAGCCAGCGCCGTAGCTATCAGGCTGTCCGTCCGGCGCTTGTACGACAGGAGCACCTACACATGCGCCGGATTTCCCGGATAACGGTCGCAGGCGCAGCGACCGCCTCTCTGGCCCTCGCGCTCTCCGCCTGTGGCGGCACCTCGACCTCGGCCTCGTCGTCGGAGTCGAAGGGGGACAAGGGCCTCGCCATCGCGTACGACGTCGGCGGCAAGGGCGACCAGTCCTTCAACGACGCCGCGTACGCGGGCCTGGAGCAGGCGAAGAAGGCGTTCCAGTACGACACCGCCGACGTCGAGCCCACCGAGGGTGAGACGGACGCCGACAAGGAGCAGCGACTGGTGTCGCTGGCCAAGCAGGGTTACAACCCGGTCGTCGGTGTCGGCTACGCGTACGCCACCGCCGTGAAGGGCGCCGCGGAGAAGTTCCCCGACACCACCTTCGGCATCGTCGACGACTCCACCGTCGAGTCGAAGAACGTGGCCGACCTGGTCTTCTCCGAGGAGGAGGCCTCGTACCTGGCCGGTGTCGCCGCCGCCAAGAGCACCAAGACGAACACGGTCGGCTTCGTGGGCGGTGTGGACATCCCGCTGATCCACAAGTTCCAGGCCGGCTACGAGCAGGGCGTCAAGGACACCAACCCCAAGGTCAAGGTCCTCTCCCAGTACCTCACGCAGACCGCGGAGGAGGGTGGCTTCGCCAGCCCGGACAAGGGCAAGTCGGCCGCCGAGGGCCAGATCGAGAAGAAGGCCGACGTCGTCTACGCGGCCGCCGGTCTCTCCGGCCAGGGTGTCATCGAGGCCGCCGCCGCCAACAAGGTGTGGGCGATCGGTGTCGACTCCGACCAGTACGAGCAGGAAGCCCTTGCCAAATACAAGGACTCCATCCTGACCTCGGCCATGAAGGACGTCGCCAAGGCGGTGTACAACCTGGCGAAGTCGGTCGAGGACGGCAAGCCCGAGACCGGTATCGTTCGTGGCGATCTGAAGACCGGCCAGGTGAGCCTGTCGAACTCCAACCCGAAGTTCGCGGACGACGCCGCGGTCCAGGAAGCCATCAAGACGGCCAAGGAGAAGATCGTCAGCGGCGAGATCAAGGTCAAGACGAGCTGAGTACAGCAACACCCTGAGCAGCGGTAACCCCGGGGTTACGTCCGCTCAACGGGGTACGGGGAGGATCTCCCCGTACCCCGTTGTCGCGGTGCGTCGGCCCCGTATCAGGCCATCGGGGCGCTACGCGCGTAGACGACCCCCGTCCCCAGGAGAGTGCGCCATCAACGCGTCCAGCAGCCCTCCGGCCGGCGCGGCGGTCAACGGTCAGGTGACCGCCGTCGAACTCGCCGGGATCACTAAGCGTTTCCCGGGCGTCGTGGCCAACCACGACATCCACCTCAGCGTCCGCAAGGGCACCGTCCACGCCCTCGTCGGTGAGAACGGCGCCGGCAAGTCGACGCTGATGAAGATCCTCTACGGCATGCAGAAGCCCGACGAGGGCACCATCGCGATCGACGGCGAGCAGGTCACCTTCTCGTCGCCGGCCGACGCCATCGTCCGCGGCATCGGCATGGTGCACCAGCACTTCATGCTCGCCGACAACCTCACCGTCCTCGAGAACGTGGTGCTGGGCAGCGAGAAGCTGTACGGCATCGGCGCCAAGGCCCGCCGGAAGATCAAGGAGCTCTCCGAGCGCTACGGCCTCGGCGTGAAGCCCGACCTCCTGGTCGAGGAGCTCGGCGTCGCCGCCCGCCAGCGCGTGGAGATCCTCAAGGTCCTCTACCGCGGCGCCACCACGCTGATCCTCGACGAGCCCACGGCCGTCCTGGTGCCGCAGGAGGTCGACGCGCTCTTCGACAACCTGCGCGAGCTGAAGGCCGAGGGCCTGTCGGTCATCTTCATCTCCCACAAGCTGGGCGAGGTCCTGTCCGTCGCGGACGAGATCACCGTCATCCGCCGCGGTACGACGGTCGGTACGGCCGTACCCTCCGAGACCACCCCGCGCCAGCTCGCCGAGATGATGGTGGGCAGCGAGCTGCCGACGCCGGAGACCGCGGAGTCGACGGTCACCGACCGCCCCGTCATCACGGTCGACAAGCTGCGCCTGGAGGCGGCCGGCGGCAAGGCCCTGCTGGACGACATCACCTTCACCATCCACGCGGGCGAGGTCCTGGGCATCGCCGGCGTCGAGGGCAACGGCCAGACCGAGCTGGTGGACGCGCTCATCGGCCTCAAGAGCGCCGACTCCGGCACGATCTCGCTGATCGACGAGGAGATCACCGGCTGGACCACCCGCAAGCGCCGCGAGCAGGGCATCGGCTACATCCCCGAGGACCGCCACCGCCACGGCCTGCTCCTGGAGGCCCCCCTCTGGGAGAACCGCATCCTCGGCCACGTCACCGAGAAGCCCAACGCCAAGGGCGTCTGGCTGGACCCGAAGGCCGCGCAGGCGGACACGCGCCGCATCGTCGAGGCGTACGACGTCCGCACCCCCGGCATCGACGTCACCGCCGCCTCCCTGTCCGGCGGCAACCAGCAGAAGCTGATCGTCGGCCGCGAGATGAGCCACAAGCCGCGCTTCCTCATCGCCGCGCACCCGACCCGTGGTGTGGACGTCGGCGCGCAGGCCGCCATCTGGGACCACATCCGTGAGGCCCGCCGCGAGGGCCTGGCCGTGCTGCTGATCTCCGCCGACCTGGACGAGCTGATCGGCCTGTCCGACACCCTCCGCGTGATCTACAACGGCAAGCTGGTCGCCGACGCCGACCCGGCCACCATCACCCCGGAGGAGCTGGGCTCGGCGATGACCGGTGCCGCCACCGGTCACCTGGAACACGAAGAGACCCCCGAGTCCCCGGCAGACACCCCCGAGACTCCCGAGATCCGCAAGTCTCCCGAGTCTCCGGAAGACGAGGCCCGCTGATGAAGAAGTTCGACAAGGAGCGCGTGCTCCTCGCCGTGGCCGGACCGGTCATCGCGCTCGCCGTGGCCTTCGTGCTCAGCGCGATCGTGCTGATCGCCTCGGGCAAGAGCCCGGTCGAGCCGTACACCCTGATGTTCGAGCAGGCCTCGTACTCCGACATCCAGGTCCTGATCATCAACCAGGCCTCGATGTACTACATCGCGGCCCTCGCGGTGGCCATCGGCTTCCGGATGAACCTGTTCAACATCGGTGTCGACGGCCAGTACCAGCTCGCCGCCATGATGGCCGCGATCGTCGGCGCCCACGCGAACCTGCCGGCCGCTCTCCAGGTCCCGCTGCTGATCCTCACCGCGGTCTGCACCGGCGCCTTCTGGTCCGGCATCGCCGGTGTCCTCAAGGTCACCCGCGGCGTCAGCGAGGTCGTCGCGACGATCATGCTCAACGCGATCGCCACCTCCGTGATTGCCTACCTGTGGCTGCCGAACGTCTTCGGCGTCAAGGTCGGCAACAACAACACCACCGGCGAGATGCACGAGTCCGGCTGGGTCCCCGGCATCGACATGGGCGACGCCGGCGAGATCTACGGCCTGGTCTTCCTCGCCGTCCTGCTCGGCATCGGCTACTGGGTCGTCCTCAACCGCACCCGCTTCGGCTTCGACCTGCGCGCCTCCGGCGCCTCGGAGACCGCCGCGGCCGCCAGCGGTGTCGACCCCAAGCGCATGGTGCTCACCGCCATGCTGATCTCCGGCGGCATCGCGGGCCTCGCCGGCCTGCCGATCCTGCTCGGCGACACGCACACCTACAGCCTGAACTTCCCCACCGGCATCGGCTTCCTCGGCATCGGCATCGCCCTGCTCGGCCGTAACAGCCCCGTCGGCATCGCGTTCGCCGCCCTGCTGTGGGCCTGGCTCGACAAGGCATCGCCCGAGCTGGACTTCCACGACTACGACAAGGAGATCGCGGTCATCATGCAGGGCCTGATCGTGCTCTCCGTCGTCGTCTCCTACGAGGCCGTACGCGAGTGGGGCCTGCGCCGCCAGCAGCGCCGGGTCGGCGCGGAACTGGCCGCCGGTCATGTGCTCGGTGCCGACAACAACACCACGAAGGAGGTGGCAGGCCGATGACCACCCCGCAGACTTCAGCGGTCGATGTCAACCAGCCCACGCTGCAGCCCGCGGCTCCGACGGGCCGCCGCCTGTCGTGGCCCGTCCTGCTGCTGGTCATCGCCGGAGCCCTGGCGCTGACCTCGATCGTCCGCATCATCACCGGCGCCGACGGCATCACCAACGTCAGCCAGATGTCCACCGCGCTCCAGCTCGCCGTGCCGATCGGCCTCGCCGGTCTCGGCGGTCTGTGGGCCGAGCGGGCGGGTGTGGTCAACATCGGCCTCGAGGGCATGATGATCCTCGGCACCTGGTTCGGCGCCTGGGCCGGCTTCCAGTGGGGCCCGTGGACCGGTGTCCTGGTCGGCATCGCCGGCGGCGCGATCGGCGGCCTGCTGCACGCGTTCGTCACCGTCACCTTCAACGTCAACCACATCGTCTCCGGTGTGGCCATCAACATCCTCGCCCTGGGCGCCACCCGCTACCTCGCGCCCCTCGCCTTCGAGGGCCACGCGGGCGGCTCCGCCAAGCAGTCCCCGGCGGTCGACTCGCTCGGCAACTTCACCGTGCCGGGCCTGTCCGACGCGCTGCGGGACCTCAACAACCAGGGCTGGTTCTTCATCTCGGACATCGCCGGTCTGCTCGGCGGCCTGGTCACCAACGTCTCCTGGCTGACCCTGATCGCCGTCGCGCTGATCCCCGCCACCTGGTGGATCCTGTGGCGCACCTCCTTCGGACTGCGCCTGCGTTCCTGCGGTGAGAACCCGGTGGCGGCCGAGTCCCTCGGCGTGAACGTCTACAAGTACAAGTACATCGCCGTGGTCATCTCCGGCGGCCTGGCCGGCCTCGGCGGCGTCTTCCTGTCCATCGTGGCCAACCCCTTCTACCTGGAGGGCCAGGTCAGCGGCCGCGGCTACATCGGTCTCGCCGCGATGATCTTCGGTAACTGGATGCCGGGCGGCCTCGCCCTCGGCGCCGGTCTGTTCGGCTACACCGACAGCCTCAACCTGCGCGGCGGCTCCACGAACGTCCACGCCCTGCTGCTGCTCGGCGCGCTTTTGCTGATCATCGGCGCCATCTGGCTCGTGATCACCAAGAAGTACGCCTCGTCGATGATCACCGCAGTCGTCGGCGCCCTGGTGTTCGCCTGGTACGCCAGCACCAACGAGGTCCCGAACCAGGTCGTCTCCGCCACGCCCTACGTCATCACGCTCATCGTCCTCACGCTGTCCGCGCAACGCCTCAGGATGCCGAAGGCGGACGGCCTGCCGTACCGGAAGGGCCAGGGCAAGTGACCCCGGCCGCCTCCCACGACGTCGACTGGGACAAGCTGCGCGCGGCGGCCCGGGACGCCATGTCCCGCGCGTACGCCCCGTACTCCGGCTACCCGGTCGGCGTCGCGGCCCTGGTCGACGACGGCCGCATGATCACCGGCTGCAACGTCGAGAACGCGTCGTACGGCCTCGGCCTGTGCGCCGAGTGCGGGCTGGTCTCGGAGCTGCAGAACACGGGGGGCGGCAGGCTGACGCACTTCACGTGCGTCGACGGCAAGGGCGACATCCTCGTCCCGTGCGGCCGCTGCCGACAGCTGCTGTACGAGTTCGGCGGCCCGGACCTGCTGCTGGAGACCCCGGCGGGCACCCTGCCGCTCTCGGAGATGCTGCCCCAGGCCTTCGGGCCGGGCCACCTCACCAAGTAACTCCCGTGCGGCCCCTCTGAGTTGCCCGGGCGACTGGACCAGTTGCCCGAGCACCGGCTCAGAGGGGCCGTACGACTTCTGGAATCCTCGGAAGGAAGCCAAGCCATGGCCATGGACGCCATCTCCGTCATCCGCACCAAGCGGGACCGCGGCGAGCTCAGCGACGAGCAGATCGACTGGGTCATCGACGCGTACACCCGTGGGGAGGTCGCCGACTACCAGATGGCCGCCCTCAACATGGCGATCCTCCTCAACGGCATGAACCGCCGTGAGATCGCCCGCTGGACGGCCGCGATGATCGCCTCCGGCGAGCGCATGGACTTCGCGTCCCTGTCCCGCCCGACCGCCGACAAGCACTCCACGGGCGGCGTCGGCGACAAGATCACCCTCCCGCTCGCGCCCCTGGTGGCGGCCTGCGGCGCCGCCGTTCCGCAGCTCTCGGGCCGGGGCCTCGGCCACACGGGCGGCACGCTGGACAAGCTGGAGTCGATCCCGGGCTGGCGTGCGCTGCTCTCCAACGAGGAGATGCTGAACGTCCTCGACACCACCGGCGCGGTGATCTGCGCGGCCGGTGACGGCCTGGCCCCCGCGGACAAGAAGCTGTACGCACTGCGCGACGTCACCGGCACGGTCGAGGCGATCCCCCTGATCGCCTCGTCGATCATGTCGAAGAAGATCGCGGAGGGCACGGGCTCCCTGGTCCTGGACGTGAAGGTCGGCACCGGCGCGTTCATGAAGACCATCGAGGACGCGCGGGAACTGGCGTCCACGATGGTGGGCCTGGGCACGGACCACGGCGTGAAGACGGTCGCGCTCCTCACGGACATGTCCACCCCTCTCGGCCTCACGGCGGGCAACGCCCTTGAGGTCCGCGAGTCGGTCGAGGTCCTCGCGGGCGGCGGCCCCTCCGATGTGGTCGAGCTGACGATCGCCCTGGCCCGCGAAATGCTGGATGCCGCCGGGGTGAAGGACGCCGACCCGGCCAAGGCCCTGGCCGACGGCTCGGCCATGGACGTCTGGCGGCGCATGATCGCGGCTCAGGGCGGCGACCCGGACGCGGAGCTGCCGGTCGCGCGCGAGCAGCACGTGATCAAGGCCCCGTCCTCCGGTGTCCTGACCCGCCTCGATGCCTACGACATCGGTATCGCCGCCTGGCGCCTGGGTGCCGGGCGCGCCCGCAAGGAGGACCCGGTGCAGGCGGGCGCGGGCATCGAACTGCACGCCAAGCCGGGCGAGACGGTGACCGAGGGCCAGCCCCTGCTGACCCTGCACACGGACACCCCGGAGCGCTTCGACTACGCGCTCCAGGCGGTCGAGGGCTCCTACGACGTCGCGGCGCCGGGGACGGACTTCACGGCGTCGCCGGTGGTGCTGGAGCGCATCGCCTGACCTGCGGTTTCCTCTTTCGGGTTAACGGGATCGGTGGACCGGCGCCGGTCCCGTTCGGCATGCTGGGATCGGTGACGCACCGATAGGAGACCGCCATGAGCGCACTCACCGTGAGCCAGGACCCCGACCAGAACTGGGACGACCTCGTCCGGTACTGGGAGGAGATGGACTGGCCCGAGGGCAGCAAGGTGGAGATCATTGAGGGGATCATCACCGTGTCACCTGCTCCCGCATCCCGCCACAACGTGATCGCGGAACGAATTCAGCGTCGCCTCTACTCCGCGATCCCCGACGACTGGGGGATCTTCCAGACACTGGCGATCGCCGTGCCGTCACGTCTGGGCATGCTCATCCCTGACCTGCTCGTGGCTCCCGTGCAGGAATGCGCGGAGGCGGAATCCCACATCCCGGCAGCCCTCGCCGAACTCGTCGTCGAGGTGACCTCCAAGTCCAACGCCCACCACGACCGCGTCAGCAAGCCCGCCGCCTATGCCACCGCCGGGATTCCGCTCTACCTGCTGATCGACCGCTGGGCCCCCGGAGGGCCCACCGCCACGCTCTTCGGAGAGCCGAAGGGCGATGTCTACCGTGTGCTGAGCGCAGTCAAGTTCGGTGACCCCATCAAGCTGCCGGAGCCCTTCGACGTGACGATCGACACCGGTGAGTTCCCGGTCGACTGACCGTCAGCCCAGCAGTGTCGCCACCACGACGAGGACCGGCACCGACAACACCGTCGACAGCAGAATCGAGTCCCGAGCCAACCGCTCGCCCACCCCGTAACTCGACGCGTACGTGAACAGGTTCTGTGCGGCAGGCAGCGCCGACGTCACCACGACGTCCAGCAGCGGAGCGCCCCGCAGGCCGAACACCCCCGCCGCCAGTGCCCAGGCCGCCGCGGGCTGGCCCACCGACTTGAGCGCGACCGAGAGCAGCACCGGATGCCGGTCCGGGCCCCGGCCGGGCATCGTGCTCCCGCACAGGGAGATGCCGAAGGCCAGCAGGACCGCCGGGACCGACATGCCGCCGATCAGGGTCAGCGGGTCCAGGACGGGCGCCGGGACCTTCAACCCCGCCGCCGAGACCGCCACCCCCGCCAGCGAGCCCACCGCGATCGGGTTGCGCAACGGCGTCAGCAGCCGCCGCCACAGCGGCCCCTTCTCGCCCTCGCCGGACAGGTCCAGGACCGTCAGCGCGATCGGGGTGACCCCGATCAGCTGGAACAGCAGCACCGGCGCCACCAGCGAGGCGTCACCCAGGACGTACACCGCGATGGGGATGCCGAGGTTGCCGGAGTTGACGTAGCTGGAGCACAGCGCGCCGATCGTCGTACGGCCCACGCCCCAGCGCCGTACGACCCCGACCGCGACGAAGACCCCGGCCGCCGCGGCCGTGCTCAGTGCCGTGACCAGGAGGCGGCTGGAGAAGATCACCGAGAGGTCGGTCTGCGCCAGCGTGGTGAACAGCAGGGCCGGGGACGCCACATGGAACGCCAGCTTGGTCAGCACCTCGCGGCCATTGCTGCCGAGGTAACCGCGCCGGCCGATCGCATAACCCACCCCGATGACGACCGCGATCACCGCGAACCCCGTCAACACCCCCTGCACGGCGCCCCCTTCGCGGGGAGGAGGCCGCAGGGTATTCGGGGATGCGCTGATGCGTGGGGCATACAGCCAACCCTCCGGGGAAGGAGGGGAGCAGGTCAACGTGATCTCGGTCGGCGGACACCCGCGCACGGGCGACGAGCAGCGGGAATCGGCGACCGGCGCCTGGCCCGATGAGTTACGCCCGCCCGCCCGGTCTACCGATCGTGGACGCCATGACACCCGCTGTACTCGTGCTGGCCGGCCCCGTCACCCGGGATGAGGTGGCAGGGCTGTGTGACGACGTGCGGGCGCTTTTGGAGGCCTCCGGTGTGAGGGCTGTGGTGTGTGATGTCGGTGGGCTCGGGCCGCCGGGGCTCGGGGTCGTCGATCTGCTGGCGCGGCTGCAGCTGGCCGCCCGGCGGGCCGGGGGACGGATACGGCTGCGTGATCCCGACCCCGCCCTACTCCCCCTGCTCGACCTGGTCGGGCTCCGCTTCGAGGTGGAGGGGCAGCCCGAACAGCGGGAACCACCTCTTGGTGTCGAGGAAGAAGTGGAACCCGGTGAGCCGGCCGTCTGATATCTCCAGCACCTGGACCGCCCACGGGGTGAAGCCGCCCTCTTCCGGGTCCGGCTTGTACTGGGCGAAGCCCGGCAGACCGTTCACCTGCACCGGTACCAGGCGCGAGCCTTCGCAGGCGGAGCCCAGTGTCGTCATGAAGCCCGTGATGTCGGAGTGGCCCGTCAGCCACAGGTCGAACGGCGGCATCGTCATGACGGCGTCCTCGTGCAGTAGCGCGGTCAGCGCCGTCATGTCGTACCCCTCGAAGGCGGCGACATAGCGCTCGAGCAGCTTCTGCTGCTGCTCGTCCAGCGGGTCGGAGACGGCCGCGCCGGCCGCCTTGTCGTCCCGCTCGGCCAGTGTGGCCCGCGCCCGCTGCAGCGCGCTGTTCACCGACGCGACCGTCGTGTCCAGCAGCTCGGCGACCTCGCTCGCCTTCCAGGCCAGCACCTCGCGCAGGATCAGCACCGCCCGCTGCTTGGCCGGCAGCTGCTGCAGGGCGGCCATGAAGGCGAGCCGCACCGACTCCTTGGCGACGGCCGCCTCCGCCGGGTCCTCGACCGTCGGCAGCACCCGGTTGTCCGGCATCGGCTCCAGCCAGGTGTTGTCCGGACGGGGCGAGAGCGCCGCCTGGGCCAGTGGTGTGGACTCGCTGAGGTCCATGGGCCTGGCCCGCTTGTTGCTGACGGTCAGCATGTCCAGGCAGACGTTGGTCGCGATGCGGTACAGCCATGACCGCAGGCTGGAACGCCCCTCGAACTTGTCGTAGCTGCGCCAGGCTCGGACCATCGTGTCCTGCACCGCGTCCTCGGCCTCGAAGGAGGAGCCGAGCATGCGGTAGCAGTACCCGGTCAGCTCGACGCGGTGTTTCTCCAGCCTGATATCGAGGTCCGTCGTCGTGGTCGCCGTACCGTCGCTCATCGTCCACCCACCCCTGTGGCCCTATCCGTCCGTGCGCCCCTTTGCGCCCAGCACTTCGGAAGCTACCGCAGCCCACTGACAATGGCCCCCGGAGCGCACAAACGCGCACGTCAGAGCATGTGTCAGACCAGTTGCTTCACGGACATGAGCAGATGCCGATGAGAAGCGGGCCCTGCCCCGGCACCCCCGTCCTCGGCTCCGTCCTCACCCGCCACCGCGCTGAGCAGCGTCCGCTGTCCCGTCCCCAGCATCTCCAGCCGCAGCCGGGGAGCCTCGAAGGAGTTCAGCGCGTCCAGCAGATACGCCGGATTGAAGGCCACGGTGACCTCCTGCGCGCCGCTCAGCACGGCCGGCAGCCGCTGCGCCGCCACGTCGTCCCCGTACCCGGCCTGCAGCAGCACGGACCCGTCGGCCGAGAAGTCCAACCGCACCGGACTGCTCGCCTCCGCCACCACGGCGACCCGCCGCACCGCCTCCGTCAGCGCCCCGCACTCCACCTCGGCGACGGCGGCCCCGCCCATGTCGAACAGCGACCCGTACTTCGGCAGCCGCCCGTCCAGCAGCCGTACGACGGTCCGCATGCCCCCGCCTTCGAACCCGGCCAGCCCACCTCCCGCCGCGGCATCCAGCCCGATCCGCACGACCCCGCACCGCGCCAACGCCCGCGCGGTGTCCAGCAGTCGGCGTGCGGGTATCAGCGCCTCCACGACACCGTCAGAGCCCTCCACAGCCCGCTCCGGCTTCCACCCCACCCGCCGTACGGCATACCGATACCGGTCCGACGCCGACAGGGTCATCCGGTCGCCGTCCAAGCGCACCTGCACGCCGGTCAGCACCGGCAGCGTCTCGTCCCGCCCCGCCGCCACGGCCACCTGCCCGACGGCGGTCGCGAACGCCGCGGCGTCCACGCTGCCGTAAGCCGAAGGCTGCGGCGGCAGCGCCGGGTACTCCTCGCGCGGCAGCGTCGACAGGCCGAACTCGGTGCCGCCCGCCTCCACCGTGAACCGCGTGCCCTCCAGGGCACAGCTCACCGGCCCGTCCGGCAGCACCCGGCAGATGTCCAGCAGCCGACGCCCGGGCACGAGCACCTCACCGGCCCCCGTGGTCTCGGCGCTCACCCCCCTACGCGCCGCGGCCTCGAAGTCGAACCCCGAGACGGTGAGACGCCCGGCGTCGACGGCCAGCAGCAGACCGCCCAGCACCGGCACCGGCGTGCGCGACGGCAGCACGCGCCCCGCCCACGCCACGGCCTCGGCGAAGGCGGCCCGCTCGATTCGGAACTCCATCAAAAATCCCCCTGGTCGGTCCGGTCGTCAGTGATCGCGGAGGCTATCCGCCCCCACTGACAACCGGCCCCGACCAGGGGGAACGGACGTACGAGTGGATCAGGCCGCCGTCGCCAGCTGCTGTCGCTGAAGTCGCGCGGCCCGCGTCCCGAACACCGTGATCGTCACCACGCCGAGCACCGCCAGCAGGCCGACCCCGACCGTCCCGGCCCAGCCGCCCGCGTGGAAGGCCACCGCGCCGACCGTGCTGCCCGCGCTGGAGCCGATGTAGTAGGCGGACTGGTAGAGCGCCGAGGCCTGGGCGCGGCCGTGTGTCGCCGTCTTGCTGACCGCCGAGGACGCCACCGCGTGTCCGGCGAAGAAGCCGCCGGTGATCAGGACCAGGCCGAGAAGGACCAGCGGGAGCGAGCCCGCCAGGGACAGCAGCAGACCCGCCGCCGTCGTCGCGCCCGCCGCGTACAGGGCGCCCCGGCGGCCCAGGCGGCCCACCAGCCGCCCCGCCGTCGACGCCGACACCGTACCGACCAGGTACACCAGGAAGACCGAGCCGATGATGCCCTGGGGGAGGCCGAACGGCGCCTCCGTCAGGCGGTAGCCGATCACCGTGTACACGCCGCCGAAGATCGTCATGAACAGGGCGCCGATCGCGTACAGGCGGCACAGCAGCGGGTTGGCGAGGTGGTCGCGGACCGTGCGGGCCAGGACCCGCGGGCGCAGCGAGCCCCGCTTGAAGTGGCGCGGTGCCGGGAGCAGCAGCCGGAAGGCCACCGCGCACGCGACCGCGATCACGCCGATCACGCCGATCGCGACCCGCCAGCCCCACTCCTGCGCGACCCAGCCGGTGATCACCCGGCCGCTCATGCCGCCGACGCTGTTGCCCGCGACGAACAGTCCGATCGCCGTGACCAGCGCCTTCGGGCGGACCTCCTCGGCCAGATAGGCCGTGGCCGACGCCGGCAGACCCGCCAGCGCCGCGCCCTGGACCGCCCGCAGCACGACCAGGGCGGTCAGGTTCGGCGCGAAGGGGACCAGCAGCCCGACCGTCACCGCGACCGCCAGCGACGCCGTCATGACCGTACGGCGTCCGAACCGCTCCGACAGCGCGCTCATCGGCAGCACGAACAGGGCCAGACCGCCCGTCGCCGCCGCCACCGTCCAGCTCGCCTCGCTCGCCACAACCCCGAACTCGCCCGAGATCAGCGGCAGCAGGGCCTGCGTGGAGTAGAGGAGCGCGAAGGTCGCGACACCGGCGAGGAAGAGGGCGAAGCTCATCCGGCGGTAGCCGGGGCCGCCCGGGGCCATGCGGGAGTCGGCGAGAGGGACAGCGGGTGCGGCGCCCACGGTGGTGGACGCCCCGGTACTGGCGGGAGACATGCTTCGAAGCTACGTACGATCCCGCTGATCCGTCCAATGCATGGATTGGCCATAATCGTTCCCATGGAGCATCAGCAGAGGTCACGAGCTCGCCTGTCACCATCCAGTGACACAGAAGACATGGTGATGTTGCTGGCGCCCCGCCTCGCGTACTTCGCCGGCGTCGCCCGCACCGAGCACGTCACCCGGGCCGCGCAGGAGATGCAGGTCCCGCAGTCCACGCTCTCCCGTGCCATGGTCCGCCTCGAACAGGACCTGGGCGTCGACCTGTTCGCCCGCCACGGCCGTACGGTCTCGCTGACGCCCGCCGGCCGCACCTTCCTCGGCTCCGTCGAACGTGCCCTCGCGGAGATCGAGCGCGCCGCCGACGAGGTCCGCGCCGACGCCGACCCGGCCACCGGCAAGGTCGCCTTCGGCTTCCTGCACACCATGGGCGCGGAAACGGTCCCCGGCCTGATCCACGCCTTCCGCGCCGACCACCCCCGCATCCGCTTCAGCCTCGTCCAGAACTACGGCGAGGCGATGATCGAGCGTCTGCGCTCCGGTGAGCTCGACCTGTGCCTGACGTCCCCGGTACCGGACGCCCCCGACCTGGTGGCCCGCCGCGTGGACGAACAGAAACTCCGTCTGGTCGTCCCGGCCGACCACCGTCTGGCGGCGCGCAAACGCGTCCGCCTGGCCGAGGCGGCCGACGAGACCTTCGTGACCCTGGAGCCCGGCTACGGCATGCGCCGCATCACCGACGACCTGTGCAGACAAGCGGGGTTCAAGCCCCGCATCGCCTTCGAGGGCGAGGAGGCGGAGACGCTGCGCGGACTGGTGGCGGCGGGGCTCGGAGTCGCCCTGCTGCCGCCACCGGCGGTGCCCCGCCCGGGCGTGGTCGAGCTGACGGTCACGGCTCCACGAGCGGTGCGGGAAATCGGTGTCGCCTGGTTGGAGGGCCGCCCGGACACGCCGCCGGTGGCGGCCTTCAAGAAGTTCCTGCTCTCGAAGAAGGGCAACCTGCTCCCCGCCTAGGGGGCCGGCCCCCGCGCTACCTCCGCAACGACTTCCCGAACCCCGCGGCCAACGGCATCCGCAGCCCCAGCGGAGGCGGAGCCGCGAACGCGTCGGCGACCGGCCGGGAGAACGCCCTCCCGAACAGCACCCCCATGACGAAGTCCTCGGCCAGCGCGAGGACTTCGTCCCGATGCTGATGCAACCCATGTCGATCGGAGTGCACTTCGAACCGGCACACGTCCCTGTTCGCCTTCTTCGCCCGCTCCGCCAACCGGAACGACAGCTCGGGATCGGTGCGCTCGTCATTCGTGCCGTGCACGACCAGCACCCGCCGCCCGCCGAGCTGCTTCACCGGTTCGGGTGAGGCCGCCAGGTCCTCTTCCGGCAGCCAAGGAGCGATCGCCAGCGCGGAGTTGACGGCCTCGTGGCCGGCCGCGTGCAGGGCCGCCCGTCCGCCCATGTCGATCCCGGCGAGGCACACCGGGACGTCCCCGTAGCGCCGTACGACCTCGTCCGCGGCCCATGACGCGTCGCTCGCGAGGTTCGCGGAGGTGCCGTTCCACCCGCGGAAGCGGTAGTGGACGACATGCGCGGCCAGCCCGTCCCCGCGTCCCGCCCGCATCAGGCGGCGCCCCAGCGCCCGCACGTACGAGGTCGCCAACAGGGTCGCCGGCTTGCGATGTGAGACCTCGTCACCTCCGGGAAGCAGGAGGACCACGCCGCTCACCGCTGTCGGCTCCGGCCCGATCGCTCTGCCCAGCCGGGCCCTGCGAACCGGCGTCGCTTGGTGTGCCATGACAGAACAGTGTCAGAAGCGCGGGTGTACGCCACCCTGCCGTGGGGTCACCGTTACGTATCGACGGATTCGTACAGCGAAGGGAAACGGCGCGATGAGCGCGCCGTCTACGCGCGTAGGCGTTACAGTGCGAAAATGACGAGCCAGACTGCCCAGAAGGCGACCATCCCGAGCTCGGACCAGATCCGCCGGGCGCCGAAGGTTCTGCTGCACGACCACCTCGACGGCGGGTTGCGCCCCGGCACCGTCGTCGAGCTCGCCCGCGCGTCGGGCTACACCCAGCTCCCCGAGACCGACCCCGACAAGCTCGGCCTGTGGTTCCGCGAGGCGGCCGACTCCGGCTCCCTGGAGCGGTACTTGGAGACCTTCTCGCACACCGTCGGCGTGATGCAGACCCGCGAGGCCCTCGTCCGGGTCGCGCGCGAGTGCGCCGAGGACCTCGCCGAGGACGGGGTCGTCTACGCCGAGGTGCGGTACGCGCCCGAACAGCACCTCGAAGGCGGGCTCACCCTCGAAGAGGTCGTCGAGGCCGTCAACGAGGGCTTCCGGGAGGGCGAGCGCATCGCGCGCGAGAACGGCCTCCGCATCCGCGTGGGTGCCCTGCTCACCGCCATGCGGCACGCCGCCCGCGCCCTGGAGATCGCCGAACTCGCCAACCGCTACCGCGACCTGGGCGTCGTCGGCTTCGACATCGCGGGCGCCGAGGCCGGCCACCCGCCCACCCGGCACCTCGACGCCTTCGAGTACCTCAAGCGCGAGAACAACCACTTCACCATCCACGCGGGCGAGGCCTTCGGCCTGCCGTCCATCTGGCAGGCCCTGCAGTGGTGCGGCGCCGACCGGCTCGGGCACGGGGTGCGCATCATCGACGACATCCAGGTGCACGCCGACGGCTCGGTGAAGCTCGGCCGGCTCGCCTCGTACGTACGGGACAAGCGCATCCCGCTGGAGCTGTGCCCCAGCTCCAACCTCCAGACGGGCGCCGCCGACTCCTACGCAGCCCACCCCATCGGACTGCTGCGCCGGCTGCACTTCCGGGCCACCGTGAACACCGACAACCGTCTCATGTCCCACACCAGCATGAGCCGGGAATTCGAGCACCTTGTCGAGGCATTCGGCTACACGCTCGACGACATGCAGTGGTTCTCCGTCAATGCGATGAAATCATCGTTCATTCCTTTCGATGAACGGCTCGCGATGATCAATGACGTCATCAAGCCCGGATATGCCGAACTGAAGTCCGAGTGGCTTTTCCGACAGGCGACGTCTACCAGCGACTCTGCGGCTGAGGAGGAGTGACCGGGGGCTCTCCGCCTACAGGGAATGCAGGCACCATTCACAATCCGTCCTCATTTCGATGTTTGCGACGGCGTGCCGGGCGTGTTTACGGTCGAGAACCGCTCACAACCCCGTAACGAATTTCGAGGACGCATTTCATGAAGCAGTCTGCTGCCAAGACCCTCGGTGTCGCCGCGCTCGGTGCCGCCTTCGCCGCCGCCGGTGCGGGTGCCGCGAACGCCGCGCCGGTCGCCCCGGACGCCGCCGGTGCGGCGCTGGGCGCCGTCCAGACCCTCCCGGCCGGGGACCTCGCCCAGGCGGCGCCGGGTGCCGGTGCGGGGCTGGCCCACGGTCCCGAGGCGGTCACCACCGGACTGGCCGCCGCGCAGTCCGGCGTGCAGCCGGCTGCCGAGCAGGCGCTGGCCGGTGGCCCGACCGGCGTGGTCGGCGGGCTGCTCGGCGGACTGCCGGTGCAGGGTCTGGCCGCCGAGGGTCTCGCCCAGGGTCTGCCCACCCAGGGCCTGCCCGTGAACGGCGTTCCGCTCGGCTGAGTCCGCCCTACCCCGAAGCGCGCCGCTGGGGCGCACCCTTGGACACCGGGTGCGCCCCAGCGGCGTACGTATGTACGCCTGTGTGCCGAGTGGGTCACCAGGCCGTCTGTGTCCTGTTCGCCTTGTCCTCCGACGGGAGCAGGAGCCACAGGGCTATGTAGAGCAGGAACTGCGGGCCCGGGAGCAGGCAGGAGATCAGGAAGATCACGCGCATCGTCGTCGCGGAGGTGCCGAAGCGCCGCGCCAGCGCGGCGCACACTCCGCCGATCATGCGGCCGTGGGTGGGGCGGGCAAGCGCGGTCATGGTGCGGCTCCTTCGCGAGCGTCGGTCGAAGGCCCCTGGCGGGGTCTCCCGAGGCGTTGCCTCATCTGACATCAACGCTAGGGCGACGAAGCGGGCAAAGCGTCACTCTACGGAGCTATCCCGACCCTGGGAATCGTCGGGGTCCGACCCTGAGAGGGCTCCTCCTGGGGGACCGTTGCCCGGTGTGCGCGCTCGGACCTGCGGCGGAGCCAGGCGCGGGTCGCGGGGACCACGGTCGCATGTGCCAGCGCGACCCCCACCGTGTTCAGCAGCAGAGAGTCGACGTCGACGATCTGGCCGGGTACGCCGGTCTGCAGCAGCTCTATGCCCAGCGAGATCAGGGCGCCGGCGGCTACCGTGCGCACCAGGGAGCCGAGGGGGGAAGCGGTGAGTCTGCCGTGCGCCATCGGGATCAGCACGCCCAGCGGTGCGAGCAGGGCGAGTCCCTCGATGATGCGGCGGGCGCCCTCCTGCCAGCCCAGCGCCAGATCGGCCCTGATCCCGGCGAACGGGCGCAGGTTGGCCGGCATCACCCAGGGGACGTCCAGGGGGCGCAGCGTGAGCCAGGCGACGAACGCCAGGTGCGCGACCAGGAGGACACCCCCCGTCGCACGGATGCGGATCGCGGCGCTGCCGCCGATGGAGCCTTGACGCTGCACGCCCCCCTAGACGCGCCCCCCGGCAGGATCGGTTCCGGGACGGGCTGTGAGGCGTCCGCCACACGTGCCTCCGGCGGTGGGGCGGGGGTGCCTGCGGCGGCCTGTGCGGGTGCCTTCGGCGGTGGGCGGGGATGCCTGCGGCGGCCTGTGCGGGTGGGGTGGGGGTGCGCGTAGCGCCTTGGGTTGTGTTGTGGGGCGGGGCCGTGCCGGGGGGTGTCCGTCCTCGGTCGGGCGGTTGCCGTTGGGCTAGAGGTGCCGTGTCTTGACGCCCGCCGCTGCGGGCGGACACCCCCCGGCACGTCCCCTTCCCGCCGTACGCGGGTGCCGCGCCGCGGGGGTACGCCCGCCGGGGGGAAGACGTCAGCCGTCTGTGACCTCGGTCGACGGGGGCTCGTTGCTGCCCGGGCGGGTGCGGACCTCGTCCGTGCACTCGTAGCGGCGTAGGGGCTTGTCGTCGGGGCCGCCCAGGATTACCGAGCCGTCGCCCTCGGCTGCCGTGGAGTCCGAGAACGTGCAGACGATCTGGGCGAGTGCGTACGAGGTGAGGTCGTTGGGGGGTGTGCTCAGGCGTAGTGCCTCGTCGGGGTCGTCAGCGCGTGGGCTGCTCACGCTCATGGCGCCGCGGACGTCCGTGGTGTAGCCGGCCTCCTTCTCGTCGGCCGACGGCGTCGCCTCCAGCTCGTCGAGGAGGCCCTGGGCCACGAGGACGCGTCGCTCCGAGTCCGCCGTGCCCTCCGGTACGCGTACGGTCCGGTCGACGGCCACCAGTTGGGACCCGCAGAGCAGGAACACCTGCACCGGGAGTCCGCGCGTGGCCTGCGTCGACACGTCCGGTTCGGAGAGTGAGCAGTGGACGCGGGAGGGGGCGGGGCCGAAGTCGGTCGGGACCTCTGTGGAGCGTATGCCGCATCCGGCCAGGAGGGCGGCGGTGACGGTGGAGAGCGCCAGTAGGCGGCGTACGTTCCTCTCCGGCATCACGCGTCCCCCTTCTTCGTGTCGCCGGCGCCCTGGCCGTTGTTCTCGTTGCCGTCCTGTTCCGCCAGCTTCGACGCGTCCCGGGGCAGGCGCAGGGTGAACACCGCGCCGCCCTCGGGGGAGTTGGCGGCGGTGATCTCGCCGCCGTGGATGTGGGCGTTCTCCAGGGCGATGGACAGGCCGAGTCCGCTGCCCTCGGAGCGGGGGCGGGAGGCGCTGGCCTTGTAGAAGCGGTCGAAGACGTGGGGGAGTACGTCCTCGGGGATGCCGGGGCCGTGGTCTCGTACCGTGATGACGACTGAGTCGTCCGCCTCGCGGATCGAGACGCGGACCGGCGAGCCGCCGTGCTTGAGCGCGTTGCCGATGAGGTTGGCCAGGATGACGTCGAGGCGGCGGGGGTCCAGGCGGGCCATGAGGCCGCGCTCGGCGTCCAGGTCCACCGCGTCCAGCCAGGCCCGGGCGTCGATGCACGCCGTGATCTGGTCGGCGACGTCGACGTTGTCGGTGACCAGGCGAGCCGTGCCCGCGTCGAAGCGGGTGACCTCCATCAGGTTCTCGACCAGGTCGTTCAGGCGGCGCGTCTCGCTGACGACGAGCCGTACGGCGGGTTCGATCATGGGGTCCATGGACCCGGTCTCCGCCTCCAGCTCCTCCTCCAGCACCTCCGTCACGGCGGTGATCGCGGTGAGGGGGGTGCGCAGTTCGTGCGACATGTCGGCCACGAAGCGGCGGGATGCCTCGTCCCGCCCGGCCATGTCGGCGACCCGCTTCTCCAGGGCTTCGGCGGCGTTGTTGAACGTCCGGGAGAGATCGGCCAGTTCGTCGGTCCCGGACACCCTCAGGCGGGTGTCCAGCTTGCCCTCGCCGAGCCGACGGGCGGCGGCACCGAGCCGTTGCACCGGCTTCAGTACGGTCGTGGCGGCGGCCTGCGCGAGCAGCGCGGAGCCGATCAGGGCGAGGCCCGTGGCGATGCCGAGCGACCAGGCGAGGGAGTTGAGGTCCTTGGCCTCCTGCTCGAGGGACTTGAGCATGTAGCCGGTCGGACCGCCGCCGTTCACCCTGGTGCCGGCGATCAGATACGGCTGGTCGTCCTCCACGATCCGCTGCCAGTACAGGTGGTACTCCGACTTGTTGGTCGAGTTGACCGGCTGCTTGTCGTTCACCGCCTTGCGCAGCGAGGCGGGCACGTCCGCGAGCGTGAAGCCGTCCAGGCCGCCGGAGGAGCCGTACGCGGGAGTGCCGTCGGCGTCGTCGGCGACCAGCAGCACACTGAAGCGCTGGCTGCTGTTGGCCATCTGCCCCGCGGTGTGCTGCAGTTCGTCCTGCGTCGGCGCCTCGGGCAGCAGGCCCGCGCGGTTCTGCATCTCCTGCTCGAAGTCGCGCAGCACCGCGTCCTGGGTGCGCGTGAGCACCGCCTCGCGGTTGAGCCAGTAGGCGATCCCGGACGCGGACACGGCGGCCGTGAGCGCCACGAGACCGAAGACGACCACCAGGCGCAGTCGAAGACTGGTGAAGCGCAGCCGCGACCACACTCCCTTGCGAGCCGCGACCCAGCCGCGGAAACCCCCTTGCGCCTTGGTCACTGAGGCGCGTCCAGGCGGTAGCCGACACCGCGCACGGTACGGATCAGGGTCGGGGACGACGGGACGTCCTCGACCTTGGCGCGCAGGCGCTGGACACAGGCGTCGACGAGGCGTGAGTCGCCGAGGTAGTCGTGTTCCCAGACGAGGCGCAGGAGTTGCTGGCGGGACAGGGCCTGACCCGGACGGCGGCTCAGTTCGAGCAGCAGGCGCAGCTCGGTCGGGGTGAGCTGGAGGTCCTCGCCGTTCTTCGTCACGGTCATCGCCGCGCGGTCGATGACCAGGCTGCCGAAGCTCGCCGCGTCGTTCGACTCCCGTTCGCCGCGCCGCAGCACGGCCCGGATCCGGGCGTCGAGGACCCGCCCCTGTACGGGCTTGACCACGTAGTCGTCCGCACCGGACTCCAGGCCGACGACCACGTCGATGTCGTCGCTGCGCGCGGTCAGCAGGATGATCGGCAGCTGGTCGGTGCGCCGGATGCGGCGGCACACCTCGAAGCCGTCGATGCCGGGCAGCATCACGTCCAGCACGATCAGGTCCGGCCGCTGCTCACGCAGCAGTTTCAGGCCGTCCTCGCCGGTGGCAGCCGTGGCCACACGGTGTCCCTGGCGCGTCAGTGAGAGCTCCAGGGCCGTGCGGATGGCGTCGTCGTCCTCGATCAGCAACAGGGAAGGCACGGGGGTCATTCTGGCCCATGCGGGGCGGTCTTTCGACACCTGTACGAGCAGTACGCCTACGCGCACGTAGCGCGTTCGTCTGTGACCGGACTGTCCCGCGCCTGGGAGCCACCTCTGACGCAGGCCCCTGTGACAGGTCTGTGACAGTCGGCGGACACGGCCATGAAGGTGCCCGGGCAAGCTTTTCGGCACAGGCAAGACAGCAAGCCGCACCACAGCAAGACGAACGAGCAGAACACCGGAAGTCCACGACGGGGGGCGCGAGATGAACACGCTGCACGGCACCAGCACCAGCGCAGTGATCACGCGTCTGCACGACGTGAACGGGGGCCGGGGTTCGGAGAAGTCCGGTGCCGTGAGCGGGCGGGGGTGCGCTCGCGGCGCCGGGCGTCAGCACACCGCGTACATGACGGTGGTTGACGGTTTCACGGGGGAACCGCACGGGGGAACCGCGTACAGGGAGGACTCGGGGGAGCGTCGTCGCTCGCTGTCGGAGGCGGAGTTCACCGCCTACGTCCAGGAGCGCCGCGCCTCCCTGTACGCAACCGCCTACCACCTGACCGGTGACCGTTTCGAGGCCGAGGACCTGCTGCAGAGCGCGCTGTTCTCGACGTACAAGGCGTGGGACCGGATCAGCGACAAGGCCGCCGTCGGGGGTTACCTGCGGCGGACGATGACGAACCTGCACATCAGCGCGTGGCGCCGCCGCAAGCTGAACGAGTACCCGACCGAGGAACTGCCGGAGACGCCCGGCGACACGGACGCGATGCGCGGCACCGAACTGCGCGCGGTCCTGTGGCAGGCGCTCGCCCGGCTCCCCGAACTCCAGCGGACGATGCTGGTCCTCCGTTACTACGAGGGCCGCACCGACCCGGAGATCGCGGACATCCTCGACATCAGTGTCGGCACGGTGAAGTCCAGCATCTGGCGGTCGCTCCGCCGGCTGCGCGAGGACGAGGTCCTCAGCTTCGGCCGTGACGAGGAGGACGCCTTCGGGGAGCTCGTCGCCTGAAGGTCCGGGGGGACCGCATCCGGGGGGATGCAACGGGGGAGCGGTAAGAAGTGGGGGGACCCACGGGGGCCGGGGGGCCCACGGGGGGACCGACGGGGGAAACACGGGGGATGCTCCACCACGGGGAACCCGGGAAACCGGGGGAGGCGGGGGAGCACAACGAGAGCGGGGCTGGAGGGCCGGGGGGTCCGTCCAGTCCCGTTCTTCGTGTGCGTTCATTCGGGTGCGTTCAGCGGACCTTCACGAGCCTCGCTTCGGCGGCGGTGTCGCCGACGGCGATGGCGTCGCACGCCGGGAGCGTGGCGCTGCCCAGTTTCTCGCCGACGGTGAATTCGAGGTTCCCGGCGTCCAGATAGGAGCGGCTGTCGTACGTCACGACGTACGCGCAGGAGGCCGCGGCCGTACCGCCCGCCCCGCCCGACTCCGCGCAGCCGACGGCCGCCGTGAGGAGCAGGGCCGTCATGATCGTCCGTCGGCCGGCCTGAAGGTTCAGGTGGCCGGAGTCGCCGCCGGGCACCGCCCCGCGGCGGCCGCGGTGAGGCGGCCGAGGGCCTCGTCCCGGTCGCAGGCGTGGGCGCCCAGCGCGGTCTGGTGGGCGATGATCGAGCGCTCCAGGCGCATCAGGCGCCAGCCGCGGCGCAGGAGGAACGGAACCGACTTGCGGCCCTCCTTCAGGTCGCGCACGAAGCGGCGGCGGAAGGTCTTCACCGGGCCGCGGCTCAGGCACAGCGCGTCGGCCAGCACGCCGAGTTCCCGGCAGCGGGTCACGATCTCGGCCGCGAAGATGCCCTCCGCGATGAACAGCGGGGTCCGGCCGACCTCGACGGTCTCCTCGCCGGTGCGGGCGCTGAGCGAGATGTCGTACAGCGGAACGCTGGTACGGCCCGTGCGGCACAGCTGCGTGATCGCCGCCACGGCCGTGTCGGCGTCCCACGAGTCGGGGTGGTCCCAGTCGATGTCGGAGCTCCCGGGGACCTGCGGCAGGGTCGGGTCGTCGCCCTCTTTGTAGAAGTCGTCGAGCCGTAGCACCGGAAGACCGGAGCGGGCCGCGAGAAGGGACTTGCCGGAGCCGGAGGGGCCGCAAAGCAGCACGACTCGCGTCGGTATGGGCGGTTGGGGACTCACGGGACACCAGTGTGAGGCATCGCCGGGCCACAGAACGACCCCGCGTACCGCCTTTGAAGCGTGCGTCACACTCCGAATGCTCTTCGTGTCCGAACGATCACCCTGTGCGTCGGAGAGGCGGCGCGGCAGAGAGCCGCGCTTCCCCCGGACGGAGGGGAAACGCGGCTCTCCGGTCTCGATGCCCGTCGGACCTCAGTACGACGAGCCGGACGCGCCCAGCGACCCCGTCGGGTGCCAGACCGTCTTGGTCTCCAGGAACGCCGTCATGCGGTCGATGCCGGGGGTGGCCGTGTAATCCACAGGCTGTGGACGCAGGACGCGCTTCAGGTTGTCCGCCGCGGCGATCTCCAGTTCCTTCGCCAGTACGTCGTCGGCGCCGGCCAGGTCGATCGCGTTGACGTCCTGGTGCGCGGCCAGCGGCGTCGCGATCTCCGCCGTACGGCCGGAGAGGATGTTGACGACACCGCCGGGGAGGTCGGAGGTGGCCAGGACCTCGCCGAGGGAGAGGGCAGGGAGCGGGGACTTCTCGGACGCCACCACGATCGCCGTGTTGCCGGTGGCGATCACCGGGGCGACGACCGAGACCAGGCCCAGGAAGGACGACTCCTGCGGGGCCAGGACGGCCACCACGCCCGTCGGCTCGGGGGAGGAGAGGTTGAAGAACGGGCCCGCGACCGGGTTGCCACCGCCGACCACCTGGGCGATCTTGTCGGTCCAGCCCGCGTACCAGACCCAGCGGTCGATCGCCGCGTCGACCTGCGCCGCCGCCTTCGCTGTATTTGATTTTGCTTTCGCGGGCGACAGGCCCTCCGCGTCGGCCACTTCACGGACGTACTGCTCGCGGCGGCCCTCCAGCATCTCGGCGATGCGGTAGAGGATCTGACCGCGGTTGTACGCCGTCGCGCCGGACCACGCCCCGAACGCCTTGCGGGCGGCCACGACCGCGTCACGGGCGTCCTTGCGGGACGACAGCGGTACGTTCGCCAGCCAGTTGCCCTTTGCGTCGGTCACCTCGTACACCCGGCCGCTCTCGGAACGCGGGAACTTCCCGCCGACGTACAGCTTGTAGGTCTTGAAGACGGAGAGCCGCTCGGCGCGCTCGGTCTTGTCGTTCTTGTCAGCTGTGCTCATTTATCGCTCGCCCTCCGGGCTCGACGGGGCGAGGTACGCCTCCAGGCCGTGGCGGCCGCCCTCGCGGCCGAAGCCCGACTCCTTGTAGCCGCCGAACGGCGAGGTCGGGTCGAACTTGTTGAACGTGTTGGACCAGACGACGCCTGCGCGGAGCTTGCCGGCCACGGCCAGGATCCGCGAACCCTTCTCCGTCCAGATGCCCGCCGACAGGCCGTACGGGGTGTTGTTGGCCTTGGCGACGGCCTCGTCCGGCGTGCGGAAGGTGAGGACCGACAGGACCGGGCCGAAGATCTCGTCGCGGGCGATCCGGTGCGCCTGGGTGACGTTCGTGAAGAGCGTGGGCGCGAACCAGTAGCCGGAGGTCGGGATCTCGCAGGCCGGGGACCAGCGCTCGGCGCCCTCCGCCTCGCCCTGCTCGACGAGCGAGGTGATGCGCGAGAGCTGCTCCTCGGAGTTGATCGCGCCGATGTCCGTGTTCTTGTCGAGCGGGTCGCCGAGGCGGAGGGTCGACAGGCGGCGCTTCAGGGAGTCCAGCAGCTCGTCCTGGATCGACTCCTGGACCAGCAGACGGCTGCCCGCGCAGCAGACCTGGCCCTGGTTGAAGAAGATTCCGTTGACGATCCCCTCCACCGCCTGGTCGATCGGGGCGTCGTCGAAGACGATGTTGGCGCCCTTGCCACCGAGTTCGAGGGTGACCTTCTTGTGGGTGCCGGCGACGGTCCGCGCGATCTCCTTGCCGACGGCCGTGGAGCCGGTGAAGGCGACCTTGTTCACGTCCGGGTGCGCGACGAGCGCGGCGCCCGCGTCGCCGTATCCGGGAAGGATGTTGACGACGCCCTTGGGCAGGCCCGCCTGGCGGCAGATGTCCGCGAAGAACAGGGCGGAGAGAGGGGTCGTCTCGGCGGGCTTGAGCACCACCGTGTTGCCGGTGGCGAGTGCCGGGGCGATCTTCCAGGCCAGCATCAGCAGCGGGAAGTTCCAGGGGATGACCTGGCCGGCGACGCCGAGGGGCTTCGCGTTCGGCCCGAAGCCGGCGTGCTCCAGCTTGTCGGCCCAGCCCGCGTAGTAGAAGAAGTGCGCGGCGACCAGCGGGAGGTCGGCGTCGCGGGTCTCCTTGATCGGCTTGCCGTTGTCCAGGGTCTCCAGGACCGCCAGCTCACGGCTGCGCTCCTGGATGATCCGGGCGATGCGGAACAGGTACTTCGCACGCTCGGAGCCGGGCAGCGCCGACCACTTCCCGAAAGCCTTGCGGGCGGCCTTCACCGCGCGGTCGACGTCCGCCTCGCCGGCCTGGGCGACCTCGGAGAGGACCTCCTCGGTGGACGGGGAGACGGTCTTGAAGACCTTGCCGTCCGCCGCCTCCACGAACTCGCCGTCGATGAACAGGCCGTACGAGGGCGCGATGTCGACGATTCCGCGGGACTCGGGGGCCGGTGCGTATTCGAATGCCGATGCCATGGTGATCAGTCCACCGTCACGTAGTCGGGGCCGGAGTAGCGGCCGGTGGCCAGCTTCTGACGCTGCATCAGCAGGTCGTTCAGGAGCGAGGAGGCGCCGAAGCGGAACCAGTGGTTGCCCAGCCAGTCCTCACCCGCGGTCTCCTTGACCAGGACGAGGAACTTGATGGCGTCCTTGGTCGTCCTGATGCCGCCGGCCGGCTTCACGCCGACCTGGATGCCGGTCTGGGCGCGGAAGTCGCGTACCGCTTCCAGCATAAGGAGGGTGTTCGCGGGGGTGGCGTTCACGGCGACCTTGCCGGTGGACGTCTTGATGAAGTCGGCGCCCGCCAGCATGCCGAGCCAGCTCGCCCGCCGGATGTTGTCGTACGTCGACAGCTCGCCGGTCTCGAAGATGACCTTGAGGCGGGCGCTCGCCGCGCAGGCCTCCTTCACGGCGACGATCTCGTCGTAGACCTTCATGTAGTTGCCCGCGAGGAACGCCCCGCGGTCGATGACCATGTCGATCTCGTCCGCACCGGCCGCGACGGCGTCGCGCACGTCGGCCAGCTTCACGGCGAGGGCCGCGCGGCCGGCCGGGAAGGCGGTGGCGACCGAGGCGACCTTCACGGTCGAGCCGGCGACGGCCTCCTTGGCGGTGGCCACCATGTCCGGGTAGACGCAGACGGCCGCGGTCGCCGGAGTCGTACGGTCGGTGGGGTCGGGGTGGACCGCCTTGGCGCCGAGCGCCCGGACCTTGCCCGGGGTGTCCGCGCCTTCCAGCGTCGTCAGGTCGACCATCGAGATGGCGAGGTCGATGGCGTACGCCTTCGCGGTCGTCTTGATGGAACGGGTGCCGAGGGACGCGGCACGCCCCTCCAGGCCGACCGCGTCGACGCCGGGCAGCCCGTGGAGGAAGCGGCGCAGCGTGCTGTCGGACGCGGCGACGTCCGTGAGGGCATGAGCGCTGGGGGTGCCTCCCACGCTTTCGGCGGTGGGGGAGGGTGCATTGGTGGGCATGGTCACCAGACGAGCATATCTACGCGCGTAGCGGCTGTACAGGCCCGGGTGCTCATCTTGTGTGGTGGGTGGTGCGGATGAGCGCTGTCCGGGGCGTCGGGCAGAATCGGGCCCATGACGACCCCGGAGCATCAGCCCCCCACCCCGGACCCCGCGTCGAAGGACCGGGTCTTCCGCTCACCCATGGGCATCGTCGGCGGCGTCGCGCTGCTGGCCCTCGTGCTCTGGCTGGGCGTCGACGCGCTGGTGCGGGGCGAGGGGCGCACCCAGTGGCTGGCGCTCGCGGCGCTGATCCTGATCGTGCCGCTGGTGTCCGCCTTCACGCTGCGGCCCGCCGTCTACGCCAACGAGGACCGGCTGCGCATCCGCAACCCGCTCCGCGTGATCGTGCTCCCCTGGGGACAGGTCGCCTCACTGCGGTCCGGTTACTCGAACGAGGTCGTCGCCAAGTCCGGCACCAAGTTCCAGCTCTGGGCGATCCCGGTCTCGCTGCGGGCCCGCAAGAAGGCGGCGCGCCGGTCGGCCCGGGCGGCCGGGGAGCGAAGCGCTGCCGCGCGCGGTGAGCGGGGTGCCCGCGCGGGCGGGGGGACGGGGCTCGGGTTCGGGGCGCCGCGCGGAGATGTCGACGCACACGGGCCGATGCGGGCCGAGACCGACAAGGTCATGGACGACCTGCGCGAACTGCTGGAGCACCGGGAGACGGCGGAGTCCGCGCAGGGTGAGGTGACCGTGCGGTGGGCCTACGAGGTGGCCGGGCCGGCGGTTGCGGGGGCTGTGTTGCTGGTGATTTTGCTGGTGATGTCCTGAGGCACCCGCGGGTCCGTGTACGTCCTGAGGGCCTGAGCCGGTAGGCAGCCTGCTCAGCCGCTCCGTTCACGGCTACCTGCGTCATCAGCGCTCCCGCCCCGACGCCAGGGTCGGCCGATGGCCAATCCGCCCCGGACCGTGCTGGTCGTCGCCGTGACCCGGTGGCCTCGATGCCGCTGCCTCAGGGCGCCCCCGGATACACCAGTGCCATGTACGCACCGCAGTACGCCGAGCCGGTGACCGCCGCCGCGAGGGCCAGGGTGCGGTAGCGGCGGGACGCGTGGGACAGGTGCAGGGCGACGGGGAGCAGGAGCGGGAAGGCGGGGAGGAGGAAGCGGGCGCGGGGGAAGTAGACGCCGCCGCTGCCCAGGACGATCGCCAGCAGTACGGCCGTGAAGACCAGCAGCGGCACCGGCTGCCGGTCCCACACCGCCAGCCCGAACAGCACCACCGACGCGATCAGCGTGAGCGTCACCATCACCAGGAACAGCCCGGGGTTGGATTCGTACACCAGCAGCCGCCGCATCAGGCGAAGGGTCTCGCGGCCACCGTCCAGCTCGTTGCGCCACAGCCGCTGTACGGCGAAGTAGCCGTCCCAGCGGCCCACCCGCAGGCCCACCCAGCCGACGTAGCCGCACCAGCCGAGCGGCGCGATCGCGGCGGCCGCGAGGGTGCGGACGCGGAAGCGGCGGCGCAGCGCGAGCAGGGCCGTCACGGTGACCGCTGCCGCGACCGCGATGCCGGTCGGGCGGGTCAGCCCCGCGAGCGCGGCGAGCCAGGCCGCGGTGAGGAGGCGGCCGGTGAGCACGGCGTACAACGACCAGGCCGCGAGCGCCGTGAACAGGGACTCGGTGTAGCCCATCCACTGCACCAGGCCGACCGGGAGCGCGGCCCACAGGACCGTGAGGAGGATGCCGACCCGGCGGCCGTGCAGCCGGTCGCCGACGGCGAAGACGCCCCACGCGGCGACGAGGGAGGCGAGGACGGCGATCGCGAGGCCGGTGCTGGCGCGGGTGCCCGGGGTGACCACCGCGACCGCCTTGACCAGGACCGGGTAGAGCGGGAAGAAGGCGAGGTTGTTGGCGCTGTACGCGGTGCCGAGTGCGTGCGCGTAGCCGTGGTCGGCGATGCCGAGATACCAGTCGGCGTCCCACTGCGTCGCCAGGATCGGCCAGACGCCGTGCCGCTGGCGGTGTGCCCAGACCGTCAGGAGCAGCAGGCCCGTGCCGCGTACGGCGAGGTACGCGAGGAGGGCGGGGGCCGCGTGGCGCAGGGCGTGCAGTGCAGCGGGGCGGGCTCGTGGGGGTGGTGGGGGGCGGGAGCCGGGGTGGTTGGGGTTCCCGGGGGTGGGGTTCGCTCGGTGGGTCGGCCGGGATGCGGTCGTGGACACGGCGCGGCTCCAGGCGGTTCGGTCGTGCTTTCCCGTCCACCGTTGCCCGGGGGGCGGGGCGGGGCGTGGAGCGCGGGTCAATCACCGGGGGGAAATCGCCCGAAAGGGTGCCTCCGGATGGGGGCACCCTTTCGGGAACGAGCTGGAGAGTCGCGTACGGCTCAGATGCCGGCCGCCGCCGACAGGTCCCGCTTGATCGTCTCGAGCAGGTCGGTCGCCTTGGCGCGGGCGGCCGGGAGGTCGGCGTGGGCCGGGACCGGGACGACGACCTCCAGGTAGCACTTCAGCTTGGGCTCCGTGCCGCTGGGGCGGACGATGACGCGGGCGCCCTCGAGGGTGTAGCGCAGGCCGTCGGTGGGCGGGAGCGTGTCCGTGCCCTGGGTGAGGTCCTCGGCGCGGGTGATGGCCAGGCCGGCGAGCTCGGTCGGCGGCTGCTCGCGCAGCCGGCGCATGGCGTTCGCGATGACCGACAGGTCCTCAACGCGGACCGAGAGCTGGTCGGTGGCGTGCAGGCCGTGCTCCACGGCGAGGTCGTCGAGGAGGTCGAGGAGCGTGCGGCCCTCGGCCTTGAGGACGGACGCCAGCTCGGTGATCAGCAGGGCGGCGGTGATGCCGTCCTTGTCGCGTACGCCCTCGGGGTCGACGCAGTAGCCGAGGGCCTCCTCGTAGCCGTAGCGCAGGCCGTCGACGCGGGCGATCCACTTGAAGCCGGTGAGGGTCTCCTCGTACGGCAGTCCCGCCTTCTCGGCGATACGGCCGAGGAGGGAGGAGGAGACGATCGACTCGGCGAAGGTGCCCTGTGCTCCGCGGCTCACCAGGTGCGCGGCGAGCAGCGCCCCCACCTCGTCGCCGCGCAGCATCCGCCAGTCCTCGCCGTCCTTGACGGCCGCGGCACAGCGGTCGGCGTCGGGGTCGTTGGCGATGACGAGGTCGGGGTCGGTCTCGCGGGCCTTGGCGAAGGCCAGGTCCATCGCACCGGGCTCTTCCGGGTTGGGGAAGGCGACGGTGGGGAAGTCCGGGTCCGGGTCGGCCTGCTCGGCGACCAGGGCGGGGGCGGGGAAGCCGGCGCGGGCGAAGGCGGCGAGGAGGACGTCCTTGCCGACGCCGTGCATCGCCGTGTAGACGGTGCGGGCGGTGCGCGGGGAGCCGGCGGACAGGACCGCGTCCGTGCGGGCGAGGTAGGCGTCCAGGACGCTGTCGTCGAGGGTTTCCCAGCCTTCGGTGGGGCGGGGGACGACGGTCAGGGACGGGACGGCGGCGATCTCTTCCGCGATGTCGATGTCCGCGGGCGGGACGATCTGGGAGCCGTCGCCGAGGTAGACCTTGTAGCCGTTGTCGCGGGGCGGGTTGTGGCTGGCGGTGACCTCCACGCCGGCGACCGCGCCGAGGTGCCTTATGGCGTACGCGAGGACCGGGGTGGGCAGGGGGCGGGGGAGTACGGCTGCGCGGAGACCGGCGCCGGTCATGACGGCGGCCGTGTCGCGGGCGAAGTCCTCCGACTTGTGGCGGGCGTCGTAGCCGATGACGACGAGGCCCTCACCCCTTTCCCCGTGGGGGGGACCCTGCTTCTTGAGGTACGCCGCGAGGCCGGCGGCGGCGCGGATGACGACGGTGCGGTTCATCCGCATGGGCCCGGCGCCGAGTTCCCCGCGCAGGCCCGCGGTGCCGAACTGGAGGGTGCCGCTGAAGCGTGCGGCGAGCTCTTCGATGTCCGCGGCGTCGATGAGCTTGGCGAGCTCTTCGCGGGTCTCCGGGTCCGGGTCCTCGGCGAGCCAGGCCTGGGCCCGGGCGATGAGATCGTCGTGCACGTCGGTCAACCTCTCGTTCGTGTCGTTCGGTGCGGGGCGGGGGGCGGGCTTTCTTCGCCCCCGCCGCCCCTACCCGTCCCATCCCCAGGGGCGCTGCCCCTTCGACCCCGCCAGGGGGCTCTGCCCCCTGGACCCCCGCTCCTCAAACGCCGGAGGGGCTGGTTTTTCAGCCCGTCTGGGGGTGCCCCCTCTGGGGGAGTTTGAGGACGAGGCCCGTTCAGGGCCGAAGCGGGGGTCTGGGGGCGGCAGCCCCCAGGGACGGGACGGGTAGGGGCGGCGGGGGCGGGGAAACGGCTTACAGCCGCCCGAGCACCTGCGCCAGCAGCGAGCCCATCTGCGTCGCCGAGTCGCGGCCCGCCTGCAGGACCTCCTCGTGGTTGAGGGGCTCGCCCGTCATACCCGCCGCGAGGTTCGTCACCAGGGAGATGCCCAGGACCTCGGCACCGGCCTCGCGCGCCGCGATGGCTTCGAGGACCGTCGACATGCCCACCAGGTCCGCGCCGATGACGCGGGCCATGCGGATCTCGGCCGGAGTCTCGTAGTGCGGGCCGGGGAACTGGGCGTAGACGCCCTCCTCCAGCGTGGGGTCGATCTCCTTGCACAGGGCGCGCAGGCGCGGCGAGTACAGGTCCGTCAGGTCGACGAAGTTCGCGCCGACGATCGGGGACGTCGCCGTGAGGTTGATGTGGTCGCTGATCAGGACCGGCTGGCCGGGGCGCATGCCCTCGCGCAGGCCCCCGCAGCCGTTGGTGAGGACGATCGTCTTGCAGCCGGCCGCGACCGCGGTGCGGACGCCATGGGCCACGGCCGCCACGCCACGGCCCTCGTAGTAGTGGGTGCGGCCCAGGAAGACCAGCGCGCGCTTGTTGCCGATCTTGTACGAGCGGATCTTGCCGCCGTGCCCTTCCACCGCCGGCGGCGGGAAACCGGGCAGCTCGGTGACCTGGAACTCGGCATCGGGTGCGCCGAGGGCATCCACGGCCGGTGCCCAGCCGGAGCCCATCACGAGGGCGACGTCGTGGGTCTCGGCGCCGGTGAGTTCGCGCAGGCGCGCGGCGGCGGCGTCGGCGGCGGCGTGGGGGTCGCCCTGGATGTCGTCCGGAAGAAGAGATGCGTTCACGCGACTGAGGGTAGCCGGTTTGGGCCTACGCGCGTAGATGACAGAGCTCACGGGATGGCGATCGTTGTCTTGTCGTTTCCAACGAAGAGGTGCGATCGGTGGGGCGCGAGGGGGTGGTGAGGCCGGGGATGCTCAGCAGGGGCGCTTCCGCAGCTCCATCACGTAGTCGTGCGGTGCGCCCGCCGACTCCGCCGCGTCCGCGAGCTCGCCCAGATAGCGGGCGGACGGCAGGCCGCCCTCGTAGGCGTTCAGCACGTACACCCAGGCCGGCTCCTCGCCCTCCAGCGTGTCCACCCGCACCCGCAGCCGCCGGTAGATGCCCAGGCCGACGCCCTCCCAGCGGTCCAGGGACTCCTCGTCCATCGGGGCGATGTCGTACAGCGCGACGAAGACCTGCTCCTTCGGCTCCTCGACGAGCGTCGCCAGCGCGCCGTCCCAGCCCAACTGCTCGCCCCCGAACGTCAGTCGCCACCCGTTCAGCCAGCCGGTGGCGCGCAGCGGCGAGTGCGGGGCGCGGCGGGTCATCAGCCGCGCGTCGAGATTGCCGGCGTACGCGGCGTAGAGCGACATGCAGAGAGGGTACGGCAGGCGAATCGTCCTCCCCTCCCGTAACAGTGGTGTCTCGGGCGGGCCCCCGGGCAGTGGCACGGTGTGGCGTGCGGGACAATGGAGTACGTGACTCGGATCGTGATCATCGGTGGCGGACCCGGCGGATACGAGGCGGCCCTGGTGGCCGCCCAGCTCGGCGCGGAGGTGACCGTCGTCGACTGCGACGGTCTGGGCGGGGCGTCGGTGCTCACCGACTGCGTGCCGTCGAAGACTCTTATCGCCACGGCCGAGGTGATGACCACCTTCGATTCCTCCTACGAGGAACTGGGGATCATCGTCGCCGACGACACGCCGCACATCGACACGCCCGCACGGGTGGTGGGCGTCGACCTGGGCAAGGTCAACCGGCGTGTGAAGCGGCTCGCGCTCGCCCAGTCCCACGACATCACCGCCTCCGTCACCCGCGCCGGCGCCCGGGTCCTGCGCGGCCGCGGCCGGCTGGAGGGCATGCAGGCCCTCGACGGGTCGCGCAAGGTCGTGGTGCGGGCCGCGGACGGGACCGAGGAGACGCTCGCCGCCGACGCGGTGCTGATCGCCACCGGTGGG
This sequence comes from Streptomyces sp. T12, assembly GCF_028736035.1. Taxonomy (NCBI): domain Bacteria; kingdom Bacillati; phylum Actinomycetota; class Actinomycetes; order Kitasatosporales; family Streptomycetaceae; genus Streptomyces; species Streptomyces sp. T12. Next base: position 6,742,273 of record NZ_CP117866.1, read on the forward strand.
CATCCCCGCGAGCTGCCCGACGCCCAGCCCGACGGCGAGCGCATCCTCAACTGGACCCAGGTCTACGACCTCACCGAGCTGCCCGAGGAACTCATCGTGGTCGGCTCGGGTGTCACCGGTGCCGAGTTCGCCGGCGCCTACCAGGCGCTCGGGTCGCGGGTCACTCTCGTCTCGTCGCGGGATCGCGTGCTGCCGGGTGAGGACCCGGACGCCGCGGCCGTCCTGGAGGACGTCTTCCGGCGGCGCGGCATGAACGTCATGGCGCGCTCGCGTGCCGCCGCCGCCAAACGCGTCGGCGACCGGGTGGAGGTCACCCTCGCCGACGGCCGCGTCATCAGCGGCAGCCACTGCCTCATGGCCGTCGGCGCCATCCCGAACTCCGCGGGCATGGGCCTGGAGGAGGCCGGGGTCAAGCTGCGCGAGTCCGGGCACATCTGGACCGACAAGGTGTCCAGGACGACCGCGCCGGGCGTGTACGCCGCCGGTGACGTCACCGGTGTCTTCGCCCTCGCCTCGGTGGCGGCGATGCAGGGACGTATCGCCATGTACCACTTCCTCGGCGACGCGGTGGCCCCGCTGAACCTCAAGACCGTGTCCTCCAACGTCTTCACCGACCCCGAGATCGCCACCGTCGGCTACACCCAGGCGGACGTCGACGCGGGCAAGATCGACGCCCGGGCCGTCAAGCTGCCGCTGCTGCGCAACCCGCGCGCCAAGATGCAGGGCATCCGGGACGGCTTCGTCAAGATCTTCTGCCGTCCGGGTACGGGCATCGTGGTCGGCGGTGTGGTCGTGGCCCCGCGCGCCTCGGAACTGATCCACCCCATCTCGATCGCGGTCGACAACAATCTGACGGTCGAACAGATCGCGAACGCCTTCACCGTGTACCCCTCCCTTTCGGGGTCGATCGCCGAGGTCGCACGGCAGCTGCACACGCGGAAGGCCGGCGACGAGATCTGACGGCCGGAATCAACTCCTCGCTGGTCACGGGGAGTTGTCGAGCATGCGTACGGCATAGGCGGCGGGACTAGGCCCTATACCACTTCTCGCCCTCACGTACGAACAACTTCTGTTATTCGGCGCAAACTGCTGAAACCAGACGGTCGTTGGGGTTACTGTCAGTTTCGTGTTCGCTGCAGAACGTCGCCAATTGATCCTCGAAATGGTGCGAGCGAACGGAGCCGTGTCGCTCCGTGAGCTCGCCCGCGTCGTCCAGACCTCCGAAGTGACCGTACGGCGGGACGTGCGCGCACTGGAGGCAGAAGGACTCCTCGACCGCCGGCATGGCGGTGCGGTATTGCCGGGCGGGTTCACGCGGGAGTCCGGCTTTCCGCAGAAGTCACATCTCGCGACCGCCGAGAAGACGGCCATCGCCGACCTCGCCGCGAACTTCGTGGAAGAGGGCGAGGCGATCGTCGTCGGGGCGGGGACCACCACGCAGGAGCTGGCCCGCCGGCTCGCTCGCGTCCCCGGACTGACCGTCGTCACCAACTCCCTCCTGGTGGCGCAGGCGTTGGCCCATGCCAACCGGGTCGAGGTCGTGATGACCGGCGGTACGCTCCGCGGCTCGAACTACGCGCTGGTGGGCAGCGGCGCCGAGCAGTCCCTGCAAGGGCTGCGGGTGTCGCGGGCCTTCATCTCCGGGAGCGGGCTCACCGCCGAGCGCGGGCTGTCCACGTCCAACATGCTCTCGGCGTCCGTCGACCGGGCGCTGGTGCAGGCGGCCGCGGAGGTCGTCGTCCTTGCCGACCATACGAAGCTCGGTACGGACACGATGTTCCAGACGGTGCCCACGGAGGTCATCACCCGGCTCGTCACCGATGATCCGCCGGCGCACGACGACCGTGCCCACACCGAGTTGCAGGCCCTGGCCGACCAGGGGGTGCAGATCGCCGTGGCCGGGGCGACCGGGAACCCGGGGGGTGACGAGGTCCCGGCGCGGCGTCGTGCTCTGCCGGGGCCGAGGCGGGGACAGGCGCCGGCGCCCGGGTTGCGGTCCGCTGCGGCGGTGCTCGGGGAGCAAGGGGCCGAGCGGGAGCGGGCCCGGGTTGCGGATCTGCGGCGGCGTTAGATTCGCCTGTTCGCCGTAGGGGTTTGCGTTATTGCGCGGGCGCGGGCGGTTCGTGGCTGGTTGCGCCCACGCGGCGGAGCCGCAATTGACACAGCCCCGCGCCCCTAGATGGGCTTCAGCCCCCGCAGTGTCAAGTGCAGCAACCTGTCCGCCAGGTCCGGGTCGCCAGGTGTCTCCTCCGCCGCCAGCGCGATGGCGTGCGTCAGTTGGAGGAGGTCGCCGATCGCCACATCCTGGCGGACCGACCCGGCCTCCTGTGCGCGCGCCAGCAGCGCGCCGCCCGCCTCCCTGATCGGGCCGCTGCAACGGGCCAGGGCCGAGGTGTTGTCGTCCGAGACGGACATCAGGGATCTGGCCAGGCCGCGGTACTCGCCCGCGTGTGTGACCATCTCGCGCAGCCAGGTCACCAGGGCCGCGCACGGCTCCGGGGCGTCGAGGAGTTCTCGGGAGCGGGTCAGGAGGTCGCCGACCGCGTCCTCGAAGACCGCGCTCAGCAGGGCGTCGCGGTTGGGGAAGTGGCGGTACAGCGTGCCGATTCCGACGCCCGCGCGGCGGGCCACGTCCTCCAAGGACGCGTCCGTGCCGCGTTCGGCGAAGGCGGAGCGGGCCTCGGTGACCAGACGCTCGTAGTTGCGGCGGGCATCGGCGCGCATGCCTGCCGGCGGCCGGGCCATGGGGTTCACCTGCCCTTCCTTCACTTGTTCCGTGGGTTCAGCATGCCATCGGCCGCCGGACCCCAAGAAAGAGGCGCCCGGTGGACTGATCGCTCAGTCCACCGGGCGCCTCGGGGCGTCGTACGACTCAGTCCTTGATCTCGCAGATGGGGGCGCCGGAGGTGAGGGAGGCGCCGACTTCGGCGGACAGGCCCTTGACGGTGCCGGACTTGTGCGCGTTCAGCGGCTGTTCCATCTTCATCGCCTCGAGGACGACGATCAGGTCGCCTTCCTTGACCTCCTGGCCCTCTTCCACGGCCACCTTGACGATGGTGCCCTGCATCGGGGAGGCGAGGGTGTCGCCGGAGGCCGCGGGGCCGGACTTCTTGGCCGCGCGCCGCTTGGGCTTGGCGCCGGCGGCGAGGCCGGTGCGGGCCAGGGTCATGCCCAGGGAGGCCGGCAGGGAGACCTCCAGGCGCTTGCCGCCGACCTCGACCACGACCGTCTCACGACCGGCTTCCTCGTCCGCCTCGGTGTCGGCGGGCGCGGCGAAGGGCTTGATGTCGTTGACGAACTCGGTCTCGATCCAGCGGGTGTGGACCGTGAACGGCTCGCTGGAGCCGGTCAGTTCCGGCGCGAACGCCGGGTCGGTGACCACCGCGCGGTGGAACGGGATCGCCGTGGCCATGCCCTCCACCTGGAACTCGGCCAGCGCACGGGCCGCGCGCTGCAACGCCTGCTCGCGGGTGGCGCCGGTGACGATCAGCTTGGCCAGCAGGGAGTCCCACGCCGGGCCGATCACGCTACCGGACTCCACCCCCGCGTCCAGGCGGACGCCCGGACCCGACGGCGCGGTGAACGTGGTGACCGTGCCGGGGGCGGGCAGGAAGTTGCGGCCGGGGTCCTCGCCGTTGATGCGGAACTCCAGGGAGTGGCCGCGCAGGGGCGGGTCGTCGTAGCCGAGGGCTTCGCCGTCGGCGATGCGGAACATCTCGCGCACCAGGTCGATGCCGGCGACCTCTTCGGTGACCGGGTGCTCGACCTGCAGGCGGGTGTTGACCTCCAGGAAGGAGATCGTGCCGTCGAGGCCGACGAGGAACTCCACCGTGCCGGCGCCGACGTAGCCGGCCTCCTTCAGGATGGCCTTGGAGGAGGAGTACAGCTCGGCGACCTGCGCCTCCGACAGGAACGGCGCGGGGGCCTCCTCGACCAGCTTCTGGTGGCGGCGCTGCAGCGAGCAGTCGCGGGTGGAGACGACCACGACGTTGCCGTGGGAGTCGGCCAGGCACTGGGTCTCCACGTGCCGGGGCTTGTCGAGGTAGCGCTCGACGAAGCACTCACCGCGCCCGAACGCGGCCACCGCCTCACGCACCGCCGACTCGTACAGCTCCGGCACCTCTTCGAGCGTGCGGGCGACCTTCAGGCCGCGCCCGCCGCCGCCGAACGCGGCCTTGATGGCGATCGGCAGGCCGTGCTCCTCGGCGAAGGCGACGACTTCCTCGGCCCCGGAGACGGGGTCGGGGGTGCCGGCCACCAGCGGGGCGCCGGCCCGCTGGGCGATGTGCCGGGCGGCGACCTTGTCACCGAGGTCGCGGATGGCCTGCGGCGGCGGGCCGATCCAGATCAGGCCCGCGTCCAGGACCGCCTGGGCGAAGTCGGCGTTCTCGGAGAGGAAGCCGTAGCCGGGGTGGATCGCGTCCGCCCCGGATTCACGCGCGGCGTTCAGCACCTTGTCGATGTCCAGGTAGCTGGTGGCCGGAGTGTCACCGCCCAGGGCGAACGCCTCATCCGCGGCGCGGACATGCAGAGCGTCCCGGTCCGGGTCGGCATAGACGGCCACGCTCGCGATCCCGGCGTCCCGACAGGCCCGGGCCACGCGGACAGCGATTTCGCCACGGTTGGCGATGAGCACCTTGCGCACGATTGAGGCTCCCTCCTTGAAACAAGCCGAGTTTAGGGACTGCCGACACGCCACATCGACCCGTCCCCAGTGGTGAGCTTGCCCACACGGAGCGTGATTCCAGGCTCGCTCGACCTGCGAAATCCCATGTCGCGCCTCGGCACGCAGGTCTCTTCCCGGAAACCCTAGCCCTCCGCTGTGGTCAAGGTCTCTGTCATCACGTGCTGCGGGCCACTCGGTTTCTTTGTGGAATCCCTACGAATGGCCCAATGATTCTTTGCTGTCGCCCGAACCCTTGTCCCGGGGTTTACCCGTTAGTAGCGTTCGCGATGTCTCGTACGTACTTGGGGTAACAGCGCGGAGCTCGGAAGTGGGTGGGGACCGGTGGTACGCAGGCCGGTGGCGTGGGTGGTGGCGGTCGTGCTCTTCGTCGAGGGGCTCGGCGTCGCGGCGGTGCAGTGGTTCCTCGGCGTTGTCGTCGACCGGCAGGACATGTCCCTCGCGGGCCTGGACCCGGACGTGATGTCGATGTCCTCGAAGATCGGCGGCCTGGTCTTCGGCGCCTACTTCGCGCTGTGCGGGCTGGTCGCCCTGCTCGTGGCCGTGCGCGACCGCGCCCCGGCCGGCTTCGGGCGCATCCTGCTGATCAGCGCGGCCGTGGTGCACGGGCTGCTGGGCGCGTTCGCCTGGGGGCTGGTGGGCTGGACGGCGTTCCTGTTCATGGTCGTCGTACTCGGCCTGATAGTGCTGCTGTTGATGACGTACGACGCCCAGGGCACGCCCGCCTCCGAGGAGCCCGCCGGCGCCGCTCCCGACGGGGGCAAGGGCGGCGACGGCTCCCCGGTGGGCGGTTCCCCGGCCGGCGGTTCCCCGGTCACCCCTCCGCCGGCGCCCACAACTCCGTGATGCCGATGCCCAGTTGGCTCAGCAGCCGCCGTACCAGCGGCAGGCTGATGCCGATCACATTGCCGTGGTCGCCGTCGATGCCGTCGATGAACGGGGCCGAGCGGCCGTCCAGGGTGAACGCCCCGGCCACGTAGAGGGGTTCGCCGGAGGCGACGTACGCGGCGATCTCCTCGTCGGTCGGCTCGCCGAAGCGGATGACCGTGGAGGCGGTGGCCGAGGTGTACCGGCCGGTGACGGTGTCGTAGACGCAGTGGCCGGTCTGCAGTGTGCCCGCCCGGCCGCGCATCGACTTCCAGCGGGCGGTGGCCTCCTCGGCGTCGGCAGGCTTGCCCAGGGCCTCGCCGTCCAGGTCGAGGACCGAGTCGCAGCCGATCACGATCGCGCCCTTGACCTCCGGCTTCGCCGCCACGACGGAGGCCTTCGCCTCGGCCAGGGCCAGCGCCAGCTCGGCGGGGGTGGGCGCGGTGACGGCGTCCTCGTCGACGCCGCTCACGATGACCTCGGGGTCCAGCCCGGCCTGGCGGAGCAGGTTGAGCCGGGCGGGGGACTGGGAGGCGAGGACGAGTCGGCGGCGCGGCTGATCAGTCATGCGGTCAGCGTATCGGCGCGCCCGGCCGGGCTCACCTCAGCCCGAGCACGATCATCGTGAGCACCATGGCCAGCGCCATGAGAACGCCCAGCCGCCGCAACATCTCCTGCGTGTCGCGCAGTTCCTTGGGCGGCTCGTTCTCGGGGTCGGACCACAGCATGCCTTCCATCGTCGATCGGGAATCCGGGGCGGCGCCTGAGTACGCATACTCAACTTTTCCATAAACGGTGCTACGGTTCCATTAGCTAAAGGGTCTTCAGTTCTGTTTGGAGGATGTGCTGCCATGTTCACGGCTTCCTGGACCGCGTCACCTCAGCTGCCCAGCGAGGGCTTCACTCCCAACTGGTCCCGCGAGGGCTTCTGGCGCCAGTCACTGCGGCAGGTCGTACGGCTGTCCGCGGGTGGTGGGCGGGTGCGGGTGCGGCTCTCGCACGCCTACGGCACCTCGCCCGTGCGGGTCGCGGGCGCGAGCGTGGGGCGTACGGCCGTCGGAGCCGCCGTGGAGCCGGAGTCGCTCACGCGGCTCACCTTCGGGGGCGGCGGTGAGGCCGAGCTGCCGGCGCGTGGGGAGATCGTCAGCGACGAGGTCCGACTCGCCGTCGCCGCCGGGGAGTCGGTGACCGTCACCCTGTACTTCGACACCACCACCGGCCCCGCGACCTTCCACGCCCAGGCCTTCACGACCAGCTATCGGGGCGAGGGCGACCTGTCGGCCGACACCGGCGGCGAGGGCTTCGACGCGGTGAGCGAGTCCTGGTACTTCCTGGCGGGTGTGGAGGTCGACGCCGGCCGCACGGACGCCGTGGCGCTCTTCGGGGACTCGATCACGGACGGGTTCGGTTCCACGCCGGGGGCGGACCGCCGCTGGTCCGATGCCCTTGCCGCGCGCACGGGGCGGCCCGTTCTCAACGCGGGCATCGGCGGGAATCTGCTGCTCAACGACTCCGCGTGGTACGGCGAGAAGGGCGTCCGCCGGTTGCGCCGGGACGTCCTCGACCAGCCCGGCGTGGACACGCTCGTCGTGCTCCTCGGCCTCAACGACATCGGCTTCAGCGAGACGGACGAGCAGCCGACGTACCAGCCGGCGCCGGTGGTGGAGGCGGAGGAACTCATCGCCGGGCACCGGGAGTTGATACGGCAGGGCAGGGCGGCGGGGCTGAGGGTGATCGGTGCGACTCTGCTGCCGTTCGGGGGCTCGGACCACTGGGGTGAGCACGCGGCCAAGGTGAGTCACGAGCTGAACGAGTGGATCCGTCGCTCGGGGGAGCACGACGGGGAGTGCGACGGGGGGTACGGCGCGGTGGTGGACCTCAACCGGCTGCTGGCCGACCCCGCGGACCCCGACCGCCTGCACCCGTCGTACGACTTCGGCGATCACCTGCACCCCAATGACGCCGGGTACGCGGTGATGGCCGAAGTCGTGTCGACGATCCTCTAGCCGGGCCAGTAGGTACGCGCCCACGTCGACGGCCCCGGCTGCGGCAGCCGGCGTGCCGCGATGCGGGACGGGTCGGACCAGGAGTCGCGCGGGGCGGGCGCGCCGGACGGCGTGGCCGATGCCGCCGCGGCGCGGGCGCGGACCACCGCCAGTGCGGCGGCCAGCTCCTCCGGTGTCGGGTTGCCCCGTAGGACCTTGATGTTCATAGCGGCTCCCAGCAGGCCTAGAGGGGGATGTTGCCGTGCTTCTTCGGAGGCAGGGATTCCCGCTTGGTACGCAGCTGACGCAGGCCGCGTACGACATGGCGGCGGGTCTCGGACGGCATGATCACGGAGTCGATGTAGCCGCGCTCGGCCGCGATGTAGGGGTTGAGGAGGGTGTCCTCGTACTCCTGGATCAGCCGGGCGCGCACCGCCTCCAGATCCTCCCCGTTGGCCTCCGCCTCGGCGATGGTGCGCCGGTGCAGGATGTTGACCGCGCCCTGGGCGCCCATGACGGCGATCTGGGCGGTGGGCCAGGCGAGGTTGATGTCGGCGCCGAGGTGCTTGGAGCCCATGACGTCGTAGGCGCCGCCGAAGGCCTTGCGGGTGATGACCGTGATGAGCGGGACGGTGGCTTCCGCGTAGGCGTAGATCAGCTTGGCGCCGCGGCGGATGATGCCGTCGTGCTCCTGGTCGACGCCCGGGAGGAAGCCGGGGACGTCCACGAACGTGATGACCGGGACGTTGAAGGCGTCGCAGGTCCGCACGAAGCGGGCCGCCTTCTCGCTGGCCTGGATGTCGAGGCAGCCGGCGAACTGCATCGGCTGGTTGGCGACGATGCCGACCGGGCGACCCTCCACCCGGCCGAAGCCGGTGAGGATGTTCGGCGCGAACAGCGGCTGCGTCTCGAAGAACTCGGCGTCGTCCAGGATGTGTTCGATCACCGTGTGCATGTCGTACGGCTGGTTCGCGCTGTCCGGCACGATGCGATCCAGCTCGCGGTCCTCGTCGGTGACGGCGAGGTCCGCCTCCTCCGGGAAGGCCGGGGGCTCGGAGAGGTTGTTGGACGGCAGGTACGACAGCAGCTGCTTGACGTACTCGATGGCGTCCTTCTCGTCGCCGGCCATGTGGTGGGCCACGCCGGAGGCGGAGTTGTGGGTGCGGGCGCCGCCCAGCTCCTCGAAGCCGACGTCCTCGCCGGTGACCGTCTTGATGACGTCCGGGCCGGTGATGAACATGTGCGAGGTCTGGTCGACCATGATCGTGAAGTCGGTGATGGCGGGCGAGTAGACCGCACCGCCCGCACACGGGCCGACGACCAGGCTGATCTGCGGGATGACACCGGACGCGTGCGTGTTGCGGCGGAAGATCTCGCCGTACGCGCCCAGCGAGGCGACGCCCTCCTGGATGCGGGCGCCGCCGGAGTCGTTGATGCCGATGACCGGACAGCCGGTCTTCAGCGCGAAGTCCATGACCTTGACGATCTTCTGGCCGTAGACCTCGCCCAGCGCACCGCCGAAGACGGTGAAGTCCTGGGAGAACACGGCGACGGGGCGGCCGTCGACGGTGCCGTACCCGGTGACGACGCCGTCGCCGTACGGGCGGTTCTTCTCCAGACCGAAGTTGGTGGAGCGGTGCCGGGCGAACTCGTCGAGTTCGACGAAGGAGTCCTCGTCGAGGAGCAGGTCGATGCGCTCACGGGCCGTCAACTTGCCCTTGGCGTGCTGCTTTTCGACGGCGCGTGCGGAGCCGGCATGCGTCGCTTCCTCGATACGGCGCTGGAGATCCGCGAGCTTGCCCGCGGTGGTGTGGATGTCGATCCCTTGGATCTCGTGACGCTCTTCCGGCTCGGACATCGGGATTGCGCTCCCTGCCTGCTCAAAAGGGGGGACGGTTACTCATCCGTAGAGTAGTGGGGTGCCTACGAATCAGCAGTGCGGCGTTTGCCACACCTAGGGTGGCTTGCATGACGCCGCAAGATGCATCAGACGACAGCCGCTGGTCCGACCTGGAACGTCCGCCGCTCAACGCGGCCGCGCTGCGACGCGGGCTCGTGCGGGAGGGCGGGTTCTGGCGGGACGTGGAAGTGGTGCAGCGCACCGGCTCCACCAACACCGACCTGGTGGACCTGGCGACCGAGGGCAAGGCGGGCGAGGGCGCCGTCCTGGTCGCCGAGGAGCAGACGGCCGGCAAGGGCCGCCTCGACCGGCAGTGGACGGCACCGCCCCGCTCGGGGCTGTTCTTCTCCGTGCTGCTGAACCCGGCCGAGGTGCCGGCCGCCCGCTGGGGGTGGCTGCCGCTGCTCACCGGAGTCGCCGTGGCGACGGGGCTGTCGCGGGCCGCGGGCGTCGACACGGCACTCAAGTGGCCGAACGACCTGCTGGTGACCGTGGGCGGCGAGGAACGCAAGGCCGGCGGGATCCTGGCGGAGCGGGCCGGGAACGAAGGGGTCGTCGTCGGCGTCGGCATCAATGTCACGCTGCGTGAGGACGAGCTGCCGGTCCCCCAGGCGGGCTCGCTGGCACTCGCCGGAGCCGTGAGCACGGACCGGGATCCGCTGCTGCGGGGCATGCTGCGGTCGCTGGAGGAGTGGTACGGGCGCTGGCGGGCCGCGGCGGGGGACCCGGTGGTGAGCGGGCTGCAGGAGACGTACGCGGCGGGGTGCGCGACGCTGGGGAGGGTCGTGCGGGCCGAGTTGCCGGGGGATCGGTCGATCACGGGGGAGGCGGTCGCCATCGACGGGGACGGACGGCTGGTGCTGGCTACGGCGGAAGGGGTGCAGGAGCCCGTAGGGGCGGGGGACATCGTGCATCTGAGGCCGGCGTAGGTGCGGGTGGGGCTGTGCTCCTCTCGGGAGTGAGGTGGCCCACACCTGCCGTAAAGTGAAGGCCGGTCGATTACTGACCGCGGCAGATCGGAAGGGCAGCAGGCGTGACCGTCGACGACACGGGCTCCGGCACGGGCGCGGACGGCCGGGTGGACCCCCACGCCGCCGACCCCGGCGAGGATCCGCTCGCCCTGCGCCTCGAAGGCCTCATCCTCGGCGCCGAGCGGCGCTACACCCCGTTTCAGGCGGCCCGTAGCGCCGGAGTCTCCATGGAGCTGGCGTCCCGGTTCTGGCGGGCCATGGGGTTCGCCGACATCGGGCAGGCCAAGGCGCTGACCGAGGCCGACGTACTGGCGCTCAGGCGCCTCGCCGGTCTCGTCGAGGCGGGGCTGCTCAGCGAGGCCATGGCCGTACAGGTGGCCAGGTCCACCGGGCAGACCACGGCGCGGCTCGCCGAGTGGCAGATCGACTCGTTCCTGGAGGGGCTGACCGAGCCGCCGGAGCCGGGGATGACGCGCACCGAGGTGACGTACCCGATCATCGAGCTGCTCCTGCCCGAGCTGGAGGAGTTCCTCGTCTACGTCTGGCGCCGCCAGCTCGCCGCCTCGGCCGGCCGGGTCATCCAGGCCGCCGACGACGAGGAGATGGTCGACCGGCGCCTGGCCGTGGGCTTCGCGGACCTGGTCGGCTTCACGCGCCTGACCCGCCGGATGGAGGAGGAGGAACTCGGCGAACTCGTCGAGGCCTTCGAGACCACCGCGGCCGACCTGGTGGCCGCGCGCGGGGGGCGACTGATCAAGACCCTCGGCGACGAGGTCCTGTACGCGGCCGACGACGCGGGCGTCGCGGCGGAGATCGCCCTGCGGCTCATCGAGACGATGGCCCACGACGAGACGATGCCCGAGTTGCGCGTCGGCATCGCCTTCGGCACGGTGACCACCCGGATGGGCGATGTCTTCGGTACGACCGTGAACCTCGCCTCCCGGCTCACGTCGATAGCTCCGCGTGACGCCGTTCTCGTCGACAGCGCCTTTGCGGAGGATCTCATCCGAACGGGTGAAGCCCCTGCGTCGGAGGCGGAGGCCGCGGAGGCCGCGGCCGCGGCGGAGAAGGAGGGGGAGGAGCCGCCGGTGTACCGGTTTGCGCTGCAGCCGATGTGGCAGCGGCCGGTGCGGGGGCTTGGTGTGGTCGAGCCGTGGCTCTTGACGCGGAGGGCCTCCGGCGCGGGCGAGTGAGCGCCGTTGCGGGGCGTTTCAGTCGTCGGTGGTCAAGGGGTCCACGCACAGGCCGATGACTGGGACGCAGACGGTGTTGTCCTCGGGGTGATCCGGCTGTGGGGTCGGGGGATTCGTCGTGGGTCGGCTGGGGGGCGGAGTCGGCGCCGGTTGGGGTGCCTGGCTGGTCCCCGCTGGTGGGCGGTGCGTGGGGGTTGGCGCCGGTGCCTGGCCGTCGGCCGTCGTGCCGGGGCGTGGTGTCGCGGTCGTGTTCGTCGTGGGTACGACGATCGTGGTGGTCGTCGGTGTCGTGTCCAGGGCGCCCATGACGGAGGTCGCCGACGGGCTTGCCTTCGGGCCGGGGGTCGGGACGGTGGCGGCGGCGTTCGCCGAACGACCCGTGTCCGTCGCCGTGTCCGTGTCTGTGCCGGAGTCCGGGGTGGGTTCCGTCTCCGTTGCGCTGAGGCCGGTGACGTCCGAGTCGGGGGTCAGGCGTACGAGACTCAGTGCGCCCGCGGCCAGGGCCAGGCCTCCGGCCGCGAGGAGGACCTTGCGGGGGCGGGGGCGGCGGTGGCGGCCACGGGGGCCGAAGAGACGGGGGATGGTCTGTTCCGCCTCACCGCTCGCCCCGGTTTCCGCTGATGTCTCCGCCGTCACGCCCATCACGACCCCTCCCAACGCACTCGCGCCCCCAATGCGCCGTGGTGTCGCGCACGTTATGCGTAGTCGTGGGCGGTGGGACGGGAGTTGGGCGGGATGTCACTCGAACGGGGTGTCGGGACTCGGCTTGGGAACCGGTCGTCGGGCCTTTCCCCGGCGGGGTCCGGCTGCGATGATCGGGGCGAATGCTGTTAACCCGCGTTAACCGGAGGGTGTCATGAGTGAGGAGCGGTACGGGGAGTTCGTGCTGGTGCGGCGACACGGTGACGGGGGTGACGGGGGTGTCGGGCATGTCGCGGAGCTCGTCCTCGACCGGCCCAAGGCCATGAACGCCGTGTCGACGGAGATGGCCCGTTCGATCGCGGGGGCGTGCGCGGCGTTGGGTGCGGACCGTGACGTACGGGTGGTGGTGCTGACCTCGACGCATGAGCGGGCGTTCTGTGTCGGGGCGGATCTGAAGGAGCGGAATTCCTTCAGTGACGCGGATCTGGTGCGGCAGCGGCCCGTGGCGCGGGGGGCGTACACGGGGGTGCTGGAGTTGCCGGTGCCGACGATCGCGGCGGTGCACGGCTTCGCGCTGGGCGGTGGCTTCGAGCTGGCGCTGTCCTGCGATGTGATCGTGGCCGACCGTACGGCTGTGGTGGGGCTGCCCGAGGTGTCGGTCGGGGTGATTCCGGGGGGTGGCGGCACCCAGTTGCTGCCCCGGCGGGTGGGGGCCGCTCGGGCGGCGGAGCTGATCTTCACGGCGCGGCGGGTCGAGGCCGGTGAGGCCCGGGAGCTGGGGCTCGTGGACGTGCTGGTGGAGGAGGGGCGGGATCGGGAGGAGGCCCTGGCGCTGGGGGGCCGGATCGCCGTGAACTCGCCGGTGGGGCTGCGGGCGGCCAAGCGGGCGCTGCGGATGGGGCACGGGCTGGATCTGCGGGCCGGGCTGGAGGTCGAGGACGCGGCTTGGCGGGCGACGGCGTTCTCGGGAGACCGGGCGGAGGGGGTGGCGGCGTTCAACGAGAAGCGGCGGCCTGAGTGGCCGGGGGAGTGACGGGGTGCCCTTTGTGGGTGGGGAGGGGGGATCGCTGGATTGCTGAGGGGGAGGGGAGATCGCTGGTGGGGCGGGGTGAGGTGGAAATCGGCGGTGAGGGCCCCGTTCGCCACGCCAACGTCCCAAATCTGGGCAAAGCTACCTAGCCTGGAGTGATGGGTGAGGACAGACGGCTCGCGGCCGTAGTGGCGTTGGCGCAGGGGATGGCGGCGGCGCACACTCCGCGTGAGTCCTGGCGGGCGGCGGCGCTCGGGGCGTGCCGGGCGCTGGACGGGAGCTTTGCGGCGCTGTCGGTGTGGGAGCGGGAGCTCGGGCGGTTGCGGGTGCTCGTGAACGTGGGGGACCGGGCTCGGGGGGAGGAGGAGTTTCCGGGCGACGAGGCCTATCCCGTGCATCAGTTCCCGGAGATCACCGAGTTCCTGCACGAGCGGTGGGCCGCCGGTGGTGAGCCCAACGCCTGGGTGGAGACGGCCGACGGACCGTCCACCGGTCATCCCGGGTACTGCCATCAGCGGGTGGCCGCCCTGCGCCGGCGTGGGCGAGGGTGCTGTGTCGTGGCGCCGATCGTGCTGAACGGGCGTGCCTGGGGGGAGCTGTATGTCGCCCGTGCCGCCGGTGCGCCTGTCTTCGACCGTGGGGACGCCGACTTCGCGACCGTGCTGGCCTCCGTCGTGGCCGCCGGGATGGCGCAGTGCGAGCGGCTGGAGGAGGCTCGGCGGCTCGCCTTCACCGACGCGCTCACGGGGCTGGCCAATCGGCGTGCCGTCGATGTGCGGTTGGAGGAGGCCATTGAGCGGCATCGCGGCCACGGGGTTGTCGTGAGCCTCGTCGTCTGTGATCTCAATGGGCTCAAGCGTGTGAACGACACGCTGGGGCATGCCGTGGGGGACCGGCTTCTGGAGCGGTTCGGGTCGGTGCTGTCGCTGTGCGGCGCCATGTTGCCCGGGGCTCTCGCCGCCCGGCTCGGCGGTGACGAGTTCTGTCTGCTTGTCGTCGGGTCGCCCGTCGGCGATGTCGTGAAGGCTGCCGATGAATTGTGCCGTCGGGCTGCTGAGTTGGAGTTGGGGGAGGGGGTCGCGTGTGGGGTGGCGTCGACCGAGGATGCCGTCGGGCCGGTTCGCTCTGCGCGGCGGCTGTTTCGGCTTGCTGATGCGGCTCAGTACCAGGCGAAGGCGGTTCGGGCCGGCAAGCCTGTGGTCGCGGGGCGGGAGGGGCCGGACGATCCTGTGGTGCGGCTCGCTGACGCGGAGCCGGCGGGGGAGGGGGCCGTGGAGCGGCGGCGGTTCCGTGGCCGTGTGCCGTGACGGTGGCCGGGCGCTGCGGCGGGCCTGACGGGTTTCCTCGCCCCCGCCGCCCCTACCCGTCCCATCCTGAAGGGGCTGCCGCCCCTTCGACCCCGCCTCCTGGGGGCCTGCGGCCCCCAGACCCCCGCTTCGGCCCTGAACGGGCCTCGTCCTCAAACGCCGGACGGGCTGAGATTGCCTGGACCGGAGCTGAAAGGTGCCGGACGGGCTGGATGGTGCCGCCGACCCTGTAAGGGGCGTACCGCCCGCCCACTAGTGACATCTTCGTCTTCAATGCGTACGCTCCTGAATATGGATATGCACACTGTGGTGGTGGGGACGTCCGGGGTCACCGCGTCCGACGTCCTTGCCGTGGCGCGCGGTGGGGCGCGTGTCGAGTTGTCGGACGAGGCGCTCGCGGCGCTTGGCGCGGCGCGCGAGATCGTGGAGGCGTTGGCGGCCAAGCCCGAGCCGGTCTACGGCGTCTCCACCGGCTTCGGCGCCCTGGCGACCCGGCACATCAGCCAGGAGCTGCGGGCCCAGCTGCAGCGCAACATCGTGCGCTCGCACGCCGCCGGGATGGGGCCGCGGGTGGAGCGGGAGGTCGTACGGGCGCTGATGTTCCTGCGGCTCAAGACCGTCTGCTCGGGGCATACCGGTGTGCGGCCGGAGGTCGCCCAGACCATGGCCGACGTTCTCAACGCCGGGATCACGCCCGTCGTCCACGAATACGGTTCCCTCGGCTGCTCCGGTGATCTCGCTCCCCTTTCGCACTGCGCCCTCGCCCTTATGGGGGAAGGGGAGGCGGAAGGTCCGGACGGGAGCGTGCGGCCTGCTGGAGAACTGCTCGCCGCCCACGGCATCGCACCCGTCGAGCTGCGGGAGAAGGAGGGGCTCGCCCTCCTCAACGGCACCGACGGCATGCTCGGGATGCTGATCATGGCCCTCGCCGACCTCGACACCCTTTACAAGTCCGCCGACGTCACCGCCGCGCTGAGCCTTGAAGGGCTCCTCGGGACCGACAAGGTGCTCGCACCCGAGCTGCATGCCATTCGGCCGCATCCCGGTCAGGGCGCCTCCGCGGCCAACATGCTGGCCGTGCTGAAGGGTTCGGGGCTGACCGGGCATCACCAGGACGACGCGCCCCGCGTGCAGGACGCGTACTCGGTGCGGTGTGCTCCGCAGGTCGCCGGTGCCGGGCGGGACACCATGGCGCATGCGCGGCTCGTCGCCGAGCGGGAGCTGGCGTCGGCGGTCGACAATCCCGTCGTGCTGCCCGACGGGCGCGTCGAGTCCAACGGCAACTTCCACGGGGCGCCCGTCGCTTACGTGCTCGACTTCCTCGCCATCGCCGTCGCCGACCTCGCCTCCATCGCGGAGCGCCGTACCGACCGGCTGCTGGACAAGAACCGCAGCCATGGGCTGCCGCCGTTCCTGGCCGACGACGCGGGTGTCGACTCGGGGCTGATGATCGCCCAGTACACGCAGGCCGCCCTGGTGAGCGAGTTGAAGCGGCTGGCCGTGCCCGCGTCCGCCGACTCCATTCCCTCCTCCGCCATGCAGGAGGACCACGTCTCCATGGGCTGGTCCGCCGCCCGCAAGCTGCGTACGGCCGTCGACAACCTCACGCGTGTTCTGGCGGTTGAGCTGTACGCCGCCACCCGTGCCATCGAGCTGCGGGAGGGACTCGCGCCGGCGCCGGCCTCGCAGGCGGTCATCGACGCCGTACGGGCCGCCGGCGTCCAGGGTCCGGGGCCGGACCGGTTCCTGGCGCCCGACCTGGCCGCCGCCGACGCGTTCGTGCGGGGTGGGGAGCTGGTCGTGGCGGTGGAGAAGGTCACCGGGCCGCTCCAGTAATTCCAGTAATACCCGTAATGGAAGGGGGCCCTGTCGTACCTGCGACAGGGCCCCTGCGGCAAGGGCGGGTTACTTCAGCTTCGCGGCCTGCGCGTCGATGAGGGCGGCCGGGACGTCGTACGCCTTGTCCGTCATCATCAGACCGAGGTTCATCGTGTAGTACGTGGCGATGGTGCTGCCGTGCCGGACCGCCTCGACGTGCGTGGTGGCCACGTCGCCGTCCTCCATGTCGCTCACCGCGGTGAACGCCACCGACTCGTCACCGGCCCCGGACGCCTTCTCCGAGGTGATCTTGGTGACCTTCTGGTCCGTGCCCTGCATGGTGAGGGTGAAGCCCCCGGAGCAGCTCTTCACCGCGTCCGACACGGACTTGAAGGTCTCCTCGGCGCCGTCACCGTCGTACGAGGACAGTCCCACGACGGTCATGTCGAGGCTCAGCGCGTCCGCGAACGAGTCCTCGAACTCGCCCTCGGTCAGGTCCTCCAGGGACTTGGAGGCGGTGTCGGTGGGCTGCTTCTTGTCCTGCGTGGCCATGACGGCCGCGTTCGAGGCCGAGTCACCCGGCGCCAGGCCGCCCATGGCGTAGGCCAGCGGGACGCACTTCTCCTCGCTGCTCTTGATCTCGTCCTTGGACTTCGGCAGCTGCTTGCCGGAGGTGTTCACCTTGTATCCGTCGACATCGCTCTGGGCGATGATCGCCTTCTTCAACTCCGCGGAGCTCAGCGCCTTCGCGTCCGAACCGCCGGAGTCACCCCCGCAACCCGTGACAAGGGCGAGCGTCAGCGCACTCACGGCAACCGTGGCGGCTACACGCACGCCCGATGATCTCTTCATGGGCGGACTATGAAGCCCATGTGAAGGGAGAGTCAAGCGAATTCAAAATCCGAGACGCTCGCGGCGCACCGAGTAGGCGACGAAGCCCGCGCCCAGCGCCAGGAAGACGGTCCCGCCGACGATGTACGGCGTGGTGTCGAAGCTTCCGGTGTCGGCGAGCCGGGTGCTGTCCTCGGCGGTGTCGTCCGTGCTCTCGGACGCGGCCCGTGCCTGCTGGGTGACCTGCGTCGTCCGGGTCACGGAGGGGTCCGTTCTCGCCGGCTCGTCCCCCGTCGCGTTGGCGGAGGGCACGAACCACAGGGCGCCCAGCAGGGCCCCCGCGGCGGTGGCGGTCAGCAGCGATCGGCGTGCGGTGGACGACGATCGGTGAGCGGCGGACACGGAATATCGATCCCCTTGTGGCGCTGGCGAATTGGCCGTGTGGGGCGATGTTAGTGAAAGTCGCGGGTCACGGGAAAGTCACGGGGGAAATGAGCCGTACGCTCCGGGCATGAGTACACCAGAAACATCACGTTTTGTACGGCTTCGCGTGGAACTCGTCCTCGAAGTGGAGGACGAGGACGCCCTGACCAAGGCTGCGCTGCGGCGGATCGCCGCCGACGAGACCATGCCGGCCGACGAACGGGCCCACGCAGAAAGCGCTGTGACGGAAGACACGGCGGAAGCCCTCGCTTATCTCGTCGACCCGTTCGACCTGGTCAGCGAGGTACCGGGGGTCGAGCTCGCGCAAGCCTCCTGGTCCAGCGAGCGCATCGGCTACGACCCGGATTCGCCGGAGTGGGATCTCGACGACGATGATGTCGACGAGGACTTCGACGACGAAGATGCCGAAGGGGCCAAGAGGGTCGGCTGACGCGGCTTGGGGAAATCGTGACCCCGGGCGGCAACCGCCGTCCGGGGTTTCGTCGTCTCATGGGACGCACTGACCGACACCTGCATCACGCGCCCCGGCGGACGTGGTGTGCCCCACACATGCAAGGAATGTGGAACGGGACGAACCGGTCGTAGCGTTGAAGGTTCTTGACGGGGACTCTCGGGGTTTTTGGGGATTCGGCAACTATGGAGAAGCGTGTGATGACGAACAGTAAGCGGCGCAAGGGCCTGGCGGTCGCGTCCGCACTGCTCGGCGGTGTCCTGGTGCTCTCTGCCTGCTCCGGCGGTGACGACGACGCCTCCGGAAGCGGCGACGGCGACACCTCGCAGGCCAAGGTCGACGAGGCGGCCGCCAAGAAGACCTCCGAAGCCCAGATCAAGATCACGCCCGAGGACGGCACCGACAACGCCTCCATCAACAACTCCGCCGCCGTCACCGTGAGCAAGGGCACGCTCACCGAGGTGACGATGACGACCGCCGAGGGCGCCGCGGTCGAGGGCGCGATATCCGCCGACAAGACCAGCTGGAAGCCCAACGCCCAGCTGGAGCGCTCCACGACCTACAAGATCTCGGTGACGGCGAAGGACTCCAAGGGCCTGGAGGCCCACGAGAACGCCTCCTTCACCACGGTCTCCCCGAACAACAGCTTCCTCGGCTACTTCACGCCGGAGGACGGCTCCACCGTCGGCGTCGGTATGCCCGTGTCGATCAACTTCGACAAGTCGATCACCAACAAGGCGGACGTCCAGAAGGGCATCACCGTCTCCACCACCAGCGGCCAGGAAGTCGTCTGCCACTGGTTCAACGACACCCGCATGGACTGCCGGCCCGACGAGTACTGGCAGGAGGGCTCCACCGTCACCCTGAAGATGGCCCTGGACGGGGTCCAGGGCGCCGACGGTGTCTACGGCGTCCAGCAGAAGACGGTCACCTTCAAGATCGGCCGCAACCAGGTCACCTACGTCGACGCGAAGACCAAGCAGATGAAGGTCACGCAGGACGGCAAGACCATCAAGACCATCCCGATCTCCGCCGGCTCGCCCGAGAACAAGACGTACGAGGGCATCATGGTGATGTCGGAGATGTTCAAGGAGACGCGCATGAACGGCGCGACCGTGGGCTTCACCGACGACGACGGCAAGGGCGAGTACGACATCAAGGACGTGCCGCACGCCATCCGCCTCACCAACTCCGGCACCTTCGTGCACGGCAACTACTGGGGCGCCAAGTCCATCTTCGGCAGCGTGAACACCAGCCACGGCTGCGTGGGCCTGTCCGACACCAAGGGTGCCAACGACAAGGGCACGGCGGGCTACTGGTTCTACACCAACTCGATCGTCGGTGACGTCGTGATCGTCCAGAACACCGGCGACAAGACGGTCTCGCCGGACAACGGCCTCAACGGCTGGAACATGGACTGGGCACAGTGGAAGGCCGGTTCGGCCGTCTGACGGCCCTGCGGGTTCCTCCACGCGTAGCAGCAGCCGTACCGGCCGCCGTATAGCCGCCCATAGCCGCCGTACAGCTCCCGCACAGCTGGCCGATGCCGCCCTCAGGGGCGGCATCGGTGTTTCCGGGGGCGGTCTCAGCCTTCTCATCCTTCTCTTATTTCGGCCTTATCCAGTCATCACGCGCCGTACCTATCTTGCGGCGCATGTTCTTCACCTACCTGAGGCGCGAGCTGCGCCGCCGCAGAAAGGCGGCCCTCGTCGTCGCCTCCGGACTCGCGCTGGGCATCGCGCTGGTCATCGTGGTCAACTCCGTGTCCTCCGGCATGAGCAAGGCCCAGGACAAGGTCCTGCAGTCCCTGTACGGCCTGGGCACGGACATGACCGTCACCAAGGCCGCCGAGCCGACCGCGAACAGCTCCGAGCGGCCGCGCTTCCAGTTCGACGCGCAGGCGGACGGCTCCGACGAGGAGCAGTCCAGCGACCGTGTGATGGTCCAGGGTTTCCAGACGCTGGCGAGCTCGACCGTGGCCAAGGTCGGCTCGCAGAACGGTGTTTCGGACGCCGTCGGCGGGCTGAGCCTGCAGGTCATCAAGGTCAGCGGGGAGTTCACGCGGGGTGAGTTCCAGCAGGACCAGAACAGCGGGGGCCAGCAGGGCGGCGGTCCCGGGCAGCAGGGCGGTGGGGGCACCGGGCAGCCGCAGGGCGAAGTGCGCGGTGGCGGCGCCGACTTCGACGTCAACAACTACTCCGTCTACGGCGCCGACGTCACCAAGCCGGCGCTCGGCCCGCTGACCTCGTCGAAGATCACCAGCGGCCGTACGTTCAAGACGACGGAGACGAACGCCGAGGTCGTCGTCGCCGACACGTCGTACGCCAAGGAGAAGAAGCTCAAGGTCGGCTCCACGGTCACCGTCAAGGGCACCAAGTTCAAGGTGATCGGCATCGCCACGCCCGACAGCGGGGACGCGGCCGCCAACCTCTACATCCCGCTGAAGCAGGCGCAGACGCTCGCCGACGCGAAGGACAAGGTCACCACGATCTACGTCAAGGCGACCGACTCCCAGCAGATCGACTCCGTCAAGTCGACCATCCAGAAGAACATCTCCGGTACGACGGTGACGACCTCCGCGGACCTCGCGGACACGGTGTCCGGCTCCCTGTCGACGGCTTCGTCTCTCGCCACCAGCGTCGGCAAATGGCTGTCCATCGCCGTGCTGGTGGCGGCGTTCCTGGTGGCCGGGCTGCTGACCTCCTCGGCGGTGTCGCGCCGGGTGCGGGAGTTCGGCACGCTGAAGGCGCTGGGGTGGAAGTCGGGCCGGGTGACCCGGCAGGTGGTCGGCGAGGCGTTCGTCAACGGGCTGCTCGGCGGTGCGCTGGGTATCGCGGTCGGGCTCGCGGGGGCGTACGTCGTGACGGCGATCAGCCCGACGCTGCAGGCCCAGTTGGGCGGCGGTGGTGGCGGCATGGGAGGCGGCCCGGGAGGCGGTGGCTTCGGGGGTGGTCCTGGGCGGCAGACGGCGTCCACGACGCTCGACGTCGCGCTGACCGCGCCGGTCAGCCTGACGACGGTTGCCCTTGCGGTCGGGCTGGCGGTGACGGGTGGCCTGATCGCGGGCGCCTTCGGCGGCTGGCGGGCGTCTCGGCTCCGCCCGGCGGACGCACTGCGCCGCGTCGAGTAGCTGACGTGGGCTGCGGCTGGGCGGGGGTGGGCCGCGCAACCCGGCGCCGCGGGGTGCCGCCGCGCCCACCCGTGCCGCCCCAGCGGCACGACTGCCCGCAGCTAGGCAGGCTGCGGTGGTCGGTGGGTGTGCGGGCTGCGGTGGTCGGCGGCTACGCAGGCTGCGGTGGTCGGTGGCCGTGCAGGTTGCGGTGGTCGGTGGCTGCGCGGGCTGCGGTGGTTGGTGGCTGTGCGGGTTGCGGTGGTCCGTGGCTACGCAGACTGCGGCGGTCGGTGGCTACGCAGGCTATGGCGCTCGGCAGTTGCGCAGGGTGCGGCGGTTGGCGGCTAAGCGGGCCGCGATGGTCGTCGGCTGCGCAGGCTATGGCGGTCGGTGGCTGCGCGGGCTGCGGCGGCCGGCCTGCGGTGAGTCGTCGAGCGGCGGCCCAGTGCAGCCGGCGGGACTGCACCCACCTAAGGGGCGCGGGGAACTGCGCGACCAGCCCCCACAGACCCGCGGCCAAACGATCCGCACCGCCCCCGAACCCCACCCAACCCCCACTCAACCCATCCAGGCCCAACCGCATCCAGGCCCAACCCCACCCCACCCAGGAGTCACCCACCATGTACGAACTCAAGAGCGTCACCAAGCGCTACACCCGAGGCAAGGAATCCGTAGACGCCCTCGACGGAGTCGATCTCACCATCGCCGACGGCGACCGGCTCGTCATCCAGGGCCCCACCGGCGGCGGCAAGTCCACTCTCCTGCAGATGCTCGGTGGGCTGGACCGGCCCACCGCAGGTGAAGTCGTCCTCGACGGGACCGACTTGGCCAAGCTCTCCGAGACCCGGCTGACAAAGGTCCGCAGCGAGAACATCGGGTTCGTGTTCCAGTCCTTCAACCTCATCCCCACCCTCACCGCACAGGAGAACGTCGAGACCGCCCTCGTCCCCCTCGGCATCAAGACGAAGGAGCGGCGCGAACGGGCCGCCGAGGCGCTGAAGTCGGTCGGGCTCGGCGAGCGGCTCGGGCATCTGCCGAGCGAGATGTCCGGCGGCCAGCAGCAGCGCGTCGCCATCGCCCGCGCGCTGGTCAAGGAGCCGAAGGTGCTGCTGGCCGACGAACCCACCGGCAACCTCGACGAGTCGATGCGCGACGAGATCATGGACGTACTCGAACGCATGTGGAAGGAACTCGGGTTGACCTTCATCATGGTCACCCACGACTCGGCGATCGCGAAAAAGGCCCCGCGGGTGGCAACCATTCGCAAGGGACGGATCAGTGTCAAGGAGAACGCGGGGGCGTAACAAGACGACTGTGTAACGGAGTTCGCACCGGCGCGTAACAGTCGCCAGGTCTGCTTCTTACCTTCCTCTCACGTATTGAGGTGCGTGATCGTCCCTCGGCATACTGCGTATTCCGGGGGGCGAAGCGTGCGTGTGTGACCTCCCCCGGCCGGGCGAACGGGAATTCGCCCGGACCTTCTGCAAGGGGGAAACTTGCGCAGAAAAGTCAAAAGAATATGCGCGGCCTCTGTCGCCACGGCGGCCGCCGTCGCCCTCGCCGCGGGCATGACCAGCCCGGCGTCGGCCGAACCGGAGCAGCGCCCGTCCGGCGCCGCTGCCTCGTTCACGTCCCCCCACCGCATCACCCTGATCACGGGTGACCGGGTCTCCGTCGACTCCAAGGGCCGCGTGGTCGGCCTGGAGCGGGCGAAGGGGCGCGAGCACATACCCGTACAGATACGCAAGGCCGACGGGCACACGCTCGTCACCCCGGCCGACGCGGCCCGGTTGGTCGCCGCCGGCAAGCTCGACCAGCGGCTGTTCGACGTCACCGAGCTGGGCAAGTCCGCGACGCGTACCTCCCAGGCCAAGGGCCTGAAGGTCATCGTCGGCTACCAGGGCGCCGCGGCCGGCGCCAAGGCGGACGTCCGGGACGCGGGCAAGCTCCGCCGGACCCTGAAGTCCCTCAACGCGGACGCGGTGCAGACTCCGCACCAGGACACGCCCGAACTGTGGGACGCGCTCACCAATGGCGACAAGGCCGCCTCCGGCATCGCGCACGTCTGGCTCGACGGCGTCCGCAAGGCCAGCCTCGACAAGTCCGTCGCGCAGATCGGCGCCCCCAAGGCGTGGGGGGCCGGCTACGACGGCAAGGGCGTCAAGATCGCCGTACTGGACACCGGTGTCGACGCGACCCACCCGGACCTCAAGGACCAGGTGATCGCGGCCAAGAACTTCTCGCCGTCCGCCACCGCGGAGGACAAGGTCGGCCACGGCACGCACGTCGCGTCCATCGCGGCGGGCACCGGCGCCAAGTCGGGTGGCAAGTTCAAGGGCGTCGCACCAGGCGCCGACATCCTCAACGGCAAGGTCCTCGACGACCAGGGCTTCGGCGACGACTCCGGCATCCTCGCCGGCATGGAGTGGGCCGCCGAGCAGGGCGCCCAGGTCGTCAACCTCAGCCTCGGCGGCACGGACACCCCGGAGGTCGACCCGCTGGAGGCGGCGGTCAACAAACTGTCCGCCGAGAAGGGCATCCTCTTCGCGATCGCGGCGGGCAACTCCGGCCCGGAGTCGGTCGGTTCGCCGGGCAGCGCGGACGCGGCCCTCACCGTCGGCGCCGTCGACGACAAGGACAAGCTCGCCGGGTTCTCCAGCACCGGCCCGCGGCTCGGCGACGGCGCCATCAAGCCGGACGTCACCGCGCCCGGCGTGGACATCACGGCCGCGTCCGCCAAGGGCAGCCTCATCGAGCAGGAGGTCGGCGAGAAGCCGGCCGGCTACCTGACCATTTCCGGTACGTCCATGGCGACCCCGCATGTCGCGGGCGCCGCGGCGATCCTCAAGCAGCAGCACCCGGACTGGACGTACGCCGAGCTGAAGGGCGCGCTGACCGCCTCCACCAAGGGCGGCAAGTACACGCCGTTCGAGCAGGGTTCGGGCCGCATCCAGGTCGACAAGGCCATCAAGCAGACCGTGATCGCCGACCCGGTGTCGGTGAGCTTCGGTGTGCAGCAGTGGCCGCACACCGACGACAAGCCGGTCACCGAGGGCCTGACGTACCGCAACCTCGGTACGAAGGACGTCACGCTCACGCTGTCCGCGACCGCCACCAACCCCAAGGGGCAGGCGGCTCCTGCGGGCTTCTTCAAGCTCGGCGCGACGAAGGTGACGGTCCCGGCGGGCGGCAAGGCCTCCGTCGACCTGACCGTCAACACCAAGCTGGGCGGCACGGTCGACGGCGCCTACTCCGCGTATGTGACGGCGACGGGCGGCGGGCAGAGCGTCCGTACGGCCGCCGCGGTGCAGCGTGAGGTGGAGTCGTACGACGTCACCGTCAAGCACATCGACAAGGACGGCAAGCCGGCCCCCGAGTACAACACCGTCCTGCTCGGCTACTCGGGTCTGGCGACGGACCGGGTCTACCAGGTGCCGGTCGCCGCGTCCGGCACGACCAAGATGCGGCTGCCCAAGGGCACGTATCTGCTGGACGCCTGGATCGCCAAGGACTGGGTGAACCTGGAGGGCGGCCTCGACTGGGTGGTCCAGCCGAAGCTGAACGTCACCAAGAACACTGCCGTGACGATCGACGGGCGCACGACCAGGTCGGCCGACATCACCGTGCCGGACGCACAGGCCAAGCCGGTGGTCGCCAGCGCCGGTTACTTCTACGAGCCGGCGGGCATCGGTATCGCCGTCGGCCTCGGCTCCTTCGCCGACGTGCGCATGGCGCACCTGGGCCCGGAGATCGCGAGCGGCCTGAGCCAGACCTGGAACGGCCAGTGGACCAAGGGCGCCGACACCGAGTACGACGTCGCCACCACCGCCAAGGTCAAGAAGATCCAGGGCAACAAGGTCCGCCACTTCAAGGCGGGCGAGCTCGCCAAGGTGAAGAACAACCTCGGTGCCGCGGCCCCCGGCAAGACCGGCGGACTGCTGCCTGTGGGCCTCCTCCCGGCGGACATCGCGATCGGCACGCCGGTCGAGCAGAAGCTGCCGGGCTCGCGGACGGTGTACCTGTCGACGTCCGACAAGATCCAGTGGACGTTCGACCTCGAGCAGTACGCCGGCAAGGACGCGGACGGCTTCCCGATCGTCGACGCGTACTACACGCTGGGCGACCCGCAGACCTTCAAAGCGGGCCAGAGCTACACGAAGACCTTCAACACGGCGGTCTTCGGCCCGCACATCAACAAGGACTTCGGGCTGTTCCGTGACGGCAACGACATCTACGGCTCCCTGCCGCTGTTCGCCGACGCCAACAAGCACGCCGGCTCGTCGGACTTCACCGCGGTGACCACGAACCTGTACCGCAACGGCACCAAGATCGGCACCAACGAGGACCCGCTGTTCGGCGAGCCGTTCAAGGTCCCGGCCGGGGACGCCGAGTACAAGCTGACGACCTCGGTCAAGCGGAGCGTCAAGGTCGCGGCCGCCTCCACGCGGATCGACGCGAGCTGGACCTTCCGCTCCAAGAAGCCGCCGACGTCCGGTGGCGACTCGGCCGCCGAGCAGGTCAAGCTCCCTGCCTCCACGGTCCGCTTCAACGCCAAGACCGGCCTGGACAGCCGGGTCGAGGCCGACAAGAAGGTGACGTTCCCGGTCAGCGTCGTGGGTGCGGCCGCGGGCAGCAACCTCAAGTCGCTGCACGTGTACGTGTCGTACGACTACGGGCAGACCTGGAAGAAGCTCGAGGTCAAGGACGGCAAGATCACTGTGAAGAACCCGGCGAAGGGGAAGGCCATCTCCTTCCATGCCAAGGTCGCCGACAAGAAGGGCAACAAGTCGACGATCTCGATCTACAACGCGTATTACGGCAAGTGATCCAGTCGCCAAGTGATCCAACGGCGGATATGTGAGCCATGAGCGAACCGCTCGCCGGAAGTGCAGCTTCCGGCGGGCGGTTCGTGTTTCGTTGAGGTCATGACGGCTCACACGGTGGAATACATCCGGTACCGCATTCCCGAGCAGAGATCGGCCGAGTTCCTGGCCGCCTACACGCGCGCCGCGGCCCAGCTGGCCGCGTCCCCGCACTGCGTCGACTACGAACTCGCCCGCTGCGAGGAGGACTTCGAGCACTACGTCCTGCGCATCACCTGGACTTCGACGGAGGACCACGTGGAGGGCTTTCGCAAGTCGGAGCTGTTCCCCGAGTTCCTCGCCGACATCCGGCCGTACATCTCGCACATCGAGGAGATGCGCCACTACAAGCCGACGACGGTGCGCGGCACGGGCGCGTCGGTGCCGACGCTGTACGCCTGGGCGGGCGGCGCGGAGGCCTTCGCCCGCCTGACGTCGGTCTTCTACGACAAGGTCCTCAAGGACGACGTCCTGGCCCCGCTGTTCGCGGGCCTGGACCCGGCCCACGCGGAGCATGTGGCGCTCTGGCTCGGCGAGGTCTTCGGCGGCCCGCCCGCCTACTCCGAGACCCAGGGCGGCCACGGCCACATGGTCGCCAAGCACATGGGCCGGGGGATCACCGAGCTCCAGCGCCGCCGCTGGGTCAACCTCATCCAGGACGCGGCCGACGAGGCGGGTCTGCCGACGGACGCGGAGTTCCGTTCGGCGTTCCTGGCCTACGTGGAGTGGGGGACGCGGCTGGCGGTGTACTTCTCGGGGCCGGACGCGGCGGTGCCGGCGGAGCAGCCGGTGCCGAGGTGGAACTGGGGGGCCGCCCCGCCGTATCGGGGATGACGCTCAGCGCGGCGACATGAGGGGTGTGCAGCCGCCCGAGCGGCTGTCCCTCTCCGGTTCTCGGCTGTTGCCGGAGGCCGGTTGCCGAAGGTCGGCTGCGAACCACCGTTGCGCTCCGCCATCATGCTGGCAGTGGACCGGCATGCCGGCAGGGGGAGAGCGTGCGACACAAACGCCGGGCGAGGCTGGGGGCAGCGGCAGCCGGGGCCTTGGCGATGGTCACGGTCCTGCTGGGGCCGGTGACCAACTACGCGAGCGAGTCCGTGCCCGGCTGGGTGCGCGACAACCCCTGGGTGGTCTGGGCGATCTTCGCCTCGCTCGCGCTCTCGGCCGTCGGCCTGGGGCTGTTGAGCAGGTATCTCGACGGGGAGGCGGCGCCGTCCGGTCCCCTGACCCACGTGGAGGCGGCGACCACCGCCGGGCTGAGCTCCCTGCGCGCGCCGCATGTCGTCCCGGCCCTGGTGCGCGGACGCGAGCCGGAACTGACGCAGCTCGCAGAGCTGTTACGGGCCCCGGCGGGCCGGTTCGCGGTGCTGAGCGGAGTGGGCGGCATCGGCAAGACGACCGTGGCGGCGACCCTGTGCGCCGAGGCGAGGAGGGCCGGTTACACCGTCTTCTGGGTCCACTGGCGCGACCAGGCCGACCTGGCGAAGCACCTCACCCAGGTCGCGCTCGCCTGCGGTCTGCCGGTGAGCGCGCTGGACCGGGCCAACGCCGGTCACGAGAACCTGCCCGACGTCGTGTGGCAGCAACTCGTCGTGGCGCGCAAGTGGCTGTTGGTCATCGACGACGCCGACGAGACCGCCAGGATCGGCCCGGGAACGGAGAAGGTGCGCGACTATCGCGGCTGGATCCGCCCGGAGGGCGGCGGCCTCCTGCTCGTCACCAGCCGGGACACCAGTACGGACACCTGGGGACCGTGCGCCGAGGTCGTACGCCTCGGGCCGTTGACCGTGCACGCGGCCGCGCAGGTTCTGCTGGACACCGCACCCAGGGCGGGGACACTGCGCGAGGCCGAGGCCCTGGCCGCCCGACTCGGTGGTCTGCCCCTGGCCCTGTGGTCGACCAGCACCTACCTCGCCAAGCCCACCAGCCGCTTCCAGACGTTCATGGCCTACCGCAGCGCCCTGCTGGAGGACATGCGCTCGCTGCTGGGATCGGCCGACCCCAACGCGGCCGACCCGGAAGTGGCACGCCAGACGGTCCGCCACACCTGGGAAGTCTCACTCGACCAACTGAGCAGCGAGGGGTACGCCCTGGCCCGCCCGTTGCTGCGACTGCTGGCCCTCTTCGGCGAGGCGCCCATACCCCTCTCGCTCATCACGACGGACCTGCTGCAGACGGCCGTTCGGCAACCGGTCGACCAGGGCGCCCTGGACGCCGTGCTCGCGGGCCTGAACCGGTACGGACTCCTCGGTGTCCCGGACGCCCTGGCCACGCACAACGGTGCCCGGACGATCACCCTGGATCCACTGGTCCGGCAGATCAGCATCATCGCCCTGGCCGAGGAGTCGGCCGATCCCGTTCGCTGGCACTCGGCCGTCGCGCAGTCCCTCACGCAAGCCGTGGCCGACGTGCGGGCGACCGGCAGACCCGGGTGGGCGATGGCCCGGGTCCTCGCCCTCCACGCCCCGCTCCTGCTGGGTGGCCAGGACCTTCCGCTGCCGATGCGCGACGCCCGCCGCACCGTGGAAGACCTGGGGGAGGTGCTGAGAGAGGCCGGTCTGAGCGCCGAGCGGCTCGCCCTGTGCCAGATCCAACTCACCACTGACAGCCGCCTGTTGGGGCCCGAGCATCCCGACACCCTCGGCAGCCGCGACCGCCTGGCCGGTGTTCTGCTGGAGCTCCGGGACTACCGCCAGGCCGTGGAACTCCATCGCGAATCCCTGGCCATACGGGAACGCACCCTGGGCGCCGGCCACCCCGACACCCGCACCAGCCGCAGAAACCTGGAGTCGGCCGTCGCGGCCCTGCGGCTCGGCGCCGGACCGGCGGGGTAGATCGCACCGGGACTGATCGATCGGGATAAGGTAAGGCTCGCCTTAGTAATCGTGATCGTCGTTGGAGCAGTCGTGCGCGCAGTCGGAATGAAGGCCGTCGGAACGAGGGCCGTCGGAACGAAGGCCGTCCTGGCCACGGCCGTCATCGGAGGGCTGCTCGTCGGCTGCTCGTCCTCGACGGACGGCGGTGGCGGCGGCGCCGAGAAGGAGGACGGCTCGCGCAGCCAGGTGATCGGCTCCGCCGGAGGCCAAGGCCCCTCCGCCGCGCCCAGCGCCCTCACCGACGGCATGGGCGCCGACACCGACGAGGACGCCGCGTTCCCGCGCACCGTCAAGCACTTCCGGGGCAGCACGACCCTCAAGGCCGAGCCCGAGAAGATCGCCGTCCTCAGCACCGGGCAGCTCGACGACCTGCTCTCCCTCGGCATCGTGCCCACGGCCACCACCCGCGCCGACAATGCCGGGCTCGTACCGGACTACCTTGCCGACGCCTTCCCCAAGGACAAGGCCCGGCTCGCCGAGATGACCGACGCGGGCACCCGGCAGGCGCCCAACCTGGAGTCGCTGGCCGCAGCGAAGCCCGACCTGATCCTCGCCAACGACTCGCTCGGCGACCTCTACCCGAAGCTGTCGAAGATCGCGCCTACCGTGATCACCGCCGGCAACGGCATCAACTGGAAGCGCGACCTGCTGCTCGTCGGCGAGGCCGTCGGCAAGGGGCAGCAGGCGCAGGAGCTGCTCGGTGACATCGTTGCCGAGGCAAAGGAGAAGGGGCGGGGCATCGACGGGGCCCCCGCCGTCTCCATGGTGCGGTTCACGCCGGACCGTACCCGGATGTTCGGCGTCTCGTCCTTCACCGGGTCCATCGCCGTGGACATGGGGCTGAAGCGGCCCAAGTCGCAGCAGTTCAACGCCATTTCGGAGGACATCGGTCCCGAGAGCGTCGACACCGCCGACGGTGACTGGATCTTCTACTCCGTGCAGGGGGACCCGGCGAAGACCGATGCCGGGAGCGTGGTGGCCGGGCCGCTGTGGAAGTCGATGAAGGCCGTCGAGGCCGGGCACGCCGTGAAGGTGGACGACGACCCGTGGTACCTCAACGCCGGTCCCACGGCCGCGCGCCTGGTCGTACGACAGCTCGCCGAGCACGTCGGCAAGTGAGCCGCGTGCATCGTGGGGCGGGTGCGACAACGAGTCGTGAGTCGCGTACGACGACGATGAGTTCCCGTCTGGCCTTTCCGGCGGCCGCCCTCGCGGTGGCCGCCGTGGCCGTGCTCAGCCTCGCCGTCGGCACCCGTGCCGTGCCGCCGTCCGCCGTGCTCGATGCCCTGCTGCACGGCGGCGGTTCGCCGGACGCGCTGGTCGTACGGTCGCTGCGGCTGCCGCGCACCGAGGTGGGGCTGGCGGCCGGTGCCGCGCTCGGCATGGCCGGGGCGGCGCTGCAGGCCGTCACCCGCAACCCGCTCGCCGATCCCGGCATCCTCGGGCTGAGCCAGGGGGCCGCGGCGGGGGTCGTACTGGCCATCGCCCTGGGCCTGGCGAACGGCTTCGGCGGATACGTCTGGTACGCCTTCGCCGGCGCCGTCGTCGCCGCGTGCCTGGTGTACGGCATCGCGGCGCGCGGGCGGGGCGGGGCGTCGCCGGTGAAGCTGGCGCTGGCGGGGACCGCGCTGTCGGCGATGACGGCCGGGGCCACGACCGTCGTCCTGACCTCGAGCTCCGCCACGCTCGACCAGTTCCGGTTCTGGCAGGTGGGCGCGCTCAGTGGACGGGACGCCGGGACGGTCGTACGGATGCTGCCGTTCCTCGTCGGCGGGGCGGTGCTGGTGCTGGCCTGCGCGCGAGGGCTGGACGCGCTGGCGCTGGGGGACGAGACGGCTCGGGCGCTGGGGCATCGGGTGCGGGTGGTGCGGGTGGCCGCGGCGTTGGGGGCGACGCTGCTCACCGCTGCCGCGGTGGCTGCGGCGGGGCCTGTCGCCTTTGTGGGATTGGCGGTACCGCATCTCGCGCGGCGGCTGGTGCGGGGTGGGTATGCGGCGGTGCTGCCCCTGTCCGCGCTGCTCGGGGCGGCGCTGTTGCTGGGAGCGGATGTGGTGGGGCGGGTGGTGCGGGCTCCTGCGGAGGTGCCGGCGGGGGTGATGACGGCGTTGGTGGGGGTGCCGGTGTTGGTGGTGCTGGTGCGGAGGAGAGGTGCGGTGTCTTGAGGGGTGCTCGGCGGTGCGGCGGGGTGGTGCGGGCCGCGGTGGGGAGGCCTGCGGCAGGCCGCGCGTTGGCGCCCGGCCTCACGCTCCTGCGCCCTCACACCCGCGTCTCCCTCCTCCTCCACCGCCGTTCCGCCGCCGTGGCCCTCGTCCTCCTCGGGCTCCTCGCCGTCGTCATGCTGGCCTCCGCCTGCGCGGGCCAGACGTACATCTCGCCCCCCGACGTCTGGCGCACCCTGCGCACCGGATCCGGCCCCCACGACCTCGTCGTCAATGAACTCCGGGTCCCCCGCATCGCGGTCGGCGCCCTCGTAGGTGCCGCGCTCGGGCTGGCCGGTGCTCTCGTGCAGACCGTCACGCGGAATCCGCTGGCCAGCCCGGACGTCATCGGGGTCGGGCACGGGGCCGCCGCCGCGACGGTGCTCGCGCTGGCGACCGGTGCCGTGTGCTCGCCGGGTGCCCTGCCCGTCGTGTCCGTGCTCGGCGGACTTGGCGCGGCCGCGCTCGTGTACGTGCTGGCCTGGCGGCGCGGTATGCAGCCGAGTCGTTTCGTGCTCACCGGCGTCGGCATCGGTGTCGCGCTGTCCGCCGTGGTGCAGCTCTATCTCACCGACAGCGAGCTGGAAGCCGCCGAGCAGCTCAAGCTGTGGCTGACCGGGAGCCTCAACGGGCGGGGCTGGGCGCAGGCGGAGCCGCTCGCTGTCGTACTGGCGCTCTCGCTGCCCGCTCTGGTGTGGGCGAGCCGCGCGCTGCGGCCGCTCGGGCTCGATCCCGAGACCGCGTCCGGACTCGGCGTACGGGTCGATCGGGCGCGGCTCGGACTCACCGTTCTCGGCGTCGTCCTCGCCGCCGCGGCGACCGGCGCGGCGGGGCCGATCGGGTTCGTGGCGCTGACCGCGCCGCAGCTCGCCCGGCGACTCACGCGTACGCCCCAACTGCCGCTCCTCAACGCCGGGTTGACCGGCGCGATCGTCCTCGTCGCTGCCGATCTCGCCGCCCGTACCCTGCTGCCCCCGCTGGAGATCCCGGTCGGCGCGCTCACCGCGCTCGTCGGCGGGCCGTATCTGCTGTGGCTGCTGGGGCGTCGTACGGCGACACGCTGAGGGCCCCGGAGCAGTGCGGCTCCGGGGCCCTCGGTCTGCGGCGGCGCAGGCGGCCGCTCAGGCCGTCGACGTCAGACAGTCGACGTCAGACAGTCGACGTCAGACAGTCGACGCCAGATAGTCAACGTCACGCAGTCGGCGTCAGATCGTCGCCGTGTCGATCACGAACCGGTACCGCACATCGCTGTTCTGCACCCGCTCGTACGCCTCGTTGATCTGCTCGGCGTCGATCAGCTCGATCTCGGCGCCCAAGCCGTGCTCGGCGCAGAAGTCCAGCATCTCCTGGGTCTCGGCGATGCCGCCGATCGCCGAACCGGCGAGGGTCTTGTTGCCGCCGATGAGCGAGAACAGGTTCAGGGCGACGGGCTCCTCCGGGGCGCCCACGTTCACCAGGGCACCGCCCGTCCTGAGCAGGCTGAGGTAGGCGCCGAAGTCCAGCGGCGCCGACACCGTGGAGAGGATCAGGTCGAAGGAGCCCGCGAGCTCCTCGAACGTCTTCGGGTCGCTGGTCGCGTAGTAGTGGTCGGCGCCCAGCTTCAGGCCGTCGTCCTTCTTGCGCAGCGACTGCGACAGGACGGTGACCTCCGCGCCGAGCGCGTGCGCGATCTTGACGCCCATGTGGCCGAGACCGCCCAGGCCGATCACGGCGACCTTCTTGCCCGGGCCCGCGCCCCAGCGCTTGAGCGGCGAGTACGTGGTGATGCCCGCGCACAGCAGCGGGGCGGCCACGTCCAGGGGCAGGCCGTCGGGGATACGGACGACGAAGTTCTCGTCGACGACGACCTTCTCGGAGTAGCCGCCGTAGGTGGGCTCGCCGTCCTTGCCGACGGCGTTGTACGTGCCGACCGAGCCGCCGGTGCAGTGCTGCTCCAGGCCGGCCTTGCAGTTGTCGCACTCACGGCAGGAGTCGACCAGGCAGCCGACGCCCACGCGGTCGCCGACCTTGTACTTCGTGACGCCCGGGCCGACCTCGGAGACGATGCCCGCGATCTCGTGGCCGGGGACCATCGGGAAGATCGCCTCGCCCCAGCCCTCGCGGACCTGGTGGATGTCGGAGTGGCAGATGCCCGCGAACTTGATGTCGATCAGCACGTCGTGCTCGCGGACGGCACGGCGCTCGATGGTGGTGCGCTCCAGCGGAGCCTTGGCGGCGGGTGCTGCGTATGCGGCAACGGTGGTCATGCCGGGGTTCTCCTAGAGGGGATTGCGCGCCCGGCTGCCTTCTGACTTGCTGCTTTCCGTCCGGGCACGTCATCCAGCCTGCTGGATGACGTCGCAGCCACCCAGACCTCGGTTGTACGTACGTCCGCCGGTCCTACCACTGGCGGGGTCAGGCTTGTATGCGTACGACCGGGAATACTTGAGGCATGGACAACAGGCCCGAATCCACGCAGGGACCCGCTGCCGGCACGGGCATCGACACCGGAGCCGGCCTGGACCGGCGCGCCGAGCTCAGCGAGTTTCTGCGCACCAGGCGTGCCCGGCTGAAGCCGGAGGACGTCGGGCTGCCGGACTTCGGGCGGCACCGCCGGGTGCCGGGGCTGCGGCGCGAGGAGCTGGCACAGCTCGCCGGGGTGTCCGTGGCGTACTACACGCGCCTGGAGCAGGGCAACGGGCGCAACGTCTCGGCGGAGGTCCTCGACGCGATCGCGCGGGCGCTGCGGCTGAGCGACGCCGAGCACGCGCACCTCACGCACCTCGCGAAGCCCAAGCAGCACAAGAAGAAGCAGGTCGCGCGGACGGAGCAGGTGCGGCCTGCGCTGCGGCAGCTGCTGGACTCGATCGACGGCGTGCCCGCGTACATCTCGGGTCGGCGCTCGGACATCCTCGCCTGGAACCGGATGGCGGCCGCGGTCTTCGGCGACTGGTCGGAGCTGCCGCCGCAGGAGCGGAACTGGGCGCGGCTGGTGTTCCTGCGGCCCGAGTACCGCGACCTGTTCGTGGAGTGGGACCAGAAGGCGTACGACATGGTCAGCTACCTCCGCATGGACGCGGGCTGCCACGCGGACGACCCGCTCCTGTCCGCCCTGGTCGGCGAACTCTCCGTCAAGAGCGAGGAGTTCCGCCGGCTGTGGGCCACCCATGACGTCAAGGAGAAGAGCTACGGCGTCAAGCACCTGCGGCATCCGCTGGTGGGCGGGCTGACCTTGAACTTCGAGTCGTTCCGCCTGCCCGACGGCTCGGAACAGAGCCTGATCACGTACCACGCGGAGCCGGGGTCGCCGTCGGCGGAGGCGTTGCGGTTGCTGGCGAGCTGGGGCACCGACGCGACGAAGGCGGGGGCAGCGGGTACGACGGGTACGGGGACGTCGGCGCCGTCGGTGTGACAGGCGCCCGGGCCCCGCTCCCGCCCGTCCCGAGCCCCGTCAGGTGCCGAACCTCCACACGGCGCGGGCGCCGGGCCCGACCGTGAGGGTCGACCGGCCGATCCGCTCCTCGTGCCGGTACGGCACCGCCTCGTTGAGTGAGAACGCGACCTGACGCAGGCCCACTTGGTCGCGCGCGACCGCGTCGAAGCGGATCGTCGTCCCGCCGCCCCGCGCCACGACCCCACCGCCCGCCACATCCCGGACGCTGAACCCGCCGGCCCGCAGCAACGGCACCGTGTCGGCCAGGTCGCCTTCGGTCATCGCGATGCGCACGGAGGCCACGTCACGCATCAGGTGGTCGCGGTAGCCGTCGGGCAGATAGCGCTCCCGGCCCACGTCGCCGGGATGAGCGGCCGGCTCGGTGTTGCTCCGTGGGTCGGCGAAGTACTCCGGGCGGTACTCCATCCCCCAGGCGCCGAAGGCGTCGTACTGATCGGTGGTGAAAACGGCGTCGAACCACGGCACCGGCACCCCGTCACCGAAGTCACGTGTCTGACGGAACTCGATCGGCTCGGCGATCCCCTGCTCCCGCAGTCGGGCGATCACCGCGCCCAGATCACCGGCCCGCTCGGTCGAGACGCCCATCCCGGCCGCGCCGAGGGTGCCGTCCTGGCCGGGCAGATCACCCACCCCGAACAGTTCGAGATACGTCTCCCGGCCCATCAGATACCGGCCGGTCCAGGTCTGTCCGCCGGCCCCGGTCGTGGTGCGGACCTGGAAGTTCGCGAACTCCCGGAGATACGCGGAGTGTTCGATGGCGTCGGCGGTCTCCCGGTCGAGCACTCCGTAGGCGTGGTTGTAGAACAGCAGCTGTCGATCGGACTGCGCCGGGCCCTCCTCGGCCAGCGCCTTCCCCGTACCAGTCCCGACCGCGCCGGTCAGGACCACGACGAGGGCCAAGAACACCTGTAACGCTCGGCGAAGCGGCATGGGGAGGAGCGTAGGCCTACGGACGCGCGATTCGCAGATATTTTCGAAATTCCGAAAATCGGGCGCTGCCGGGCAGGTGGGGCGGGCGAGGTGCGCGAGGTTCAGCGGCTGCGGCCCAGGCGCGTGACGCCGCCGGAGGGCGCTCGACTCAAACGAGTTCGGGTTGCGGTTCCGGATGCGGCGCCGACACGGCCTTCGGCTCCCACAGGCTGGTGGTCCGCACATAGCCGTAGATCACTGAAAACATCGCCAGAAGGAGAAGTGGTCCGAACACCCAGGGATGTGCGGCCATTTCCGCCGGTAGATAGCGGTACGACACCAGGAGCGCGGCGAAGACCGTTGCACCGTAAGTGACCAGCTGGATTCCTGACCGATCCCAGCCGCGTCCCTGCGCGCGCAGAGCCGCCTCGACCGTGAGCACGAACACCACGCCGGCAATGAGATCCACGCCGTAGTGGTAGCCGAATCCCAGCGTCGCGCTGAGCGTGGCAATCAGCCAGAACACGCCGGCGAAGCGCAGAATCCGCGGGCCCTTGCGGGAATGAATGAAGAGCGCGGTGGCCCATGCGGTGTGCAGGCTGGGCATGCAATTGCGCGGGGTGATCTCGTCGTACGGCATCGCGTGCGGGGTATTGAGCGGTGGCGGCACGTCCGGCCACAGGTTGGCCAGCGCCCAGTGCCCACCGCCGGTGCCGAAGGCGCCGGTGCCGTAGGCGAAGATCGGTCCGACCACCGGGAAGATCATGTAGATGCCCGGCCCGAGGAGGCCGATCAGCAAGAAGGTGCGCACCAGGTGGTGGCTCGGGAAGCGGCGCTCGACCGCCACGTTGCGCAGCTGGTACAGCGCGATGACGACCGCGGCCACGGCGAGCTGAACGTAGACGAAGTCGAGAACATGGGTGCCGACCGGACCGGTGGCCCTGACCATCCGGCCCACCAGCCACGACGGGTTGCCCAGTGCGTGATCGGCGGTCGCCAGGTACTGGTCGAGCACCGTCGGGCGGGTCTTCGCCGTAATGAGCAGCCAGGTGTCGCCCGTCTTGCGGCCGGCCACCAGCAGCAGGCCCAGCCCGACGCCCTTCAGCAGCAGGGCACGTTCCCGGCCGGTGCGGCGTGTGACGGCGATGACCGCACAGCCCAGCATCACCCACAGCGCGCCGTTGCCGAAGGGGTGGCCGTCGGTCGTCTTGACGTCGAACACCCACCGCACCAGCACGAAGACGACGTCGATGCCGATCGCGGCACCGATCGCGATGATCCGTTGCCGCCAGGTGAGCACCACCATCATCAACGCCATGCTGGCGTACAGCAGAAACCCCGATTTAGGGGCGAATATCACCTCTCGTGCCTGACTGGTGATCGGCCCCGGTAGGCCGTACCGGCGCGCGGAGATCTCCAGCGCGACGAGGAATCCGAGCGTCGCTACGCCTGCCGTGGCCCACAGGACATGTCTGCGTCTTATTCGGTGTCTTATTCGGGAAAATGCCCGCGATGATATAGGTATCAATTGTGGTGTTTTGGTTGATTTGGAATCTATCGGCGGAATTGCTTACTTATCGTGTCGAATAGCACTGCTTTCCGATCCGGGGCGGATGATGGGGTCGATCGCTCGTGAGTTCGATCATGTTATCCGAGGAAAAATCCCGTGCCGATACCTTGGTCGGGATTCAGACTGCGGCCATGAATGGAGAGGGCATTTCCCGCGTGCCCCTTCCCGGTACTGCTGGTGTCAAAGGCAGGCCGGGTGGGTGGAGAGCCAGTCCGTGTGCCGGTCGCGCAGTTGGTCCCGTTCGGCCGACGTCGCGAGGATGACGTCCGCGCCCCCGTCGTAGGGGTGGTGGATACGACGAAGGTCGGTGTCGGTGAGGAAGACTCCGGCAAGCCCGTCGTCCGCGACGGCGCGCAGGAGCTCGTCGGCGCAGCCGTGTCGCCACGGCCGTCGGTCGGCGTAGAGACGTGTGTGGGTGTGGAACTGCGGGTGCGGGTCGTCCTCGTCCGGCTCGTTCCACCAGCGGACGCCGTCGGCGTGCAGCGCCTGGCGCGGTTCCGGGTGGTGCGCGGGGCCGTTCGGTGTGTCCGACCAGTCCGCCGTCACCACGAAAACCTCTGTGCCGGCGAACAGCTCGTCGAGGATCGTGTTGTACCGCTCCAGCGCTGTTGCGTACTCGCCCTCGGACTCCGGGTAGCGCTTCGAGCCGGGGAGGCTGTGGAAGCGCACCCAGCGGTCCGCGTACGTACTGCGGAATGTGTGGGCGAGGGGCGGCCCCGACGGCCGCCGTTCCCGCCAGAGCGCTGCGAGCAGCGTGGGTGTGACGCCGGTGCTCACCCGTCGGCCTTGGCGACACCGATCGGGCAGGACACCCCGGTCCCGCCGATCCCGCAGTACCCGGCCGGGTTCTTGTCCAGGTACTGCTGGTGGTACTCCTCCGCCGGATAGAACGCCCGACCCTCCGCCGGAAGGACCTCCGTCGTGATCGTGCCGTAGCCGGAGCCCGTCAGGACCTGCTGGTACGACGCGCGGGAGGCCTCGGCCGTCTTGGCCTGGTCCGGGGTGTGGGTGTAGATCGCGGAGCGGTACTGGGTGCCGACGTCGTTGCCCTGGCGGAAGCCCTGGGTGGGGTCGTGGGACTCCCAGAAGGTCTTCAGGAGGCGCTCGTACGAGATCACGTTCGGGTCGAAGACCACGCGGACGACCTCCGTGTGGCCGGTCAGGCCCGAGCAGACCTCCTCGTAGGTGGGGTTCTCGGTGTGGCCGCCCTGGTAGCCGACCAGGGTCGTCCACACGCCCGCCGGAAGCTGCCAGAACTTGCGCTCGGCGCCCCAGAAGCAGCCCAGGCCGAAGTCGGCGACCTCGAGACCCTCGGGGTAGGGGCCGAGCAGCGGGTTGCCGAGGACCGTGTGGCGGTCGGTGACCGTGAAGGCCGGCTCGGCGCGGCCCTGCAGCGCCTGCTCGGGGGTGGGCAGGACGGGCGTACGGCCGAAGAGCATGAGGGTTCCTTCCTCGCGGGACTCACGGGACTCACGGGGCCTGTCGGACCCGCGGGCCGGGGCCACGGCTGCGGTACGTCGGCAGGGGCACTTCCCCACCGGGCGGTACCCCCTCCAACGTACGGCTGGGTCCTCAGATTCCGCCCCGCGCGCAGAGTTGGCCGCTCAGTGCGGCAGCGTCGCCGGGCTGCCGCCGTTCGCCTCGTAGCCCGCCACCGCCAGCGCGCGGTACACCGCGAACTCCGCTGCGGGGTCGGGGGAGAGCGTCCAGGGGAGCGCGCCTACGTGGCCGTCGACCGCTATCAGCTGGTCCATGGCCTCCGCCCAGCGTTCGCCGCGGACCAGGAAGAAGACCAGCAGATGACGTACGTGCGCCAGCATCGGGTCGTCTGGGCGGGCCGCGTGCACCGCGTACAGCGCGCCGTGGATCGCCTTCGTCACGACCTCGCTCTGGTAGAAGCCGCTGACCAGGTTCACCTCGGGCAGATGCTCGAAGACCGCGAAGAGCGGCATCGCGGCGAGGAGGGAGCCCTGGGGGGCGCGGGCCGCGGCCGCCTCCGCGAAGTCGTACGCCAGCTTGCGCGAGCCGTGCCACTTCTCGCACCAGTAGTGCAGGGCCGCCAGGTGCGCGCCCATGTGGGCCGGGGCGCGGTCCAGGATCTTCAGCCAGAGCTGCTCGAACTCCGGCTGGGAGTAGGCGAGTCCGCGCGCGACCGACAGCTCGACGATGTACGGGATCGGGTCACCGGGGGCGAGCAGCGCCGCGTCTGCGCACGCTGACTTCGCCTCCTCCATGATGATCCGGAACTCGTCCGTGCCCGGCGTCGCCGTGCGCCACGCCTGCTGCACCAGGAACTCCGCGTGCACGGCCGCCCCGCCCGCGTCCTTGGGCTGCTCGGCCCGCCACACCCGCAGCCACTGCCCACCTGGAGACTCACTGACCCCGCCCGGCCGCTGCTGGAGCTCCAGCGACGCGGCGCCGGCGAAGGCCTGCACCCGCTGCCAGCGCACCTCGCCCTCCGCCTCCGTGCCGGCCAGCAGCTGCGAGGCCGCGCGGTAGTCCTGGGTGCGCTGCACCAGGTCCAGGACGTCCAGCAGGTCCTGGTCGGGGCCGGGCATGCGGACGTCCAGCTCCTCCTGCCGTACGAAGCCGTAGTTCGCCGGGTCCGCGGCGTCCGGGTGGCCCGGCGGGACCTGCTCGATCATGCCCTGCCGACGCCTCATGAACGGCACCAGCACAAAGCCGATCATGACGAGCGCGATCAGGACCCAGAGAATCTCCATGCCTCCAGCGTTCCAGACGCCGCTGACAATTGGCCAACGGGTGTCTGCGGCGGTTGGGCGGGGGATGCCTGCGGCGGCCTGTGCAGGTGGGGTGGGGGTACGCGCCGTGCGGCCCCGCCGTACGGGACGGGGGTGCTCGGAATGTCGGTTTCCGGCTCTGGACATCCGTCGGGAAACCCCGCTGTCCGGCATCAGCCTCGTTCGCGCATTACGCTCGGTGCCCATGAGTGACAGGCACATCAGTCAGCACTTCGAGACCCTGGCGATCCACGCGGGCAACACCGCCGATCCCCTGACCGGCGCCGTCGTCCCGCCGATCTACCAGGTCTCGACCTACAAGCAGGACGGCGTGGGCGGCCTGCGTGGCGGCTACGAGTACAGCCGTAGCGCCAACCCGACCAGGACCGCCCTGGAGGAGAACCTCGCGGCCCTGGAGGGCGGCCGCCGGGGTCTCGCGTTCGCGTCCGGACTGGCGGCCGAGGACTGCCTGTTGCGTACGCTGCTCAGCCCCGGCGACCACGTGGTCATCCCCAACGACGCGTACGGCGGCACGTTCCGCCTCTTCGCGAAGGTCGTCGCCCGGTGGGGCGTGGAGTGGTCGGTCGCCGACACCAGCGATCCGTCCGCCGTACGGGCCGCCATCACCCCGAAGACCAAGGTCGTCTGGGTGGAGACCCCGTCCAACCCGCTGCTCGGCATCACCGACATCGCCGCCGTCGCCCAGATCGCCCGGGACGCGGGCGCGAAGCTCGTCGTCGACAACACCTTCGCCACGCCGTACCTCCAGCAGCCGCTGGCCCTCGGCGCCGACGTCGTGGTGCACTCCCTGACCAAGTACATGGGCGGCCACTCGGACGTCGTCGGCGGCGCCCTGATCGTCAGCGACTCGGACCTGGGCGACGAACTGGCCTTCCACCAGAACGCGATGGGCGCGGTCGCCGGGCCCTTCGACTCCTGGCTGGTGCTGCGCGGCACCAAGACGCTGTCGGTGCGCATGGACCGGCACAGCGAGAACGCCACGCGGATCGCCGACATGCTCACCCGGCACGCGCGCGTGACGCGCGTTCTGTACCCGGGCCTGCCCGAGCACCCCGGTCACGAGGTCGCCGCGAAGCAGATGCGGGCGTTCGGCGGCATGGTGTCCTTCCAGGTCGCCGGCGGTGAGGAGGCGGCCGTCGAGGTCTGCAACCGCGCCAAGGTGTTCACGCTCGGCGAGTCCCTGGGCGGTGTGGAGTCCCTCATCGAGCACCCCGGCCGGATGACCCACGCCTCCGCGGCCGGCTCGGCCCTGGAGGTCCCCGCCGACCTCGTCCGCCTCTCCGTGGGCATCGAGAACGTCGACGACCTCCTGGAGGACCTCCAGCAGGCGCTCGGCTAGTCCAGGCGCTCGGCTGGTACAGGCACTCGGCTGGTCCGGGGCCCGCAGGAAGGATTCACCAGCCCGTCAGTGGTGGAGTCGTCTCCGACGGCGGCTCCACCCACGGCTGGGCCATCAGCGCCCACACCACGAACGCCACCGTCGCGGCGAACAGCAGCAGCCACATCAGGCGTACGGCGGCCGTCCTGCGGCGCAGCATCCGGCCACCGCGCCGCACGACCTCCGCGTACAGCTCCGGCGGCACCGGTGGCGGCGTGCTCTCCATGATCCGCCGTGCGGCGGCCTCACGTTGGATGCGATTCACGGCGACGCCGCCTTCGCCTCCAGCACGGTCGGTGCGGGCCCCCGCGGCGGATGCAGCAGGGTCGCCGTCGCCCGGTCGCAGATCGCGTGCACGCGCTCCCTGGGCAGGCCGAGCAGGGCCGCCGTCTGTTCCTCGGCGGCACCCTCGTACAGCCGCAGGACCAGGATCAGGCGCTCCTGCGGGGAGAGCCGGGCGAGCGGGCTGTCGGGGTGCGGGCGGGACCGGCCGAGGGCGCCCAGGCCGCCGTACTGATGCCAGGCGGCTCGGGAGAAGCGGGTGGCCAGGTACTGGCGGGCGCGGTCGTAAGGGTCCTCGCCGCGCAGCCGGTCCCAGCACGCGTACGTGTGCGCGAGGGACAGCGTCAGCAGGTGCCGCGCGCGTGGGTTGTCGTCCGGGGGCTCCGCGGTGAGCAGCGTGGCGGCATGCAGCAGTCGCCCTGCCGCGCCCGCGACGAACGCCTCGAACTCCCGGGCCCGGCGGGCGTCCTGGGCCGCACGCCGTCGTCCCACCGCCCCTCCTGCCTGAGCGCCCTGAGGAACCGGGCCCCGGCCACACCCGTGACGCTTCGGTCGCGCACGAGAAGGGGCCCCGGTTTCATATGAGGCCAGCGGCGGCCCGGGGTCAAGAGCCGGGAATGCGCGAGCCGGTGGCATGCCCGGGCCTCTCAGCGCCGGTCCGTGTCTTTCAGCCTGTCCGGCGTTTGAGGACGAGGCCCGTTCAGGGCCGAAGCGGGGGTCTGGGGGTGGCAGCCCCCAGGGACGGGGTCGAAGGGGCGGCAGCCCCTTCAGGAGGGGACGGGCAGGGGCGGCGGGGGCGAGATCCGATGCGGCCCTCGCACGCGCGGTCGCCGAACGACCGTCCCTCAGGACGTAGGCGACTCCGCGCCCGCGATCCCCTGCGGTGTCATCCGCGAGGACAACGCGGAGTTGAAGCGGGTGAGGAGCGTGCAGAACGCCTCGCGCTCCTCCGGGGCCCAGTCGTGTGTCAGCTCGGCCATCAACTGACGCCGCGACGAGCGCACTTCCTCCAGCCGCGACTG
Source organism: Streptomyces sp. T12 (assembly GCF_028736035.1). Taxonomy (NCBI): domain Bacteria; kingdom Bacillati; phylum Actinomycetota; class Actinomycetes; order Kitasatosporales; family Streptomycetaceae; genus Streptomyces; species Streptomyces sp. T12. The sequence goes on from NZ_CP117866.1 coordinate 6,784,800, forward strand.
CCCGCGCGGGGACAGCTGGAGCACCACCGCGCGCCCGTCCTCGGGGTGCGAGGTGCGCTTGACGAGCCCCGTGTCGACGAGCGGCGCCACCTGCCGGGTGACCGTCGAGGAGTCGATCCCCATGCTCGCGGCGAGCGCCTTGACGCCCATGGGGCCTTCCTTGTCGAGACGGTTGAGCAGCAGGTATGCGGCGCGGTCCATGGAGTTGCGCACCTGCCCTACCCCACCGAGCCGGGTCTGTTCGGCACGACGAGCGAACACCGCCACCTCGTGCTGCAGCGTGTCGAGGAGACCGCTGTCAGCGACGGTCGTCATGTCCATCGACATTTCAGGTGTTGTGGGCATGGCCGGGGGCTCACTTCATGAAGGGGGTGCTGGGTTGGGGGACAGGGTACGCGGCCGGGACGCGGGGTGTACCGGCGCTGCGCAAACACATCTCGGTGCTTGGTCACACCAGGGCCTTGCGCCTGTGAACTGCGAGACTTGAGTCATGAGCTACCGCACGGCTGACTCCTTGCCTCCCGTCACGCTCGACGACGTGCGCGGCGCCCAGAAGATGCTGACGGGCGTGGCGCGGGTGACGGCGATGGAGGGCAGCAGGCACCTGTCCCAGCTGGTGGGCGCCCCGGTGCACTTCAAGTGCGAGAACCTCCAGCGGACGGGATCGTTCAAGCTGCGCGGCGCCTACGTCCGGATCGCCGGGCTGCTCCCGCAGGAGCGGGCGGCGGGAGTCGTGGCCGCCAGCGCCGGCAACCACGCGCAGGGCGTCGCCCTGGCGTCGTCGCTGCTCGGCGTGCGCTCCACGGTGTTCATGCCGAAGGGCGCCCCGCTGCCGAAGATCAGCGCCACGAGGGACTACGGCGCCGAGGTGCGCCTGTACGGCCAGGTGGTCGACGAGACGCTGGTGGCCGCGCAGGAGTACGCGGCCGAGACGGGCGCGGTGTTCATCCACCCCTTCGACCACCCCGACATCATCGCGGGCCAGGGCACGGTCGGCCTGGAGATCCTCGAACAGTGCCCGGAGGTGCGGACGATCGTCGTCGGCATCGGCGGCGGCGGGCTCGCGGCGGGCATCGCGACGGCGGTGAAGGCGCTGCGGCCCGACGTGCGGATCGTGGGCGTACAGGCGGCGGGCGCGGCGGCGTTCCCGCCCTCGCTGGCGGCCGGGCACCCGGTCGCGGTCGACAACCCGGCGACGATGGCCGACGGCATCAAGGTCGGACGGCCCGGTGACGTGCCGTTCCGGATCATCGGCGACCTGGTGGACGAGGTCCGTACGGTCACCGAGGACGAGCTGGCCACCGCCCTGCTGCTGTGCCTGGAGCGGGCCAAGCTGGTCGTCGAACCTGCCGGGGCGAGCCCCGTCGCGGCGCTGCTGAGCGACCCCGGCGCCTTCGAGGGCCCGGTCGTCGCGGTGCTGTCCGGCGGCAACGTCGACCCGGTGCTGCTCCAGCGCGTCCTACGGCACGGCATGGCCGCGCAGGGCCGCTACCTGGCCGTACGGCTGCGGCTGACGGACCGGCCGGGCGCGCTCGCCACGCTTCTCGGGGTGTTGTCAGTGGTGGACGCTAACGTCCTCGATGTGAGCCACGTACGGACCGACCCACGGCTCGGGCTCACGGAGGCGGAGGTCGAGCTGCACCTGGAGACGAAGGGCACCGCGCACTGCGTCGAGGTCGGCCAGGCTCTGCGCGAGGCGGGCTACACGGTCATCGGCTGAGACACGATCGGGAGAAAGCCCAGGTCGGAGGCTCTTTGTCACTCATTCGGGCAATTCCGTTGAGAGACGCGATACATCGCGTTATGGTGTGTCTCGTATCCCCGCCGCAGCGCTGAGTGATGAGCGCGGAACGAAAAGTGCAAACCTAGGCTTTCCGAAGTTTCCCCGAAGACGTGGAGATTCATATGCCAGGCGCCATCTATGCCGAAGGCCTGGTGAAGACCTTCGGTGACGTAAGGGCTCTGGACGGCGTCGACCTCGATGTCCCCGAGGGCACGGTCCTCGGCCTGCTCGGGCCGAACGGCGCGGGCAAGACGACGACCGTCCGCTGTCTGACCACCCTGTTGCGCCCCGACAGCGGCTCGGCGGTCGTCGCGGGCATCGACGTCCTCAAGCATCCCGACGCCGTGCGCCGCTCCATCGGCCTGTCCGGCCAGTTCGCGGCGGTCGACGAGTACCTCACCGGCCGCGAGAACCTGCAGATGGTCGGCCAGCTCTACCAGATGAAGGCGAAGGCGGCGAAGGCCCGCGCGGTCGAACTGCTGGAACAGTTCGACCTCGCCGACGCCGCCGACCGGCCCACGAAGACCTACTCCGGCGGCATGCGCCGCCGCCTCGACCTCGCGGCCGCCCTGGTCGTCTCACCGCCCGTGATGTTCATGGACGAGCCGACGACCGGACTCGACCCGCGCAACCGTCAGTTGCTGTGGGAGGTCATAAAGCGGCTGGTCTCGGGCGGCACGACGCTGCTGCTGACCACCCAGTACCTCGAAGAGGCCGATCACCTCGCGCACGAGATCGCGGTGGTCGACCACGGCCATGTCATCGCCACGGGCACCTCCGACCAGCTCAAGGCCCGCACCGGCGGTGAGCGCGTCGAGGTCGTGGTGCACGAGCGCGAGGACATCCAGACCGCCTCCGAGGTGTTGCGCGGCTTCGGCAAGGGCGACACCGCGGTCGAGGACCACATGCGCAAGCTCACCGTGCCCGTGACCGGAGGCGCCAAGCTGCTCGCCGAGGTCATCCGCGAGCTCGACACCCGCGGCATCGAGATCGACGACATCGGGCTGCGCCGCCCGACCCTCGACGACGTGTTCCTGTCCCTGACGGGACACGTGGCCGAGGTGAAGGACGAGGAGAACGGCAAGGAGGCCGTCAAGTGAGTCGCAAGGAGCTGGTCAAGTGAGCACCGTGAACGATTCCCTGGTCATCGCCCGACGGAATCTGATTCGCATGACCCGGATTCCCGAGATGATTCTTTTCGGGCTGATCCAGCCCATCATGTTCGTCGTCCTCTTCACGTACGTCTTCGGCGGCTCGATGAAGATCGGCAACACCACCGACCCGGACGTCTACAAGAACTTCCTGATGGCCGGCATCTTCGCCCAGACCGTCACCTTCGCCACAGCGGGTGCGGGCGCTGGAATCGCCGACGACATGCACAAGGGGCTCATCGACCGGTTCCGCTCGTTGCCGATGGCGCGCGGTGCGGTGCTGACCGGTCGCACCGTCGCCGACCTCGTGCAGACGGCCCTGACCCTGTTGGTCCTGGCGATTGTGGCGCTGCTCGTGGGCTGGCGCCCCGGCTCCATGGAACCGACCAACTTCGGAAAGATCTTGGGCGGCTTCGGCCTGCTGCTTCTCCTGGGATACGCCTTCACCTGGATCGGTGCGCTGATCGGTCTGACCGTGCGCACCCCGGAGGCGGCGACCTCGGGGGGTCTGATCTGGCTCTTCCCGGTGACGTTCATCTCGACCGCCTTCGTGGACTCCGGTCAGATGACGCCCTGGCTGCGACACATCGCCGAATGGAACCCGTTCAGCGCGACCGTGCAGGCATGCCGCGAACTCTTCGGCGACCCCGGCCTCTCCCAGTCCGACGCCTGGCCGATGCAGCATCCGGTGTGGGCGTCGGTGATCTACTCGATCCTGATCGTCGTCATTTTCCGCACACTCGCGGTCCGCAAGTACCGCCGGGCAGACGGTTGATGCTCCGCCCCTGCCGGAAAGGCCCCGCTCGGCATACGCCGGACGGGGCTTTTCGGTTGGTGGCGGCTGCCTCGCATCAGCGACCTCGGACAGCCGCTGTCCTGGCGCGCCATCGGCGCATATTGGAGTATTTGCCGCTAATCTCCGGTAACTGTACGAAGTCGATCTCTCGCGGATCGCAACCACCTCACTCCACCGGAGATGAAACATGCGCAAGCTTCGCAAGGCGGCCGTCATGGTCGTTGCCCTCGGCAGCGTCGGGCTCCTGAGCTCCGGCACCGCCACCGCCCAGGGCGACGACGGTCACGGCGGCAAGGGCGGGGGCCAGTACAGCGTCCTGCAGAGCAGCAGCTGCAAGTCGCACGACCTCAACCTCGACATTCTCGGCCAGGTCGGCATTCTCAACGGCCTGCTGGGCAACGCGCTCAACGGCGAAGGCAACGCGGGCGGGCAGGACAAGCACCTGGGCTCAACCATGGGCTGCGACAACAAGGCCTTCTAGGGCGAGATTCGAGCAATGCTGTTGTGTCGGGTTGGCCGTTCGGGACAGACGCGGGCGGCCAGCCAGACGATGGCCGTGCACGCTGCCCCGGTGTGATCACTCAGCCGGGTGATCCCGGGCACCTGATCAGCGGGAAAGAGGCCAGTGCGCGGTGTGGCCGTGACGAAGCACCGTGAAGTGCCCATAGGTTGCGTGCGTGGTCGGTACCTCGCTTCCCCCGCAGGCGTTTCCCCGCACTGCGGCATCCAGCAATCCTCAGGCGCCAAGTGCGCGTTCCTGGTGGGCCGGTGGGCTGTGTGTGGCGGCCTTCTCGCTGGCTGCCTATACGGGGTTTCGGCTGCCGTCGCTCTGGACCATGACGCTTCAGACGACATCGCTGGCCGACGGGTTCCACCGCCGCTTCCTCGTCGCCACCGTGCTCCAACCGATCGCCGAGTGGGCAGGGAATGCCTACTCGTTCTATGCGGCCTTCTCGTTCGGCATCCTGGCGCTGCTGCTCGCCCTCATCGTCACCACTGTGGTGCGGGCCACGACGCCGGTCCGGCGATGGCTGCCGGTGGCGTTCTTCCTTCACCCGGCGGGCGCCTACCTGTTCCATGAGGTCGGCTACCTCGACCAGGTCCTGTTCCTTCTGCTGTTCGTCGCTCTGTGGCTCGGCCGCCGCGGCTGGTGGTGGACGGGGACGCTGGTGATGATGCTGGCGCCGACGGCCCATGAGATCAGTGCGCTGACCGTGATCCCGGTGTGGCTGCTGGCCGTGTGGCACTCGTCGCTGCCGACGCGCACCGCGTTCGCAGCAAGCATCCTGCCGGTGGCGGTGAACGCACTGCTGTTCGCCGTGCCGCCCGCGGTTCCGGGAGCGCGAGAACATCTGATCACGCGGATCAGCGAGGGTGACTGGAACTGGCGCGAAGACGCGTTCGCGCTCTTCTTCCGTACGCAGGCCGAGAGCTGGAGTGCCTACGACCCGTGGAACATCGCGCTGTATCTGGCTCCGCTCGTCCTTGCCGTCATCACGGTGACGGCTGTCGTCGTCGGGCCCGGCCACGACGCGCGCGGCTGGGTGACACGCTTCCTGGCCCTGGGCGCGAGTGGCGCGCCGTTCTTGCTGTCGTTCGGCGGGTGGGATCGGCACCGGTGGGCGTTCTTGCTCTGCGTGAACCTCGCCGTCGTCGCGTGGGTGTGGTGCGACGGTCACGAGAACATGAAGCGTGCGGTGGTCGCACTCGGGCTGGGACTCTTGCTGATCACACATGTGCCACTGGACTATTTCGACGGGTTCAAGTCCGTGCCGCTGACCGGTACCGCGTTCATGTCCTACGAGGAGGGAGCGCACCCAGGCCCCCTCGGTGGTCCGTTTGACGTGCCGCTTCGCTGGTAGCAAGGCATCGCGATCTTTCCGGTCACGACACCCATCGCTGGAACTCGCGGTGCCGGAACTGGTACGCGCCACCGGAGGTACGCAGCAGGCCGCCCTCGTACGACCACCGCAGGAACCGTCCGAGCCGATACGGGAGCCGGCCGCGCAGGCACAGGAGGAACACCAGGTACCTCCGGCCGCCGCCGAAGTCCGACACCCACCGCAGAGCCGCGGCCATCAGGCCGAAGGTCAGCACGTCGAGGATCGGCACCGAGGAGAGCACCAGCACGTCCGAGAAGGACATCACCCACCAGGCCACCGCCATGGAGAGCCCGGCAACGACGAACACGGCGCACCCGAAGAGGAGGTCGCCCCTCAGTACGTAGCGCCACCTCACGGCCGCGTTGACATCAGGCGGGTACGTACCGGTGAAGGTGTGGGTGAGGCCCGTTCCGTGCACGATCCGCACGCCCAGGAGGACCGACCAGAACACGGCGAGAGCGGGAAGGAACGAGACGAGCGAGCCGAAGCCGAGCGCGTCGGCGAGCCACGCGAGGGGGAGGGCTGCCAGCCCGCCCAGCCCGCCGAGTACGAGCCCCACCGGCACCGTGTCGATGGCCAGGCTCAGCGTCGCCCCCGAGAACACCCGCCCCCAAGGCACACACATCGGCAAGTCGCCCCCCTGCCCGGAGACGTCCCTCGCCAACAGCGCGGCACCGAGCCCGGCAACGGCGAACAGCCAGGACCCCGGACTCTCCCTGACGAGCACCAAGGGCAGCACAAGCCCGAGGAAGACGAGCACGGCCGCCACCGCGTCCGCGTGGCGCACGCGGTCGACGCCCGCGATCGGCCACAGCCAGGGACGGTGGATGTCGACGCGTTCCCCGGCAGCGGATCCGCTGTGCAGGTGGCGGGCGATCACTGAGAGCCAGCCCCGGACCCGCTCGGCGTCGTACCGCGACGGGCGGAGGTCCACGACGGCTGGGATGAACAGGGAGAGCAGGTGGTCCTTGAGCGCTCGCGCCGTGGAGTGGGCGAAGAGTTCCGAGGGGTCGCCGCGCCGGTGGTAGACGGCCTTGACGAGGAAGAGCCACCACGGCGTCGCCAGGGTCTCGCGCAGCACGTCGGACGCGGGCAGGCCGTGGGCGAACCTCTGCCAGCGCTCCTCGTCCTCGAACACCGTGGTCAGATGCGCCGCGACATGCTCGTGGCTCAGCGGGTCGATGTCGACGCCGACCGCGTGTTCCAGACGCTCCAGTCGTGGCAGGGCGTCGTAGTGGGCCGTGCGGCACAGCAGGACCAGCGGAAACTCCGACACCTTGCCGCCGTGGTTGCTGAGCACCTTCAACGCCGCCAGGGCGCGCGGGGCTTGAGGGTCCGGCAGCTGCTGCCCGTCCGGCCCGTACACAGGATCGCCGTTCGCGTCGGTGCGGCCGGGGTCCATCTCGTCCAAGCCGTCGAGGACGGGCAGCACGAGCCCGTTCCCCACGATCCATTTCGCCCGCTCCTCGGACGTACCGGCCCTGGTCACATGCCCGATCAGGAGCTTCTCGAAGGGAACCTTCATGTCCCATTCGGCCAGCGACACCCGTACGGGCACGGGGTCGTCCGGCGTGCGCTGCTTGATGAGGTCGCGCACCAACTCCACTGACAGCACCGTCTTCCCCGCGCCGGGGGCGCCTGTGACGACCAGGCGAGGCTTCGAACAGGCCCGGTAATACGCGGCGATGCCCGGAAGGCCGGCGTCCGCCGCAGGGCCGCCTCCCTCGACCTGCCCGCGCTCCGGGCCTCTGCCGGGGTTCGCGTCACGAGGGCGCCGCGTGAAGGTGAGAGTGAGCTGCTCCTCGTCCTTGCCCACCAGGGCACGAAACTGTTTGTTTTCGGCGGCCAGGATTTTCTTCGCCAGGGTTTCGGCAGCGCTCTGAGCGAAACTCAGCGCGTCCTCCGACTGCGGAAGAGCCTTGCGGGCCGCCTCCCAACCGGCCAGCGCGACAGCGAGCCCCACAGCCGCGAGCACCATCGACACGATGGAGGACGTGCTGCTCGCGTCCTGTCCGCCCCGCAACAGCTGTACGACTGCCCAGCCTGCCGCGCACGCGATGAGCAGACCGGTGATCAGCCACCTCAAGGCCCTCGTCATGTGCTTCCCCCCGGCCCAGGGCACGACAATCTCCCGCTGCAGCAAAGGTAGTTGACGACCGAGCAGCCCCGTCGCGGCCCGCCGAAAGAATCTTGGGCGCAGCCGCCGACGGATCTGACGCCGTCTCGACGGGGTACGGCAAATGGCCGCGTCGAGGCGGCAGCGACTGGTTCAGGGCTGGATGCTGGGGATCATGGATATCCGGTCAAGGGGCATGCCGTGACTGAGATCGCGTCGAACGTGCAGCCTGCCGCGCGGACGTCATCGGCTGCGTCGGCACGGCATCACCGGCCGCTCTCTCCCGGGGTACGCCCGCTCACCATCGATGCCGATGGCATCACACTCTCGGGCTTGGTGAGCGAGCCGGCACAGGATCCGCGCGCTGTGATCGTCGCCTTGCACGGCGGCGGCATGAATGCCGGGTACTTCGACGGCCAGGCGCACCCCGATGTGTCCCTGCTGGCTCTGGGAGCGCGCCTGGGTTACACGGTGCTGGCCCTGGACCGCCCGGGTTACGGAACGTCCGCCGCCCGGCTTCCGGCCGGGCAGAAACTCAGCCGGCAGGCCACCACCGTGCGCGCGGCGATCGCCGCCTTCACAGCTGCCCACGCTCCGGGCGTCGGCACACTGCTGCTGGGCCACTCTTTCGGCGCCAAGGTCGCCTTCGCTGTGGCCGCCGACTGGCAGGGCTCGGCCCTGCTGGGTGTGGAAGTCTCCGGGTGCGGCCGCCGACTGGCCGTGCCCGCCGGCCAGCTCAGCCCCGACCGCGGCGAGGGGCTGCGGCACCGGAACTGGGGTCCGCTGAGCTTGTATCCGCCCGACACGTTCCGGATGTGCCAGACGGTCGTGGCGACCATGCCGGCTCAGGAGTTCAGCACAGTGGCTGGCTGGATGCGGCTGTCGGCCTGGATCCTGCCACGAGTCCGCGTCCCCGCCCGGCTCACCTTCGCGCAGCACGAGGCTTGGTGGAGCCGGGACGATGATGACCTCGCCGATCTGGTCGGACGGCTGTCCGCGGCCCCACGGGTCGTCGTCGATCATCTCCCGCATGCCGGCCACAACATCAGCCTCGGCTGGGCAGCCCAGGCGTACCACCTCAAAGTATTGGCGTTCGCGCAGGAGTGCCTTGCCGCTCGGGCCCAGGAGGCCCGGAACCCGACTCCTGCTTGAGCTGCTGAACGGCCTTGCAGGTCCGGTTCCTGAGTGGGTGGGTCAGAAGATCGGCGTCTGCGCTTCGATTTCGGCGAGACCCTCTTCCATGGTCAGCGACGGCAGCACGCAGGTTCCGCATCGCGGATCCGCTCTGGCGTGACGGAACCCCCGGTGTGACGAAACCCCCGGCGCCGCGTGGGTGCCGGGGGCTCGTCGTGGATATGCCGGGCGGGGTCGACCGCCGCACGGTCCGGGTCAGCCGCTGTAGGGCTCGGCCTTCAGGATCTTCACCGAGGCCTTCTTGCCGTTCGGCAGCTCGTACTCCGCGTACTCGCCGACCTTGTTGCCGATCACGCCGGAACCGAGCGGGGACTGCGGAGAGTACGTCTCGATGTCGGCGCTGGCGTACTCGCGCGAGGCGAGCAGGAAGGTCATCGTGTCGTCCTCGTCACCGTCGAAGGCGATCGTCACGACCATGCCGGGCGCCACGGCGCCGTCCGCCGACGCCGGGGCCTCGCCGACCTTGGCGTTCTCCAGGAGCTGGGTCAGCTGGCGCACACGGAGCTCCTGCTTGCCCTGCTCCTCCTTGGCCGCGTGGTACCCGCCGTTCTCGCGCAGGTCGCCCTCCTCGCGCGCGGCCGCGATCTTGGCGGCGATCTCCGTGCGCGCAGGACCAGACAGGTACTCCAGCTCGGCCCTGAGCTGGTTGTACGCCTCCTGGGTCAGCCAGGTGACGTTCTCGCTGGTCTGGGTCACAGGTGCTCCTCGTAGGTACTGGGAATACAAAGCATCGCCCTACCCAGAAGAATGTTCCTTCACGGATGGGCGAAACCACGAGCCTAACAATTCAACGCCCGAAGGGGGAGGACATAAGCCATCAGAATCACGTCAACGCAGGTCAGCGCCTATGGATTCCGGACGAAGGCGGTCAGTGTCGAGCGGGGCCGGTCGGTTCCGGTCGGCGGTTCTGTCGGTTCCGGTCGGTACCGGTCGACGGGGTCAGTCGGCGTGGCAGCCGAGCAGCTCGGCCGTCGTCCCCTGGGACGTCGTACGGAGCGTGACGACCTTGTCGATCCGGGTGGCGTCGCCGTCGAAGCGGAAGTCGGCCCGGCCGACCTCGGCGCCGCTCTCCGCCTGGGAGCGCAGCGTGCAGTAGCCGGAGGCACCGGCGTCCTTGCGGACCTCCAGGTGGACCTTCACCGCGTCCTTGCCGGCGTCGAACTCGATCACCTCGGCGCTGATCTTGTTCTGGCCGACGTAGTGGTAGCCGAAGTAGCCGACCAGCGCCAGCAGTGCCACCCCGAGGGCAGTGCCGACGACCTTGAGCGTGCGGTCGGAGCGCGCGTCCGAGGAGCGGCCGTAGCGGCCCTCGGGCAGCCGCGTGCTCGCCGTACTCATGATCGTCCTCTCGGCAGGGGCGGGACGGATCTCCCAAAAGGGGTCTGCGGGCCGTACCCCGGAATTATCCGCCCCCCGATTCGGTCACTATAGAAGCCGCCGATCGCACCGGTTCACACCGGGCGCCGACTTATGAGGATTGAGTCTTGACTGACCAGTTGCGACTGATGGCCGTCCACGCCCACCCCGACGACGAGTCGAGCAAGGGCGCGGCCACCATGGCGAAGTACGTGTCCGAGGGGGTGGACGTGCTGGTCGTGACCTGTACGGGCGGGGAGCGCGGGTCCATCCTCAATCCCAAGCTGCAGGGCGACAAGTACATCGAGGAGCACATCCACGAGGTACGCAAGAAGGAGATGGACGAGGCCCGCGAGATTCTCGGGGTCAAGCAGGAGTGGCTCGGCTTCGTCGACTCCGGGCTGCCCGAGGGCGACCCGCTGCCGCCGCTGCCCGAGGGCTGCTTCGCCCTGGAGGACGTCGACAAGGCGGCCGGCGAGCTGGTGAAGCAGATCCGTTCCTTCCGTCCCCAGGTGATCACCACCTACGACGAGAACGGCGGCTACCCGCACCCCGACCACATCATGACCCACAAGATCTCGATGGTGGCGTTCGAGGGCGCGGCGGACACCGAGAAGTACCCGGAGGCGGAGTACGGCCCCGCGTACCAGCCGCGGAAGCTCTACTACAACCAGGGCTTCAACCGTCCCCGCACCGAGGCGCTGCACCAGGCCATGCTCGACCGAGGCCTGGAGTCCCCCTACGGCGACTGGCTCAAGCGCTGGGACGAGTTCGGCATGAAGCAGCGCACGCTCACCACGCACGTCCCGTGCGGCGACTTCTACGAGATCCGCGACAAGGCCCTGATCGCGCACGCCACCCAGATCGACCCCGACGGCGGCTGGTTCCGCGTCCCGCTGGAGCTCCAGCGGGAGGTCTGGCCGACGGAGGAGTACGAGCTGGCGAAGTCGCTCGTCGATACCTCCCTCCCCGAGGACGACCTCTTTGCGGGCATCCGCGACAATGCCTGACATGAGCGCAAGCGCAAGCCTGGCAATGACGCACCTCGCCACCCTCGCCAAGGAGGTGGACGAGGACAAGGTCACCCCCGGCGTCCTCGGCTTCATCGTCTTCGCGGTGATGGCACTGGCCGTGTGGGGCCTGATGAAGTCGATGAACCGCCACATGGGCAGGGTCGACTTCAAAGAGGCCCCGGACCCGAAGGCGGGCGCCGGGGACGCCCAGGAGGCCCAGGACGCCACGGCCGCCGGCCCGGCGAAGCCGCAGCAGGGCTGACCGGACGGGTGGGCGCCGGCGTCGGCCGCCGCGCCCACCGCATCGCCTGGCATCCCGTCGCCGCGCAGGAACCGATAGCCGCAGGGCTGCCCGACCAGGCGCATGTACGCCGTACCCGTCGGTGAGCACGGGCGGCGTCTCCGCGGGCACGGTCCGTCACGGACGGGTATGACGGACCGCACAGCCCTACGGCCCGTGCGCCGCGCCTGCCTACGGCCCGTGCGCCGCGCCTGCCTACGGCCCGTGCGCCGCGCCTGCCTACGGGCCCGTGCGCCACGCCCGCCTCAGGCCCGCGCGCCCACGCCTGCCTACGGGCCCGTGCGCCACGCCCGCCTCAGGCCCGCGCGCCCACGCCTGCCTACGCCCCGCGCGCCTACACCGCCGACGGCCGCAGGCCTACGCACCGGCCGCGACGCCCACGCCCATGACCTCCCGCGCATGCCGGTTGGGCACCATGCCGAGCCGCCAGGCCTGCCAGCCCTCCTCCAGCTGCACCCCGCGCTCCAGCAGGAGCAGATACGCCTCGGCGTAGTCGCTCAGCTTCCCGTCCCGCAGTGCGTGCCCGGCGCGCCCCAACCGGGCCAGCTCCTCCTGCGCCACGGCCGTCCCGACCTCGACACCCCCCGGCGCCGCATAGGGCAGCAGCGTGCAGCGCAGGAAGCGGGCCCAGTCCTCGCCCCTGCGGTCGCCGTAGGACGCGAACAGTCCGACCGCGTCGTCGCACAGGGCCAGCGCCTGCTGCGTACGGGCGTTCCCGGCGTCCACCACCGCCAGCTCCAGGCATGTCCATGCCTCGCCGTGCGCCACGCCGATGCGCTGGAAGTCGGCGCGGGCGTCGACCAGGAGCTGGCGCGCGAAACCGGAGTTGCGCAGGGAGCCCGTCTGGGCGGCCCGCTGGTCCCGCGTCACCCGCGCCGAGTGGTGCCGGGCGCACGCCAGGCCGTACACGTCCCGCATGCGCGAGAACATCGTGCGCGAACGTTCCAGCTCCCGTACCGCGAGGTCCAGGGCGCCCGTCTCCTCCAGGGCCTGGCCCAGGTAGTAGACGGACCACGCCTCGCCGCGCGCGTCCTCGTTGTCGCGGTGGTGGGAGGCCGCCTGGCGCAGGCCGTCCACCGCCGGGGACGGGTCGCCGGCGACCAGGCGGGCGCGGGCGAGCTGGGTCATCGCCCAGGCCTCGCCCCGGGCGTCGCGGGTACGGCCGTACAGGTCCAGGGCCGTGCGCAACTCCGACTCCGCGCGCGGTACGTCGCCCATGCGCAAGCCCAGTTGGCCCAGCTGGAAGTGGGCCCAGGCCTCGCCGTGGATCGACTCGCCCGCGCGGTGCAGGGCGAGGGAGTCGGTCAGCAGGTCCAGCGACTCGGAGATGCGGCCGCGGTCCCGTTCCACCGCCGCCAGCGCGTGCATCGTCCAGGCGCGGTCCGTCGCCAGGGCGGGGGCCGACTGCAGGTCCAGGGCCTCGCGGAGCTTGGCCGCCGCCTCGGTGAGGTTGCCCTGGTGGTGCAGCGTGATGCCGAGGGAGCACAGGGCGCGGGCCGCGCCCGCGTCGTGCTGGGCCTCCAGGTAGAGGTCGACCACCGAGGTCAGGGTCGTGCGGGCCTTGTCGAGTTCGCCGAGCTGGCGGGCCGCGATGCCCGTACGCCACTGCACCGAGCGGACCAACAGGCCCTGGTCCACGGCCTGCGCCAGCTCGTTGATCTCGCCCAGGCGGTAGAGGTCGCCACGCAGGAGGCAGTAGTCGCACAGCGCGCCCAGCAGGTTCAGGACCGCCGCCTGGTTCACGTCCTCCGCGTGCCGCAGCGCCGCCGTGATGAAGCTCGACTCGTCGTCCAGCCAGCGCAGCGCGTCGTCCAGCGAGGTGAAGCCGTGCGGGCTGAAGCGGTCCGAGCGGGTCGACATGTTGCCGTCGACCAGGCGAAGGACCGAGTCGGCGAGGTCGGCGTAGTTCACGATCAGCCGCTCCTGCGCCGCCGTACGCTCCGACGGCTCCTCCTCGTCGAGGAGGCGGGCGTGGGCGAAGACGCGGACCAGGTCGTGCAGGCGGTAGCGGTCGCCGCGGACGTGGTCGATCAAGCCCGACTGCGACAGGGCCACCAGGTGGCGGGTCGCCTCCGCCTGGTCCGTGGCCAGCAGCGATGCCGCCGCCGCGGCGCCCAGTGACGCCCGGCCCGCCAGCGCGAGCCTGCGCAGCAGACGCCTCGCCGCCTCCGACTGGTCGGTGTAGCGCAGCCACAGCACCCGCTCGATCGGCTCCACCGGGCCGTACGCACCCAGGTCCGTCGCCAGCGTGCGCGGTGAACGCGGGCCCAGCGACGAGCCCGCGATGTGCAGCGCCAGCGGCAGCCCCCCGCACAACTCCCGTATCCGGTCGGCCGATTCGGCGTCGTAGGGGCCCGAGGAATCCTGCGCCGCCGCGGCCAGCAGCTCCTCCGCGCCGGCCGCGTCCAGCGACTCCACCGGCAGCTGGTGCACCCAGGCGGCGAGCTCCGCGGGCAGGTCGAGGGGCTCGCGGGCGGTGACCAGGACCAGGCTGTCGGAGCGCTCGGGGACGAGGGTACGGACCTGCTCCGGGTCCGAGGCGTCGTCCAGTACGACGGTGACCGGGAGGCCGGTGAGGTGCTGGTGGTAGAGCTCGCTCAGCCGCTTGACCTGCTGGTCCGCCGAGGAGCGCTCGCGGAACAGGAGCTGCTCGCGCGGGGCGCCCAGACGGTTCAGCAGATGCAGCAGCGCATCCCTGGTGGGCAGGGGCGGCTCGTCCGCGGTGTCGCCGCGCAGGTCCACCACGCACGCGCCGCGGAACTGGTCCTTCAGGTCGTGGGCCGCGCGGATCGCCAATGCCGTACGACCACTGCCGGGCGCCCCGTGCAGCACGACGACCGTCGGCTTCGTCTCCGTACTCGCCCGCGCCGCCTGCACCCACTGCCGGATGCGTGCCATCTCCTGCCTACGGCCCGCGAACGGGCCCGTCGGCTCGGGGAGTTGGCCGAACGACTGCTCCAGCAGGTTCCGCCCACGGGCCGCCGCGCTCTTGTCCGCGCCCTTCAGCCGCGGCCCCGTCTGCTTCGGGCCGGTGGACGCGCTCAGCACCCGCTGCTGGTCGAGGAAGGGACGGATGCCCCGTACCTCCAGCGCCGTCAGCCACTGCAGCCGCAGCTGTTCCGGTCCGCCGGGCTGGCCCACGGCACCCGCGCGATGGTGCGCGGCCGGCAGATGCGTGCCGGCCACCTTCACGACCGTCGCCGCCGCGCCCACGACACCGACGGTCACGCCCGCGCCCACCGCGGTGCCCGTGCTCGTGCCGAGCGCCAGGTCGGTGACGACGGCCGCGACCGCCGCGACGCCCGCCACCATCAGCGGCGTACGGCCGCCCTCCCGCGCGAACCGCTGTCCGAACGTCAGCCGGCCGGCCTCCGTCTCGTCCAGCGCGCGCGTATACGCCTCGTACTCCTCGGCCGCCGACTGCGCCATGGCGTCCAACGCGCCGCGCGCCCGTGACATCAGCACCTGTCCGTCGGTGCGCCCGCCCGAGCGCCGCACTTCCTCCTCCACAGCCCGGGCCAACAGCCGCTCGGCATCGGTCCGATGGCTGTCTCGCATTTGGCCTCCCCCCGGCCTTCAAGGCCAGGATTCCAGGCGGCTTTGCCGCTCGGTGGTTCCTGCTTCATCACCCACTGCCCCGGCTTGCGGGGACTTACGCGGGCTCCACAGGCGTTTTACCTCTCCGCAAGCCCTGCGGCGAGGAGTCTGCGCCCTTCGGCGCGAAGGTTGTACTCGGCGTTCTGATCCCGGTCGTGCACGGCCCCGCAGTCGCAGACCCACTGACGGATGCGGAGCTGATCGCGCCCCTTCGGGCCGCGCAGAACTCCGCACCCGGGCGCCGAGCACAGTTGTGTGCTGGGGAACCAACGGTCGACCTTGACAAGGCCACGTCCGTAACGGTGGCACTTCGCTTCCAGAGTGCGAGTGAAGACGCCGAGGGACTGGTCGTTGACGGACTTGCCGAGCCTGCCACGCCGGGTACCCATGCCCTTCACGTTCAGGTCCTCTACATAGACCGCTTGGCTCTCACGGACGATGCGGGTGGTTTCCTGTTCGATGAAGTCGCGTCGCTTGTCGGCGATGCGCGCATGGATCTTGGCGACGGCCAGCTGGGCCTTGCGTCGGTTGTTCGATCCCTTCTGGCAGCGGGACAGGTGCCGCTGGGCCCGGCGGAGCTTCTTCTCCTGGCGGCGGAAAAACTTCGGTGAGGCGATCTTCCGCCCACGCAGCACCGCGTAAGAGGACAGGCCCAGGTCGATGCCGGTGTCGGTTTCCTCCAGGTCCAGCTCGGGCAGCGGCTTGTCCTCTGTCTCGACGACGAATGAGCGAAGTAACGGCCGGTTGGATCCTTGATGACGGTGACCGAGGACGGCTCGGCTGGCAGCGGCCGGGACCAGCGGACCGCGACGTCACCCAGCTTGGCGATGAACAGTCGTCCGCTCTCCCGCAGGACGAAGCCGTTGCGGGTGAAGCGCAGCGACTGACGCCCGGTCTTTTTCTTCGGCTTCGGCGGGTTCATCTTCGGGCCCTTGCGGTCCCCGCGCCGCCAGGAGAAGAAGTTCCGGTACGCGGCGTGCAGGTCCCCGAGGAACTGCACAAGTGCGACTGAGGGGGCTTCCTTCAGCCACTGACGCTCTTCGGTCTTCTTCCCCGCAGTGATGACCAGCTTTTGCAGCTGGGCGTCGGTGATGAACGGTTCGCCGCACTTGTACGCCTCGTTCCGCATCCGCAGACCGTCGTTGTAGACGACGCGGGCGCAGCCGAAGAAGCGGGCCAGAGTCTGCTGCTGATCGCGGGACGGATGGATCCTGTAGTTGTAGCGCAGCTTCACCGCTCACCTCCCCGACATGATCGAAGGAACGTTCGCGATCGTGCCGATCCAAGTTGACAATTGTCGAGTCTGTGACTGCGGGTTCAGCTGCGGGTCAGGGCCCTTCATGGATGGGGCCAAGTGGGCCGGGAAGGGCACCTGGAGGCGAGGGTGCGGACGCGTGATGGCGGGATACTGCGGCAGGATGGACACCATGCCGAACCGACTGGCGCACGAGACGTCCCCGTACCTCCTTCAGCACGCCGACAACCCAGTCGACTGGTGGCCCTGGTCCGCGGAGGCCTTCGAGGAGGCCCGGAAGCGTAACGTGCCCGTGCTGCTCAGCGTCGGCTATTCGAGCTGCCACTGGTGTCACGTGATGGCCCACGAGTCCTTCGAGGACCAGGAGACCGCCGACTACCTCAACGCCCACTTCGTCAGCGTCAAGGTCGACCGCGAGGAACGCCCCGACGTGGACGCCGTCTACATGGAGGCCGTCCAGGCGGCCACCGGCCAGGGCGGCTGGCCCATGACCGTCTTCCTCACCCCCGACGCCGAGCCCTTCTACTTCGGCACCTACTTCCCGCCCGCACCCCGGCACGGCGCGCCGTCCTTCCGGCAGGTGCTGGAGGGCGTCAGCAGTGCGTGGGCCGACCGGCGGGAGGAGGTCGACGAGGTCGCCGGGAAGATCGTGCGGGATCTCGCCGGGCGGGAGATCTCCTACGGCGGTACCGAGGCGCCCGGTGAGGAGGAGCTCGCCCAGGCGCTCCTCGGGCTCACCCGGGAGTACGACCCGCAGCGCGGCGGGTTCGGGGGCGCGCCCAAGTTTCCGCCGTCCATGGTGATCGAGTTCCTGTTGCGCCACCATGCCCGGACCGGGTCCGAGGGCGCCTTGCAGATGGCACAGGACACCTGCGAGCGGATGGCCCGCGGCGGGATCTACGACCAGCTCGGCGGCGGGTTCGCGCGCTACTCCGTCGACCGCGACTGGGTCGTGCCGCACTTCGAGAAGATGCTCTACGACAACGCCCTGCTCTGCCGTGTCTACGCCCACCTGTGGCGCGCCACCGGCTCCGAGCTCGCCCGCCGGGTCGCCCTGGAGACCGCCGACTTCATGGTGCGCGAACTGCGCACCGGCGAGGGCGGGTTCGCCTCCGCGCTCGACGCCGACAGCGACGACGGGACCGGCAAGCACGTCGAGGGCGCGTACTACGTCTGGACGCCGCGGCAGCTGCGCGAGGTGCTCGGCGACGAGGACGCCGACCTCGCGGTCCGGTATTTCGGTGTCACCGAGGAGGGCACGTTCGAGCACGGCTCGTCCGTGCTGCAACTCCCGCAGCAGGACGAGCTGTTCGACGCCGAGAAGATCACCTCGATCCGCGAGCGGCTGCTCCGCCAGCGTGGCACGCGTCCCGAGCCCGGCCGTGACGACAAGATCGTCGCCGCCTGGAACGGCCTCGCGATCGCCGCTCTCGCCGAGACCGGCGCCTACTTCGACCGCCCCGACCTCGTGGACGCCGCCCTCGGCGCCGCCGACCTCCTCGTACGGCTGCACCTCGACGACCACGCCCGTATCGCCCGCACCAGCAAGGACGGCCAGGTCGGCGCGAACGCGGGCGTGTTGGAGGACTACGGCGACGTCGCCGAGGGCTTCCTCGCGCTCGCCTCCGTCACCGGTGAGGGCGTCTGGCTGGACTTCGCCGGGTTCCTGCTCGACCACGTCCTGGCCCGCTTCACCGACGAGGAGTCCGGCGCCCTCTACGACACCGCCGCCGACGCCGAGCAGCTGATCCGCCGACCCCAGGACCCCACCGACAACGCCGCCCCCTCCGGCTGGAGCGCCGCGGCCGGTGCCCTGCTGAGCTACGCCGCGCAGACCGGCGCCGAGCCTCATCGCCTCGCCGCCGAGCGGGCGTTGGGGGTCGTGAAGGCCCTCGGCCCGCGCGTCCCCCGCTTCATCGGCTGGGGGCTCGCGGTGGCGGAAGCGAACCTCGACGGGCCGCGTGAGATCGCGGTCGTCGGCCCGTCCCTGTCCGACGAGGGCACAAAAGCACTGCACCGTACGGCGCTCCTCGGCACCGCGCCGGGCGCGGTCGTGGCCGTGGGATCTCCGGAGAGTGACGAGTTTCCGCTCCTCGCCGACCGGCCCCTGCAGCAGGGTCAACCTGCGGCTTACGTCTGTCGAAACTTCACCTGCGATGCCCCGACCACCGATCCGGACCAGTTGCGGACCGCGCTGACCAGCTGAAACGGCCGCGAACAAGGGGCGGTTACGCGACCTGCGTTCGAATTGTTCACTCTCGGGGCTCGTTGTGATGAAACGCGCTCTTCATGGAAACGGCCTGCGGACTTCACAGATCGCCCTTAATGTCTACACAGTTCCGCGACAGATGTGACGTGCTGTCGCGGCAGGGGGCATTGGGGATCTGGGGGGATCTGTTGCTGACGTCTGTCTTCATAGCCGTCGTCTCGCTGGCCTTGTTCTGGATGGCGGCCTTCACGTTGTGGTGGCAGATGCACGCGTGGCGTACGCCCGAAGTGCTCGCCTCCACCCGGTTCAGCAGACCGGACGGCGGCGAGCACGTGTCGTTCTCGCTGCTGTTGCCGGCCCGGCACGAACAAGCCGTGCTGGACCACACCATCCAGCGCCTGCTGGAGTCGACCCACACCGACTTCGAGATCATCGTCATCGTCGGGCACGACGACCCGGAGACCGCCGAGGTCGCCGAACGGGCCGCCGCTCGCGACCCGCGGGTCCGTGTCGTCGTCGACACCCACGAGAAGAAGAACAAACCGAAGGCCATGAACACGGCGCTGCCGCACTGCCGCGGCGACGTCGTCGGGGTCTTCGACGCCGAGGACCAGGTCCACCCGGAGCTCCTCGCGCACGTCGACTACGCGTTCCGCACGACGAAGGCGGACGTGGTCCAGGGCGGGGTCCAGCTGATCAACTTCCACTCCAGCTGGTACAGCCTGCGCAACTGTCTGGAGTACTTCTTCTGGTTCCGGTCGCGACTGCACCTGCACGCGCAGAAGGGGTTCATCCCGCTCGGCGGCAACACCGTCTTCGTACGGACCGATGTGCTGCGGGAAGCCGACGGCTGGGACCCGAACTGCCTCGCCGAGGACTGCGATCTGGGCGTGCGGCTGTCCAGCGTCGGCAAGAAGGTCGTCGTCGCCTACGACTCCGACATGGTGACCAAGGAGGAGACGCCCGGCAGCCTGATGTCGCTGCTGAAGCAGCGCACCCGCTGGAACCAGGGCTTCCTGCAGGTCTACCGGAAGAAGGACTGGAAGCAACTGCCCACCTTCGGGCAGCGGTTGCTCGCCCGGTACACGCTCATGACGCCGTTCATGCAGGCCTTCACCGGGCTCATCATCCCGCTCAACATCGCGATCGCGGTGTTCCTCGACGTGTCCGTGACCATCGCCTTCATCACCTTCCTGCCGGCCGTCACCGCGCTCGTCGCCTTCGTCTTCGAGGTCGTCGGACTGCACGACTTCGGCAAGCAGTACGGGCTGCGCGTCCGCTTCGTCCACTACCTGAAGCTCATCGTGGGCGGCCCCTTCTACCAGGTGCTCCTCGCCGGGGCCGCCGTCCGCGCCGTATGGCGTGAGCAGCGCGGTCGGAACGACTGGGAGCTGACCAGTCATGTGGGCGCACATCTCACCTCCGCCGAAGTGACCCGAGACCTCCGAGAGGACGTCCCTGCGTGACCTCCACCCTTCCCGCGGTGACCACTCCGAAGGTCCCCGCGCAGAGACAACCTGTCCCTGAAACACGTTCGACCGGCCGAACGGCCCCGCCGAACCGTCTCCGCTCCTCCCGCCCCGACCTGCTCCTCTGCGGTGCCCTCCTGGTCGCGATCCTCGTCGTGCAGGGCTGGAACATCGCCGACTACCCCACCCTCAGCGACGACGAGGGCACCTACCTCGCCCAGGCCTGGGCCGTCCAGGAGGGCCGGGGACTCGCCCACTACACCTACTGGTACGACCACCCACCCCTCGGCTGGATCCAGATAGCCCTGCTGACCTGGATCCCCGCCGCGCTCAGCCCCGAGTCGATGACCGTCGGCACCATGCGCGCCGCGATGCTCGTCATCAGCGCCGTCAGCGCGGTCCTCGTCTACGTGATCGGGCGGCGGCTGTCCCTGCCGCGCTGGGCGGCCGGGCTCGGCATGGTCTTGTTCGGCCTCTCACCCCTGTCGGTCGTCCTGCAGCGGGAGATCTTCCTCGACAACCTCGCGGTGATGTGGACGCTCCTCGCCTTCGCCCTCGCCGCCTCCCCGAGCCGCCACCTCTGGCACCACTTCGGCGCCGGCATCGCGGCCGCCACGGCCGTGCTGACCAAGGAGACGATGCTCTTCGTCCTCCCGGCCGTCTTCGTCACCATGTGGCGGCACAGCCACCGCGACACCCGCAAGTTCGCCCTGACCGGCGCCGTCACCGCCTGCACGCTGATCGGCCTGTCGTATCCGCTCTTCGCCCTGCTGAAGGGCGAGCTGTTCCCGGGCAGCGGGCACGTCTCGCTGTGGGACGGCATCAAGTACCAGATGACCAGACCCGGTTCGGGCTTCGTCCTCGACCAGGGCTCCGGCTCCCACGGCGTCCTGCAGTCCTGGCTCTATTACGACCGCGTCCTCATCCTCGGCGGCCTCGCGGGCGGCCTGCTGCTCCTGGTCACCTGGCGCTGGTCGGTCACCGCCCGGGCGCTCGCCGGACCGTCGTGCGCGGTGGTGATCCTCGCCCTGGTGGCCATGCGTCCCAGCGGCTACCTGCCCGCCATGTACGTCATCCAGGCGCTGCCCTTCCTCGCCCTCGTCCTCGCCGGAGGAACGGCCTCCGTCGCCCACGCCGTCCTGCGGCGCCGGCGGTCCGAGGCCGAGACGCGGTACGTCACCGGCGGGCGGTACGCCCTCGCGGCCGTCCTCGCCATCGCCGCCGGCGCCTATGTCGTCCCGCGCTGGTACGACGGCGACCGCACCGCCGTCACCGCCGACGCCAACGGGCCCTACCAGGCCGCCTCGAAGTGGCTGGCCACCGAGGTGGCGGACCCCGAGGACACCCGGGTCCTCGTCGACGACGCGCTCTGGCTCGACCTGGTGCACGCGGGGTACGAGCCCGGGCGCGGCGCCATCTGGTTCTACAAGGCCGACCTCGACCCGGCCGTGACGAAAACGATGCCGCGCGGCTGGAAGGACCTCGACTACGTCGTCGCCTCGCCGACGGTACGGCGCGACGCGGTCGACCTGCCCAACGTCAAGGCGGCCATGGAGCACTCGGCGCCGGTCGCCGTCTTCGGCCGCGGTGAGGACCGCATCGAGATCCGCCAGATCCAGACAGCCGCCGGAGGCGTGCGATGAGCCAGGAATACACCGCCCCCGGCGCTCCCGGAGAGCTGGGCGATCCGACCGTAGAGGGTGTCGAGGTGCCCGAGCCGGGTGCCGTCACCATCGTCGTACCGACCTTCAACGAGTCGGCGAACGTACGGCAGTTGCTGCACCAGATCACCGAGTCGGTGCCGTCCCGGCTGCCCTGCGAGGTCGTCTTCGTGGACGACTCCACCGACGACACCCCGCAGGTCATCGAGGAGGCGGCCCAGGACTGCCCGTTCCCCGTGACCGTCATCCACCGGGACGAACCGGTCGGCGGGCTCGGCGGCGCGGTCGTCGAGGGGATGAAGGCGGCCGGGTCGGACTGGATCGTCGTCATGGACGGCGACTGCCAGCATCCGCCGTCCCTGGTACCGGACCTGGTCGCCACCGGCGAGCGGGCGAACGCCGGGCTCGTCGTCGCCTCCCGGTACGTCAAGGGCGGCAGCCGGGCCGGACTCGCGGGCAGCTACCGGGTGGCCGTGTCGCGGGCGGCGACCTGGCTGACCAAGTCCCTCTTCCCACGCAGGCTGCACGGCATCAGCGACCCGATGAGCGGCTTCTTCGCCATCCGACGCGGCGACATCACGGCTGAGGCGCTGAAGCCGCTCGGCTACAAGATCCTGCTGGAGCTGGCCGTGCGGAGCCGTCCGCGCGCGGTCACCGAGGTGCCGTTCGTCTTCCAGGAGCGGTTCGCGGGGGAGTCCAAGTCCACGGCGGCGGAGGGGCGGCGCTTCCTGCGGCACCTCGCCGGGCTGCGTACGGCGGACCCGCTGGCCCGGATGGTGGTGTTCGGGCTGATCGGGCTGACCGGCTTCGTGCCGAACCTTCTCGCGCTGTGGGCGATGACCCGGGCGGGGCTGCACTACCTCCCCGCGGAGATCGTCGCCAACCAGTTGGGCGTGGCCTGGAACTTCCTGCTCATCGAGAAGCTGCTGTTCCGCGACCGGCGCCGGCACCGCCACTGGGCCGACCGCACCGCGCGGTTCGCGCTGCTCGCCAACGCCGACCTGGTGCTGCGCATCCCGCTGATCGCGCTGCTGGTGGGGCAGTTCGGGCTGGCCGTGCTGCCGGCCACCGCACTGGCCCTGGTCATCACCTTCGTCCTGCGCTTCGCCGGTACCGAAGCGCTGGTCTACCTGCCCCGCAGGAGCCGCACAGCAAGGAGCACCGCATGAGATCCGGACGGAGAACGGCCCTGTTGGCCCTCATGGGCCTCACGGGGGGCCTCCTCCTCACCTCACTCGAGTCCGCCTCCGCCGCCAACCTCATCAAGAACCCCGGCTTCGAGACCGCCGGCAGCGACGACATGCCCTACTGCTGGAAGAAGTCCGGCTGGGGCGACAACGACTTCACCTTCGAGACGGTGGCCGACGCCCACTCGGGCGGCAAGGCCATGAAGGTCACGATGACCCGCCGCGTCGAGGGCGACCGCAAGGCGCTCATCACCGAGTCCGCCGAGTGCGCGCCCGTCGTCACCGTGGGCAAGCAGTACGACCTGGGGCTCTGGTACAAGTCGACCACCCCCGACACCTCGATCACCCTCTTCCGGCACGACGCCACGGCGGGCTGGCAGTACTGGACCGACCTCAAGACGCTGGAGATGGCGGCGGGTTGGACGCAGGCCACGGTCCGCACGCCGGAGGTGCCCGCCGGCACCGACCGGATCGCCTGGGGCGTCTCCGTCTACGGCACCGGCGCCGTCACCACCGACGACTACACGATGGACCAGGTCACCGACCCCGTCCCGGACCCTGTGTGCACGGGTACGGCCGAGGAGTGCGCGAACGGCCGCTGGGACGTCCTGCCCACCCGGAACCCGGTCCGCTCCATGCACTCCGTCGTCCTCAACAACGGCAAGGTGCTGCTGATCGCCGGCTCCGGCAACAGCGAGGAGATGTTCAAGGCGGGCACCTTCACCAGCGCGGTCTACGACCCCGAGAACGGCACGTACAAGCAGATCCCCACGCCCAAGGACATGTTCTGCGCGGGCCATGTCCAGCTCGACGACGGGCGTGTGCTCGTGATGAGCGGCAACAAGGGCTATCCGTCGGCCGACGGCACCATCGGCTACCAGGGCTACAAGGACTCGTACCTCTTCGACCCGGTCACCGAGACCTACAGCAGGACCAACGACATGAACGACGGCCACTGGTACCCGTCGGCGACGGTCCTCGGCAACGGTGACGTGATCTCCTTCGGCGGCCTGAAGGAGGACTCGTCCGGCTCGGTGACGGCCGAGCTGTGGTCGGACGCCGAGCAGCAGTGGCAGCCGCTGTGGAAGGTCAACCAGACCTGGTCCTACTGGGGCCTGTACCCGTCGATGATCCTGATGCAGGACGGCCGCCTCTTCTACTCGGGCAGCCATGTCTTCGGCAACAACATCCCGGGCACCGGCTCGGCGATCTACGACTACGACGCCAACACGGTCACGCAGATCCCGGGTCTGCAGAACAAGGACGAGCGCGACCAGTCCGCGAGCGTGCTGCTGCCCCCGGCCCAGGACCAGAAGGTCCTCACCCTCGGCGGCGGCAACATCGACTCCAACCCGGACGCGAACCGCCTCACCGACGTCATCGACCTCAAGCAGGCCAACCCGTCCTACGTGGCAGGCCCGCCGCTCCCGCAGGGCACCGTCGACCTCGGCAACGGCAAGGTCGCCCAGACCGGCAACCAGGGCAAGATGTACGTCTCCGCCGTACTCCTGCCCGACGGCAAGGTCCTGGAGACGGGCGGCGCCCTGCACAACCGGGCCGACCCGGTGTACGAGTCGTCGCTCTACGACCCGGCGACCAACACCTTCGACCCGGTGGCGGCCGACCCGGAGGAGCGCGGCTACCACTCCTCCGCCTTCCTCCTCCCCGACGGCCGTGTGATGACCACCGGCGACAACCCGGGCAACGGCTCCTGGAACCACGACGTGTCGATCTACACCCCGCCCTATCTCCTCAAGGGCGAGCGGCCGACGATCACTTCGGTCATCGACACCGAGTGGACGTACGGCGACACCCAGCGGATCACCGTCGACCGGCCCATCGCCAAGGCCGAGCTGATCCGCCCGGCCGCCGTCACCCACTCCTCCGACCCGAACCAGCGCTTCGTCGACCTGCCGCTGTCGGTGGACGGCAACAACGTCGACCTGAACGTGACGAGCAACCCCAACCTGGCCCCGCCCGGCTGGTACATGCTCTTCGCGGTCGACGCGAACGGCGTCCCGTCGGTCGCCAAGTGGGTGCACCTCCAGGGCCCGCAGGCCCTGAGCGCGACGGACGCCTCGGCACACGTCCACGACTTCGCCGACGACCTCAAGGGCAAGGCCACGGGCCCCGGCAAGAAACGCACGTCCCAGAAGGTCGCCCCGACCGTCTCCGGCTGCGACCGGCACTACGGCTCCGCCAACGTCTGCGTGCCGACGGACTTCCCGCCGACCGTGAAGGCGACGACGAAGTCCCGCTGCGACTGGCTGAAGAAGAACGACTACGGCCGCCTGAAGGTCAACGGCAAGGACGACCCGCTGCGGCTGGACCCGAACAGGGACGGAGTCGCCTGCGGAAAGGGCGAGGTGAGCAAGCGTTAGTTTCAGCTCGCGTAATCGGCGAGGGCGCGCTCCACGATGGCCACCAGCTGTTCGTGGTGCGCGCCCTTCCAGTACGCGCGCTTGCACTGGGTGCACTGCGCGAAGACGTCGTACGACCGCTGCGTCCCGCCCTCCAGCTGGTCCGCCACCTCGTCCTTGGTGGCGTCCTTGAGCAGGCCGTTGCAGGCGGTGCACCGCGTCCAGGGGCGCAGCTCGGGGCGGAAGCGCTCCAGGATGTCGCGGAGTTGGTCGTCGGGGCGGGTGCTGTAGACGAAAGCGCCGGCCCACAGTTCGCGGCGGCGCAGCAGTCCCCGGTCACGGCTGAGCATGACCCGCTGTTCGGCGGCCGAGCGGGCGGCGAGCGCCGGGTCGCCGATGTCCGTCGACTCGTACGCCGTGTCCACGCCGAGCAGGCGCAGACGGCGGGCGAGGGTGCCGAGGTGGACGTCGAGCAGGAAGCGCAGGGGAGCGCCGGGCACCCGCTGGGGGCGCTCGACGGGCCGTACCGTCACGGACTCGCCCGCGGCCGGGACGTGCGCCACCGGCACCTCGCGGCCGTCGACGACCAGGGTGCCGACCTCGGTGAGCGGGACGCCGAGGGACTCGACGACATGGCCGAGGGTCGAGACACCGTCGGTGGTCACCCGGGCGGCGTCGCCCGCACGCCGTCCGTTCGGCAGGAACAGGCGCAGCTCGGGGGCGAATTCGACGCGGATCTCGGGACCGTTCACCTGGTCAGGATGTCACGGCACAGGGCTCGCGCCTCAGGTGTTTTTCCCGGGGAGCCCGTGCTCGATGACGTCCAGGGTGCGGTCGAGGAGGTCGTGGAGGTCGTCCTTGAAGTCGTTCTCGGCCCAGTACAGGGAGATCTCCGCGAGGCCGCCGATCAGGGACATCGTGTAGACCCGCGCCTCCAGGCTGTCCCGGTCGAGGCCGTTGCGCTCGGCGACGGCCTCGGCGAGCATCCGGCCGGTGACCGACATGCTCTCCAGCATCCGGGACCGCACCGCCGGGACCTGGACCAGCAGATGCGACCTCAGCCGGACGACCTCCGGCCCCTCCGCCAGCCCGGCGCTGATCGCCAGCCGCATGACGTACCGCAGGGACTCCATCCACGGCTCGTCCGCCGGCCGCTTGCGCAGCTCCTCCAGCAGGATCGGGTCGTACTCGTCCGTGAGGACGATGTCCTCCTTCGTCGGGAAGTACCGGAAGACCGTGGACGGCGACACCTCGGCGCGCTCGGCGATCTGCTCGATCGTGGTGGCGTCGTAGCCCTGCTCCTTGATCAGCGCGTACGTCGCGTCGCGGATCGCCGTCCGGGTCTTGATCTTCTTCCGCTCACGAAGCCCCAGCTGGGGGCGGTCGGTCAGGGGAGAGGAGTGTGCGGAGGTCATGGGGCTCATTGTCGGGCATCGGCCCGCTCGGCAGCCATGTCCGGGCTCTCGGGCTCACGTGCATCGGGCGTGCCCGGCAGGAACGCGGCCGCCAGCAGCGCGGAGACGAGGGCCGCGATCCCGCACACCAGCAGGACGACGCCCATGCCGTGGACGTAGGCGCTGTTCGCGGAGGCCGCGAGCTCAGCCGAGCCCGCCCGCTCGGCGACGAGGTGGGCCGCGACCACGGACTCCCCAGCGGTGTCGGCGGCCTTCGCGGGCAGCCCGGTGACGTCGAGCCGGTCCCGGAAGCCGGCGGCGAGCAGGCTGCCGAGCAGCGCGATGCCGATCGCACCGCCGACCTGACGCAGGGTCATCAGCAGCCCCGAGCCGCTTCCGGCGCGGTCGCGGGGCAGGGCGCTCAGGCCGCCGTTCATGGCGGGGATGAGCGAGAGGCCGAAGCCGAGACCGGTGACGGTGAGCCACAGCGCGACGAATCCGTAGCCGGAGTCCGCTGTCGTACGGCTGCCGAGGATCCCGGCGAAGGCCAGCACCACCAGGCCCGCGCTCACCGCGGCACGCGCACCGAAGCGGGCGACGACCTGCGGGGCGAGGCGGGAGGCGACCAGCAGTCCGCCCATCATCGGCAGCAGCCGCACGCCGGTGCCCAGGGCGTCGTGGCCGAGGACGGCCTGGAGGTAGGGCGGCAGCACGAACAGCAGGCCGGACAGGATGAAGGTCACCAGGGTCGCGGCGACGGTGTTGAACAGGAAGCCGCGGTGGGCGAGCAGGGTCATGTCGAGCATGGGGCGCTGGACCCGGCGTTCGCGCAGCACGAGCGCGGTGATCAAGGCCACTGAGGCCCCGAGCATGGCCAGGACCAGCGGGTCGCCCCAGCCCCGGGTGGGCGCCTCGATGATCGCGTAGACGAGGACGCCGAGCCCGGTCACGGCGAGCGCGGTGGAGAGGGCGTCGACCTTGGGGGAGGCGGGGTCCTTCGTCTCCGGGAGCAGGAAGACGCAGGCGGCGATGCCGATCGCGGCCATCGGGACGTTGATCAGGAAGACCGAGCCCCACCAGAAGTGGTTGAGCAGCCAGCCGCCGATGATCGGGCCGAGCGGCAGGCCGAGCGCGGAGGCGGCGGAGGTGATGCCGACGGCCTTGGCACGCTCCTCGGGGCCGAAGAGCGTGGGCAGCACGGAGAGCGCGAGCGGGGTGACCAGGGCGCCGCCGACGCCCATCACCGCTCGTGCGGCGATCACCGCGTTCACGTCGTCGGCCAGTGCGCCGACCAGCGATCCGGCGAGGAAGATGCCGAGCCCGGTGATCAGCACCCGCCGCCGCCCGAACCGGTCGCCGAGCAGGCCCGCGGGCAGCATCAGCGCGGCGAAGACGACGACGTACGCATCCGCCATCCACTGCTGCTGGCCGGTGGTGGCGCCGAGATCGGCGGCCATCGTCGGCAGCGCCACGTTGAGGATCGTCATGTCGAAGCCGAGCGTGAGCATGCTGGCGACCAGGGCGGCCAGGGCCCACCAACGGCGGGGGTCTGGAGTGACAGTGTCCATGAAATGAGAGTAACTCTCAAAATCGAGCGACTGTCAATAGAGATCTGCTGTCGGCACGCAAAAGGGCCACGGCTCGCAAGCCGTGGCCCTGATGGGGAAAGGGTGCTGCGCGGTGCTACCCGTGCTGGTACGCCACCAGCGAGATCCCCACGTAGTGCGTGATGAACGCCGCCAGCGTGAAGGAGTGGAAGACCTCGTGGAAGCCGAACCAGCGCGGTGACGGGTTCGGGCGCTTGATGCCGTAGATCACGCCGCCCGCGCTGTAGAGGACGCCGCCGACGATCACCAGGACCAGTACCGCGATGCCGCCGGTGCGCATGAAGTCCGGCAGGAAGAAGACGGCCGCCCAGCCCATCGCGATGTAGCAGGGGGTGTAGAGCCAGCGCGGGGCGCCGACCCAGAAGACGCGGAAGACGATGCCCGCCGCGGCGGCGGCCCAGATGCCCCACAGCAGCCACTGACCCTTGGCCCCCGGCAGGAGCAGCATGGTCAGCGGTGTGTAGGTGCCCGCGATGATCAGGAAGATGTTGGCGTGATCCAGTCGGCGCAGGAAGCCGTCCATGCGCGGGCTCCAGTTGCCCCGGTGGTACAGCGCGCTCACGCCGAACAGCAGGCAGGCGGTGAGGGCGAAGATCCCGCAGGCGAGCCGGCCTCTGGGGGAGTCCGCGAGGGCGGTGAGCGCCAGGCCCGCGACCAGTGCGGCCGGGAACATGCCGAGGTGCAGCCAGCCGCGGAGCTTGGGCTTGATCTCGTCCGTCAGCTGCTGGGCGTGGTGCGCGATCTGGTGAGGCAGGGAAGACGCGGCGGAACCGCGGCCGGCGGCCGCCGTGTCCGGTTGCGCGTCGGGGACGGGCGCAGTCATGGGGGGCATCGTACCTACGGAACCGTAAGTTACGTATCAGGGCGGCGAGATGGGCACCCGGAAGTGGCCATCGTCTCATGGAGTACCCGAAACGGGCGCACCTGGGGTGAAGCCGTAGTGGCGCAACGAAAACATCTGGATGAGTGGCGATGCTCACGCCGCTCACCTGTGACGCCCTCTGGACATATGGGCGGACGCGTCGGATGATCAAATGAGTGCGGTCGGCACCGGATGAGCGCGGAAGATCGAGAAGCAGGTCGAGTCCGCGAAGCATCCGGGTCGCGGCCCCCACGGGGCATACAAGGGCATATTCAGGACAAAATCCCTCACTTAGGAGCAACCGTGGCGCGCGACATCGCGGCTCCCCCCGTCGTTCCCACAAACCACCAGGAGCTGATCTCGTGGGTCAACGAGATCGCCGAACTGACGCAGCCGGACAGCGTGGTCTGGTGTGACGGATCCGAGGCCGAGTACGACCGGCTGAGCGAGGAGCTCGTCGCGAAGGGCACCTTCAAGAGGCTCGACCCGATCAAGCGCCCCAACTCCTACTACGCGGCCTCCGACCCGACCGACGTCGCGCGCGTCGAGGACCGGACCTTCATCTGCTCCGAGAAGGAGCAGGACGCGGGGCCGACGAACCACTGGATGGACCCCGCCGAGATGCGCGAGGTCTTCTCCGGCGAGAAGGGCGTCTTCCGCGGCTCGATGCGCGGCCGGACCATGTACGTCGTCCCGTTCTGCATGGGCCCGCTCGGCTCGAAGCTCTCCGCGATCGGCGTCGAGATCACCGACTCCGCCTACGTCGCCGTCTCCATGCGCACCATGACCCGCATGGGTCAGGCCGTCCTCGACGAGCTCGGTGAGGACGGCTTCTTCGTGAAGGCCGTGCACTCCGTCGGCGCCCCGCTGGAGGAAGGCCAGGAGGACGTCCCCTGGCCCTGCAACCAGACCAAGTACATCTCCCACTTCCCGGAGAGCCGCGAGATCTGGTCCTACGGCTCCGGCTACGGCGGCAACGCCCTGCTCGGCAAGAAGTGCTACGCCCTGCGCATCGCCTCCGTCATGGCCCGCGACGAGGGCTGGCTCGCCGAGCACATGCTGATCCTGAAACTCACCCCGCCGCAGGGCGAGTCCAAGTACGTCGCCGCCGCCTTCCCGAGCGCCTGCGGCAAGACCAACCTCGCCATGCTGGAGCCCACGATCTCCGGCTGGACGGTCGAGACGATCGGCGACGACATCGCCTGGATGCGCTTCGGCGAGGACGGCCGCCTGTACGCCATCAACCCCGAGGCCGGCTTCTTCGGCGTCGCGCCCGGCACCGGCGAGCACACCAACGCCAACGCGATGAAGACGCTGTGGGGCAACTCGGTCTTCACCAACGTCGCGCTCACCGACGACAACGACATCTGGTGGGAGGGCATGACGGAGGAGACTCCGGCCCACCTGACGGACTGGAAGGGCAACGACTGGACGCCGGACAGCGACACCCCGGCCGCCCACCCCAACGCCCGCTTCACCGTCCCCGCCTCCCAGTGCCCGATCATCGCGCCCGAGTGGGAGGACCCCAAGGGCGTGCCGATCTCCGCGATCCTCTTCGGCGGGCGCCGCGCCACCGCCGTACCGCTGGTGACGGAGTCCTTCGACTGGAACCACGGCGTGTTCCTAGGCGCCAACGTGGCGAGCGAGAAGACGGCCGCCGCCGAGGGCAAGGTCGGCGAGCTGCGCCGCGACCCCTTCGCCATGCTGCCGTTCTGCGGCTACAACATGGGCGACTACATGGCCCACTGGGTCGACGTGGCCAAGGACAAGGACCAGTCCAAGCTGCCGAAGATCTACTACGTCAACTGGTTCCGCAAGAACGACGAGGGCAAGTTCGTCTGGCCCGGCTTCGGTGAGAACAGCCGCGTCCTGAAGTGGATCGTGGAACGCCTCGACGGCAAGGCCGAGGGCGTCGAGACCCCGATCGGCATCCTGCCGGCCAAGAGCGCCCTGGACACGGGCGGCCTCGAACTGGCCGACTCCGACCTGGACTTCCTGCTCACCGTCGACAAGGAGGTCTGGCGCGAGGAGGCCGCGCTCGTCCCCGACCACCTCAACACCTTCGGCGACCACACGCCGAAGGAGCTGTGGGACGAGTACCACGCGCTGGTGCAGCGCCTGGGCTGAAGCCCGCCCCCAAAGACTCCGCGGCCGGCACGGATGCCCTGACCAGTGATCGTCACGGCCGGCCGCGGTGCATACCGGCGAGGTTCCGTACAACGGCGTGCGGAGCCCTGGGCCTGCCGTCGCACCCCGTCCGCCCCGACGGGAAGGCGACGGCAGGCCTTCGCCTGGTTCAGGGGTTCGGTGCAACGCCCTCAGGGGCGCGGGGCTGTATCTCGGCGCTCGCCGTCGACAACGTCCACCAGCGTGTCTTCGTGGCGGACAGCAATGTCGGCTACTACCTCGATTCCGGCACCATCGCCGTCTACAACTTCGCGGGCGAGCGCCTCACGACGATCACCACCAACCAGGCCCCATGTCTCCGGGCTCGGCCGCTGGCGGACCGGGCGGTCCTCAAGGTCACCCGGACCGACCGGCTCGGCACCGGCACGCTGTCGTCTGTGGCGGTCGCCGCCGACGGCACCTTCAGGATCAACGACCTGCCGCGCATCCGGGGCGACGCGGACTACACGGTCAGCTGGCCGGGCGACGACCTGCACAGCCCGTCGTCCGCCTCGGCGACGGTCTACGTCAGGCGGTAAATCCGCCCGCGCTCCCGCCCCGGTCCTCCAGATATCGGGTGTGGGACTCCTGGCGGCGGGCCTCCACCTCGCGCAGGCTCGCCGCCAGGCGCTCGGCGTCCTTCTTCAGCAGGCCGAGCTGGCGCTCCAGATGCAGCTCGGGCGACTGAGTGCCGGGCGACATCCGCGTCCACCACCGCGTCCGTACGAAGCTGTCGACGGCCTCGGGAAGATCGCGCCGCACGATCCGGGAGAGCACGTGCACGCCCTCCGGGTCCCGCGCGAGCAGCTCGGCCACCCAGCCCCGGTCCAGCAACGCGGCCAGCAGCTCGGTGAGTTCACGCAGCCGCGCGGCCGCAGTGACCGACAGCTCGACATCCGTCAGATAGCCGCGCAGCCTCTCGAAGTCGCCCCGCAGTTCGTCCAGTTGGGCCGACGGATCCGGAAAGTCGGGCGGTGCGGGCCGCTCCGGCGGGGCGATCAGCGCGCCCGCGCCGTACAGGCCGGCGACCACGACGGGCCAGTACGGTCCCGCCACCCCCGTGAAGGTCAGTACCAGCCCGACCAGCCCGCACGCGCTCCCGGCGATGTTCTTGCGGGACTCCAGGTACGCCACCGCCCTACCGGTAACCGCCCTATTGGTAGCCACGGATCTCCTCGAAGGCGCCGTCCAGCGAGCCCTCCTGGGCGTCGAAGAGGCGGCCGCCGGTCAGCTCGGCGATGTGCTCCAGCTCGGACCGGTCGGAGTCGCCGAAGAGGATGGGGAAGACGGGCGTCTCCCGCCGGTCGCGGTCCAGCGCGGCGTAGAAGGCGTCGAAGTCCGCCGCCTCGACGCCGGTGGTGTTCTCGCCGTCGGTCATCAGCACGACCGATGTGAACGTGTCCTGGGACCCTCCGGCGCCCAGATGCTCGTACGCCTTCTCCAGGGAGGTGTAGATCGCGGTGTCACCCTCGGCGGTGAGCGCGGCGGTGTCCTCGCGGATGGCGTCGAGCCCGCTCTTCGGGCGGGCCGGCTCCACGACATGCGTGCGCACGCTCTTCACGTCCGACCCGAAGGGCATCAGCGTGACCTCCTCGCGCTCGCGGAAGTCGCCGGTGAGGTCGGCGAGCGCCCGCTTCAGCTGTGCCAGGCGGTCGCCCTCCATCGAGCCCGAGGTGTCCAGGACGTAGACCGTCCTGGACGGGCGGCGCAGCTCGTTCTCGTACGAGTCGAGGAGGCCGTCGGCGACGGAACGGCTGCCCGGGAAGGGCAGTTCGCGCCGCCTGCTGGTGTCGAGGCCGGACGCGGGCG
Source organism: Streptomyces sp. T12 (assembly GCF_028736035.1). Classification (NCBI taxonomy): domain Bacteria; kingdom Bacillati; phylum Actinomycetota; class Actinomycetes; order Kitasatosporales; family Streptomycetaceae; genus Streptomyces; species Streptomyces sp. T12. Next base: position 6,817,969 of record NZ_CP117866.1, read on the forward strand.
GGACGGAGGCGACGACCGGGCGGCGATGGGTGCGCTCGGTGATCAGCCGCTGGACGTCCTCGGTGCGCAGGGCCTCGGTGAGCCGGCGGACGTCCTCGCGGGTCGCGGCGCTCGTCGACGCGAGGGAGGAGAGCGGGTAGTCGGCGGTGACGACACCGTCGGTGGGGCGGATCACCGTCAGGCCGGGGATGCCCTTGAGGACGGACTCGTAGTTGAGCAGGGCGTCGACGTTCCCACGCCGCTGGTACGCCGTCGCCAGCCAGCCCGACGACCCCGACGTCAGCTTCTGACCCCGGAAGAACTCCTTCAGCCGGGGCGTGGCCTTGCCGACGTCCGCGTCGGTGAGCGCGGACTGGGCGCCCGAGAGGGCCGAGGCGACGGAGACGAGGGTGGCGAAGCCGGAATTGGAGCGGGCCGGGTCGGTCATGCCGTACGTCAGATCCCCGTCCTGGACGGCCTGCTCGATCCGCGCCCAGGTGACACTCTCCGGCTTCCAGCCGAGCCTGCCGAGTGCCGTGTTCCTGACCCCGATGGCCACCGGGCTCGACATGACCGGCGTCTCCGACATGACCTTCTTCGACGCGTCGGGCCGCAGGCGCAGGTAGTCGTTGGAGGACAGCCACAGGGCGTCGTACTGCCCGTCCGCCTTGCCCTCCGCCAGCAGTTCCACGGCGTCGAGGGTGCCCATGTAGGTGGGCCGCACCTTGATGCCGGTGTCGTCGGCGATCCGATCGAGCACCGGGGCCATGTCGCTGAGCTCGCTGGAGGCGAGGACGCGGAGGGTGCCGGGCTGCGGGGCGTTCGGGTCCGGGTCGTCGGCGGCCTTCTGCGAGGTGCAGGCCGACAGCAGGGCCAGTGCGGCGAGCGCGGGAGCGAGGAGTCGTGCTCTCATCCGAGCCCACCCTCCAGCGCGCCCTGCGTGCGGCTGCGCTCCAGGTAGGTGCTCGCGTGCTGCAGTTCCGCGGTGAGGTTCTCCACCGTCGTCGCCATCACCTCGGTCGCCTGGACCTTGTAGGTGTCGATGGCGTCGAGCGTGCGGTAGATCTGCTGGAAGGCCGAGCGCAGGGTCTCGGCGCCGACGGCCGGGTCGGCGGCGATGCGCTGGATCTCCCCGCTCTGGCTCGCCAGCATCTCGGCGTTCCCCCGGATCAGGTCCTCGGTCGTCCCGCGCAGGGCGTTGACCTGCTCGATGACCTTCTTCTGGTTGTCGAGCGCGGACGCCAGCATCACGGAGATCCGCAGCGCCGAGACGGTGGTCGTGGCCGCCCGGTCGACGCCCTTGATCAGCTCCTCGTTGTTGCGCCGTACGACGTCCATGGCGAGGTAGCCCTGCGCGCACACCGCGAGCTGGGTGAGCAGGTCCTGGTGCTTCTGCCGGACCGGGAAGAGCACGTCGGCCCGGAGGGAGTCCGCCTGCTGCGGGTCGCTCGCGTCGACCCCGGCGATGTGCTGCTCGACGGCGCTGTCCAGGGCCTGAGTCAGGACGACGTACTCCTGGAGCTTGCCCATGGTCTCCCACAGGCGCACCCGCTCCGTCTGCAGCGCGGCGTTGTCCCGCCGCAGCTCGTCCTGACCGCCCCGCAGAGACCCCACGATCTTGTCCAGGGTCCCCTGCGCGGAGGCGTACTTGGCGACGTGGTCGCGCAGCTTGTTGCCGCCAGGGAGCCGGGAGAGGAACTTGCGGCCCTTGGCGGCGGGCAGATCCCGTGGATCCAGGTCCTCCACCACCCTGCGCAGCTCCACGAGCGAGCCCGCGACCTGCGACTGGGCGTCCCCTCCCCGGTCCGGCAGGCTTCTGACGGTCCGCTCCAGCATGCGGTTGGACTGGGCGGCGGCGGTGCGCATCTCACCGGCGCCGAGGGCGGTGATCTCGCCGACCTTGCCGGCGAACTCGGGGGAGCGGGCGTCGAGCGCCGCGAGCCCCTCGACATAGGCGGAGGCCTTCTTGGCCATGTCGGTACGGACGGCGTCGTCGACCGGGACGAGCCCGCCCGCCTTCTCCCGCGGTACGGGCGCTACGGCCTCGGGCGGGGTGAGCGTGAAGGTGTCGTCGTTGTTCACAGATGTTTCCCCCGTCATCCGCGGGCCCGGCGCGCCATCTCGTGCAGCACCGCGGAGGTGGGCACGGGCGCCTGCCGGACGCCGGTCAGTTCCTGCTTGAGGTAGGTGGTGGCCGAGGCGAACTCGGCGGCGGCGCCCTGCGGCCGGAACCCGTGCCGAAGGGCCAGCTTGCGCAACGTGGGGTCGGTGGAGAGGAGCTCGGCGAGGGCCTTGCCGTCGTCGGTGAGCGGTACGACGGTGTGGTCGCTGTTGACCGTGGTGTCCGGGTAGAGCACGACCAGGTCGCCGGGCTTCTGTCCGTCCGCCAGCAGTGAGGCGACCTGCGACTCGTAGACCAGGACCAGCGGGTTGCCCGCTCCGCTGACGAAGTCCCGGAAAACCGCGTCCGAGCCGGCCTGCTGGGCGCCCTGGACGGTGACCAGCTTCTTCAGCAGGGGCGCGGTGCGGTCGAGGTCGGCCTCGCTCGCGACGACCCGGCCGCCGTTCGCCACGTAGGAGGCGGCGGCGAGGTAGAGGGCGCCGGAGTTGGAGGACTCCGGGTCGGTGCTGGAGATGAAGAGCGTTCCGCTCAACTCCCCGTACTTCTCGGCACCCTTGAGCTGCTGCCAGGTGCGGTCGCGCTCGGCGGCGTCCAGGTAGGCGGCCATGTCGAGCGTGCCGCGGCCGCGCTGATCGAGGGTGGCGAGCCCGTTGCCCGCGAGTACCTCGGCGGCATTGCGGTGGGCCACGACGACGAGCGGCGAGTAGAAGGGGCGCGGCAGGGGCTGCCGTGCGCCGTACTTCTTGGCCAGTTCGTCGGCGGGCGCCTGACTGGACGGGAAGGCGAAGTCGTAGCCCTTGAGGTCCAGCCCCTCCATGGCCCAGGACCCGGAGGCCTCGGCCTTCACGGTGTAGCCCTTGGCGGCGAGGGCCTGCACCACGTCGGGATCGGCGAAGAACTCCGCCTTCTCCGATCCGATCACTCCCCGCACGGTCTTCGTTGCCGTGCCGTTGTCCTCATCACTGCGACCCGCGACGACGGCGGCCACCACGCCACCGATCAGCAGAACCGCGAGGACGATCCCTGCGATACGTCTCACGCAGGGGAGAGTGCTCCCGGAATCCAACGTTCCCCGCTGATAGGGGTGAACGGGAGGTGTCATACCGGTCCCGGTACAACACGGGCAACTGCAACGCCGTCTTCAGGGGCGCGGGGCTGCATCGATGTGCGGCTCCGCCGCGTGGGCGCGACCAGCCACAGACAACCCGCAGCCGCCGCACGACAGAAGCCCTACGGCGAAACGGCGAACGCGGCCAAAGCCAACGCAGTGCTGTGGCACCCGGTCCGCGCGTCGCTGCGGGTGCACGCGGACCGGGGCCGTTCAGGGGGTGTCAGCCGACGCCGGTCAATTCCTGCGACTCGGCCTGCGCGGCAGCATGCGCGTCCATTCGCTCGGCGGCGAGGATCGCGGCAGCGGTGTCCGCACGAGACGCAGCAACCACCAACGCCCGCCCGGCAAGCGCATGCGCCCGCCGATGCAGCGCGGCAAGCCTCGCCTCACCGCCGGAGGCACCCGCGCGGGCCGGCGAAGTGCCGCCCCGCAGTCGGCTCACCTGCTCGGCGAGCCGAGTCGCCGCCGCGTCGAGGTCGCCGGACGGCGCCGTCGCGCGCAGCTCGTCCGTGACGGCGAGCAGCGCGGCCAGGTGCCCCGCGAGCTGGATGTCCAGCTCCTCCTCGCGCGAGCGGTGGGGGAAGTCGGCGGTGTTGCCGGCCATCGTGCTGTGGACCGACTTGGTTCGGATCGGTTCGTACATGGGGATGGCCTCCTGTGCGCTGACAGGAAGCCATCCTAGCTTAGATTCTGTCTAAAGTTGAGCACCTCGCAAAAAAGGGCCGCCCGCACACGCAGCGTGAGCGTCAGGGCTGGCTGTACCCGTCGAGGAACCGAGCGATCCGCCCCACCGCGTCCCGCAGATCCGCGACCGTCGGCAGGGTCACGATCCGGAAGTGGTCCGACTCGGGCCAGTTGAAGCCGCTGCCCTGGACGACCATGATCTTCTCGCGTCGCAGCAGGTCAAGGACCATCTGCCGGTCGTCCTTGATCTTGAAGACCTTGGGGTCGAGGCGCGGGAACAGATACAGCGCGCCCTTCGGCCGCACGCACGTCACCCCGGGGATCTGCGTCAGCAGCTCGTACGCGACATCCACCTGCTCCTTCAGCCGCCCCCCGGGCAGCACCAGGTCATTGATGGTCTGCCGTCCGCTGAGGGCGGCCACGACCCCGTGCTGACCGGGCATGTTCGCGCACAGCCGCATGTTCGCGAGGATGGTGAGGCCCTCGATGTAGGAGTCGGCGTGGGCGCGGGGGCCCGAGATCGACATCCATCCCACCCGGTAGCCGGCGACCCGGTACGCCTTCGACATGCCGTTGAAGGTGAGGGTGAGCAGGTCGGGCGCGACGGCGGCGGTCGGGGTGTGCGTGGCGCCGTCGTACAGGATCTTGTCGTAGATCTCGTCGGAGCAGACGAGGAGGTTGTGCCGCCGGGCGATGTCCGTCAGCCCGCGGATCATGGCCTCGTCGTACACGGCCCCCGTCGGGTTGTTGGGGTTGATGATGACGATGGCCTTGGTGCGGTCGGTGACCTTGCGCTCGACGTCGGCGAGGTCGGGCATCCAGTCGGACTGCTCGTCGCACCGGTAGTGGACGGCGGTGCCGCCGGACAGGGACACGGCGGCGGTCCACAGGGGATAGTCGGGAGCCGGGACGAGTACTTCGTCCCCGTCGTCGAGCAGCCCCTGCATCGCCATGACGATCAGCTCGGAGGCGCCGTTGCCGATGAAGACGTGCTCGACGTCGGTCTCGATGCCGAGGGTCTGGTTGTGCATGACGACGGCCCGGCGTGCGGCCAGCAGGCCTTTCGCGTCGCCGTAGCCGTGCGACGACGACACGTTGCGGAGGATGTCCTCCAGGATCTCGGGCGGACACTCGAAGCCGAACGCGGCCGGGTTTCCGGTGTTCAGCTTGAGGATCCGATGCCCTGCCGACTCGAGCCGCATCGCCTCCTCGAGCACGGGGCCCCGGATCTCGTAACAGACGTTGGCGAGCTTGGTCGACTGGATCACCTGCATGTCAAGGAGCTTACGGCCCGGTAACGCCCCCTGGGCCGTGTTTTCCGACACGTGAGACGCGGGGGTTTGGGCTGTTATCGCCGGTAGCTGTGCCACGCGCCGCTCCCGTCTCTAGAATGCGCGGTCATGTCCAGGCCACCCGAGCGCGAAAACGAGACACCTCAGGCGCCGCCGAACGTGTACCACCCGCGGCCGACGGCACCCCCCGCGTACGAGGAGTACACAGACCCGGCGGCCGCGCACGGCTGGCGGAACGAGTACGACGAGACGGCGCAGCTGCCTCGGGTGAGCGACGAGACGGCCGCCGACCACGGCCAGGGCGAGAGCTCAGGTGCCGGCGCCGGCGCCGGCGTGGCTGCGGGTGTGGGTGCGGGCGCGAGGCATGGCCGTCGGGCGGGCGGCTCGGGCCGCCGGGCGCGCCGTAAGGCCGGCGCCCGGCGCTCGCGGCGCGCGGTGATCGTGGCCGGCGCGGTGGGGGCGGTGTCGGCGGCGGTGATAGCCGGGTTCTCCCTGTCCGACTCGTCGTCGCCGGGCGACTCGCAGGGAAAGCAGGACCGCACGAGCCCGACGGTGGACGACTCGGCGGACCCGACGGACCCGTCCGATGACACGTCGGCCGGTGGGCGTCCGTCCGACGACACAGAGTCGTCCCGCTCTCAGCCCGCCACCGCCTCGGCGAGCCCCTCGGCCTCCGATGACCCCACGGACAAGGCCGACGAGCCCTCACCCACCCCGCCCACGAGCAGCACGGCCCCCACCACGCCCACGGCCTCCCCGACCCCGACCGACCCGGGCAACGCCAACGGCAATCCGGGACACGGACAGGGCGGCACCAAAAGGCCCAAGTAGCCCGCAGTGGCCGCCAGTTCGGCTGATCCGGCTGATCCGACTGATCCGGTTCATGCAGCTCATGCAGCTCATGCGGCCGAGGGGATGCGGCTCAGGGCATGCGGCGCTCGGCTACCGCCCTGACGAGGCCATGACTGTGGTGATCTCATCACCCTCCCGTGAACGTCCTGCGCCGCTCGCCCGGCACCCCCGGCCCGCCGTGATAGGGAAACCCCTACGGCCTGAACTCGCCGGTAAGTAAGTCCTTGTCCACACCCCCCTCGTGCGTGACAATGCGCATGACAAAAATGCGGGTGACCGGAAGTTCTTCGGTCACCCCTCTTCGTATGAGGGGACCCCCACATGAGAAAACCTCTCGGCGCCGCCCTCCTCGCCCTGGCGATAGCCGGGGCCGGCGCCGCACCCGCGGTAGCAGCTCCCGTGGAGACAGCCGGGTCGTTCGGCAAGAGCGTGGACACGGGCTCGGTCACGTCGGTGGTCAATGACACCGTCGCCTCCACCGCGGACACCCTGGGCCAGGTCCTGAACCGGGACTCAAAGGTCCAGGCCGTCAACTTCGCGGGCACCGTCTCGCTCAGCGGCTGTTCCGGCTCCGTCGTCCGCTTCTCGGACTCGGAGGACAACGACCCGGCGCTGGTGATGACCAACGGCCACTGTCTGGAGACCGGCATGCCGGGCCCCGGTCAGGTCGTGGTCGACCGGGCCTCCAGCCGTACGTTCGGTCTGCTCAATTCCTCGGGCAGTCGGGTCGGCACCCTGCGTGCCAGCAAGATCGCCTACGGGACGATGACCGACACGGACGTCGCCTTCTATCAACTCACCACCACGTACGCGCAGATCAAGAGCTCGTACAGCATCAACGCGCTCACCGTGGCCGACACCCACCCGGTCGCGGGCACCGCCATCACCGTCGCCTCCGGCTACTGGAAGCGGCTGTACAACTGCAACATCGACGGGTTCGCGTACCGCCTCAAGGAAGGCGACTGGACCTTCAAGGACTCGGTCCGCTACACCTCCGCCTGCAACACCATCGGCGGGACGTCCGGCTCTCCCGTCATCGACCAGGCCACCAACAAGGTCGTCGCCGTCAACAACACCGGCAACGAGGACGGCGAGCGCTGCACGCTCAACAACCCGTGCGAGGTCGACGAGAGCGGCAACGTCACGGTCCGTCAGGGCATCAATTACGCCCAGGAGATCTACCAGATCCCCGCCTGCTTCGGCGTCGACAACAAGCTCGACCTGAGTGCGAGCGGGTGCGTGCTGCCCAAGCCGTAGCCACACCTCGTGCGGCGGGGGGTCCGCAGGTCACCGCGGTGGATCACCTTGGTGTCCTGCGGACCGCCCGCCCCGCGAGTACGTCCGTCCTGCGGCCGTCCTCGATCACGAAACGGCCGTTCACGAGGACGTGGGGGATGCCCGTCGGCAGCCTCCGCGGGTCCTCGAACGTCGAACCCGCCGCCACCGTCCCCGGGTCGAACAGCACCAGGTCCGCCCGGTAGCCCTCGCGGACCAGCCCCCGGTCCGGCAGCCGCAGCCGCGCCGCCGGGCGCGCGGTCAGATGGGCCACGCACTCCTCCAGGGACAGGACGCCCAACTCCCGTACGTACCGGCCGAGGTAGTGCGGGAACGTGCCGTACGCCCTCGGATGCGGCTTCGTGCCCTGCAGGATGCCGTCCGAACCGCCGGTGTGGACGCGGTGCCGCATGATCGTCCGTACGTTCTCCTCGTGGCCCACGTGCTGGAGGATCGTCGAGCCCAGCCGGTCGTCGAGGAGGAGGCGGCGAGCGGTCACCCAAGGGGCCTCGCCCCGCGCGTCCGCCGACTGCTGGACCGTACGGCCGACGAAGTCCCCGAGCGCCGGGTCGCTCACGCCCGAGATCTCGATCGTGTCCCACTCGATGGGCACGCCGTGGCAGCCGTCCGCGCCGATGACCTCCATGTGGTGGCGGATCCGCTCGGCCGTCCCGTCGTCCGACAGCCGGGCCAGGATCGCCTCGGGGCCGCCCTCGCTCGCCCAACTCGGCAGCATGGCCACGAGGGTCGTGCAGCCGGGGGTGTAGGGGTAGGTGTCGAGGGTGATGTCGGCCCCGGACTCCAGTGCCTTGTCCAGCAGGGACAGCAGCTCCGGCGCCCGGCCCTTGTTCACGCCGAAGTTCATCGTGGCGTGGGCCAGGTGGAGGGAGCAGTCCGCCTCCCTCGTCAGGGCCACCATCTCCTCGTACGCCTCCAGGGCCCCCGCCCCGTAGGAGCGGTGGTGCGGGCAGTAGTAGCCGCCGTACGACGCCACCACCCGGCACAGCTCCGTCAGCTCGGCGTCCTTGGCGTACATGCCGGGCGTGTACGTCAGCCCGGACGACATGCCGACCGCGCCCTGCTCCATGGCCTCCGCGACCAACTGCCGCATCCGGTCGAGCTCGTCCGGCGTCGCCTGCCTGTCCTCCCAGCCGACGGCGAGCGCGCGGACCGTGCCCTGGGGGATCAGGTACGCCGCGTTCACCGCGATGCCCCGGCCTTCGAAACCGGAGTCGAGGCGGTCCAGGTACTCGCCGACTGTCCGCCAGCCGAAGTCGATGTCGTCCCCGGAGCCGTTCCAGCCGGTGATCGCGCGGCGGACCTCGGCGAGGGTGCGGTCGTCGACGGGGGCGTACGACAGGCCGTCCTGGCCGATGACCTCAAGGGTGACCCCCTGCGCGGCCTTGGCGCTGTGGTCGGGGTCCCGGAGCAGCGCCAGGTCGCTGTGGGCGTGCATGTCGATGAAGCCGGGGGAGAGGGCGAGGCCCTCCGCGTCCAGTTCCCGTTGCGCCTTGGGGCGTTGGCAGCCTGCCGCGGCGGCCTCCTGGACGATCGACACGATCCTGCCGTCGTTCACGACCACATCGGCGCGGTAGGAGGGGCCGCCGCTGCCGTCGACGACCTCCGCGTCCCGGATCACCAGCTCTTCCATGGCCGATGCCTCCCCTGTCTCCTAGAAGAACGTGCGGATGTAGTCGACGACCGTCCCGTCCGCCTCCGCGACCGGAATCAGCTGCCACTTGTCGAACGACGTGCACGGGTGGGACAGCCCCATGCCGAGCCAGTCCCCGACCTCCAGGTCCGCCTCCTCGGTCGTCCGCAGCCACGCGTGCTGGTCGGACAGGGCGGTCACCGAGATGCCGGTGGCTGGGCGCTCGGCACCGTCCACCGTGGCTCGGCGGACCACCTGGGCGACGGGCAGGTCGAGGTCGTACGCCGCGTCCCGCTTGCCCGCGTTGACGAAGGCCTGGTCGGGGGAGGGGCGGGAGACGACCTGGGCCCACAGGCGGAAGGCGGGTTCGAGGGCGCCCTCCTGCGGGACCCGGTTGAACGGGGTCAGCTTGCGGTAGTGACCGTCGTCGTGCGAGACGTACGCGCCCGAGCGCAGCAACTTCAGCACCGGAAGGGAGAGTTCGGGGATCTCCGCGAACACGTCCGCCACCGCGTCGAACCACGCGCTGCCGCCCGCGCTGACGACGATCTCCTTGAGCCCCGCGAAACGGCCCGCCTTGTCGAAGTCGGCGGCCAGCGAGACCAGCCGGCGCAGCCACGCCTGCACCCGCTCCGGGTTCGCCTGCGGGACCTCGCCCTCGTACCCGGCGACGCCGACCAGCCGCAGCGTCGGCGCCGCCGCCACCGCGTCCGCGACCGTCGCGCACTCCGCCTCCGTACGGACGCCGGTACGGGCACCTTCGCCGGCCGCCAGCTCGACCACCACGTCCAGCGGGCGGGTGGCCCCGGCCTCGCGCAGCGCGGCGTCCATCTGCTCCACGCCACGCACGGAGTCGACGTAGCAGATGAGGTGGAAGTCGGGGTCGGCCGCCAGTTCGCCGGCGATCCAGCGCAGGGCCGCCGGGTCCACGAGCTCGTTGGCGAGGAAGATCCGCTGGGTTCCGTACGCCCGCGCCACCCGCACCTGGTGCGGCACCGCGAGCGTGATGCCCCACGCGCCGTGCTCGATCTGGCGCTGGAACAGCTGGGGGGCCATGGAGGTCTTGCCGTGCGGGGCGAAGGCGAGGCCGTGGCGGACGGCGTACGCCTCCATGAGGTCGAGGTTGTGCTCCAGGCGCTCGGCGGAGAGCGCGAGGACGGGGGTGGCGAAGCCGCCGGTGAAGAGGTTGCGGCGCTGGGCGGCCAGCTCGGCGACGGTCAGGCCGTCGGCGTCCGGGGGGAGGCCCTTGAAGCGGTGATCGACGCGTTCCTCGGCCAGTCGGACGAGCGCCTCGTTGCTCATGGAACCTCCCTGATCTGGGGTGTTGCAGTCTATGCAACACCCATTGCGTATATCGCTTACCGCTGTCTAACATCTCGGCCACGCGGGGTCAACGAAAGCCGCGTCCCGCTGAGCCGCCGAGGAGCTACGACCATCGTGACTGCCACCGGACCGTGCAATGGCCTCGGCGTCGTCGACGTTGTCGCGCTCGGCGAGTCCATGGTCACGTTCCTGCCCACGCGGCCGGGGCGCCTCGCCGATGTGCCCTCGTTCGAGCGGGGGATCGGGGGTGCGGAGTCCAATGTCGCGTGCGGGCTCGCTGCCGCCGGGCACGCCGTGCGGTGGGTGAGCCGGGTGGGGGCGGACGGGTTCGGCGACCACTTGGTGGAGGCGATCGGCGGGTACGGCGTCGACGTCTCGGCCGTACGCCGGGATCCGGTGCGGCCGACGGGGGTGTACTTCCGCACGGCCGGGGACCGGGCGACGGACGCGCACGAGGTGGCGTACTACCGGGCGGGGTCGGCGGCGTCGGCGATGTCCGTGGAGAACGTGGATCCGGAGGCGGTGCGGGCCGCGCGGGTGCTGCATCTGTCGGGGATCACGGCGGCGTTGTCGGAGGGGTGCCTGGGGCTGCTGCGGCAGCTGACCGCTCCGGACGAGGGCCGCCCGCTGGTCTCCTTCGACGTGAACCACCGGGCCGGCCTGTGGCAGGACGCCGACGGTCCGCTGGTGCTGCTGGAGCTGGCACGCGGGGCGGACATCGTGTTCGTGGGCGTTGACGAGGCGGAGGAGGCCTGGGGGGTGACGGGAGGTCCGGAGTCGATCCGGGAGGCGCTGCCGGAGCCGCGGGTGTTGGTCGTGAAGGACGGGGGGCGTGGAGCGACCGTGTTCGCCTCGGCCGCGGGCGATCGTGCCGCCAGGGCGGCTCCCGGCCCGCAGAGGGACGGCAGCCCGTCGGCGCCGGGCGGTGCGACCCGCCCCCGGCCTCCGCTCGCGCCGGGCGCCTCACGAAGCCACCCCGCCGGAGCTGCCCCGGCGTCAGACGCGGACATGACGCCGGACGCGGACATGACGCCGGACGCGGACATGACGCCGGACGCGGACATGACGCCGGACGCCGGCACGACGCCGACCACCTTCGTCCCCGCCCTCCACGTCGAGGTCGCGGCGGCCACCGGCGCAGGCGACGCCTTCGCCGCCGGCTTCCTCTCCGCCACCCTCCGCGCCCTCCCCCTCCGCGACCGCCTCCGGCACGGTCACCTCTGGGCTGCCGCCGCCCTCACCGCCCCCGGCGACCTAGCCGCACCCCCCTCCCGCGACCACGCCGACCGCCTGGTCGCCCTCGACGACCCCGCGTGGGAGAAACTTCGACTCGGCCCCGGCTGGACGCAAGCCACTGAGCGGGCCGACGAGGAGGTACGTACGCCATGAGCCAGACCGTCGACCGTGCGCTCAGCATCCTGCCGCTGCTCGCGGAGGGCCCCGCCGACCTCGGCCAGGTCGCCGACCGCCTCGGCGTCCACAAATCCACGGCCCTGCGCCTCCTGCGCACCCTGCACGAGCACGGCCTCGTCTACCGCCAGTCCGATCAGCGCTACCGCCTCGGCGCCCGCCTGATCGCCCTCGCCCAGGAGGCGATGGAGAACCTTGACATCCGCGAGATCGCCCACCCCCACCTGGTCCGGCTGAACGAGAGCTGCGGGCACACCGTGCACCTCGCCGTGTACGAGGAGGACGAGGTGCTGTACATCGACAAGGTCGAGAGCCGGTACCCCGTACGGATGTACTCGCGGATCGGCAAGCCCGTCGCCATCACCGTCGCCGCCGTCGCGAAGCTTCTCCTCGCCGATCTGGCCGAGCAGGAGCGCCGTGCCCTCGCCGAGAAGCTCGACTACCCCATGTACACGGCCCGTTCCACCCCCAACGCCCCTGCTTTCCTGCGGGAGTTGGACAAGGTACGCGAACAGGGCTGGGCCACCGACCTCGGTGGCCACGAGGAGTCCATCAACTGCGTCGCCGCGCCGATCCGCGGTGCCGACGGCCGGGTCGTCGCCGCGATGTCGGTCTCCGCGCCGAACGTCGTCGTCACCGCCGACGAACTCCTCACCCTGCTCCCGCTGGTACGCCGTACGGCGGACGACATCAGCGGCGAGTACTCCGGCAGGACCTCAGTGAAAGGCACCGCATGACCGAGAAGATCGCGCTCACCCCGAAGACCCACACCACCCCGCCCGCGAAGTTCTCCCATGGTGTGAAGAAGGGGAACATTCTCCAAGTGGCGGGGCAGGTCGGCTTCCTCCCCGCGGTCGAGGGGCAGCCCCCGACGCCCGCCGGCCCCACCCTGCGCGAGCAGACCCTCCAGACCCTCGCCAACGTCAAGGCGATCCTGGAGGAGGGCGGTTCCTCCTGGGACGACGTCATGATGATCCGCGTCTATCTGACGGACGTCGCCCACTTCGCCGAGATGAACGACATCTACAACGCCTACTTCGAGGAGCAGGGGCTGACCCAGCCGCCCGCCGCGCGCACGACGGTGTACGTCGGCCTGCCGGCGGGGCTCCTCATCGAGATCGACGCGCTGGCCGTACTCGGCTGACGCCCCCTCACCCCCCGCACGCCGTACACGGCATGGTGTCCGTCACTCCGTCACTCCGTCACCCCTGGGACGCCATGCCGCGATCCCCCCTGCCCGAAAGCTTTATGTACTTACCGCGAGGACCCCCGAATGTCCCCTCTGTCCCTCCCGCTCGCCGCATCCGCCCCAGCCGAGACACCACCCCACACCGGCGGACTGCTCCTCCTCATCGACGGTACGGCCGGACTGCTGACGGTCGCCGCCATCGGCATCGCCCTGCTCCTGTTCCTGATCATCAAGACGCGCCTGCAGCCCTTCGTGGCCCTCCTGGCCGTCTCCATAGCCGTCGGCCTGATGGCGGGCCTGTCGGTCACCGAACTCTTCGGCACCGTCCAGCGCTCGGACGCGGTGTCGACCATCGAGTCCGGCATGGGCGGCATCCTCGGCCACGTCGCGATCATCATCGGCCTGGGCACCATGCTCGGCGCGATCCTCGAAGTCAGCGGCGGCGCGGAGGTGTTGGCGTCGCGCCTGCTCAACCTCTTCGGCGAGAAGCGCGCCCCCCTCGCCATGGGCCTCACCGGCCTGATCTTCGGCATCCCGGTCTTCTTCGACGTCGGCATCTTCGTCCTCGCGCCGATCGTGTACGCGGCGGCCAAGCGCTCGGGCAAGTCGATCCTGCTGTACTGCCTGCCGCTGCTGGCCGGCCTGTCGATGACCCACGCCTTCCTGCCCCCGCACCCCGGTCCGGTCGCGGCAGCCGGCCTGCTCCACGTCCAGCTGGGCTGGGTCATCCTGATGGGCGTCGTCTGCGGCATCCCGGCGGTGCTGGCCGCGTGGGCGTTCTCCGGCTGGATCGGGCGGCGCGTCTTCGTCGCCGTACCGCAGGACATGGTCGAGGCGGCCGACGAGGCCAAGCAGGCCGTGATCGACGAGCAGCGCGCGGCAGGGGTCGAACCGCAGGAGAAGCCCGTCCCCCTCGGCACGGTCCTCGGCATCATCGGTACGCCGCTGGTGCTGATCCTGGCGGCCACCTTCTCCTCGATCGCCCTGGACCCCTCCACCACCCGCTCGGTGATCGAGTTCTTCGGCCACCCGTTCGTGGCCCTGACGATCGCCCTGCTGCTCGCGTACTACCTGCTGGGCATCCGCCGCGGCTGGTCGCGCAAGTCCCTGGAAACGGTGTCGACTTCCTCGCTCAAGCCGGTCGGCAACATCCTCCTGGTCGTCGGCGCGGGCGGTGTCTTCGGTGCCATCCTCAAGGCCAGCGGCGTCGCCCAGGCCCTCTCCGACACCTTCAACGACGTCGGCCTCCCGGTCATCGTCCTGTCGTACCTGATCTCGCTGGTCCTGCGGGTGGCCCAGGGCTCGGCGACGGTCGCCATCGTCACGACGGCCGGCATCGTCGCCCCACTCCTCACCGAGGGCGACCACTCCCAGCCCTTCATCGCCCTCGTCATCATGGCCATCTCGGCGGGCTCGATCTTCGCCTCACACGTCAACGACGGCGGCTTCTGGATCGTCGCCAAGTACTTCGGTATCAGCGAGCGGGACACGTTGAAGACGTGGACCGTGCTGGAGAGTGTGTTGTCGGTGGCCGGGTTTGTGGTGGCGGTGGTGTTGAGCGTGTTCGTTTAGGGGCGATTGCGGCTTTGTGTATCGGCTGCTTTTGTCTGGTGGCGCGGAGGTGGTGGCGGTCCTGCCTTGGTGGTGGGACCGCTCGATCTTCGCCTCGCACGTCGACGACGGTGCCCGCGCGCGGAGCGCGCTGATGGATGCAGTTGGGTCGTCGCCGAGTACTTCGGTATCAGCGAGCGGGACACGTTGAAGACGTGGACCGTGCTGGAGAGTGTGTTGTCGGTGGCCGGGTTCGTGGTGGCGGTGGTGTTGAGCTTGTTCGTGTAACGATGCGGGGGCTGGTTGCGCGGGACACAGGGTTGTCGACCATACTGCTCCGCTGTGGAGCAGCGCATAGGTTCAGGCAGCCAGCCCCTGGAAGGCGCCGGGTTCGACCCGGCCTTCATCCCCGGGCTCACCTCGCCCGTGTCCGCCGAGCCGGTGGACGTGAAGGACGAGGACGTGGCCGAGGAGTCCGCCTCCGAGAAGACCGGTTCCGAGGGGACGGATTCCGCGAAGTCGGGATCCGCGAAGTCGGAATCAGAGGACTCGGAATCAGAGGAGTCGGACTCCGGGGATACGGATCTCGAAGCCGCCGACGAGCCCGAGGCCGAGGTGGAGGCCGATGACGAGGCGGACGAGGCCGAGGAAGAGGCTCCGGTCGACGGTCCCGTCTTCGAGGCCGCCGACCGCCGGGCCCGTATCGTCGCCGATCACAAGGGCGTCCGTCTCTCCCTGGACGACCAGGAGTGCGAGTTCCGTTGGGACGAGATCGGCGCGATCGAGACGGAGGCCCCGCGCTTCGGGAAGCGTTTCACCGTCACGGTGCACACTCCTGACCGCCGCTGGTACCCGATCGAGATCGAGGCGGCGGCCAGGAGCCGCTTCAAAGAGTGGGACGAGCAGTTGGACGCGGTCCTCGACGCCTACTTCGAAGAAGGCGACGCCGAGGAAGAGGCCGCAGTGGAAGCGGACGCCAAGTAGCCGGTTGCCCAGTAGCCGGTTGCCCAGCAGCCGGCTGCCGCCGAGCGGCTAGCTGCAGTACTGGGCTTCCTTGCCGATGGACCGGTACATGCAGTCCGAGTTCTCCAGCAGCTGCAGCACCGCATCCCGGTTCCGGGACGTCTCCCGCTCGATCACCTCGTCGGGCGGGTAGAACCCACCCCCGCCGCTGGAGGACGGGTACATCTCGAAGGTGTACGCGAAGATCTTCTGGTTGCCCCACAGCCAGTCGTCGATCGACCCGTCGGTGATGTACAGGTCACTGGACTGCTCCGGCGTATAGCCGTTGCTCGCCGCCATCTTCTGCCCGACCGTGGCGAACGCGTTCCGGTCGTCCGCGGTCATGCCGGTCGTCGTGTCGGCGGACGTGTACCCGAAGGGCCACAACACCAGCTCGCTGTAGGTGTGGAAGTCGACGCCGGCCTTGATCTGCTGAACCCCGCCGACCACGCGGCTGCGCACGAAGTTGGCGACCACCTTGACCTCCGGCGCCGACTCGGCTGACGCGCCCCGGTACGTGTCGGAGGACGGCGACCCGGACGAACCGCCACAGCAGCCCCAGCGGTAGTTCCAGTTCCGGTTCATGTCCGTCCCGACGTACGACGAACCGGAGTTGGGCTGCCGGTTCTTGCGCCACGACCGGTACGAGCCGGTGGCGATGTCGTACTCGCCGCCGTCCGGGTTGAGGTCGGGCACGATCCAGATCTCGCGGTTGTTCACCATGCTGGTGACCCGCGAGTCGCTGCCGTAGTCGGAGGTCAGCTCGCGCAGCAGATAGAGCGCCATCTCGACGGTGAGGTGCTCACGGGCGTGCTGGTGGTGGGTGAAGAGGACCTCCGGCTCGGACTCGTCGGTCCCCACGTTGTCGCTGATCTTGATGGCGACGATGTTCCGGCCCTGGTACGACTGCCCGATCACGCGCTGGCTCGCGATGGAGGAGTTGGCCGAGACGATCGAGTTGATCTCGCTCGTCATCTCCGCGTAGTTGTGATAGCGCGAGTCGCCGGAGGGGAAGTCGTAGAGGCGGACGTCGTCCTCGCCGGAGGAGCGGTCCGGGACCGCGCCGAGCGGGGTGACGTCGTAACCGAGGTCGCGCAGCTTCTTGATCTGGTCCGCGCGGCCGGAGACGACGACGCCGTGGCCGTGGACCTCGTCCACGGTCACACCCGTGCGCTGAAGTGCGGTGCGGTCCTTGGCGGTCGAGTGCATGTGAACCTCGTACTGCCGGGCGTCATCGGTCGAAGAGGCCGCCTTGGCGGCGCTGTCGGCGTTCGCGGACACGTTGCTGGACAGGGGCGCCGCGAGGGCGAGGGCGAGCAGCGTGGCGAGCGCGGCGGTACGTCTGCCGCTGCGGGCGCCTGAGCCGCGTGTGCGAAGTCGCATGAATTCTCCTTGTGGGAGTGGGGGGTGGGGTTCACTGCGACGTACTGCGTGATGCGGGTGTGGCGCTCATCGTGGGCCGGTGGCATGGACAGGTCAAGAGCGACACGGTGATGGATGGCGTGAACCATTCGAAAATCAGCCGCGCAGTGTACGCGCGCGTAGTGCGTGGCGAGCGGTCCCGGACGAAGTCCACCCGGGGGTGTGAGCCGGGCGTGCGTACCGGCCTGGAGGCGGGGGAGGGTGAGGAACCGCGCAAGGGGGGAGCGGTGGGAGCGGCGGCAATGGCGGGGACCGGCGCACCCTCCGGCTCCCTTGCCGCTCGGCTCCTTCGGTCCTCGACACCTCCGCTCCTCGACTCCCTGCTCCTCGGCTCCCTTCGACACCACCCGGGCTCCTCGGTTCCCTTCGACACCACCCGGAGGAACGGCTGATCATGGGCGGATCAGCGCCACGACGGGATCACCATCTGCCGGTCGAGACGACCAGCTTCGTCGACCGGCGCGGCGAACTCGCCGCAGGTCGCGAGCTGTTGGCCAGGGCCCGGCTGGTCACCCTGACCGGGCCCGGCGGCGTCGGCAAGACCCGCCTCGCCACACGCATCGCGGCCAGTGTCCGGCGCACCTTCCCGGACGGTGTGCGCATCGTGCACCTCTCCGGGCTCCATGACCCCGCGCTCGTCCCGCTCGCCGCCGCCGACGCGCTCGACCTGCACGACCACTCCGCGCAGCCGCCGCTTCAGGCGCTGGTGGAGCAGGTGCGGGACCGCCGGCTGCTGCTGCTCGTCGACAACTGCGAACATCTGCTGCCGGCCTGCGCCGAACTCGCCGCGGCCCTGCTGCACGGCACGACTGGCGTACGCATCCTCGCCACCAGCCGCCACCGCCTGGGTCTCACCGAGGAACACCTCCTGGACCTACGGCCCCTGCCGGTCCCCGACCCCGACGGCGACCTCTCCGGCCCCGAGGGCTACCCGGCCCTGGCCCTCTTCGCCGACCGAGCCGCCGCGGTGGTCCCCGGCTTCCGCCTGACCGCCGCGAACCGGGCAGCCGTCGCCCGCCTGTGCCGCCGTCTCGACGGCCTCCCCCTGGCCATCGAACTCGCCGCCGTCCGCATGCGCGTCCTCGACGTCGACCAGCTCCTCGACCGCCTCGACGACCGCTACCGCCTCCTCACCGGCGGCAGCCCCGCCGCCCTGCCGCGCCACCAGACCCTGCGGGCGGCGGTCGGCTGGAGCCACGAACTGTGCACCGAGCACGAGCAGTTGGTGTGGGCACGGCTGTCGGTGCTGGCGGGGAGTTTTGACCTGGAGACGGCGGAGGCGGTGTGTGCGGGGGAGCCGGGAGCGGTGGGCGCGGGCGAGGAACCCGCGGCGGCCACTTCCCCCCGCAGCCATCCCTACGACGTCCTCGACGCCGTCACCGGCCTCGTCGACAAGTCCGTACTGTCCCGGGAGTCCGGCCCCGACGGCATCCGCTACCGCCTCCTCGACACCCTCCGCCACTACGGCCTGGACCGCCTGCGCCGGCTGCCCGGTGAGGAGTCCGCGGCCCGGCGCCGCCAGCGCGACTGGATGCTGCGGCGCGCCGCCGCCTGCGAGAGCGCCTGGTTCGGACCGGGCCAGCGCGACATCGTCGCCCGCCTGCGCGCCGACCAGGACAACCTCCGCACCGCACTCGACTTCAGCCTCGCCACCCCGGGCGAACGCCTCGCCGGACTGCGCCTCGCCGGCACCCTGTGGTTCTACTGGCACGCCTGCGGAGCCCCCCGCGAGGGCCGCTACTGGCTCGACCGCGCCCTGGCCGCCAACCCGGAGCCGACCCGGGAACGAGCCCGCGGCCTGTGGATCGCCGGCCTCCTCGCCGCCGCCACCCATGACCTCGCCGCAGGCCTCGCCGGCGCCCGGGACGCGCACGCCCTGGCCCGTGACCTGGACGACGAGGCGGAGGCCGCCCACGCCGAGTACGTCATCGGCGTCATCACCCTCTTCATGGACGACCTGCCGACCGCGCTGAAGCACTTCGAGGCCAGCGTCGCCCGCGGCCCCGTCCCCGGCCAGCACCGCTCCCTGCACGGCCTCGACCAGGTCGAACTCGCCTGCGCCCTGGGGTTCCTGGGCGAGGCCGAGCGCGCGGTCGAGGTCTGCGAGGGGGTGCGCCGGATGTGCGAACGGCACGGTGAGGAGTGGGTGCACTCGTACGTCCTGCGGATGCTCGCCCTCGCCCACGCCGTGCAGTGCGACTGGCGCCGGGCCGAGGAGCACGCCCGTCACGCCCTGCGCCTCAAACTCGCCGTCCACGACGTCATCGGCATCGCCCTCACCCTCGACCTCCTGGCCCACATCGGCACCCGGGCGGGCGCCCCCGAGCGGGCGGCCGTCCTGCTCGGGGGCGCCGACCGCACCTGGGCCGGCATCGACCGCGACCGCTGGGGATCGGCGGCCCTGAACTCGGCCCGCCACGACAGCGAGACCCGGGCGAGCGAGGCCCTGGGCCGCCCCGACTTCCAGCGGGCGTACGAACGCGGCGCCGGACTCGACCTGGCGGAGACCGTCGAGTACGCCCTCCACGACGGCAGACCGTCCCCACGGCCCGCGGCCGGACGGAGACCGAACGGCCGGACCCGGTCCCCCCACCCGGCCGCCGGCGCCCGCCTCACCCGCCGCGAGACCGAGGTCGCCGAACTCGTCGCCCAGGGACTCGCCAACCAGCAGATCGCCGACCGCCTGGTCATCGCCCGCCGCACCGCCGAAGGCCATGTCGAACGCATCCTCGGCAAGCTCGGCTTCAGCAACCGCAGCCAGATCGCGGCCTGGATGGCGGCGCAGCCCTGAGCCGTCCGGTCACCGAGCCGTCCCCACCGTCGACTCGCACCCACCGCATCGACCCAAACCACCCAATCCACCCGACCCCACCCACTGCACTCAAGAGGGAGCCCGGACCCGTGACCACTCAACCCGCCCCGGCCCAGCCCGGATTCGACCACCGCATGACCGTCTTCGAGGCCGACGACGAGTTCCTCGCCGCCGCCCTCCCCTTCCTCACCGAAGCCCTCGCCGCCCCCGGCGAACCCCCGCCCGTGGCCATCGCCGCCCCCGGCAACCTGGACCTCCTGCGCGACGCCCTCGGCCCCGACGCCAAGAGCATCGGCCTCGTCCCGCACACCGAGTGGTACACCGGCTCGGCCGCCAACGCGGTCGCCCAGGGCGCCGGATACCTCGCCGCGCACGCCGGCCCCGGCGGCCGTATCCATCTGCTCATGGAACCCGTCTGGGGCGGCCGCGCGGGCCGCTCGCCGCGTGAGACCGCCGAGTGGATCCGCTACGAGGCTCTCGCCAACCTCCTCTTCGCCCCGCTCGCGACGACGGCCCTGTGCGCCTACGACTCCCGTGTCACGGGCCCCGCGATCGTCGCCGCCGCCCGCCGCGCGCACCCCGGCACCGGCGTGTACGAGGACCCGGTCCGGCTCGCCGCCGAACTCGACGCCGTACCGCTGCCGCCGCCCGACGCCGACGCCGAGCGCCTGACCGGCCCGGCCCTCACCTCCGACGCCGTACGCGGCTGGGCGAGCGCGAGGGGACTGGCCGCCGCGGACGCGGAGTTGTTCGCCACGGCCGTCACCGAGGCGGCCGCCGTCCTCGGCCCGCTCGACGGCGCCGTGCTGTGGGGTGAGGCTCCGGACTGCGTCTGCGAACTGCGTACCGCTCGCCGCGTCGACGACCCGCTGGCGGGCTTCGTACCGCCACCGAGCGCCGAACTGGAACCGGGACAGGGGCTGTGGTTCGCCCGGCAGGTGTGCGCGTACGTCGACGTGCGGGACGACCGGGAGGGGGCGAGCGTACGGCTGCAGTACGGGTAGCGGGGCCCCGGCGCAGGTATGGAATCAGGTATTCCTCCCCGTGCGCCGCACCCCCGTGCCCGCCACCCTGGACCCATGCTGCACCTCGACGGGGCGCGCTTCCCGGATCCCGGACCTCAGTACGCTTCGTATCCCCAACCGCCCATAGGAGCCGGTCATCTGAGCGTCGAGTACGACCCCCGTCCCTCCGCGGTCCGTGAGGCCCGCGCGGAGGTCCGCCGAGAGCTGGAGGGATGGGGGCTCGCGGACCTGGAGGACCTGGCGGACGTGGCCGAGCTGCTGGTGAGCGAGCTGGCCACCAACGCCCTGCTGCACTCCGCGAGCCGCTTCCGGCTCACCCTCTTCGCCGCGCACGGCATCCTGCGCTGCGAGGTCCGGGACGGCGGCCGGCGCGTTCCGACGGTGCTGGACGCGGGCGCCTCGGAAAGCGGCCGGGGGATGTTCCTGGTGGATGCGCTGGCCCGGCGCTGGGGCTGCCACCAGGACGGGTCGGGCAAGACGGTGTGGTTCGAGCTCGCGACGTGCGGGTGCGACGGCTGTGGTCGGCGACAGCCGTAGTGCCCGCCCCAAACACCCGTGAGCACATCGGGTGGAGATCGCGCACGCCCTCTTGTCCGACCGCCGCCTTTGAGCTTTCTTGACCCTCATGGCGGACACCACGGGAAACACAGCGGCATCACAGGCCGGCGAGGCGGACTCCCGGCCCCGCAAGTCCAGTTGGCGGTACATCGGTCCCGGCATCGTCGTCGCCGCGACCGGTGTCGGCGCCGGCGACCTCGTCGCCACCCTCATCGCGGGCAGCAACTTCGGCTACACCCTGCTCTGGGCCGCCGTCATCGGCTGCCTGGTCAAGATCTCCCTCGCCGAGGCGGCGGGCCGCTGGCACCTGTCCACCGGCCGCACCCTCTTCGACGGCTGGGCGAGCCTGGGCCGTTGGACCACCTACTTCTTCGCGATCTACGTCGTGGTCTGGGGCTTCGTCTACGGCGCGGCGGCGATGTCGTCGAGCGCGCTCCCGCTGCAGGCACTGTTCCCGGACGTCATGGACCTCGAATGGTGGGCCATCGCCTGCGGGCTGGTCGGCCTGGTCTTCGTCTGGTTCAACAAGTACGCCGTCTTCGAGAAGGTCATGACGGTCCTGGTCGGCGTCATGTTCGTGGTGACGGTGTACCTGGCGATCCGCGTCACGCCCAACCTCCCGGACGCCTTCGCGGGCCTGCTGCCCGTCCTGCCCGACGAGAAGGACTCGATCCTCAACACCCTCGGTCTGATCGGCGGCGTGGGCGGCACCATCACCCTTGCCGCGTACGGCTATTGGGTCAACGCCAAGGGCTGGACCGACACCGGCTGGATGAAGGTCATGCGGCTGGACAACCGCGTCGCCTACGCCACCACCGGCATCTTCGTGATCGCGATGCTCTTCGTCGGCGCCGAGCTGCTGCACTCCGCGAACGTCGCCATCGCGAGCGGCGACAAGGGACTGATCCAGCTGAGCGACATTCTGGAGGACAAGTACGGCACGGCGACGGCGAAGTTCTTCCTGATCGGCTTCTTCGCCACCTCCTTCACCTCCCTCATCGGCGTCTGGCACGGCGTGAGCCTGATGTTCGCGGACTTCGTGGCCCGCTACCGCACCCGCGAGGAGCTGAAGGGCGAGGAGGTCGCCTCGGGCGCGCGGGAGCGCTCCTGGCCCTTCCGCGCCTACCTGCTCTGGCTGACCTTCCCGCCCATCGTCCTGCTCTTCCAGGGCCAGCCCTTCCGCCTGATCATCATCTACGGCGTCCTGGGCGCGGCTTTCCTGCCGTTCCTCGCCGGCACCCTGATCTGGCTCCTCAACTCCTCCCGCACACCGCGCCAGTGGCGCAACGGTCTGCTGAGCAACGCCATGCTGGCGATCGCGGGCCTGCTGTTCCTGGTGCTGTGCGTGAAGCAGATCTGGGACCAGCCGTGGTCGGAGTTCTTCTGACGGCTAGCGGTACTGGTCCCACTTCGGGCTGAGGGCGATCTCCCGGAGCTGCTTCATGGTCAGGGCGGGGGTCTCGCGGGTCGGGGCGTCGTGCTGGGTGCCGGCGTTGAAGGCACTGACGACGACACGGAAGCCGTCCGTACCCGCACGGAGGGTGTCGACGGTCCACATCACGGCGCCTTCGACGCCCTTGTCGCCGCCACTCTCACGGGAGACGACCTTCGTGCCGTCGGGCAGGGTCTCGGAGCCCTCTCCGAAGAGCTGGTCGGCGACGTCGTCCATGCCGTGCTGGACGTCGATCTGGACGTAGCTCCTGCCCTTGCCGTCGTCGAGGACGAGGTAGGAGTAGTCGCTGCCCTTCTCGACGACCTCGACGTCCTCGGGGAGCAGCGGCCCGAGGGTGTCCAGGATCGAGTCGACCGTCGGCTCGGCGGGGGCACTCGACGTGGCCGACGCTGTGGGCTTCTCGGTGTCTTCGGGAATGAATTCGACGTACTTGCGCCACACCTGGGCCGTCACCAGCTCCTTCAACTGGGCGGTGGACAGGGGTGGTTCGCCTCTGCTGATGGGCGCGTCCTTCTCGGCGGCGGCGTTCCACTCGTTGACGGAGACGTGCTGTCCGCTGGGCGTGATCAGGTCGGCCGACCACATCTTGGTGTCGACGCGCCGGTCGGGATACTCGTAGCCCTGGAACAGCTTGAGCAGCGAGCCGTCGGCCAGCCTGGTGGAGACGCAACTGTCGTGCGGGACCAGCGCCTTGTCCGGGCAGTCGGTCGTCTCGCGGGCCTGGTCGCTGCCCGGCTCGACCCGGTCGAGGCTGACGCCGATGGCCCCGGGGCCCTTGCCGTCGTCGTAGACGAGGTGGACGTACGGCGACAGCACCGAGTCCTCGGTGCCCCGTGCCCGCTGC
Organism: Streptomyces sp. T12; assembly: GCF_028736035.1. Classification (NCBI taxonomy): domain Bacteria; kingdom Bacillati; phylum Actinomycetota; class Actinomycetes; order Kitasatosporales; family Streptomycetaceae; genus Streptomyces; species Streptomyces sp. T12. The sequence goes on from NZ_CP117866.1 coordinate 6,841,524, forward strand.
TCGCTGACCTTTCCTTCGGGGAGCAGCTCTTCGAGTGTCGCGATGAGTTCGCGGCTCGTCAGGGGAAGGGGGGACGGCGTGCCGGACGGCTGCCCGGCCACGCTGGAAGTGGACGGCAGCGGGGCGGGCGCGCCGCCCCAGGGCACCAGCAGCGTCGCGCCCACTGCGACCAGCGTGATCCCGGCCGCGCCGCCCACCACGGCGGCCCGCCGCCTGAGCCGCAGCCGCCGCCCCCGGACCTGACCGGCGGCGGCGAGCGCGGCCCGGTCGGCGTCGAATCCGCCGCCGATGTCGTGCAGGGCATGACTGAGCTGCCCTTCGAATCGTTCCTCGTCGTGCTCAACGGGCATGACAAACCACCGTTTCTCAGGATTGAGGTCGTAGGAGATGAGGCCGGGGGGTCAGTGAGCCGCGTACTCGCCGAGGTCCTCGCCCAGCAGCTCGCGCAACCGCCCGAGCGCCCGGGTGCACCGCGTCCGTACCGCCGCGGAAGTCGCGTTCAGCGCGTCGGCGGTCTCCTCGACGGACCGGTCCTCCCAGTACCGCAGGACCACCACCGCCCGGTCCTTGGCGGGCAGCCGGGCGAGCGCCTGGAGCAGGGTCAGCCGCAGCGACAGGTCCCCGTGTCCGCCGTCGGCCGCCGCCCGGTCGGGAATCGCGTCCGTGGCCCGCTCGGTGCTGCTGCGCCGCCTCTGATGGGCGAGGAAGGTGCGAGTGAGGACGGTCTGCGCGTACCCGGCCGGGTTGTCCGCCCGGGACACCCGCCCCCAGCTGACGTAGATCCGGCCCAGGGCCTCCTGGACGAGGTCCTCGGCGAGGTGGGTGTCCCCGGCGGTCAGCAGACAGGCCGACCGGTACAGATGCCCGGCCCTGGCCACCGCGAACTCCGCGTACTCGTCCGCGCGGGCCTGTCTCATGCGTTCCCCCTGTTGCTGTGCGCCGGCTGCCGGTGAGGTCCTCACTTCACTGATGCGGCGGGGCAGGGAGAATGTTTCACCGCAAGCCCGAATCAGTTCCAGCGAGTACGAGGACCGAGGACCCGACGGATGACCGAGCAGCCCCCACCACCCGGCCCCGGCTTCGGCCCGCCCCCACCGCAGTTCGCGCCCGCGCAGCCCTCGTACCCGCCTGTGCAGCCTCCGTACGGCCCCGCACAGCCTCCCTACGCCCCGGCCCCGCCGCAGCCGGCTCCCGCTCCGGCCGGCCCGGAGTTCCTGGCGATCGACAAACGCAACGCGGTCGTCGTCGACGCGTCCGGCGTCGCCTTCGAGATGTACGGCCTCACCATCGAGTTCCACTGGCCGGAGGTCCGCAGCGTCCACTACAAGGCGAGCCCGGACGGCAAGGCCCTGATGGTCGCCGTGGTCCACGTGGACGGCAGGTTCTACGAGTGCGTGGTGGAGGCCAAGCCCCGGACGCGGCTGCAGGAGTGGTTCCCGCAGCTGGCCTGGGTGCTCGGCCATTACCGGCCCACGGGGTGAGGGCCGCTACGGCAGCCCGTGCACATGCGGGCCGACGGCGCCCGACCACGCGTTGCCCGCGGTCGCGTCCCAGTTCGTCGACCAGGTCATCGCGCCCCGCAGGTCGGGGTACGTCCGCGACGGCTTGAACGAGCCGCAGTTCGTGCCCTTCGTCAGGCAGTCCAGGGCGTTGTTCACGGTCGACGGCGACACGTACCCACTGCCCGCCGCCCGCGTCGAGGCCGGCAGACCGAGGCCCACCTGGGACGGGGCCAGGCCGCCCTCCAGCTGGACGCAGGCCAGGGCGGTCAGGAAGTCCACCGAGCCCTGGCTGTAGGCCTTGCCGTCGCAGCCCAGCATCGAACCGCTGTTGTAGTACTGCATGTTGACGACCGTGAGGATGTCCTTGATGTTCAGCGCGGTCTGGAAGTAGGAGTTCGACGTCGACTGCATGTCGATGGTCTGCGGCGCCATCGTGATGATCAGCGACGAGCCGGCCTTCGCCGAGAGCGAGCGCAGTGCCTGCGTCATGTAGGTGGCGTTGAGGCCGTTCTCCAGGTCGATGTCGACGCCGTCGAAGCCGTACGTCTGCATGAGCGAGTACACCGAGTCCGCGAAGTTCGTGGCCGACGCCGCGTCGTTCACCGCCACCGTGCCGCGCTCACCGCCGACCGAGACGATGACCTTCTTCCCGGCGGACTGCTTCGCCCGGATGTCGGCCTTGAACTGGTCGACGGTGTAGCCGCCGAGCCCGGCCGAGTCCAGGTTGAAGGTCACCGCGCCCGGCGTCGAGGTCGCGTCCGCGAAGGCGACGGCGATGATGTCGTACGGGGACTGGACGTCGGCGAGCTTCTGCACCGTCGCCCCGTTGTTGAAGTTCTGCCAGTACCCGGTCACCGCGTGCTTCGGGAGGGCGGGGCCGGGGCCGGTCGGCGTGTTCGTCGTGCCCGTCACCGCCGCCGACTTGGGCGACTCACCGGCCGCGTTGGCCGCCGTGACCTGGAAGGAGTACGACGTCGAGGCCGCGAGCCCGGTCACGGTCGCCGAGGTGCCGGTCACCGCGGTCACCTTCGTGCCGTCGCGGTAGACGTGGTAGCCGGTCGCGCCCGAGATGGAGTTCCAGGCCAGCGACACCGACGAGGAGGTCGTACCCGACACGGACAGGCCGCTCGGCGCCCCCGGGACGGTGGGGGAGGGGTCGGTGCCACCGCCGCCGTCGGGGCCGTACACCGACACGTCGTCCGCGTAGTAGGCCGCCTGCCCGTACCAGCCGTGCGTGTACACCGTCACCGAGGTCGTCGAGGCGCCGGTGGTGAAGGTGGTCGACAGCTGCTTCCAGGCCGCCGAGTCCGGCGTCCAGGTCGACACGTCGGTCGTGCCCGTGCCCGTCACGCCCAGGTAGGTGTAGCCGCCCTGCACCCACGCGCTCAGCGTGTACGTCGAGTTGGGCTTCACCGCCACCGCCTGGGTGCAGCGGGCGTTGTCCTGCCCGGCCGGGGTGGCCTTCAGCGCGGTCGAGCCGCCGTGCACCGGTGCGGAGACGGTCGTGCCGCTGTTCGCGGAACAGGTCCAGTTGCTCAGGCCGGACTCGAAGCCGGCGTTCTTGGCGTTGTTGACGTCCGAGGCCGAGGCCTGGGCCGCGGGGAGGAAGGTGAGGGCGAGGGCGGCGGTGACCGCGGCCACCCGGAATCTGCTGCGTATGGACATGACAAGAGGCATGCTGAACAACCTGGTCCAGACCAATTCGCGTGTCAAGAGATTCCGGTAGTGGAGAATCTGTGTGCGTAACTTGCCCTGAATTGGCTTGACTTGTGCGAGAGGAGTTCGTTCCCAGCTACAGAGAAGCTGTTCTCCGGCCATAGAGCCGTGGATACAGTGCTGAGATAGTCACGCAATGAAGTCATCGGGGAGCTGCGCGTGCCAACTGCCATTGCCGTGACCAGCGCCGACATGGCGCTGCCGGCGCAGGACGAGCGAACCGTGCCCGCCGTCGTGCTCGGGGACCTCGACCGGGAGCCGCTGGAGCGGTCCTTGGAGGACATACAGGGGCTGATCGATCAGTACGGCCATGTGGTCGTCGTCTGCTCCCAGGCCGTTCCCCGGGCCGTGGAGCAGCGGCTGCACACCGTGCGGTCCCTGCTGGAGAGCGACCGTATCGCCGTGTTCCGCCCCGAACTGCCCCCGCTCGGGCTCGCCGTCCTCGCCCGCCAGCTGCGGCAGCTGGCCTCCTGCGACCTCAGCCCCGGTGTCCTCGCCTCGGCCGGCCGGCTGCTCACCCACTACATCCACGCCGGAGCGCTCCTCGGCTCCGTCGCCAAGCTGGACCGCGTCCCCGTGGACCTCAAGTCGCACGCCAAGTCCTGGGTGCCCGGAAGCCAGTTCGGCGTGCTCGCCCACCCGACCCCGCAACTGGTCCGGATCGCCCCCGGAGCCACCCTCAGCGGGCCGGAGTTCCGCACGTCGATGCTGGTCGCCCAGGGGCAGCTCCACTCCGACTGGGTCACCTCCAACCTGGTGAAGGTCTGGAACGCGCAGGGCCTGCGCGAGGCGGCGCTGCCCGCCGAGTCGGCCACCTGGTGGGGGACGCCCAAGCTGATCGAGTTCTGCGCCTATCTGCCCGACCTGTCGGTGCTTTACCAGCTCGTCACCTCGGTACGGCAGAACTCCTGTCACTGGTGCGGCATCGACGTCATCGGCGACCGCTGCGTCTTCTGCTCCGCCCTCCCGCCCGCCCACGAGCAGCCGGCCCGCGCAGGCTGACCGGACCCCGGCCGCTCAGGGCCGCCCCGACCCCACCCGACCGATTCCCCCAATGAGGTTGTCCGGTTCATGAACTCCCGTCAGCGCCGTGGCGTGATACTCCTGCTCCTGTCGATCGTGTGCGCCCTCGGCGCCTTCGCCGGCGTCCTCTCCGTCATCAGCGACGTGAAGTCCAAGGTCGGTCCCGAGGTCACCGCCTACCGGGTCAAGGCGAACGTCGCCCCCTACACGCAGCTCAGTGCCGGCCAGTTCGAGAAGACCGAGATGCCCGAGCGGTGGCTGTCGGAGAACGCGGTCACCGACCTCCGCGAGATCCAGGGCAAGATCGCCGTCACGACCCTGCGGAAGGGCTCCCTGCTCCAGAGCGACATGATCGTCGACCAGCCCGCCCTGAAGCCGGGCGAGCAGGAGGTCGCCATCATGATCGACGCGGCGACCGGCGTGGCCGGCAAGATCACCCCGGGCTCCACGGTCAACGTCTACGCCACCTTCGAGGGCCGGCGCGACAGCGACCCCGACCAGTCCAAGCTCATCGTGGAGAACGCCAGGGTCATCGACGTGGGCGAGCTGACCGCCCTCAAGCCCGACGCCGACGACCGCGACCGCGAGCCCACCGACGCCGTCCCGATCACCTTCGCCCTCCAGACCATCGACGCCCAGCGCATCACCTACGCCGAGTCGTTCGCCGACGAGGTCCGGCTCGCCCTGGTGGCACCCGGTACCGGCTCCGACGTCGACGCGACGGACCGCACCTACGAACTCGCCAAGGACAAGTGAGAGGCCCCCATGCCCACGAGGATCCTCCCGGCGGTCGGCGACGCGGACGCGGTCCGGTCCCTCACGACGCTGCTCAGCCAGCTTCCCGACGCCGAGCCGGTGGCCCCGGTGGCCGACTCCACCCAGCTCGTCGACACCCTCGCCCGGCTGGCCGCCGAGTCCATTGACGAGCTGCCCGAGGTCGTCGTCGTCCATGAGCGCATCGGCCCCGTCCCGGCCCTGGAACTCATCCGCGAGGTCGCCCTGCGCTTCCCCGCGGTGGGCGTCATCCTCGTCACCTCCGACGCCGGCCCCGGCCTCTTCCAGGCCGCCATGGACTACGGGGCGCGAGGCCTGGTCGCCCTCCCGCTGAGCTACGAGGAGCTGGCCAGCCGCGTCAACGCGGTGGCGCAGTGGTCGGTGGGCGTACGGCGTCATCTGGGCGCCGGCGGCGATGTGTTCAGCGGCGTCGGCGGCACGGTCGTGACGGTGAGCGGCGCCAAGGGCGGGGTCGGGACCACCCTCACGGCCATCCAACTGGCCCTCGCCGCCCAGGCGTCGGGCCGCAGCACCGCCCTGCTCGACATGGACCTGCAGACCGGCGACATCGCCGCCTACCTGGACATCCAGTTCCGCCGCTCGGTCGTCGACCTCGCCACCATCAACGACATCACGCCGCGCGTGCTGGCGGACGCGGTGTTCCGGCACGACACCGGCGTCGCCCTGCTCCTCGCGCCCGGCGACGGCGAACGCGGCGAGGAGGTCACCGACCGCGCTGCCCGCCACATCGTCGGCGCCCTGCGCTCCCGCTACGAGGTCGTCGTCATCGACTGCGGCGCCCAGCTGACCGGCGCGAGCGCGGCCGCCGTGGAGATGGCCGACACGGCGCTCCTCGTCGCCACCCCGGACGTGGTCGCGGTGCGCGGAGCCAAGCGCACGGTACGGATGTGGGACCGCCTGCAGATCCGCAAGGCGGAGGAGACCACGATCGTCGTCAACCGGTACTCCCGCGGTACGGAGATCCAGCCCGCCCTGATCCAGCGGATCACCGGCACGGGCATCGCGAGCACCGTGATCCCCGCCAACTTCAAGGAGCTCCAGGGCGCGGTCGACGCCGGCCGGGTGCACGAGCTGGACAGCAAGGGGTCGGTCAAGCAGGCCCTGTGGGCGCTCGCGGGGGAGCTGGGGCTGGTCAAGGGCACCGAGGGAGCCGTCCCGCGCCGGAACAGCAGGGCGGCGCGGGGCGGGGACCGGGCGGCGCTGACGTTCCGGCGGCGGAAGGAGATAGGGAGGTGAGGGGGCAGCGGAGGGGCAAGGGGTGGCGGCTCGGGGACGACCGGGGCCAGGTCACCGTCGAGTTCCTCGGCATGACCCCGCTGATCATCATCACGCTGGTGCTGCTGTGGCAGTTCGTGCTGCTGGGGTACACGTTCTCGCTCGCGGGGAATGCTGCGGACGAGGCGGCGCGGGCGGCGACGGCGTCCGAGGGACAGGCGGCCTGCGAGGAGGCCGGGCTGCAGCATCTGCCGGGTGCGTGGGAGGGCGGCGCAAGCGTGCGGTGCAAGGCCGACGGCCTTTACGTGACGGCCGATGTGCGCCTGGAGGTGCCCGTCCTCTTCCCCGGCTCGATCGGCTTCCCGTTCACCGTCGAGGGCCATGCGGGGGCCGTGCAGGAGGAGAAGGACTGAGATGTCGTACGACGACAACGGCCCCCGCGCGAGGTCACGCGACCGCGGTCAGGTCGCCATCGAGTACCTCGGGTTCATCCCGATCCTGATCCTCGTCGCCATGGCCGGCGTGCAGATCGGCCTGATCGCCTACACCGCCCAGCAGGCGGGCACGGCGGCCCGGGCCGGGGCGCGCGCCGCCTCGCTCGAACCCGGTGCCGCCCAGGAGGGGTGCGAGAACGCGATCAGCGACTGGTTGTCCGTCACCTGCGAACCCGCGGAAGGCGGCGACGAGGTCACCGTCACGGCCGTCGTCCAGATCCCGTCGATCGTCCCCGGCTGGGAGTTCGACGACGCCCGCAAGACCGCGACCATGCCGCTCGACTCGACCACCGACTGACGCAGGAACGAGGAGCACCGACCATGAGCCTGCGCGCACGCATCAACACCCCCGAGGAGAACCCCGGCCGGGGCGAGGACGGCCACCTGGTCGCCTCGTACCGGGCCAAGCTCCTGGAGGAGATCGACCTCGCGGAGATGAGCTCGCTGGCCGCGGCCGAGCGCCGGGCCCGGCTGGAGCGGGTGCTCGGGCACATCATCAGCCGTGAGGGCCCGGTGCTGTCGACGGCCGAGCGCTCGCAGCTGATCCGCAGGGTCGTCGACGAGGCGCTCGGGCTGGGCATCCTGGAGCCGCTGCTGGAGGACGCGTCGATCACCGAGATCATGGTGAACGGCCCGGACGCGATCTTCGTCGAACGCGGCGGGCGGGTGGAGCAGTTGCCGCTGCGCTTCCCCTCCCACGACCAGCTGATGCAGACCATCGAGCGGATCGTCTCGACGGTGAACCGGCGGGTCGACGAGTCCAACCCGATGGTGGACGCACGCCTGCCGTCCGGCGAGCGCGTGAACGTCATCATCCCGCCGCTGTCCCTGACCGGCGCGACGCTGACGATCCGCCGCTTCCCCCGCTCCTTCACCCTGCACGAGATGACCGGCTTCGGCTCGCTCGACGAGCCCATGGTGTATCTGCTGGCCGGGCTGGTGCAGGCGAAGTTCAACATCATCGTCTCGGGCGCGACGGGCACGGGAAAGACCACGCTGCTCAACGCGCTCTCGGGCCTGATCCCCGAGCACGAGCGCATCATCACCATCGAGGACTCCGCCGAACTCCAGCTCCAGCAGTCCCATGTGATCCGCCTGGAGTCCAGGCCCCCCAACGTGGAGGGCAAGGGTCAGGTGACGATCCGCGACCTGGTCCGCAACTCCCTGCGTATGCGCCCCGACCGCATAGTCGTCGGCGAGGTCCGCGGCGGTGAGTCCCTGGACATGCTCCAGGCGATGTCGACCGGCCACGACGGCTCCCTGGCCACCGTGCACGCCAACAACACGGAGGACGCCCTGATGCGCCTGAAGACCCTCGCGTCCATGTCCGACGTGACGGTCCCCTTCGAGGCGCTGCACGACCAGATCAACAGCGCGGTGGACGTGATCATCCAGCTGACCCGTTTCCCGGACGGCGCCCGCAGGATCACCGAGATCGCCATCCTGGACAGCCACGGCGCGGAGCCGTACCGCCTGGCGACGGCGGCCCGCTTCCATGCCCAGCCCATGACGCCGGACGGCCGCGTCCACGGCGCCTTCGCGTACTACCCCCTCCCGCGCCGCACCGCGGACCGCCTCTACATGGCGAGCCAGCCGATACCCCAGGCCTTCGGCGTCGCCCAGTCCCCACTCGAGCTCGCCACCCGAGAAGCCAGGTAGGACCCCACCCATGGACCTGCAGACCCGCATCACCCTCACGACCGGCGTCGCCCTGCTGACCTGCGCCCTGGCCGTGGTGGGCGTCCACGCCTACGCCGCCGGCCGGGCCCAGCGCCAGGCCCTGGTCGACCGCCTGACGTCCACCGGCCAGCTCACCGGGGCCGGCGGCCGCCGACGCCGCTTCACGGACCTGGACCGCCGCCTGCGCCGTACGAAGCTGGGAAAGCGGCTGGAACTGCGCCTGGCGGCAACCGGCCTGGACGTCACCCCCGGCGAGTTCTTCGTCTACATGCTGGCGACGGTGGCGGGCCTGTGGCTGATCGGCCAGGCGACCCTGGCCCCCTTCTTCGGCCCGATCGCGGGCCTGCTCGGCGTGTGGGCGGCGGTCCAGTTCCTCAACTGGCAACGCCAGAAGCGAATCGAGAAGTTCATCAACCAACTTCCCGAACTGGCTCGCATCCTCGCCAACGCCGCCCACGCGGGCCTCGCCCTGCGCACGGCCATCGGCCTGGCCGCGGAGGAACTGGAGGCCCCGGCGGGCGAGGAACTGGCCAAGGTCTCCAACCAGCTGGCGCTGGGCGCCTCGATGGACGACGCCCTGGGCGAACTGGCGGAACGCCTGCCGTCCCGCGAACTGGTCGTCCTGGTGACCACGCTGGTGCTGTCCAACCGGGCCGGCGGGCAGGTGGTGAGCGCGCTGCGGAACCTCACGGAGACGCTGGAGGAGCGCAAGGAGACGCGACGCGAGGTCCGCACACAGCTCTCCCAGGTGAACATGACGTCGTACGCGGTCCCGGTCATGGGTGTCGGCTCCCTGTTCCTGATGAACGGGGTGAAGGACGGCGCCCTCGACCGCATGACGGGTTCGCCGGTGGGCCAGGCGGCGGTGCTGATCGCGTTCGGGCTGTACGCGGTCGGCTTCATCCTGATCCGCCGCCTGTCGCGGATCGACGTCTGAGGCGCCGAGGCGCGGGAAGGGAGGACGACGACCATGGGACTGGGACTCGGACAACTGGGAATTCTCCTGGCGCTGGTGATGGCCCTGAGCGTGTGGGGGATCTTCGCCGGTATCCGCATGTACCGCGCGGAGGCGAAACTGCCCGGTGATCTGGCGCTGGCCCTGGAGATCGGCGCGACCCGCACCGGCGCCGTGGACTCGCTCATCGACCGCATGGGCATGCGCTACGCCCCCGCCGTGCTGCGCCTGATGGGCCCGAAGCTGGTCGCCAAGTACCGCCGCAAGATCGACCTCGCGGGCAACCCCGGCGGCCTGACCATCGACCGCTATGCGGCCAGGCGCGCGGTGTACGGCTTCCTGGGCGCGGTCGGCTTCCTGGTGTTCCTGCTCCGGGGCCAGGTGTTGGTGGCGTTGTTGTTGCTGGCCTTCGGCGCCTTCTGGACGGAGGTCGGCATCTGGTCGGCGATCCGGATCAGGAAGGACGAGATCGAACGAACCCTGCCCGACTTCCTGGACGTACTGGCGGTCGTGGTGAGCGCGGGCCTGGGCTTCCGCCAGGCACTGGACCGGGTCGCCTCGAAGTACGAGGGCCCCTGGGCCGACGAACTCCGCATCACCCTGCGCCAGATGGACCTCGGCATGAGCCGCCGCCAGGCCTTCGCGGAGCTGCGGCGGAGGAACGACTCGGAACAGGTGGCCATGTTCGTGACGGCGCTCCAGCAGGGCGAGGAACTGGGCGCGCCGATCGTCGACACGCTGGTGGCGCTGGCGAAGGACATGCGCCGCACGGACGCCCAGAACGCCCGCCGGAAGGCGGCCCGGGCGGTGCCCAAGGCCACGATGATGATCACGACGTTCATGGTTCCGGCGACGATGATCCTGCTGGGGGCGGGGCTGTTGCTGGGGTCGGGGACGGACTTCGGGTCGTTGACGGGGGAGTAGGGGGGAGGGCTGTATGGCAGGTATGCCGGTGCGGATGGGCACGGGGTCGGGGCGAGGCGTGGCGCGAGTCGGCCGCGCGCTTCTGCGACGCCGGTGGACGTCCCGAACGGCGACTGCGGAGGCGGAGCGCTCTGCGGAGACCCCTCTGCAGGCACCGGAGACCTCTCCGCAGGTACCGGAGATCTCCACGCAGGTACCGGAGATCTCCCTCCAGATAAATGCCCTCCAGGCCATGTGCCGCCAGGTCTTCGGCTTCCGCCTCGCCATGATCGCGCTGGCGGCACCCGGGGCCCTGCTCAACGCGGCTCCGGGCCTGGGCACCCGTCTGGTGGGCGCGTCGGTGGTCATCACCTTCATGGCCTCGTACGCCCTGTTCCGCGACTGGGAACGCTTCGGCCCCCTCCTCCTGCGCCACCCCACCCTCCTGGCCGTCGACACCCTCTTCACCTCCCTCCTCCTCATCTCGGCGGGCCCGGACACGACTCTTGCCTACGTCAGCGTCTGCACCCCGCTCCTGGCCGGCATCGTCTACGGCTACCGGGGCGCGGCGGTGTTCGCCAGCGCGCAGTCCCTGATCCTGCTGCTGGCTTACGCGATCAACAGGGACGCGCAGGCGGGCAGCGTCCTGGCGGAGAAACTCCTCCTGCCGGGCCTGTGCGTCATAACAGGCGCACTGGGCTCGTCCCTGCGCAACCTCATGCTCCGCTTCGGCACGGCCACCGAGGCCCTGACGACGATCCAGGCCCGCCTGGCGGTGACGGAGGCGGTCAGCGCGGAACGAGCCCGCCTGGCCCGCGAGATGCACGACTCGGTGGCGAAGACGCTGCACGGCGTGGCGCTGGCGGCGGAGGGTCTGGCGGCTTCCTCGGCGTCGGCCTCGATGGACCCGGCCCGCATCAGGCAGCAGGCGGAACTGGTGGCACGCTCCGCCCGCCGAGCCGCGGCCGAGTCCCGAGAACTTCTGGCGGACCTGCGCCGCGAGTCCGATCCGGACCAGGCGACGGACATCGCGTCGGAACTGGCCGCTCGTATCGAGGACTTCACGGCCCGTACCGGCATGCGAGCCGCGTACGTCGCCATGGGCGAGGCCCCCGCACCCCCGGTCCCGCCGGCCGTCGCCCGTCAACTCCTCATCATCACCGAGGAGGCCATGGAGAACGCCCACCGTCACGCGAACGCCACCCGGGTCGACGTACGCGCAGGTGTCCAGGGCGACGTGCTGTATCTGACGGTCCAGGACGACGGGCAGGGACTTCCCACCGACACCACCTCCGAACACCTCCGCCGGTCAGGCCACTTCGGCCTGATCGGCATGGCCGAACGAGCTGCCTCGATCGGCGCCCGCATTCACCTCGGCAAGGGCGGCCACTCCCGCGGTACGGAGGTCCGACTGGAACTCCCGCTGGCGGCCCTGACGACGACAAAGGCGGCCCCATGAACACCCCCCTCCGGATCGTCGTGGCCGACGACAACCCAGTGGTCCGAGCAGGACTGACGGCTCTCCTGTCCGCCCACGAGGACATAACGGTCGTGGCCGAGGCGGCCAACGGCCACGAGGCCCACGAGGTGGCCCTCCGGCACCGTCCCGACGCGATCCTCCTGGACGTCCGCATGCCGGGCATGGACGGCATCGAGGCGCTCCCGCACCTCGTCCGTATAGCCCCAGTGATGATGCTGACGTACAGCGGGGAGTCGGAGACGGTCCGTGCGGCCATGCGCCGAGGGGCGGTCGGCTATCTGGTGCACGGGGAGTTCACGGCGGACGAACTGGTCAGGGCGGTACGGGACATGAAGGACGGCCGCTCCCACTTCACTCCCACCGCGTTGGCGTCCCTCGCGCAAGCAAACGCCAAAGACCCAACCGCTACAGGGAATTTCGGGGAACCGCTTTCGCAACTGCAACCGGGTGTGGGACAGTCGTCGTCGTACAGGTCACGGTTCCAGCTGAGCAGGAGGGAGGCGGAGATCATGGACCTCATCGCGTCGGGCATGAACAATCAGCAGATCGCCGCCACCTGCTTCATCAGCGAGAAGACGGTCAAGAACCACATCAACCGGATCTTCGCCAAACTCCACAGCACCAGCCGAGCGGAAGCCGCCGCCAAGTGGCTCGGCACGGCCCCGGGTTCACACCCAGGACGGAGTTGACCGGCGATGACAGAGCGATGGTTTTCGGCCGGGGCCCGGAATTGGGCCCAGGGACCCTCTGGTGTTTCGGGGATTCACGCTTACGTTTCTCACGAGGCCTCGCCCGACACCAGAGGGGAACATCATGAGCAACTGGATCAACACCGCCGTCAAGCACCTGCGCTGCCGTGCCGCTCGCGACGACAAGGGGCAGACGGCGGTGGAGTATCTGGGGATCATCGCGGTGGTCGTGGCGATCGTGTTGGCCATTACAGGAACGGACATCGGTCAGACGATCTTCGACGCGATCACGGACAAGATCACCGAGGTGACCGGCGGCTGATGCGACCACCGAGGTACGGCGACGCCGGGCAGGCCTTCCCCATCTACATCACGGTGGTGGCGGGCCTGCTTTTTCTCGCGTTCGCTTACCTTGCGGTCGGCCAGGCCGCGGCAAACCGGAACGGCGCCCAAACCGCGGCGGACGCGGCGGCTTTGGCGGCGGCGCTGGACACGCGGGACCAACTCGCGGGCAAGTGGGTGGAGGACGTCCTCGACCCGAGGAAGTGGCAGGACATTTTCAACGGCGACGTCGTCGGACTGGATCTGTCGTGCTGGCGAGCGGACGAACTCGCAGCGCAGAACGACGCCCATGTAGAAGGCTGCGATCCAGGAATCCTGAGCTATGAGGTCGAGGTCAGAACGGACAAGCCCGTCGGAGACTCGATCGTCCCCGGCACGGAAGACAAGAAGTCCAGGGCAGCCGCCACCGCCGTGATCGAGGCTCGCTGCACGTTCGACCTCCCGGGCGAGGAAACCGGGGGCGGAGACGAGGGCGGCGACGGAAACGACGTACTGCCACTGCCTCGACTCACCTGCGGGGACGAGAACTGGGACCCGGACCCGGACGATCCGACCACCCTTCCGGACCCCGAGGACCTCTTCGACGTCCATCTGGCCGACCTACAAGCGAACGACGAGTGACGAAGGAAGCAGAGGCATGAGCATTCGGTTCACGACGAAGGCCCACAGGGGGATGGTCGCGCTGACCGTTGCGGCTGGTCTGGCCCTCGGCGTGGTCGGCTGCGGCGGTGGGGGGGAGGACGACAAGAAGCCGCAGGCTTCGGCGTCCGCTCCCACAAACCGTGGATCCGAGCCGAGTGCCCAGGAGGGACAGGCGGACGAGCCCCTGGCGGAGCTGAAGGGTTCGGACGGACTGCTCCTCCAGATCACCTCTGCCCAGCGGGATTCCGGCGGCTTCATCACCGTGAACGGCAACCTCAAGAACGACGGGGCCAAGAGCACCTCGGTTCCGTCCGCCCTGAGCGGCAATGAGACCGAGATCATCAGGAATGGCAGGTCGCTCGGCGGTGCCACACTCGTCGACTCGAAAAGCAAGAAGCGGTACTACGTCCTGCGGGACACGGATGGCCGTCCGCTGACCACCACGGGTTTCTCGACTCTCAAGGCCGGGGAGAGCCTGGCCGTGTTCATGCAGTTCCCATCTCCGCCCACGGACACTGCCGAGGTCACCTTCCAACTGCCGACCTTCGCCGCCGCCTCCATCCAGATCTCCGGATGAGGCCCCCCATGACCCGCACCCCACGCCTCACCCTGACCCTCACCGCCGCCACAGTCATGCTCGCCGCCAACATCCTCGGCGCCACAACAGCCGACGCGGCCGACGACCCCGGCGTCCCGCCCGGTACCGAAGCGACCGCCGCCGCCCCCGTCGAAGTGGACGCGAACGACCCCGACCTCAAACTCCCCGAGGGCGCGACCCTCGCAGAGCCCAAGGTTCTGGACATCAAGCAGGTCGTCGAGGACCAGGCCGGCGAGGAGCGTCGGGAAGACACCAACACGGACGTGAAGTTCGCCCTCCAGGCGGAGGTCCTCTTCCCCAAGGACAGCGCGAAGCTGACCGGCGAGGCGAAGGCACGCATCTCGTCGATCGCCGAGGAGATCAAGAACCAGAACGCCACAAGGATCCGGGTCTTCGGCTTCACCGACAACCTCGGCTCCTCGGCCCACGGCGACGTCCTGTCCAGGAAGCGCGCCAACGCCGTACAGGGAGTCCTGGAATCGGCGCTGAACGACTCCACGGTCACGTACGAGGTGCGGGGCTACGGCGAGCAGTACCCCATCTCCTCGAACGCGACGGAGGCGGGCCGCAAGAAGAACCGAAGGGTGGAGGTCTCCTTCCCGCGCTCGGAGAGCTGACCGGGACGCTGACCGGAGCACTGCGGAATCAGACGGCGGGACCACTCAGGGCCGATCCGAAGGAACCGTGTCGGCAGCGTCAGAGCCTTCCGTGCCTGAGTCTCCCGCGTCCGGAGTGAGCGCGCCTGCCGAGGACGAGGCGTGAACCGCCGATGCCCGGAGATCGGGGATCAGGGCGGCGACGCGCTGGAGTTGGTCGTGCTGTGAGCGGAGGTCGAGGGCGGCGAGGCGGATGACGAGATGGCGCGCGCCGGCGGCGACGTACCGGCCGAGGCCGTCGAGAACCTGCTCGGCGGAGCCGGTGACGACCGCCTGGATCTTCTCCAGTTCCTCCAACGGCATGCCGTAGGCGGCCCGTGCGTAGTCGTCGAGCGCCCGGCGGCCGTTCTCGACGCCGTCGTCAACCCGTACGGACACGAACAGGGCCGGGGTGACGTCGTCGGCGGGGCGCCCAGCCTCGGCCGCCGCCTTCCGTACGTCCAGCAGACCGGACTCGTAGTCGGCCGGGTCGGGCGGGTAGGGGAGCCAGCCGTCGTACAGCCGGCCGGTGCGGGCCAGCGCGGCCGGGGACGCGCCGCCGAGCCAGATCGGCGGGCCGCCCGCGCGGAAGGGCAGGGTCACGGGTGGGATGCGGTCGAACCGGAGGATCTCGCCGTGGAAGGAGGTGGCGCCGGTCCACAGACCACGCCAGAGCGCGACAGTCTCGTCAAGCCGGGCGAAGCGGCGCTCCCACGGCACCTCGGACAGTGTGTAGAAGGGCCGTCCGAAACGTCCGGGGAAACCGGCGCCGACCGCCACGGTGAGCCGGCCGCCGGACAGCAGGTCGATCGACGCCAGCGACTGCGCGACCTGGATCGGGCGTCGTAGAAACGCCAGCAGCGCACCGGTCCCCAGCGTCACGCGCTCGGTCGCGGGGGCGAGCGCGGCCAGCATCGTGAGCGCCTCGATACGCGGGCTGATCAGGGAGTCGTTGACGAAGAGAGAAGAGAAGCCCGACCGTTCGGCCCGGACGCCGAAGGCGATCAGGTCCCGGGGGTCGTCGTCCGCGCCCCACTGGGCTTTTCCGGTCGGGAGGAGTACGCCGATGTCCATGTCCCAGAGGCTTCCGTCCGGCGATGGTGCCCACAATTCCCTCCGGGGAATGGCCGGACCTCCGCCCCAGCCGTTACAACAGGCCTGTGGACTTCCCGACCGCGCTCCGTGAACGCCGTACCCGCCGCCGTCTCAGCCAGCTCGACCTGGCGCTGCGGGCCGGTACCACCCAGCGGCACCTCAGTTTCATCGAGTCCGGCAGGTCCACCCCCGGCCGGAACCTGGTCGTACGCCTGGCCGAGTCGTTGGAACTGCCGTTGCGGGAGCGCAATGAGCTGCTGCTGGCCGCCGGATACGCGCCCGTCTATCCGGAGAACGCCCTCGACGATCCGGTCCTGGCCCCTGTACGTGCGGCGATGGACCACATCCTTCATGGGCACCTTCCTTATCCCGCGCTCGTCGTGGACCGGAACGGTGATCTGATCGCCGCCAATAAGGCACTCGACGTGATCACCGAGGGTGCGGCCCCCGAACTGGTCGGCCCCGGGACGAACGTGTACCGCCTCGCCCTCCATCCCCACGGAATGGCACCCCGCATCCGTAACCTCGCCGAATGGGCGCGTCACATCCTGGCGCGCCTGGACCACCAGGAAGAGCTGCGTGCCGAACTCTCCCAATACGTCCCCGAGTTGGAGCGGTCCGCCGGTGCTCTCGGCTTCGCGGTCCCGCTCCACCTGGAGACGTCGCGCGGTGAGCTGCACCTGATGACGACCGTGACGACGTTCGCCACCGCGATCGACGTGACCCTCACCGAGCTGAAACTGGAGGCGTTCCTCCCGGTGGACCCGGCAACCGCCGAGGCGCTGCAGGCGGCCGCCGACGGAGGTCCCGGCCGGTAGCGGCACGGCCGGAGACCCGCGATGCCACCGGGTCAGCCTCCGGGACACATCGGCGCAGCCTGAGGGGCCCGTGTCCGCCGGCTCGATGCCGTCGGGGCAGTTGTTGTGATCGGGGCAGTTGTTGTAGCCGACAGGCCGGTCAGCCGGTCGACCCGCGCTCGGCGGAGGTCGATCCGATGCGGCGCATGGTGCGCCCGGAGTGGAAGGATCGGTGCCATGGGCACCGAGAAGGGCTGGGTGTACCGGGTCGACGAGCCGCACGGCTCGCAGGGCTGGCGCCCCTACGGCGGCCATCCCGAGCGGTGGCGGGGGACCGTCGTCACCGACAACCCCGAAGAGTCCGCCGAGTACGTCGCCGCCCTCGTCGTCACCGACCTGGTGACCGAGTGGGAGGTGCGCGGCACCAAGCAGAGGCACGTGCGTGTGATCGTCTGGGAGGACGAGGAAGGCGACGGCCCCGAGGACGCGGCCTTCACCGTGGAGATCCGGCCCGACATGGACGCAGGGTGACCGATCCGGCCGTGGAGGGACAGGGGTGGCGCTCTTCGGTTCCGCGGAGCGTGGGCGTGGGCGTGGGCGTGGGCGTGGCAAAGCCTTCGCGCCGAGGTCAGGCTCGTGCGAAGGCTCTGAGGGCAAAAAACAGTCCCCGGTAGTGCTGCGCGTGTCCTGAAGCCTCAGTCGTCACTGCTGCCTCGGTGTCGCGCCGGCTTGCCGGGGGCTTGAACCACATCCTGTCCAAGTCACTCCGCCGACCTAGACGTCCTCATCGGCTTTGTGGCACTTCGGTGTTGTGGTCTAGTAATCACTTTGCGCAATAAATGCCCAGAGTCAATAGGTTTTGGGTAAATTTTTTTGGCGCCCAGTGGATGAAGGTGCAGGCTTCTCGCGGCGTGGATCGAAGCCCTCGAAGGCCTCGAAGGCCTCGAAGGCCTCGAAGGCCGAGGTGCACGAGCTGCCGATCAGTGGGCTCAGGTCCTCTACCGGCGCATGGGCCTGAGTCACAGCTTGCTGCGACAGCATCGCCATCGGCGGCACCACCGTCGACACCGACGGACAGTCCGCCTGCTGACGTGAGGAAGCTCACCGACAACGTCTCCGGTTATGTCGCCGCAGCGGTGGCGCGTCAGCTGCGGCACCAGCTGCTCGGCGCCGACCTGCAGCGTCACCAGGAGGAACACGGGGCCTTCACCGAGGAGGAGCTGGCGGAGGCCCGCTCCAGGATCTTCGGGACGCCGGACGCCGGCGGGTCGGTGAGCGCTACGTGAACGAGCGCGTCGAAACCGTCGTTCTGGATTCCCAGGGACTTTCCGCCTGGATCGCGCAGGACCGCAAGATCCTTGCGATGTTCCAGGTGTTCCACGCCATGGGCGCGGATTTCGTCATCGGAGCCAACATCATCGTGGAAGTCAGCCACGGGCGGGTGAACATGCCTCGGCTGCGGTGGGCTCTCTCACGCGTCAAGGTCGAGCCGGTGACGGAGCAGGCAGCGAGGGCGTCCGCGGAACTGCTCAAGGCCGCAGGTCTGCACGGCCACAAGTACGCGATCGACGCGACTGTCGCTGAGGTGGCACTGCGCCAGCCGGGTCCGGTGGCCATACTGACGTCCGACGTCGATGACATGGCCCGGCTGTGCGGTGACCGTGTCCGACTCATCGGCATCTGAGCAGGGAAGCGCCGTTTCCTGTACGCCGGTCCCGAAGAGGTGCGGCGGATCGAGGTGAACCGTCGCCGGTCGGCCGAGGTCGGCCGAGGTCGGGCTAGCGGGCCTCGCCCGCCGTCGGCGAGCGGCATGGCCGGCGCGCGGGGCGGCCATGCCGCCGGTGGCCATCACCATCCCGTACCTGTCCCTGATCTCCGATGACGCACCATGGGTGCGACGGGATGGCCGAGGAGACCACCTCCCGCGGCTGAGTGCACCTCGCCGCAGAGGGTCGCGGCGGCCGCGCGGTCGGCGTCCCGCCGTATGGGCCACGCTGTTACAGGAGGGGCGCGGCCCGCGTTTCTGGGTTTCGGGGCACATCGGGCCGCCGACCATCTCCTGGTGGCCTTACTCCCGTACGCCGGACAGTTCGAACCACACCACCTTCCATCCGGGCGCGTGCGAGTGGCTGATCACCGGGTAGCGGCCCCAAGCGTCCGCCAGGGCTTCCACCAGGTAGAGGCCGCGACCGAAGTCCTGGTCCGGGGTGCAGGGCAAGGGGGCGGGGAGTTCTGGGTGGTTGTCCATGACTCCGATGCGTACGGTGCTGCCGCGGGAACGGAGTCTGACGGTGACCGGGCCGTCCGAGTGTTTCACGGAGTTGGAGACGAGCTCCGAGGTCAACAGTTCGGCGGTGTAGGTGAGTTCGGGCGTGTGGGCGTAACCGAGCAGGGCCGTGCGGACGGTGCGGCGGGCGATCGAGAGTGCTCGCGGGTCGTTGGGGAGCTTGAGGTGGCACTCCCAGGACCGAGGGTCGGACATGCGGAGTCTCCGTTCCGGGTGGGGGTGGGGGTGGGGCGGGTTCGGTTGGGTTCAGTTGGTGAACGGCAGTTGGCGACCTGTCTCCCTGGCGCGGCCCACCCCACCCAGGGAGGAGGGTGCGGGCAGGCTCGCGCGATGCGCTTCCAACTGCCGTGGGTAGCCGTCGCGTTACCGAATGTAGAGACCGCGGAGTCACGGTGTCCACCGAGATGGAGATAATTACCCCCTGAATGCTTGGACGTGCCTGCCCTTGCCCAGGCAGACTGTCGCCATGTCAACCAGAACCACTCCGACGGAACGGCAGAAGCGCCTGGGTGCCGAGCTGCGCAAGATGCGCCTGGCGGCAGGCGCCACCACGGAGTACGCGGCAGGCCTCCTGGGGATCGACAGGACGCGGCTGTCCAACATGGAGTCGGGTATCCGCCCCTTCTCACCGGAACGCATCCGCACCTTGGCCTGCAACTATGCGTGCACGGACGAGACTTACGTTGACGCCCTGGTGGCCATAGCGGCTGGAAAGGTACGCGGGTGGTGGGAGCATCACCGAGGAACGCTGCCCTCAGGGCTCCTGGATATCGCCGAGTTGGAGTGGCATGCGGCCCGCGTCCGGACCGCTCAGGTCATGCACGCCCCCGGCCTGCTCCAGACCGAGGAGTACGCCCGCGCCGTCTTCGCTGCCGTACTGCCACCGCTAAGCCGACTGGAGGTCGAGCTGCGCGTAGCGCACCGCATGGAGCGCCAACAGGTTTTCGAACGGTCGGAACCGCTCCCGTACATCGCCTACGTCCATGAAGCAGCCCTGCGTATGCCCTACGGCGGCAGGGAAGCGACCCGGGAGCAGCTCAAGCATCTGGCCGTCCAGTCTGAACGAGAGAACATTGAAGTCCGTGTGATCTCCACCCTCAAAGGCGGGTTCCCCGGCGCGGGACACGCGCTGCTCTATGCGGACGGGGCTGTGCCTCAACTGGACACCGTGCAACTGGACTCGGCGCACGGGCCGGAATTCACTCATGCCGAGGCCCAGCTCACGAAGTACCGTGCGCATCTGGACTGGATGGACGACGCGGCGATGAGTTCGGAAGCATCGCGTGACGTTATCCACAAGATCGCCCGTGAGCTGTAGGAGACGTCATGACTAGTCGCATCACCTGGGAAGAGCCATTCTGCGGTGAAGGCAACAACTGCTTCCGCCTCGGCACCGACCCCGACGGCAACGCCTACATCGCCATAGCCGGCGCCGAGGACACCTACCTCACGGACACCCGCGAAGCCCTCCGCGCGCTCATCCTCGACATCAAAGCAGGGAAGGCGGACCACCTGCTCTGAGGTGTTGCCCCGGTCGCGCTGCCCCCTTGAGGGGGCGCGGGCATTCGCATCGTGAAACCTGAGGCTGACTGGGATGCGATGCTCCGACTGGGAAGTAAACAGTGCCCCTTCGGCTACTCGCCCGTTCCTCGAGCCACGGTATGAGATACCTCCAGGTGCCCCTGTCAGGCGATCGCCCCATAGGCGCTCTTTTCGGCCATCGGTAGCGCTGACGGCGCGAGCGACTGTCACGATTTCGTGACGTTCAGTTGCGACCGACTGTGCCCAACTTGCCCACTTGTGCGTTTACTTGCGCGCGCAAAGAAGGTAGGCGAATTGTCAGTACCCGTAGCTAAAGTGAAACCTGACGCTTTGGCTAACGGGGAGGACGCTGTGGCGGAGGACGTGCCGATCGACGCACCTGTGGCGGACCCAGCCGCATGGGCGGAGGGTGCATTGGGGGGACCAGTCGCATCGTGGGGCGCAGAGGCGTTCGGCGTCGGGGGAGGCCTCCAGGCAGCCGTTTCGGCTGTTGGTGACGTCATCACCGAGTTGCAGTCCTTCACGAAGTTCCGAGACCGCATCGACGCGCTCCTGCGTGACCTGCGGGAAGGACCCGCAGGCCCGAAGCAGGTGGGACAGGACACGGTGTCGCGGGCCAACTTCGGTGGAGGATCCGACGGTTGGGCCGAGGCAACCAACCTCTTTGGCTCGTACGAGACGGTGATCTCGGAGTTGGAGAAGCTCTCCAAGCTCCTGACCGACTCCATCGAGGGCATGAGCATCGCGGTCCTGGCCTCGCACAAGGGCTACGAGAACGTGGACGCGGACGTCCGCCAGCGCATGCTGGCGATCAGCAAGGACACGACCGAGCACTACGGCGGCACCTACGAGCCGCCGGTTCCGGGTGGGCCAGGTGGGGAGACCACGAAGCCGGGCGGCACCGCGGGCAGCGGCGACACGTCCGGCGCATCGGGCTTCTGATGATGACGGCCGGTCACGCAACACGGGGACACACACGGGGATAAGCGGGGAGTCGAGATGGGCGACAAAGGCGGGGGCGGCGGCAAGACGCCGTTCGAGGGCATGAGCCACGAGGGCATGCTCGCCTGGCTGGATCAGGCCGATCCCAACGCGGTGATCTTCGCCGCGGCCAAGCTCTTGCGGGTGGGCGCAGAGATCAAGAAGGCCGGCGAGGAGCTGAAGACGCGCCCGCAGTGGGTGAGTTGGAAGGGGGAAGGAGCCGACGCGTTCCGCACCTGGAGCGGAGACCTGGCGAACGCGACGCTGCGCTTGGCCGACTACAGCGAAGGCGCGTCGAAGTGGCTCCAGGAGGCCGCCGGCACGATCGCGAGCGTCCAGGCCTCGATCCCCCGGGACACGAAGTACGGCCAGTCCACCCTGAGCAAGGCGCAGGCGAACCTGGACGCAGCGAAGGCCACGCCCAAGGACCCTGATTCGGCTTCCGTCTCCCGTGACTCCACCAGGGACATTCAGGCGGTCATGGCCAAGCGGGAGTCGGAGCGGCAAGAGGCTGCTCGGCAGATGAAGAAGCTAGGGGAGTCCTACACGCTGTCTGCGGAGCAGATGGACGGGTTGGAGAAGCCGGTGTTTCCGCCGCCGCCTGCGGTTGTGATGCCGGATGGCAGCTTTGACGAGATGAGCGAGGATCTCGCACGGCAGGGTGCTGCCGATGGCGCGGCTGCGTCCGGCACGAGTGGAGCGGCCAGGCCTGGCGAGCAGGCCGGTGGTTCAACGAGCCAGGGGCATGGAGGGAGCAAGCCGGTTGGAGCTCCCGAGTCTTCCGTCGATGCTCCTGGAATCCCCGCCGGAGGAGCTGTGCGTCCACAGGCGCCCACGGCGATGGAGATCGACAGTGTTGCCACCCTGCCCGCAACACCGGCTACCCCGTCGGGGCCGCCAAGTGGCCCGCCGATGGCAGGAGGGCGGCCAGAAGGAACTCCGCCGATGCCTTCCGGAGTGGTACCCCCGTCGGGGGGAGGTGTACAGAGGCCGACCAGCCCCTCGACAGGAACAAGCCGCCCCTCCACGGGGCTCCGGCCCCCGGTGAGCCCTGGCCAGACTCCGATCGGCACGAGGCCTACCCCCCAGCGGCCCGCAGAGGGAGGAGGCATCACGGGTGGTAGGCCCGTACCGTCGGCTCCCGGGCGAGCCACTGGCGGCATCCCCCGCGGCACAGTGATCGGCGGTGAGGGCATCCACGGCCGTGGCCCAGCGGGGCAACCCGTCGGCACAGGACGACCGGGGGGTGTCCAGGGTGGTACGGGAAGTGGCCGACGCATCGCCGGACAGCCCGAAGGCATTGTTGGTGGTCGCCCGCAGGGTCCGGGCGGTGCGCATGTCCGTCCCATCAGTACTGGCGGCTCAACCCCTGCACGTGGTGCGGCTCCCTCCACACCTGGCGGTGGAACCGGGGGGCGTCGCTCCGCCCCGGAAACTGGAGGCATCGTCGGCGGCCGTCCCCAGCAGGCTGGGACGGGGAGCTCGCGCCCCTTCACCCCGGGCGGCTCTGGAGCGGTACACGGTGTTTCGGGCGGCAGCGGGAGTCCTGCAAGTCCTGCAGGTCAGGGCGGCACGCGCGGTGGTCCCTCGGCCTCGGGCGCGGTGCGCCGGACAGGCGAGCCGCAGCACGGTGCCGGACCGGTTGGGCGTGGTGGATCGGTGGTCCCGCCGGGCTCTCGCTCGACGGAATCACGTCGTGAGGATCGGCAGAGCGAGCGTCCCGACTACCTCACCGAGGATGAAGAGACCTGGAGACAGGGTGTCCGTCGCGCGACACCCCCTGTTGTCGACTGAATTCATTAGGACCGCAAGAGGAATGCCGATGCCCACCAGCAACATGCAGCGTGTCGCTCACAGAACTCTGCTGCCGGGAGTACTAGCGGTCCTGTTGGTATGCACCGCCACCGCGCCGTCCCACGCGGAGTCCATCCGTTCCCAGCAGTGGCATCTGACCGCCATGAAGGCGGAGGAGATGTGGAAGATCACCAAGGGCGAGGGGGTCACAGTCGCAGTCATCGACAGCGGGGTCGACGACCAGAACCCTGACCTCCGCGGCCGAGTATTGGAGGGGAAGGACTTCGCGCCAGCCACCAAGGGCGATCAGCACACTGACTATCGGGGCCACGGAACGGGCATGGCTGGATTGATTGCCGGAACCGGGGAAAGCGGGGGAGGCGACGGGGCTTTCGGCCTCGCCCCTGGGGCAAAGATTCTGCCCATCCGAGTACATGAGAACGCATCCGCATTCCCCAAGGCAATCCGGTATGCCGCCGACGCAGGGGCCAAGGTCATCAATATTTCCATGGGGTCGGAGGTAGAGACCCCGGGAGGGCCCTGGCAGGCAGAGAGCGATGCTGTGAAGTATGCCCTGGATAAGGGGGCCCTGATCTTCGCAGCCGTCGGCAATAACGGCGACTCATCTCTCTCGTACCCCGCTGCCACTCCAGGGATCGTCGGAATAGGAGCGATCGGCCAAGACCTCCGCAAAACCTCCGCGTCACAGTACGGCCCCCAAGTCGACCTGGCGGCGCCGGGCATCGACATGGTCCACGCATGTGGTGGCAAGACGGAGCTGTGCAAGAGCAGTGGCACGAGTGACGCCACCGCCCTCGCCTCCGCCAGCGCGGCCCTCATCTGGTCGAAGCACCCTGACTGGACCAACAACCAGGTCCTCAGGGTCATGCTCAACACCGCAGCCGGCCCCACAAGCGGCGCCAAGCGAAACGACTACATCGGCTACGGAGTTGTGCGTCCCCGGATCGCCCTGAAGACCCCCGGCGATCCCGGCCCAGCCGACGAATACCCTCTGCCCGATCTTGCCGCCGCAGAGCCCATGTCTCCGTCTCCGAAGGCCTCTGAGTCCGCTGGGACCAAGAACGAGGAGGACAAGCAGTCCGCCGCCGTCCCCGCACACGACGATGACAGCGACTCGGCTCTCTGGATCACGCTGGGCGTAGGTGCTGCCGCTCTGCTGGGTGCCGCAATCGCCATCCCTGTAGTGCGCGCCCGGCGCCGCAACACGACGTCCATCGCTCACTGAGTACGGATACTCAGACGCGCTGGTGGCAGATACGGATGGGGCACGTGATGCCGTGGCACTACCGTACTTCGCGACCACCGCAGCGTCGCGGTCGCACGTTCACAACCGTTCGACGGCATTCGATGAGACACGGGGAGGGACCACGCATGGCGTGGGACGAATGGGAGCAGCTCAAGGCCGCGGTGGCCGAGCGGCACGCCGCACAGATGCAGCTCAACCAGTTGCCGGCCGATCAGGGAGGCAGCAGTACAAGCGGTGTCTACGGTCCTCCCTCTGGCAAGTTGAGATCGGACAGGGCCGCGTGGTCCAAGGCGGGGAAGGACGTTGGCGCACTGCGCGGGAACATCGGCAAGGCGCTGGCGAAGCTTGAGGACGGGCAGAAGGGACTCGGTGATGCTTCCGGGAGCCTGACTGCTGCCGCCCAGCGGGACGTCTATGACTCCTGGGAGCGGTACGTCAAGGACGTGAGCAGGCGATGCGATGCGCTGGCGGGAGTGTTCGAGAAGGTGGGCAACGACCAAATGAGGACCGATGAGGCGGTCAAGGCTGAGATCGCCACGCTGAAGGTCCAGTTCGAGGACACGCCCGTAGTCGGCGGCCAGGCCGAGGGGCAGTGACAAGGAGCCATGGACCTCGCAACCCTCAGTGCGCTGAAGCCGTCGGAGTTCTCGGATGCGGCCGACGGATATCGCAGTACGAGTGACATGGCCAGCACGGCCAAGGACCGTATCGAGCACCAGATCACAGTGGCCATGCGTCAGGCCAACGAGGGCGAGGCTGCGACAGCGGGGATGAAGCAGCTGCGGGACCTGGCTGAGAACTTCCACTACACCCAGGTGGAGTGCGGCCTGGTCGCCGCGGCGCTCAACGGGTTCGCGTACGACTTGGAAGCGGCCAAGAAGAAGCTGGACGCGGCGGTCGAGGGCGCCCAAGCCGAGAAGTTCACTGTGAACCCCGACGGCTCGATCACCTACCCGGCCAGCGGCGAGCAGGTCGACGGCAAGGTTCCCCAAGGCGGCACCGTGAGCAGCCTGCCAGACGGTACAGCTGCTGCGATTGGCCACCAGGCTGCAAACGTAGACCCCAACCCCAATCACCGCCGAGCGCTGGACTACGTCGACCTCATCGCTGATGCCCTCCAGCAGGCTACGGAGGCCGACGAGAAGTGGGCGCCGAAGCTGCGGGCCCTGAAGGCCGACGACGACCTGACCGTCTCCGACCGGGACTGGTCAGACGTGAAGAAGGACACCGCTGGTGTCCTCAAGGGAGCCGAGGACTACCTGGACTCGATCAAGGAACCGCCCAAGCACGGGACTCCCGAGGACAACGCTCAGTGGTGGAAGAGCCTCACCGACGAGCAGCGGGCGGATTACATAGCTGTGCATCCTGATTCGATCGGGTGGATGGACGGGCTTCCTGCCGCTGTACGTGACGAGGCGAACAGAACGGTTCTTGCGGAGGCCCGTGGCGTCGCGCAGGGCGAGTTGAACGCCTGGATGGCGAAGGAGCCCAAGCCGGCTTACTACGAGCGCGAAATCATCAACGCCCAGACGGGTGAGCGGTGGACTGCAAAGATTCCGACGGAGGAATGGAGGGAGTGGGAAAAGAAACGGAAAGAACTTCAGAGTCCAATCGACGCTATGGACGCGATCCAGGACCGATACGACAACTATGCTGGTGACGAGAGTACCCGGCCTTATCTCCTCGGGTTCGACAACAAGAAGCTCGGGCATGTCGTCATGTCCATCGGAAACCCCGACACCGCTGACAACGTAGTGACATATGTTCCGGGAACCGGGACCAAGCTGATCAGTATTGATGGCGACATCTCAAGGGCTGAGCTTCTTCAGGACCAAGCAACAATTGCGGACCCTCTGCATTCGACAGCATCGATAATGTGGCTTGGTTACGACGCTCCGCAGAGTCTTATGGGCGACGCGACTGACGCCAAGTGGGCCGACAATGCACGTGAGCCTTTGAACAGTTTCCTGACCGGCCTTGACACGGCCCATCGCGGAGGCCATGCGAATTCAACAATCATGGGCCACAGCTACGGCACTCTTGTGGCCGGCGAGACGATGCGTGATCACCCAGACCTGCCCGTAGACAACGCGATTCTGGTAGGAAGTCCGGGCGTAGGGGTCAACCACGCCAAGGACCTGAACATCCCCGCAGATCATGTCTGGGCTGCCACGGCGAAGAACGATCTCGTCAACGTGGCTCCACCGCCCGCAGGCATGCTGGCGCCGCTGAATCCGAAGGCATACATGCGCCTCTTCGACGACCACTCGATCATGTACGGTAACGATCCGACGTCCGACGAATTTGGTGGGCGGACTTTCAGGGTTGCTGACGGTAAATTCCCCGGCGCGGATGGCTTCATGCCCGCTCACTCCCAGTACTGGGAAGGTGATTCCCTGGCTGATATGGCGAAGATCGCAACCGGAGGAACTCCGTGAAACTGAACCGAATGATGGCGGTCATTACCTCGTTGTGTGTAGCAGCCGCAGTCACGGCTTGCGGAACCCAACAGAACGGCAGTGGGAATAAGGCAACGGAATCCAAGCAGGCCACCATGGACGAGCAGAAGGCAACCCAACGCGCAGAGGAAATCGTTCACCAGGCAGTGGACGGTATGTCACCCAAGCCGACGCTCAAGCGTACCGGTCTTCGCCCCTTGGGGACGTGCGTCGCCCGAGACGACCACGGCCCTGACGATCGAGTGCAGTTCCGACTCACGTATCAGCTGACCGGAGTTCCAGGCAGCAAGGCCAAGACATTGGTACGGCAAGCACGGGACGCATGGGTGAAAGTTGGCTACAAGTTCCAGTCGTCAGATGCTGACTGGTCCGATCCCTTTCCCTCAGTGGGCATGCGTACCGAACCGGATGACTTCTGGATGACCGCCCTTACCGGGGTCGTGAACCGGGCCGAAGGCGAGGGGCTCGCAGCCATCTCCGTGACTTCTCCCTGCTTTGCTCCCAGCGGCGGGTCCGCTGCCGACCCTGCAGCCCTCCAGCGCACGCAGGCCGACGAGCACGCCGAGCATCGAGCCCTCGACCACTCCAGCCGGATTTATGACGCTCTCCAAGCGCGGCACGCCACAGCACAGCAGGGCGACGGGCTCAGCACCTATCAGGACTCCGAAGGCGCCTATGTCCACCACGCATGGTCGACTCAGCCGCTTACGGAAGAGGAGACGGTCCGGGTGATGGCACGTGCGCAGACCTACTTCGAGAGCGCGGGCTGGACCGTGCGTCATGTTCCAACCGAGGCCGGCATTCCCGCGATCGTCGCTCGTAATGCCAAGGACGAGAGTGTGGCCCAAGTCGCACCGTCGACTATCGGCGCGGTGCGGGTCGCAGTGACGACACCTTCTATGCCTGAGGATTCCGCGATGGTTTGAGTTTGTCCCCTGGCCGAAAGTAACCGCGCACCGGGGGTCGTAGCAAACGGGGGAACAGGGAGGGTGAGCGTCGTGCCGTGTGTTTCGGCGATGTTCGGGGCGGTGGGGCTCGGCTGCGGGGCCGTAGGGACCGTAACACCGCGAAGCTCCACGAGGCTGCAACGGTCCATGAGCGGGCCGACTCCTCAGCCTGACAAGCTGGACGACGGCCAAGTGCTCCGACGGCCGTGCCCTGTTCACCATGCACGTCGCTGCCGAGCGGGACGACAACCCCAAGAACACCGTGAGCAATCCGGGTTTCGCTTACGAACGCGCCGCGCTCAGGGCGTTCGCCGAGCGTTCGGCCAAAGCCCACGGCTGTTCTGCACCCGTGACGCCTTGACGACGCCGCTGCCGACCATGGAGCTCCGGGCCGTGCTGCCTTACTGCCGCGCCCACACCGCCACCCTGCCCGCGATGCGGGTTCGGCAGGGGATGCGGACGCGCCCGCGCCAGTGCCATGGCGCGGGTTCAGAATTGGGTGGCACCGCACGCGAAACGGACGGGAGACACGAGAGCAATGCGGATCAGGCCGGGCTCGGGCGGCGGGGCGTCGTAGACGTATGCAACGGTGAGAGCCGGGCGCGTCGGCCCAGCGTCGGGTTCTTCTCCAGTTCGGCGCGCAGCGCCTCGACGGCTTCGAGAGCTCCTGCACCGATGGCATGGCAGCGGGCGCGCGCCTCTTGCGTGATCTCGGCGATGACCTGGTGCGGCCTGTCGGTCACTGGGGCGCCCCTCGGGCCGCGTTGATCTCGGCGACAGCCGTGGTGATGGCGGTGTCGAAGCCGGGATCCTGGCGAGCGATGATCCGGCCCCGGAACTCTTCGACCAGGCGGACGATGCCGGTGAGGTCGGCTGGGTCGGCGTGGTTGATCTCGCGGGCCAGCTCGGCCTCGAAGTCGTCGGCATCTCCGGGGAAGCCGTAGCCCATGGTGAGGGCGGCGCGGAGTTCGCCGATGGTACGCATCGGAGGCAGGTGGGGCTGCCCGGAGTCTGCCGGATGTGTGGTCATGACGGTCGTGCCCGTTCGTGGTCCCGGTTTCGCGGTACCCGGGCGTGCTGTGCGGTGCTTCGCCTCGCCCGTTCTTCTGTCCGGACGGGAGCTCGTCCGTGGAGGAGTCCCGGGCGATCATGGTGAGCGGGCGGAGCGGCGAGTGGTCCCACCCCCGCCCGTGACGTAGACGTGTACGTATGCGTGTACGTCAGCTGCTACGGTGAGTCGTGACGAGACGCGTCTCTGTCGATCGACCGTGGCTGATCGACACCCGTCTCACCGAGCAGAAGGGATCCACTCCCATGTCGGACGCCACCATCCGAGCCCGGTCCCAGACACGGGACAGACTTGCCGCCGTCGCCGAGTCCGAAGGGCTGAGCCTGCGGGCGTGGCTCGACCGGCTGGCCGAAACCGTCAAGACGCCTGCCGAGCGCGCTGAGGAGGCGGAGCGCACACGGCAGATCCTCATGGGGTGGAGCGGTTACGATCCGGCCGTGCCCGATCCGGAAGCCGACGCGCTGCTGGCCCACCGTATCGCGGAGACCGACGCCGCGTGAACGATCTGCACATCGTCCTGGACACCGGCACGCTGGTAGCCCTGCGCGGCAATCCGCTGGTGTCCCGGCTGGTCTACCAGGCCACTAGCGGCACCGGAACACGCCTGTACGCGGCTGCCTGCGCACTGGTGGAGGCCGACCGGCGATATCCGGGGCTGGCTGAGCATGTCGCGCAGCTTCCGGCCGTGGACATCGTCCCTCTGGACTTGCCCGCCGCCCTCACCCTGACCGGTGCCGACGGGTGGGGGCAGCCGCACACCGAGCATGTCGCCACGCCGTCGGCGGAACGCCCCCGTGGTGCTGTGGTGGCGACCGTGACCCCCGAGGAGTGGAAGGGGCGTCCGGTGCGGCTGCTCTCGCTGACACCGGACTGATGGCGAGTCGTCTCCACGGAGTTGGCGTACCGGCCGCAGGTGTTGCACGTCTGGGAGATGTGTAACACCGCGCGCCCTGCGTCACCTGTCTGTCCTGGACATCGTCTGGCTCGGCTAGCCACCCACGACAACGCCACGCCCCCGGCATTCGGGCTGCTGGGGGCGTGGCGTTTCGCATCGTTACGGCACTGCGGCCGGGCAGGAGTCAGCGGCCCCCGCCCGGACCCGGCAGTTTCAGCTTCAGCGGGCCGCAGCCGAGGCGGGCGGCCTCGGCCTCGACGTAGCGAGGGAAGAGGGTGCGCAGGTCCGCGCTCATCCCGCCGTCGTTGGCCTGTACGAGGAACACCGTCGCGCCCGCCTGGCAACGGGCCCGGAAGACGCCCAGGTTGGGGCCTAGGCCGCCGTAGCCGACGGCGGAGTGCACCCGGTCGCCCTCGTCGAGCGTCATCCCCGTGAAGATCGCGGCCAGCCGCGGGTCCTCGACGGTCATCATGCGCTGCTTCCACCGCGAGCCCGTGATGTCGCGGTCGCAGGTGCGCACCGGGCCGTGCCCGTCGGTGATCATGGGGTACTGGTTCGGCTTGCGCTTCTTGCCCAGGGTCAGCCCCTTGATGCCGCAGAGCGCGTCCGGCTTCTCCGTGCGGGTGTAGCGGGCGGCCTTCGGCAGGCGTTCGACCGGATCGGCGATCGTGCCGGTGCAGCCCAGGTCCGCGCTGACCTTGTTGACGAGCTTCACGACCATGCGGGCCATCGCGTCCCGCTCCTTGGTACGCGGCTCCATGTCGCTGATCCAGCTGCCCTGGGCGATGTCCACGACGGCCGGACCGTCGAACTCGTCGGAGCGGCCCAGACAGCCGTCCGGGATGGCAAGCCAGGCGCGGCTGTCCGAGGCCATGCCCAGGAGGCCGCCGCCGAGCGGGGTGAGGCGGGCGGAGAGGAACTCATCAGCCCACTTGCCGTCGTCACCGGCCCGGTCGTCAAGCCGGTGCACCCGGGCGGTGAGCGCCCATTCGTCACCGTCGCTGTTCGTCAACTGGCAACTGCCGACGGGGCCGTCCATAGAGCGCGCACCGTGCAGCACGGGC
Organism: Streptomyces sp. T12; assembly: GCF_028736035.1. Lineage (NCBI taxonomy): Bacteria > Bacillati > Actinomycetota > Actinomycetes > Kitasatosporales > Streptomycetaceae > Streptomyces > Streptomyces sp. T12. Next base: position 6,872,390 of record NZ_CP117866.1, read on the forward strand.
GCCTCGACCGCCTGGACGTTCTCCGGCTCGCGGAATATCGGGGCGAGGTCGTCGCGGGACAGCGCGCCCCAGCACACCTCGTCGGGCGCGAACGGCCCGGCCTGCGTCTGCCAGGCTGTGCCGCCGACGCCGAGCAGCACCCCGGCGAGACCTGCGGCCAGCAGCGGCCGGACCTGGCCACGCAGCAGGTGGCGCCAGTGCCAACGCTGGCGGCGTCGGCGCCACCGCTCCCGGCGCAGGCGCCGATGCCGCTCGCTGAGCGACTCCCGGTCTGCGGGCAGGGACTGGTCGTAGCGGTTCGGCTGGTCCGCGGTGCTGCTCACCGGGCGGCTCCCTTGGGGGCGATGGGGGCGCAGCCCAGGCGGGCTGCGGCCGCGTTGGTGAAGGTGGCGAGGTAGCCGGGGTCGGTGGAGGCGCCCATGAGGAAGGTGGTGGGCCGGCCGGCGCAGTCGGCTCGTACGATCGCGTGGTTCTCGCCGATGGTGCCCGTGCCTCGCCAGCCGGGGGCCGCGGGGCGTTCGCCCGGGATGCCGTCGAACACTGCGGCCAGCCGGGGCTGCGCGACCATCGCCAGCTCCAGGTACGGCACGCCGTCGCCACGGACGCTGCACGTCTGCAGGTCGCGGGTGACCGCGCCGGTCTGGTCCGCGATGTCCTCCATGCCGAGGCGCAGGCCGCGGATGCCGCAGGCGTCGTCAGAGGTGCTGAAGATGCGCTCCGGATTGCCCGGCAGGTCGTAGACCGGCGAGCTGACCCTCAGCGGCTCGTCCGGCGCGCAACCGGCCGCCGCCATCCCACGGTTGGCCGCCGCGACGAGCAGCACCGCCGCCTCACGGGCGCCGCCCAGACCGGCCGGATCGTTCTGGCTGTACGAGGGGCCGCTGGTGTACATGCCGGACGCGCGCATGGTGACGACGGTCGGCCGGCCGTCCTGCGTATCGCAGGCCTTCGGAAGCACCAGCAGGCCACCACGCCCGTTCACCGTGCCCGGCAGGCCGTCCGGGAGCGGGACCATGTCGCCGCCCAGGAAATCGTCCTGGACCATCGCCAGCCGGGCCTCCGCGGCCTTGGGGACCGGGCCGTACTCAACGGACACCTGCTGGCGGATGGAGACCTTGTCGCCGTCGTAACTGCTCTTGTAGTCGCTGGCGATGGCGACCTCGCAGCTGCCGGTCGGGCGCTCGCGGGTGGGTGCCGTCTCTGTGCCGGTGCGTGACCCGTCGTCATCGTCGCCGAAGGCCGCGTCGCCGAGGAACTCCGGGCCGCTGTCCTCCTCCCATGCGCCCCAGCAGTAGCGGTCCTTCGGCCACGGCCAGGTGTCCGCCGCCCACGTGCCGAGCCCGGTGCCCGCAAGCGCGAGCACCAGCGCGGATATCAGCGACAACCGGCCGCGCCTGCTGTGCGGCAGTGCTCGGCGCAACCGACCGGACGCCGCGGGCGCCTCGTCTGTCTCACTCACCCCGTGATCCCCTCCGGCGCAGGCAGCCCTCGCGAACCGGTCCCCCACGTGCGCCGTTCCCGTAACCACACACTCAACCGCGGGCCCACCACACAGCGCTTCCCCTGCACGTCGGTGTGGGCACCAACGGATCTTGGCCAGCAGTCTATTCATGTGTTGACAGCCGCGAAGGGGGCGCCCGCTTCAGACACCGAACCTTCGCCAGGGCGCGATCGGCCCGCTCCTTGATCTGCTCGGGAGTCAGAGTCTGAGCAGCTATCCATGCGGGCCCGCTCGGGGCGGCAGCTACGCCAGTGCATTGCCCGGGCGGTATAGGCGTACACGGCCTGCAGCCGCCAGCGCCCGCTCACGGTGCCGTGGTGTCAGCGGCCGGCATCGTCCCGGTCGCCGCAGGATGTGGCCTGCTTGAACTTGGGTGTGTCCGAGCCAAGAGAGATCCACGTCCGCGGCTTGACCTCGTGATCCGGCTTTGGCTTGGGCACGTGTCTGCTGTTCTCTGTGCCTTCCGCGTGGGCGAGGTTCCTGCTGTCACGCACCCAGTCCACACCTTCGCGATCGGTGAATGTCACGTGCCGCACGACGATCTCCGCGGTCAAGAGGCCATGGGGATGCTCGGCAAGTTCCTCCACCCACCAAGGATCCGTCTCAAAGATCGCTTCACTGCACGGAGGCATGCTCCGCAACTCCCGGAAGTAGTAGCCGCGTTGGATATGGACCACTTCCTCCTTGTCGTTCTGTTCGTACACATCGACGTAGTAGGCCACGGTGACTTCTGTTACCGGGTCCGGCGACCGATTCATGACGTGCACGCTGGAAACTTTTCCCCCCGGGCTGGAAAGGTCCTCCTCGTTGCCGATCCAGAAGGCTAAGTGCGCCGCCTGATCGCGGGCATCACGTTCGGCGTCCTCCTGTGACTGCTGCAACTGGCCCTGCGAGACTCGGGCGCCGTAGTACGTGGCGATGCCCGTGAACAGCAGGGTTCCGATACCTGCCACGATCCCGGCGGCCGTTCCCCACTTCGTCCAGTCGACGCGGCTCCACCACCGCCGGGGCGGTGGCTCGCCTTCCTCACGTACGCGTCCTCGTACGCGGTCCGGTGCAGGTCGCTGCCGCGCGAGTCGTAATCGGTCTTGCCGCTGTGGGCCATTGACCATTGCTCCCCCGTCGCCTCATTGCAGGAAGAGACGCGCAACCGCCGGATTGGCTACCCGAACCTGCCTACCCGCTGCGCCTCCGTCCGTACCCTGCCCCGTGCGGGGCGCCGGCGGTCAACGGCCCGATCAGCGTCCACAAGTCGTCGTTCACGATCTACGGCCGAGTGCCGGGACACCTCACCAAGATCCTGTTACGAGCTCTTAGGCAATCCAAGTTCGGCTCCTGAAGCGGAACCCTTACGGATAGTAGGGGGTGTACGTGATCGAGGAGACCTTCAGGTACCTCGCGCCGTCTGCTGTGGCCCATGTCGAGTCGTTGGGGTTGCCCGGCCAGTCGCCGCCGACGGCGGTGTTGACGATGAAGCGCATCCCGACACCCGGGGCAGTGGTGTACCACTTGGTGCCGGTGATGGTGCCGTCCACGGCGAAGTCGATGTGATCGGGCCACCACGTGAACGAATACTTGTGGTACGCGTTGGTCCAGCCCGCGGAATTTGTCTTCGAGAACTGGGTCTGGGCGTTGTTGGGGTCGTGGAAGGTCTGGTAGACGGTGTTCGGGTTCTGGCCGACGATTTCGGCGGCGTCGAACTCGGGCAGCCACGGATTCAGGTAGGCCGCCCATACCGCAGGCAGGAGGCCCTGGCCGTTGGGCATGTTCGCGGTGAAGCTGTAAGTGCCGTAGCCGTAGAGTGCCTTGGACTCCACGCGGCCCGAGTAGTAAGTGCTGCCCGACTTGTAGGTCTTGATGACGAGGGTGCTGCCCTCGTACCAGACACAGTTGGGGGTGTAGGTCTCCAGCTCGTTGTTGGCGGTCCACCGTCCGCTGATGGTGTTCCACGAGTTGACGGTCTGGGGGGCTCCCCAGGATGCCGCGTGGGCTGGCGGCTGTCCCAGGAGAAGCAGTGACAGCGCCGCCAGGGCGCCGACTATCAGGCGTCCCGGCCTGAGAAGTGCAGATGACATCGCGGTTCCATTGCTCGGACGAAATGGGGGGTGGGAGCGGTCCCACGCTCCTTTTATCGCCGGACTGTAGGAGTCCGTTCAATGTTTGACAAGATGCGTGGCGCGGATTGTTTCCTGGCTTCTGGAGTTGAAGACACCAGGTGTCGCACCCCGGCTTGATCACAACTGGATACAGGCCCTTGTACCGGGGCATCGGGGTGGCGGGAGTTCGCCGCATCAGTGCTGTGGGCGGTGAGGGCGCCCAGTCCGTTGGGACCCCTCCCGCACCCCATTGCCTACTCTCCGCCCATGAACGCTCCACGCAGATGGATCTCCGCGATGGCCGCCGCGCTGACGCTGGCAGGCTGTTCGAATTCCCCGGACGCCGCACCATCGGCATCGGCATCGGCATCGGCCCCGACCTCGTCCAGCACGTCGACCGCACGGCCGACCGCCACGGCAACCTCGGCTTTCTGCCTCGATCTGTCGACCTTCCAGGTCGGCGTCGTCGCCTTCCGCTCCGATGTAGGTGCTGCGATCGAGGGGCAACCGCTGGACTTCGAGGACCTTCGGAGGAGGGCTGCCTTGATCGCTCACACCGGTAGGGAGATGAAGGCGAGCGCGCCGCCGGACATCGCCGAAGAGTTCCGTACGGTACTCAAAGCGATCGATACCTCGGCGAGCAGATTGAAACCGGACGCGAAGGTACGCGACGTCGTGGATCCCCTGTATGGCGAGCCCAACCGTCCCGCCTTCGACGCGGTGGACAACTACGACTGCGACGCCGAGGACACGTGACCGTGATCATCTCGGAGCGGCACAGGTCACCCGGTCCGGGCCCAGGTCACGACCGCGAGGCAGGTAGGCACCGGGCACATGCCAGGGTGCCCAGGAGGAGCAGACGGGTCATCGGTGCCAGACGGCGAATGCCGGGTGCGAAGGCGAGGGCGATCAGCGCGGCGGCAGCGGCGGCGACGGTCAGGAAGAACTATGGACTCCTGGAACAGAGTTCATCCTCGCTGTGCGGGGCCGAGGGCCGGTGACGTCCGGTCGTCCCCGGCGGGGCCGAGGCCGCCGCGCCGCCTGCGGGCCGCCTCAGTTGCGGCGCCCCGAGCGGTACGCTCCGCGGCCGGGTTCGGCACGCGATGCAGACGCGCCCGCGCCAGTGCGGCGGCGCGGGCTCACCGAAGAAGAGGGTGGCCTCGGCACCGCCACCGGCATTCAGCCGCCGGCGATGGAGGTCTGCCTCCGCCGGTGAAGTACTCCCGGCCCCGGCCATGGGAAGCCACTCAGGGTGGGTACCTCCCGTGCGTACCCACCCTGAACCAGGCTGTGCTCCGCGCTAGTAGTTGGCGGCGGCCTTACGGTCCGCGGCGCTGTACGCCGCGCTCGCGTCGCGGACCGCGTTCGCGATGGAGTTCAGGGCCTGGTGGATCTCCCTGGCCTTGATGTCCCACTCGCGGTGGAGGCCGTCTGCCGCGGTCTTGGCCTCGCCCTCGAAGAAGGCGGAGAGGTCCTTCATCCGCTGCTGGAGGGCTTCCAGGTCCGTGTCCAGTTTCTTGGCCTGGTTGGTGATGTCCCCTGCGGCCCTCTCGAGTTCCGCGTAGGTGACGAGCATGGTGCCGTTGTCTACTGCCATGGCTTCTCCAACGGGGTTTCAGGTGTGGTGTGTTGAGGGCTGCGGGTCACATGCCGGAGAAGGCCGAGGACTTGGCCGCCGACGAGGGACCGCCGGCCGAGCCGGAGCCGCCCGAGTCGATGCCTGCCAGGGCCTGGTAGATCTCTTCGTCGGTGCTGCCGGCGATGCGGCGGTTGTCGTTGACTGCGTTCTGGAAACGGACGAGCAGGTTGCCGATGTTGGCCATGCGCTCGTTGATCTCGGTCTGCTTCCGGTCGAAGGACACGGCGCCCTGGCCCTGCCACTTGCCTTCCACACCGTCGATCACGGCGTGCAGCTGCTGCAACTGCTGCTTCACCGACCCGAATCGTTCGTTGAGCTCCTGCTCGAACTGCCGCAGTACGTCGTCTGTGACCTTCTGGGTTCCGGCCATCTGTTGTTCCTTCCCGGTGCTGTTGTGGATCCGACGGGTTGGACCAGGAGAAGCTGCGTGGGCGTGGTGAGGCGCCGCGTGTGCTTTGTCAGGCTGAAGAACCGGCACACGGCATGACAGCCACCCTCCCCCGTAACCCCCGTACTCCCCGTTTGCTACGACCGCGGGTCATTGCGATCGCGGTGACGCGAACGTCACCGATTGCATGCGTGTCACTCTAGCCACTACCAGTGACAGGACCAACGGCCTTCTCGGCTATGCCGAGGCGTTCCCCGATGCCTTTCCCGGGGCGTTCCCCGATGCCTTCCCCGACGCCGTCCTCCTCCGCGCATCCCGCCCCGCCACCGCCCCGCCCCCGATGACCGCCACCAGCACCAAGCTGCCGACCACCACATAGGTCCCGAGGCGGACAGCCCGCTCCTGCGGGGTTTCCCCGAGCGGGAGTTGGGCCACCGCGGGCGCCTGCCCGGCGCCTTGGTTGCTCGGCACCGGATGCTCGATCGGTTTGTCGTCCTCCGTCAGCGCGCGTACGGGGTCGACGACGCCCCAGCCGACCAGGCGGTCATGTCCGGGGATGGAGCGTTCCGCGGTCTGCATGATCTGGGCGGTGATCTGCTCCTGCGTCCACCTCGGGTGCTTGGCCTTGATGAGGGCCGCGACACCGGCGACGTAGGGGGCGGAGAAGCTGGTGCCGTTGTCGGCGCAGTGGCCGCCGCCGGGGACGGTGGAGACCATGTCGACACCGGGGGCCGCGACGTCCACGAACTCGCCGGACTGGGAGAAGACCGCGCGTTCGTTGTTGCGGTCCGCGGCGGCTACCGCCAGGACGCCTTCGTACGATGCTGGGTAGGTCTCCTTGACGTTGCCTCCGAGTCCGTCGTTGCCTGCCGAGGCCACGATGACGATGTCCCTGGCCAGCGCGTTGTCCACCGCCGTTTTCAGTTCGGAGGTGGAGTCGATCGGGTTGACCGTGTCCTGGGAGATGTTGATGATGTCGGCGTCCGCCTCCCTGGTGGCGTAGTTGATGGCCGCGGCCAGGCTCTCGGTGTCGCCGTGGCCCTCGGCATCGTTCTGCTGGATCGGGATGATCGTCGCCTTGGGCGCCAGGCCGACGAAGCCCGTGCCCTTCGCCGGCCTGGCGGCGATGATGCCCGCGACCTTCGTGCCGTGGCCCACCACGTCGGTGGTGCCGTCGTCGCGGCCGCGCTCGATCTTGTTGCCGTTGTCGTCCGTGAGGTTCGGCGACAGGAAGTTGCGGCCCTTCCTGACGTCCACCGCCGGGGCGAGTTGGCGGTTCTTGACGTCCACGCCGGTGTCGATGACCGCGACGCGTACGCCCTCGCCCATCGACTGTTTCCACACCTCGTCCAGCAGGACCCGCTGCAGGGCCCAGGGGCGGCCCTCGTACGTCTTGCCCGGGAAGGTGCACTGATCGGCCGTGCCGGCGGAGGGCACGGCGGCGGTGGCCACAGGCGCCTGGGGCACCACGACGAACGCGAACGTGGCGGCGGCCGTTCCAACAAGCCGGCCCACGTGGGGACGCGTACGCATTACTCGGCCCGCCCCCTCATGAACCCTGCGGCTGCCGCGCCGCGCCCGTCGACAGACGCGGCCCCGTCGGCAGGAACGCCGACCATGCGGCCGGGATCGGGGCCGGTGTCACGTCCTTGTAGCCGAGGTGGTTCTGCGCCTGCTGGGCCTCCTCCAGTGCCGCTGCTTCCCGCTGCTTCTGCTTTTCCGCTGCCGATCCCGAGGAGCCGATGCCCGCGTCGTCCGTCTCGCTGTCGCCGTTGGACTGCATCGCATAGCGCAGGCCGGTGTCGGTGACGAGGAAGAAGAAACCGGAGCGGGTCGACGATCCCGTGAACTGGCGGAAGAACTGACCCGATCCGGGGGTGACGTACGCGCTGCTCGATCCAGTGGGCAGCGTGGCGGGGAAGTCCCTGCCCGCCCAGGTGCTCAAGGTCGTGGCGCCCTGGTCCTCGTCCACCTCGTGCAGAACGTTGCACACCGTGTTGCGGCTGCCCTCCTCCGTGCTCGCGGAGTTGACCGGCTTCGGCTCCTGCTGAGGCCAGGTCTTCTCCGCGCCGAAGGGCGCCCCGGGCGTGAAGCTGCCGGCACTGACGGGCAGCGCTCGGCTCGCCTGCCCGAGACCGGTCAGGTCCTTGCTGCTCAGCAGGAGCTTTGCCATGAAGTCGGAGACCGGCGCGACCCGCCCCTGCAGGACGACGTATTTCTGGATCCTGGTACCGGACGGTGCCTCCAGGACCATGCCGACCTTGTTCGCCTCGTCCGGCAGCCGGCCCTGGATTCCGGCGTCGACGCCGGGCGTGTCCGGAATCTTCGGGAAGGCGATGGTGTCGCCCTTGTGCAAGGTCGCCAACCAGCCGGCCGACACCCGCTGCGGCTCCCGGCCCTCGCCTACGACCTGGCGCAGCAGCAGTTCCTCGTTTTCCACGGGGTACGCCGTTCCCTTGGCGTCGACGACGTAGCGGGTGCGGTCCGGACCCGGGCCCTCCACATACATCAGCTCGCCGCCGCGCAGCCGCTCCGTGCCTTCGGTCCGGGGCATGTCGCGCGTGGCGAGGATGAACGCGGCCTTCTGGATGGCACGGCCGCCTTCACCGGGTCGCTCGCAGACCACCCAGCGCTTCTTCGATCCGGCTTCGCCGGCGTCGGGCAGACGGTCGGGGGCGTAGGGGATACCGAGTGTGGGGCCGTGCGGGATCTTGCCGTTGTCGAGCACCGATTCGTCGACGTTGATGACCTTGCCCTTGTCGGGGAGCAGGAGCAGCTTCGCCGAGGACATGTTCAGCACCGGGTGCAGCTGCGTCTTGCCGTCGGTTACGAGGATCACGTACCGCGTGGTCGACTTGCTGGAGATGATGATGTTCTCCCCGGGCTTGTCCCAGTCCTGCGGTGCAGCAGGCTTGAACATGCCCCAGGCTCCGAACGCCGCGAGGATGACCGTCGCGACGATCGCACCCGGCACGACCGCGCGCAGGGGGCGTGGCCAGCCCTCCTCCGTGCCGTTCGGGTTGGGCTGCAGGAACTGCCCGACCAGGCGCCGTCGCGCGAAGGTGTAGGCATTGAGCTCGTCCCGCCGTGATGCCATCGTGCCGCTGCCTCTTTCCCCCGCTGGTTATCTGGTCACGACGCTGCTCTCACGAAGAGAGCGAGCGCATCTGGTGGTACGCGCCGAACACCGCAAGACACAGCGGCAGCAGCGTCAGAAGCACGAAACTCTCGGCGATCTCCAGGAATCGGCCCCAGAACGGGGTGACCCCCTTGCTGGGGACGACCAGCGCGATCGCAGCGATCGCCCCGGCGACGACGGCGACCGCGACCGACAGCCACACCAGCCTGATGTAGAGGGCCGAGCCGTCACCCCGCAGCGCCTCCAGGACCATCCACCCGGGCGGGTTGAGGGAGAGGCCGAGTCCCAGGAGCACCAGCGAGGCAAGGCCCGCCGCGAGCGTGCACCCCACCTGGACGGTGTGCCGGAACAGATGGGCGCGCATCAGCAGGGCCAGCCCCGTGGCGAGCGCGAGCAGTTGAGCCCACAGGTCGTCGGAGAACCCGAGCACCGCTGCCGCAGCCGCCGCCACCAGCGCACAACCGCCGACCAGGCCGAGTAGCAGCTCGTGCCCACGCCGCGCCTGAGCGGCGATGCGTTCGGCGTCGATCGCGGCGTGTGCCTCGGCGCCATCGGTATCGGTATCAGCATCGTCATAGCCGGCGCCTACGGCGGTGCGCGGCGGGTCGAAGCCGATGGGAAGGCGGGCGAAACGCGTGGCGAGGCCCGGCAGGAAGGCGAGAGTCCCCAAGGCGAGCGGAGAGCAGACCGCCGCGGTCTCGACCGGCCTCATCTCGGTGAGGATCGACATGAACGTCAACAGCATGCCGATGGCCGAGGCGAAGACGAAGGCGACGAAGGGGCTGTCGCCGCTCGGTGTGAGGATCACCAGCACAGCCGATCCCACCAGCACAGCGGCGCAGGCGAGCAGGAACTGCAGCCTGCCGATGCCTTCTTCGGACGACAGCGCGAGCAGTCCGCTGCCGGCAACTCCCAGGTTCGCGAGGGCGCCTGTGCCGAAGGCCAGGGACGAGCCGCGGTCGTCGTACACCCGGGCGCGTACGGCGGCGAGCGCGAGGAGCACCACGCCTGAGACCCCTGCCACGATGCCCGGGAGCCCGTGCATGTCATGGCGGACGTCGGAACTCCAGGCCACGAAGGCGAGCAGCATCAGCAGCACACAGCCGCCGAAGAGCCCTGCGCTGCGCAGGAGTTCGTCGTTCCACAGCGCTCGGTCGCGGGTGACGGCGCTGGCCGTGGCGTGCGAGACGTCGTCGAACACCGCGGGCGGGAGAGAGTCGGAGAACGGCCGCAGCAGCAGGAACTCGCCGTCGACGACGCGCTGCGTGGCGAGGGAGCGCGCCCCGTCGAGCACCGTCCCGTCCCGGCGCACCAGGTGATACCCGACCGGAGCGCCAGGTGCCGGGCTCTGCCCCGACAGGCGCAGGATCTCCGCATAGAGGTGCGCGAGCGGAATGTCATCGGGCAGCGCAACATCGATACGGCTGTCGGGCGCCGCCACGATGATCCGGCGGAAGCCGGTGCTGCGGGCGGTCGGCACCCCCGGTCCCGTATGGGCCCCCGGTCCCGCATAACTGCCGGTGTTCGCCGCAGCTCCAACCGTCGTAGGCACCTGTTGCTCCCCCTCGCGGTGCTTCTCAAATCGCGGGCCGCGCCCCTGCCCCGTTCGTTCGCGTGTCCGCTCTCACTCCGGTCTTTTTCCGAAAGACCGTGAATGACCCCGAATCCATTGATTGTTCGCGGATTTCGCGGGTGCGTACACGCGTGGCGCCACCCTACCGCCCGCAATGTCAGTGCTCGCCAGTAGGATCCACTCCAGATCCAGTCCGGATGAAGTCGGCGCCACGGGGGTGCGGACAAGGGCTCTTCAATCCGCGAGGGGGACGGGTCAGCTTTGAGCCAGATCGTCGTCAAACGGCCGCCGAGGACCTTGCCCACCGAGGTGCCCGCCGATCCAGTGCAGTTGCAATCCCCACCCGAGTTGCCCAGAGGGCAGCAGGAGGGCGCGCTGATGCAGCTGCTGCCCATGCTGGGGATGGGCGGTTCCGTCGTCTTCTTCTTCATGACGCCCAACCCGGTCATGCGCATCATGGGCATGGTGATGATCGCGTCGACGATCGGAATGGGCATTGCCATGCTCGTTCGCTATCGGCGCGGTACCCAGGGGCAGCTCGCCGATATGCGGCGGGACTACCTGAAGTACCTGGCCAAAACTCGTCGCGCGGTTCTTCGTACCGCGCGGCTGCAGCGCGACGCCCAGTTCTATCTGCATCCGGCTCCCGAACAATTGTGGGCCCTGGTCGCCGAAGGCAGCCGCATCTGGGAGCGGCGCATCAGCGACGACGACTTCGGGCAGGTGCGGATCGGTGTGGGCAGCCAGCAGCTCGCCGCCCCGCTGATCGCACCCGAGACCGCTCCGGTGGACGAGCTGGAGCCGCTCACCGCCGGGGCGATGAAGCAGTTCCTCACCGCGCACAGCACGGTCGAGGGCCTGCCCATGGCGATCTCGCTGCGGGCCTTCTACCACCTCACCGTCAGCGGGGACGAGAGCCACGTCCGGGCGTCGGTACGCGCCATGGTGGCCTCCCTGGTCTCCCTGCACTCTCCCGACGACCTGGTCGTCGCCGTCGCTGCCGGGCACGACGCAGCCACGCAGTGGGAGTGGGTCAAGTGGCTGCCCCACGTGCAGACCGACGGAAGCGACGGAGCGGGCAGCCGCCGGCTCATCACGGCCGGCGCGCAGGATCTGGAGCTGCTGCTCAAGGAGCAGCTCGAAGGCCGCCCCCGGTTCCAGGCCGGCGGCCAACCCCTGCTGGAACAGCCGCACATCGTCGTCGTACTTGACGGAGAGGCGCTGTCGCCGTTGTCGGCGCTGGCAGCGGCCGAAGGGCTGCAGGGTGTCACGGTCATCGAGGTCGTACCCGGCAGGCTGGGCGGGGCACGCGGCGGACTCTCGGTCGTGGTGCAGCCCCATGTGCTGCGCCTGGAGTCCGGCGACGGCCACGTTTACGAGGGCACGCCCGACCGCCTCAGCCACGAGGCCGCCGAGGCACTCGCCCTCCAACTCGCGCCCCTGTACATGGCGTCCGGCAGCGACTCCGACGAACCGCTCCTCGCCAACCTGGAGTTCACCGATCTGCTCGACCTGGACGACGCGGAATCCGTGAATGTCGGCCGCACCTGGCGCCCACGCTCTCGCACCGAGCGCCTGCGTGTCCCGATCGGGGTCGGCGAGGACGGCTCCCCGGTGATGCTGGACCTGAAGGAAGCCGCGCAGGACGGCATGGGCCCGCACGGCCTGTGCGTCGGCGCCACCGGCTCCGGCAAGTCCGAACTGCTGCGCACCCTCGTGCTCGGCCTGGCGGTGACCCACTCCTCGGAGACACTCAACTTCGTCCTCGCGGACTTCAAGGGCGGTGCCACCTTCGCCGGCATGGCGGACCTGCCGCATGTCGCCGCGGTGATCACCAACCTCGCGGACGACCTGACCCTCGTGGACCGCATGGGGGACTCGATCCGCGGTGAACTCAACCGCCGGCAGGAACTGCTCCGCAAGACAGGCAACTACGCCAACATCCACGACTACGAGAAGGCCCGCTCGCTCGGCGCCGCCCTGGAGCCCATCCCCTCCCTCGTCCTGGTCATCGACGAGTTCAGCGAACTCCTCGCCGCCAAGCCCGACTTCATCGACATGTTCGTCCAGATCGGCCGCATCGGCCGCTCCCTGGGCGTCCACCTGCTGCTCGCCTCACAGCGCCTGGAGGAAGGCCGCCTGCGCGGTCTGGAGACGTACCTCTCGTACCGCATCGGACTGCGGACGTTCTCCGAGGCCGAGTCGCGCGCCGCCCTCGGCGTGCCCGACGCCTACCACCTGCCGAACGTCCCGGGCTCCGGCTATCTGAAGTACGGCACCGACGAAATGGCCCGCTTCAAGGCGGCCTACGTGTCCGGCCCGCACCGGCCCGCCTCCGCCCGGGCCACGACCGGGGACAGTCCGCTGCCGGTTGACCGCCGTCCCGTGCCCTTCACCGCCGCCCCCGTGCCGGTGCACTACGTACAGCCCGACCCGCGGGCCCAGGTGCCGGACCCGCGCGCGGGCGGGGACGACGCGCTGGTCGACACGGTGCTCGACGTCATCGTCCGCCGGCTCACCGGGCAGGGCCCGGCCGCCCACCAGGTATGGCTGCCGCCCCTGGACAACCCCCCTTCTCTGGACGCCCTGCTCCCCGGACTCGCCGCGGAGTCCGGCCGAGGCCTGACCAAGCCCGGCTACGAGGGCGCCGGCCGCCTCATCGTCCCGCTCGGCGTCGTCGACAAGCCCTTCGAGCAGCGGCGCGACACGCTGTACCGGGACTTCTCCGGTGCCGCCGGCCACATGCAGATCGTCGGCGGACCGCAATCCGGCAAGTCGACACTCCTGAGGACGATCATCTCCGCCTTCGCGCTGACCCACACTCCGCACGAAGTCCAGTTCTACGGCCTGGACTTCGGCGGTGGCGGCATGTCGGCCGTCTCTGGACTGCCGCACGTCGGCGGCGTCGCCTCGCGCCTGGACCCGGAGCGGGTACGCCGCACGGTCGCCGAGGTGTACGGCATCCTGACGCGTCGCGAGGAGTACTTCCGCAGCGCCGGCATCGACTCCATTGCCACCTTCCGAAGGATGCGGGCGCGCGGGGACATCTCGGTGGCGGACCAGCCGTGGGGTGACGTCTTTCTGGCCATCGACGGCTGGGGGAACTTCCGCACCGAGTACGAAGCCCTCGAGCCATCAGTCCTTGACATTGCCGCGCGGGGCCTTGGCTTCGGCATCCACCTGATCCTCACCGCCTCCCGTGCCATGGAGGTCCGCGCCAACCTCAAGGACCTGCTGATGAACCGCCTCGAGCTGCGGCTCGGCGACACCATGGACTCCGAACTGGACCGCAAGGCAGCCGAAAACGTCCCGGCGGGTGTGCCCGGCCGGGGACTCACCCCCGAAGCGCTGCACTTCATGGCAGCGGTTCCCCGCATCGACGGCATCCACTCCGACGGTGACCTCTCCGAGGCGACCGCCGCCATGAGCCGGGACGTGGACCGCCACTGGACCGCGCCCAGCGCGCCGGCAGTGCGCCTCCTGCCACGCCACCTGCCCCTCGCCGACCTACCGGCAGCCCTCGCCCAGCCGGACCGCGGCGTCGCCTTCGCCCTCGACGAGAACAACCTGGAACCCGTCCACGTCAACTTCGACCAGGACCCCTTCTTCCTCGTCTTCGGCGAAAGCGAGTCCGGCAAGTCCAACCTGCTGCGCCTCCTCATCAAGCAGCTGACCGATCTGCACGACGGGGACTCCTGCAAACTCTTCGTCATCGACAACCGCCGCTCGCTGCTGGACGCGACCCCGGCGTCCCACTTGGCCGAGTACGTGCCCATGTCCAACGCCATGGACCACCACGTAGAGGCTCTCGCCGACCTCATGCGCCGACGCACACCTTCGCCCGACGTCACAGCCGACCAGTTGCGGGAGCGCAGCTGGTGGAGCGGTCCGACGGTGTATGTGGTCGTAGACGACTACGACCTGGTGTCGACGTCCAGCGGCAACCCCCTCGCCCCGCTCACGGAACTCCTCCCGTTCGCCCGCGATATAGGGGTCCGCTTCATCGCCGCCCGGAACACCGCAGGCGCCGGCCGCTCCTCGTACGAACCCTTCATGCAGCGGATCAAGGAGCTGGGCGCGCAGGGCGTCGTGCTCTCCGGTGACCCGAACGAGGGCGACATCCTGGGCAACGTACGCCCGCGGCCGATGCCGCCGGGGCGGGGCGTCTTCGTCTCGCGGAGGCGGGGGAACCTGTTGGTGCAGACGGGGCTCGTGGGAGGGGAAACTCAGCGCTGAAGCCGTACGGTCACCCGGCCCCGACCGACACCCGCACCCCGACCCGCAGCCCCCACCCCGCCATCGCCCCGGCCTCGGCCTCCAGCACATGCCGCGAACGCAGCCGGGGCAGACCCAAGCGCCCCGGCCTCATGGTGCGTACGGCGATGACGTTCAGCTTGCGGTCGAGGTACGCGACGTCGATGGGGATGCGCATACGGAAGGTGTGCACGCCACTGGCGGGCGTCAGCAGCATCGCCCCGTCGACGACGTCACGCCCCAGGAGCCCCTTCGTACGGGCCCGATACGACGACGCGAGCTCCAGGGGGACCGAAACGTCACCCCGCTCCCCGTGAACGACCAACGTTCCCCGCCCATCACGCCACCGTCGTCCCATGCTTCGGACACCTCCTGGGAGCCGTTTCAAAACTCTGTTGTCCGCCGAGTCCCGGCCGGGTAGGAAAGCCCCCATGACCGGACTCGGTGCAATCTTCCGCCCCCAACTCGCCCCCGAACGACTCCGATCCGTCGCTCGCCTCGCCGACGAGACGGGCCTCGAAGAGCTCTGGCTCTGGGAGGACTGTTTCCGGGAGGGAGGGATCTCCACGGCCGCCGCCGCACTCGCGTGGACCGAGCGCGTGCGGGTCGGCATCGGACTCCTCCCCGTCCCGTTGCGGAACGTCGCCATCACCGCCATGGAGGCCGCCTCCCTCCACCGCATGTTCCCGGGCCGTCCGATCCTCGCCCTCGGGCACGGTGTGCAGGACTGGATGGGGCAGGTCGGGGCTCGGGTCGAGTCGCCGGTGACCCTGTTGCGCGAGCATCTCGACGTGCTGCGGGCCCTGTTGCGTGGGGAGCGGGTCACCGTCGAGGGGCGGTACGTCAAGCTCGACGACGTCGCCCTCGACTGGCCGCCCGCCGAGCCGGTGCCCGTCATCGCCGGGGTCACCGGGCCGCGCTCGCTGCGGCTGGCCGGTGAGGCGGCCGACGGCACGTTGCTCACGGCCTCGACCTCGCCGGAGGGGGTACGGCGTGCGCGGCAACTCATCGACGAGGGGCAGGAGTCGGCGGGACGTACCCAGGACGCGTCGCACCAGGTCGTCGTCTACCTCCTGACCGCCACCGGGCCCGACGGGCCTGCCCGTCTCAAGGCCGAACTCGAAGCCGAGGGGCTCGGCTCCGTGCCGGACCTCGGTGTCGCCGGGGACGCCGGCGCCGTCGCGAAGGCCGTGCAGCGGCTCGCGGACGCCGGTGCCGACACCGTGGTGCTGCAGCCGACGGGGGACGAGCCCGACCCGGAGGGGTTCGTGCGGTTCGTGGCCGAGGAAGTACGGCCGTTGGTGCCGTAGCGCGTTCGGACCGTTCGTCGGGGCAGGGGCGTTGTCAGTGGCTCCTGCCACACTCCTGGACATGCGCGAAGAACTGAGCGACAGCGAGTACGCAGACGTACGGATCCGAGACGTGCGGGACGCCGACCTCGAGGCATTCCTCGCCTACGAGCACGACCCGGAGGCCGTCCGGCGGTCGAGATTCACGCCTCGGCCGCGCGACGCCTTCCTGAAGCACTGGAGGACGAGGGTGCTCGGGGACGAGACCGGCCTCGTGCAGACGGTCACGGTGGGGGACGACGTGGCCGGAAGCGTCGTCTCGTGGTGGGACGGCGACCGCCGCTTCCTCGGCTACTGGCTCGGGCGGCCGTACTGGGGGCGGGGCATCGGTACCAAGGCTCTCGCCCTCTTCCTCGAACTCGAGCAGACGCGTCCGCTGTACGCCGACCCCTTCCACGGCAACACCGCGTCCGTACGGCTCCTCGAACGCCACGGGTTCCAGCGCGAGGGCACCATCCACCACGGCGACGACGAACACGTGCTGCTCGTGCTGTCCGCCCCGGAAAAATGACCCGTACCTTCGAAGACCTCGTCGCCGAAGGCGCCGCCGTCCCCACCGAGGGCTGGGACTTCTCGTGGTTCGAGGGGCGGGCCACCGAGGCGCGGCCGTCCTGGGGATACGCCTCGTCCCTCGCCGAGCGGTTCTCCCTCTGCACCGCCGCCCTCGACATCCAGACCGGCGGCGGAGAGGTCCTCGACTTCGCCCTCCGCCGCGCCGCCCCCAAGGCACCTACCCTCACCGTCGCCACCGAGGGCTGGCCGCCGAACATCGCCAAGGCCACCGCCCTCCTGCGCCCGCACGGCGTCGCCGTCGTCGCCTCGCCCGAGGACGCCCCGCTGCCCTTCGCCGACGGCGCCTTCGACCTCGTCAGCAGCCGGCACCCGGTCAGCCCGCACTGGGCCGAGATCGCCCGCGTCCTCCAGCCCGACGGCAGCTATTTCGCCCAGCACGTCGGGCCCCGCAGCGTCTTCGAACTCGTCGAGTACTTCCTCGGCCCCCTCCCGGAGGAGCAGAGCAGCGCCCGCCACCCGGACCGTGAGCGCGCCGACGCCGAGGCGGCCGGGCTGGAGATCGTCGAGCTGCGGGCCGAGCGGCTGCGCATGGAGTTCTACGACATCGCGGCCGTCGTCCATTTCCTGCGCAAGGTGGTGTGGATGGTCCCCGGCTTCACCGCCGAGGCGTACCGACCCCGACTCCGCGCCCTGCACGAGCAGATCCGGACCGACGGCCCCTTCGTCGCGCACAGCACCCGTCACCTCGTCGAGGCCCGCAAGCCCGACGCCTGAGCGTGCCCGGCGCGAACCTCACACCCGCCCGGCGCCCCCCTCACGCATGCGGGCCGACCGTCACCTCCCCGACCACCAACTCGGCCTTCGCCTCCAGCACTTCCCCCACCCGCTCCACCTGCTCGCCCAACTCCCGCTCCTGCCGCGCCGTCAGGCGTCGTCGCCCGATCAGCTCCACCGTCGCCGTCGTACGACGGCCCTGGCGCCGCTGGTGCCAGACCCCGGCCACCACTCCGTCCACCAACAGCACCGGATAGTTCCCCGCCTGGCCGCCCGCGAGCGCCCGCCGGTACGCCTCCCCGGGGAACAGCGACTCCCGTGGCTGCGCGGCGATGGCGTAGGCGTCGAAGTACGGCAGCAACCGCACGCCAGGCACCCGCCCGACCGGGAACCCCGTGTCACCTGCCGCCACCCAGGCCGCCGCCCCCTCGAAGGCGACCTCCTCGACCTCCCCGGCCTCCGCCAGCTCCGTGAACAGGGCGGCCGCCCAACCCGCGGTCGCCGCCAGCCACTTGGCGAAGTGCAGGGGCGTCGCCGGGCCGTACGCGCGCAGATACCGGCGTACGAGCTCCCGCAGCGCCGCCTTCCCCGGCACCGGTCCCGGATCGAACTCCGGCGGCCGCGTGTACGTCACCTTCCGCCCCCGGTTCGGGCCGAAGCACAGCGCGCCCGAGTGGCCGGCCCGGTGCAGCACCTGCCGCCAGCGCGGCCAGAGGTCCTGGAAGGCGGGCATCACCAGGTCACCGGCCCAGGAGCCGGTGCGGGCGACCACCGCCTCGCCCAGTTCCTCCACGGTCAGACACACCCCGCCGAGGGCATCCCCGATCGCCGCCACGATCTGCTCCGCCTGTTCCTCCGTCACCCGGACATCCGGCGGTAGCGGGCTCCGGCCCGTCGGAGTCGCGGTCAGCGCACCGCACCACAGCGGCAGCTCGGCGGCGGGGAGCAGATGCACGGTTCCGCGCGGGCCGAACGTCTTCACCAGTGAGCGGTCCTCCCAGAGCGCGGCCCGTACGTCCGCCCGCGTCACCCCGGCGGCCCGCACCCCCACCGACACCTCGGCCGCGGACAGCACCTGCGCATGCGCCCCCAGCATCGCCCCGACCACTTCGCCGACCGGTGTGCCGCGCTCGGCGGGACGGGCCAGGAACTGGCGCTCCAGCCGCCGCGCGCTCGCTTGGTCCCACGTGACAGTGACAGCCATAGGGCGACGTTAGGCCAGATAGAGGTCAGGAACTGTCCGCTTGGCATCCCGCCGTGTGACGCGTGGTGCAAACCGTGCATCCGTGCGCGAACGCCCTTCGCCCCCTGCGCATCAAAGGAGGCCGCACCTTTTCCACATTGTTATAGCGACCGACTCGCTTTCCCTCCGCCCCTCACGTAAGTTCAGACCAAGGTAATTCGCGTAAGCAAAGCTGCGCGGCGGTACCGCGCAGTGGAGGGGGCTGCGCGGTGCTGTGCGCCCGCGCGCACCCCAGATGGACGCGCATCGCATCGGACCCGCGTCCGCCCCGCGCAATGGTGTGCGGCGTCAAGCGGACGTTCGCGGTCGGGGTCACCCGGGGGAGGGAAGCGCGGACAAGTCGCCGAGTGGGGACCAAGGTGCGGCAAACCCTCCGGATCCGGCCGCATCCCACGCGTTTCCCCTGGGAATCGGCTCCGAACCAGCCGTGAATCGGCCACGAAAGCGCCCTGTCATGGCCACCGGGCCGTCGCCGAGTGATTTCGGAGAGTGATTGTGGCACGCCGATGCGCGCAGCATCCCTTACGAAGGGTTATGGTGGAAACCCCCCCTCGGGCCGGTCCGTCTCCCCCCCACGGACCGGCCCGTTTTTTTGCCCGCACGGGGGCGCGGGGCTGTATCGATGTGCGGCTCCGCCGCGTGGGCGTGGCACCCCCCACCCACCGCACCCCATAACCACGGCCCAAGCCCCGCAGGGGTACGCTTCGCCGGAGGGGACCGCCATACGGACAGGAACCGCCCTCGCCTGCGCCGCGCGCAGCGCCACGCGCCTGTCCGATCCGTACGGAGGGGCTGACAATCACGTGAACCTGCGCGACAAGCTGCGCGGCCTGCTGGTCAGGCTGTACGCACGCCGGGTGGAAGGTCACCTGGACCACGCTCAGGTGCCCAAGCACATCGGCGTGATCATGGACGGCAACCGGCGCTGGGCGAAGGCCGCGGGTTCCACCACCGTGCACGGTCACCGGGCCGGTGCCGAGAAGATCGAGGAATTCCTCGGCTGGTGCTCCGAGACGGACGTCGAGGTCGTCACCCTCTGGCTGCTGTCGACCGACAACTTCGACCGGCCCCAGGACGAGCTCGTCCCACTCCTCGGCATCATCGAGGACGTCGTCCGCACCCTCGCCGCCGACGGTCGCTGGCGGGTGCACCACGTCGGCACGCCGGACCTGCTGCCGTCCGGGATGCAGACCACCCTCAAGGAGGCCGAGGAGGCCACCGCGCACGTCGACGGGATACTGGTCAACGTCGCCATCGGCTACGGCGGACGCCAGGAGATCGCCGACGCCGTGCGCTCGATGATCGTCGACGCCCACGACAAGGGCACCTCGATGGAGGACCTCGCCGAGTCCGTCAGCGTCGACCTGATCGGCAGCCACCTCTACACCGGCGACCAGCCCGACCCGGACCTCGTGATCCGTACCAGCGGCGAGCAGCGGCTGTCCGGATTCATGCTCTGGCAGACCGCCCACTCCGAGTACTACTTCTGCGAGGTCTTCTGGCCGGCCTTCCGCAAGGTCGACTTCCTGCGCGCCCTGCGCGACTACGCGGCCCGGCACCGGCGTTACGGCGGCTGATCCCCTCTCGGCGCTCGCACCGCCGTATCCGGACGCGACGAAACTCACCCTCTCCGGGACAGAAGTAACAAGGAGTTCACCAGCGCGCCGTCATATGCGCTGGCATGGCACCGCATGTTCGAGGGCATAAGCCAAGCAGGTCGACGCCCGAACCACGGGTGTCGTATCTCAGCGGGCGGCGCCGGAGCCGTCCGCCCGGGAGGCCCTTTGCACCAGCTCGACCGTGCGGTCACGGCATGGAAGAAGCAGTGGAGGGCCGGTTTTCGGCCCTTGCACGGCGTGCAGGGCGGCCGACGACCGGTCCAGCTCCACTCCGTCGCTCCCCGACCTCATCCGAGGGGGTACGTCCTTCCGTGGTGACCAGCACAAAGCGCCACAAGCCAGACCGGCGCACCTACGTTCTCGACACCAGCGTCCTGCTGGCCGACCCGAACGCCCTGAGCCGCTTCGACGAGCACGAGGTCGTGCTCCCCATCGTCGTGGTGACGGAACTGGAGGCCAAGCGGCACCATCCCGAACTCGGTTACTTCGCCCGGCAGGCACTGCGCCTGCTCGACGAGTTCCGGGTGGCGTACGGCCGTCTCGATGCCCCCATCCCGATCGGGGACCTCGGCGGGACCGTCCGTGTCGAGCTCAACCACTCGGACCCCAGCGTGCTGCCGACCGGCTACCGCCTGGGGGACAACGACTCCCGCATCCTCGCGGTCGCCCGCAATCTGCAGGCCGAGGGGTTCGACGTCACCGTCGTGTCGAAGGACCTGCCGCTCAGGATCAAGGCCTCGTCCGTCGGTCTCCTCGCCGAGGAGTACCGCGCCGAGCTCGCCATCACGGACGCGTCCGGCTGGACCGGAATGTCCGAACTGACCCTGCCCGGCGAGCAGGTGGACATCCTCTTCGAGGAGGGGCACGTCCATGTGCCCGAGGTCGCCCAGATGCCCGTGCACACCGGACTGACCATCCAGTCCGAGCGCGGCAAGGCGCTGGGCCGGATCACACCCGAGGGCAACGTCCGTCTGGTGCGTGGCGATCGGGAGGCCTTCGGCATCAAGGGCCGCAGCGCCGAGCAGCGGATCGCGCTCGATCTGCTCCTCGACCCGGACGTCGGGATCGTGTCCATGGGCGGCCGCGCCGGCACCGGCAAGTCGGCACTGGCGCTGTGCGCCGGTCTCGAGGCCGTGCTGGAGCGCCGTCAGCACCAGAAGGTGATGGTCTTCCGGCCGCTGTACGCGGTGGGCGGGCAGGAGCTCGGCTATCTGCCCGGCTCCGAGGCCGAGAAGATGAGCCCCTGGGCACAGGCGGTCTTCGACACGCTGTCCGCGGTCACCAGCCGCGAGGTCATCGAAGAGGTCACCGCGCGCGGCATGCTGGAGGTACTGCCCCTCACCCACATCCGCGGACGCTCGCTGCACGACGCGTTCGTGATCGTGGACGAGGCACAGTCGCTGGAAAGGAATGTCCTGCTGACTGTTCTGTCCCGAATTGGAGCTAATTCACGGGTGGTTCTCACCCATGACGTGGCCCAGCGGGACAATCTGAGGGTCGGGCGCTACGACGGTGTCGTCGCCGTCGTGGAGAAGCTGAAGGGGCATCCCCTCTTCGCCCACGTCACGCTGACGCGGTCCGAGAGGTCCCAGATTGCCGCCCTTGTGACCGAAATGCTGGAGGACGGGCAGATCTGACCCAAGTGCACAACTTGCGGTAGCTACTCGTTGGTTGGCGCCGTCCGGAAAGGCAGGGAGCCTATCCGGGCGGCGCCTCGGTGTGTGCGGCTTTCCGAAAAACCCCTGGGGCAAACAAGGTGTGAGCTTTCACACGCAACACAGAATTGCCTTGCGGCGTCCGGGTACGGCAGAGTCTCACTCCTGTCAGGCCCCGCATACGACACACCTGTACCCCCAGCGGTACGGCACCACAGCAACACCACAGCCAACTGCATAACGCCGTCGTATGCCGCCCGAGTCAACACGCGGCGCTCTCCTCGCGGGAGTTGCCCACCGGGTCCGAGCCTCCCGTGACCCCGCAGTTGGGAGGCCAGCGCCAGGGGCACGATTGCGTCCGCCAGGGTCACCGAAGCGGGCGATGCTGGAAGGAAACCGTGTGAGTCCGATTTCGGTCAGGGGATTCGCAGTGGCCTCGGCCACCGCGGTCACCGCTGTCGGAAGCGTCGTCGGCGTTGCCTCGGGCAGCACCGCGCAGACGAACGACGCCGAGGCGACGGCAGCCGATTCGACGCTTCTCGCGGACATACCCGCGGGCCAGCAGGCCCAGGTGCAGACCGAGTCCCTGACGGCGCAGGCCAACGTGCAGGCCATCGCCGCGGACGCGAGCGCCAAGAAGGATGCTGAGGAGTCGGCCCGCAAGGCCGCCGCCCAGACCGCGATCGAGAAGAAGGAAGCCGCCGAGAAGGCGGCGCAGGAAGCCAAGGAGCGCGAAGAGGCCGAGGCGAAGGCCTCCCGGTCCTCCTCCGCGGACTTCCCCATCCAGAGTTCGTACAGCATCGCGCAGATCCAGGCCATGGCGCGCCAGATGGTGCCGAGCGACCAGTTCCAGTGCTTCAGCAACATCGTGGACCACGAGTCCAGCTGGAACTACCAGGCGGTCAACGCCTCCTCGGGTGCCTACGGCCTCTTCCAGGCCCTGCCCGGCTCCAAGATGTCGTCCGTCGGCTCGGACTGGCAGACGAACCCGGCCACCCAGATCAAGTGGGGCCTGAACTACATGAACGAGCGCTACGACAGCCCCTGTGGCGCCTGGTCGTTCTGGCAGGCCAACCACTGGTACTGAGCCCGCCGCTCAACCTTCGCGCAGCCCCTCACCGTCCTTGGGTGAGGGGCTTTCGCTCTTCTGCGTGCAGCGCCCTGTACGGTCGGACGCAGCGACTCCAGGGGGAGTGGTGGGGAGAGACGGGGGAAGAGGACGGATCATGTCGCGAGTGCCAGGGTGGCTCAGTCGGCTCGGCGCCGGACTGACCGAGATGAGCGAGCGGTTGGACGAGCGCCGCGCCGCGGTGGAACGGGAGAGCGACGAGCTCCAGCCGGTGCCGAGACCCGCCGTCGAGGCCACGCCTGAGCCCTCCGCCGACGACACCCTCTCGCCGCCCGCCGCCCACGTCCCCCGGCCCCCCGACTACGCGCCCTCGGCTCCGCCGCCCCGCCCCGACCCCGCACAGGTCGTGCCGTGGGGCGTACGGGTCGCGGCGGAGGCGGGCTGGCGGCTGCTGGTGCTGGCCGGCACGGTCTGGGTGCTGATGCGGGTCATCAGCGCCGTACAGCTCGTGGTGCTGGCGTTCGTCATCGCCCTGCTGCTCACCGCGCTGATGCAGCCCTCGGTGGCGTGGCTGATGCGACGCGGGGTGCCGCGCGGGCTCGCCACCGCGATGACCGCGATCCTCGGGTTCGTCGTCATCGGGCTGATGGGCTGGTTCGTGACCTGGCAGGTCATGGAGAACATCGACAACCTCTCCGACCAGATCCAGGACGGCATCGACGAGCTGCGCAACTGGCTGCTCAACAGCCCGTTCCATGTCACCGACAAGCAGATCAACGACATCGCCGAGAACCTCCGGGAGGCGATCGGCGCCAACACCGACGCCATCACCTCGGCCGGCCTCGAAGGCGTGACGGTCATCGTGGAGGCGCTCACCGGCATCCTGCTGGCCGCCTTCTCGACGCTGTTCCTGCTCTACGACGGCAAGCGGATCTGGGAGTGGACCCTCAAGCTGGTCCCGGCCGCCGCCCGGCCGGGTGTGGCGGGTGCCGGGCCGCGGGCCTGGGCGACGCTGACGGCGTATGTGCGCGGCACGGTGATGGTGGCCCTGATCGACGCCGTCTTCATCGGCATCGGTATCTACTTCCTCGACGTCCCCATGGCCGTCCCGCTGGCCGTCTTCATCTTCCTGTTCTCCTTCATCCCGCTCGTCGGCGCGGTGGCCTCCGGCGCGCTGGCCGTGGTGGTGGCGCTGGTGACGCAGGGCGTCTTCACCGCGGTCATGACCCTGGCCGTCGTCCTCGCTGTCCAGCAGATCGAGGGCCACGTCCTGCAGCCGTTCATCCTCGGCCGTGCGGTCCGCGTCCATCCGCTGGCGGTCGTGCTGTCGGTGGCGGCCGGCGGCATGGTGGCGGGGATCGGCGGCGCGGTGGTGGCCGTACCGCTGGTGGCGGTGACGAACACGATCGTGGGGTATCTGCGGGCGTATTCGCAGCAGGCGGCTCTTCGCTACGCGCCCGAGCCGCGGGGGGCGACTGCGGTGGGAGCGGCTTCCGTTGACCCGCCGCCGTCCGCGAAGGACAAGTCGGCGGCGGAGGAATGACAAGAGCCCGTTCACCCTCAGGGTGAACGGGCCCCGCGTTTCTCGGCGAAGCGCTACTCCGCCAGAACCGCCTCCGCGTCCAGCGTGACACCGATCGCCTGGATGACGGACGCGATCTTGAACGCCTCCTGGACCGTCTCGCGGTCCACGCCCGCCTTGCGCAGCACCTGCTCGTGCGAGTCGAGGCACAGGCCGCAGCCGTTGATGGCGGACACCGCGAAGGACCACAGCTCGAAGTCGACCTTGTCGACACCGGGGTTGCCGATGACGTTCATACGGAGCCCCGCGCGCAGGCTGCCGTACTCGTGGTCGGACAGCAGGTGCCGGGTCCGGTAGAAGACGTTGTTCATCGCCATCACGGCGGCCGCGGCCTTCGCCGCGGTGTACGCCTCGGGCGTGAGGTTCGCCTTCGCCTCCGGCGCCAGCTCGCGCAGCACGATCGGGGAGCGCGAGGCGATCGCGGTGGCGAGGACCGTGCCCCACAGCTGCTGCGCGGGGAGGTCCGAATTGCCGATGACCGAGCCCAGGTTGAGCTTCAGGTCCTTGGCGTAGTCCGGTATGCGGGACTTGAGGGAGTCGAGGGACATGTCACTCACTCTCCGGCAAGCAGCTTGACCGGGTCCAGGGTGTCCTCGCCCTTGCTCCAGTTGCACGGGCACAGCTCGTCCGTCTGCAGGGCGTCCAGGACCCGCAGGACCTCCTTGGGGTTACGGCCGACGGAGCCGGCGGTCACCATGGAGAACTGGATCTCGTTGTTCTGGTCGACGATGAAGACGGCACGCTTGGCGAAGCCGTCCTCGCCCTCGATGCCGAGGTCGCGCATCAGCTCGTGCTTGGAGTCGGCCATCATCGGGAACGGCAGGTCACGCAGGTCGTCGTGGTCCTTGCGCCAGGCGTGGTGCACGAACTCCGAGTCGCCGGAGAAGCCGAGGACCTGCGCGTCGCGGTCGGCGAACTCCTCGTTCAGCTTGCCGAAGGCCGCGATCTCGGTCGGGCAGACGAAGGTGAAGTCCTTCGGCCAGGCGAAGACGATCTTCCACTTGCCCTCGTAGGTCTTGTGGTTGATCGTCTCGAACTCCTTGCCCTTCTCCAGCGAGACGCAGGCGGTCAGTTCGAACTCGGGGAACTTGTCACCGACAGTGAGCACACGCTCTCCTTGCAGCGAAGAGACACCCGTTCGGTACAGGTGTCTCCCTTGGGTTGGACCTTACCGATCCTGGCACAGGCTGCATTGATACGGGAAATAGCTACACTCGGTCCGGTTGATCGGAGGGATCTATCAGTGACCGTGAGCAAGAGGAGGCAGCCCAGCCTCGCCCAGCTGCGTGCCTTCGCCGCCGTCGCCGAGCATCTCCACTTCCGGGACGCGGCGGCCGCGATCGGTATGAGTCAGCCCGCGCTCTCGGGTGCCGTGTCCGCCCTGGAGGAGACCCTCGGGGTCACGCTGCTGGAGCGGACGACCCGCAAGGTGCTGCTGTCGCCGGCCGGTGAGCGGCTGGCCGTACGGGCGAAGGCGGTGCTGGTGGAGGTCGGGGCGCTGATGGAGGAGGCGGAGGCGGTCCGGGCGCCGTTCACCGGTGCGCTGCGCCTCGGAGTCATCCCCACCGTCGCGCCGTACCTGCTGCCGACCGTCCTGCGCCTCGTCCACGACCGGTATCCGCACCTCGACCTGCAGGTGCACGAGGAGCAGACCGCCAGCCTCGTCGAGGGGCTCACGACCGGCCGTCTGGACCTGCTCCTGCTCGCCGTGCCGCTCGGTGTGCCCGGGGTCGCCGAACTCCCGCTCTTCGACGAGGACTTCGTGCTCGTCACCCCGCTCGACCACGGGCTCGGCGGCCGGGAGGGCATCCCGCGCGAGGCCCTCAAGGAGCTGAACCTGCTGCTCCTGGACGAGGGGCACTGCCTGCGCGACCAGGCCCTCGACATCTGCCGGGAGGCGGGCCGCGAGGACGCTCCCGTGACCACGACCGCCGCCGGGCTGTCCACGCTCGTGCAGCTCGTCGCGGGCGGCCTGGGCTGCACGCTGCTGCCGCGTACCGCCCTCAAGCTGGAGACGACCCGCAGCAGCCAGCTCCTCACCGGGTACTTCGCGAACCCGGCGCCCACCCGCCGCGTCGCCCTCGCCATGCGGACGGGGGCGGCGCGCGCAGCGGAGTACGAGGAGCTGGCCTCCGCCCTGCGTGAGGCCCTGCGTCCGCTGCCCGTTCGGGTGTTGGACGCGAACGCCTGAGCCCCGCGTGGCCTGCACGGGCGGCGAGGAGCAGGGGTGACCGGCGGCTTGGCGCACCGGCGACCGCGTCCGACCCGTGCCTACTCCGTGCGCAGGCCGTCCGGTCGCATCAGCCGGAGGAGCGGCGGCAGGCTGAGCAGTGTCACCGCGAGGACGACACCGGCACCGACGCCCAGCATCGACAGCACACTCGTCCAGGCCACCATGATCGGCGTGTCCGTCATCCGCAGCAGGACCGCGCCCAGCGTCAGTCCCACCACCGAGGACAGCAGCAGGCCCAGGGCGATCGGGATCGCCGTCTGCCACAGCACCGACAGGCTCAGCGTGCGGCGCCGGGTGCCGAAGGCGACCAGGGACGACAGCAGCTTCTTGCGGTCGCGCAGCTGCTCCAGCTGGGAGACCAGCAGACTCGCGCCGATCAGCATCATGACGCAGACGGCGCCGACGAACAGGCCGGTGCGGATGGCGCCGTAGCGGTCGGCCGTCTGGGTGGAGTACCAGGTCATGGGGTAGGACAGCGGGTCCGCGGCCGTCGACGCGTTCCGTACGCGGTCGTACACGTCCGGCACGGAGCGGTCGAGCTTGAGGTACACCTGCCCCCGCAGTGCCGGCGCGGCCGCCGCGGGCAAGGCCTTCGGGGTGAGCAGGAAGCCACCTCGCTGCCGGCCCATGAAGTCCTCTTGCGTCCGCGCCGCCTTCAGGTCCTTCGGCACGGTCCAGGCGATCTCCTGCCGCGGCGGGCCGCCGTCGTACGACGGGTCCAGATACACCGTCCGGCCCGGCTGCTTCACCAGCTCCCGGGTGTCCCCGTCGTACTCCGAGTTCGACACGTAGAAGATGTCGCCGTCCCGGCAGGAGGGAAGCTCGGCCGTCTGGCGCAGCGACGCGCAGTCTCCGACGGTCATCTCGGCACCCATGTCCGGGTCCTTGCGCCGCTCGCCCAGGTAGCCCTCGGCGTACGCGTAGACCTGCTGGACACCCTTGGTGTCCCGGAACTCCGCGACCGCCGGGTCGAGTGGGGCGTTGCGGGACAGGGCCACCTCCATCTGCGCCCGCTGGGTGTCGTACCGGGACTGCTTCGTGTAGTTGCTCTCCACCCCGGCGAACAGCATCTGCAGCGCGATCGCCCCGGCGACCGCCACCGCGACGCCGTTCACCATGCGGGCCGCCGTACCGCTGCTCAACTGGAGCCTGCGGACGGCGAGTTGCCAGGCGACGCCGCCCGAGCCGAGCCGGGCGACGACCGCCTCGACGACCCACGGCAGCAGGGTGGTCACGCCGATGAGCAGCAGGAGGACGCCGCCGATCACCAGGTACTCGTTGAAGGTGCCGTTGTCGCGGCCCTGGCCGATCATCGGCCAGAGCATCGCGAGGCCGCCCAGCGGCAGCAGCAGCCGCCACCACAGCCGGCGCCGCGAGGGCTTCGCCGTACGCACCACGCCGAGCGGCTCGATCACCACGCCGCGCATCGCGAACAGCGTGACCAGCACGGCGGCCGCCGGGACCGCGAGGCCGACCAGCAGGGCCAGCGCGGGGGAGGGGTTGAGGTAGCTCGGGAAGACGCTGACGTCGAACACCTCGACCGAGCCCGCGATCTGGCGGCCGATCAGGAAGAAGCCCGTACCGAAGACCAGTCCGAGCACCGCGCCCGCCAGTGCCTCGCCGGCCGCGATCCGCCGGGTCATCCGGCTGTCGGAGCCGACCAGCCGCAGCGCCGCGAGGCGGCGGTCGCGCCGCTCGCCGCCGAAGCGCACGGCGGCGGCGATGAAGACGGCGACCGGCATCAGCAGCACCACGAAGACGACGATGACCAGCAGGAGCAGTACGGGGTCGGTCTGCGTCTCGGTCGGGCTCGTGTCCCCGAACCGCTCGATCCGGGCGACCCGGGCGCCGTCGATGTGCGGCGCGAGGCCGTCGCCGCCCCGGAAGAAGGCGAGTTCGTGCGAGCCGATCAGCCCGCTCTCCCCGATGGTCCCGACGATCCGCTGCGGCAGCCGCTCGCGCAGCAGCTTGGCGTCGTCCGACTCCAGCAGCCTCTTCAGCGCGGGGGAGACGACCATCTCGCCCACCGCCGGGAACTTCTCCAGTCCCGGCGGCAGTGGGGCCCGGGCTCCCTCGGGCTCCAGGGCCCGGCCGCGGATGTCCTTGTTGCGGAAGTCCGTGTCGACGTCCGCGACGATCAGGGTGCGGTCCGACTTCTTCAGATCCGTGTAGCTGTAGTCGATGTCGGCACGGGCGCTCTCCCGCTCGTGCCGGACCGACTGCATGTTGGGGACCGCGGTCGTCAGCAGCAGCAGCGCCACCCCGAGCCCGACCCCGACGGCCGTCAGCAGGGCACGGACCCAGCCCTCACGTCCGCCGGCGAAGGCGAACCGGACCCCCATGCCCAGGTCCTTGGCCCACTGGCCGACGCTCATACGACGCGCTCCATGTCCCGGGACTTGCCGTCCCGTACGACGATCTCGCGGTCGGAGTAGGCGGCGACCCGCGCCTCGTGCGTGACGAGGACGACGGCGGCGTTGGCCGACCGGGCGGCGTCCGTCAGCAGCTCCATCACGCGCTCGCCGTTGAGGGAGTCGAGCGCGCCGGTCGGCTCGTCGGCGAACAGCACACGCGGGTCGGTGACCAGTGCGCGGGCCACGGCGACGCGCTGCCCCTGGCCGCCGGAGACCTCACCGGGCCGCTTCTTCTTCAGGTCGTCGACCTCCAGCCGCTCCATCCAGGTCAGGGCGGCCTTCTCGGCCTCCTTGCGGGAGGTCCCGTTCAGCCGCAGCGGAAGGGCGACGTTCTCGACGCAGGTGAGTTCCGGTACGAGCTGCCCGAACTGGAAGACGAACCCGAACTCGGAGCGCCGCAGCGCACTGCGCTGGGCGTCGCTCATGGTGGCCAGCTCACGCCCGTTGTAGGTGATGGACCCCGAGTCGGGCGGCACGATGCCGGCGAGACAGTGCAGCAGCGTCGACTTGCCGGAGCCGGACGGGCCCATCACGGCGACGACCTCGCCGGGGTGGATGGAGAACTCGGCCCCGTCGAGCGCGACGGTCGGGCCGTAGGCCTTGCGCAGCTCGTGGGCCGCGAGCAGGGAACCCGGAGGCGGAGTCACTTGACCACCACCTCGGCCAGCTTGTCGAGGCGCGCGGCGGTGAGCTCCAGCCAGCGCAGGTCGGCCTCGAGGTGGAAGAGGGCGTGGTCGCAGATGAGCTGGTCGGCGAGATCCCCCTTCCTCTTGCGGTCGGTGAGGATCCGCATCATGCGCAGGTGCTCGGCGCGCTGGGTGTCGAGGATGTCGGCCGCGTTGCGCCGGGTGAGCAGCGCGAGGACGACCTTGGTGTAGAGGGTCGACTGAAGGTACGGCTCCGGCTTCTCGGGCGTCGCGAGCCACTGCTGTACGTCGGTGATCCCGGCGTCGGTGATGGCGTACCGCTTGCGCTCGGGCCCGCCGCCGGGCTCGATCCCGTCGACCTCGACGAGCCCGTTCTTCAGCAGCCGGGACATCGTCGAGTAGACCTGGCCGTAGTGCAGCGGCCGGTCGTGACCGAACTTCTCGTCGAAGGCCCGCTTCAGGTCGTAGCCGTGGCGGGGGCCGGACTCCAGGAGTCCCAGAAGGGTGTGACCGATTGACATGCCCAGCACTGTATATGCGGTGTATACCCCGGCTGTATACACGGCGTGTGTACAGCCGGACGGTACGTGCGACGGCCCAGGTGGGGGCCGATTGTCACGGTTCTGCTACTGAGACTCGGGTGGGTTCGCCGGAGGGCGACCTCTGCGGGGAATCGGCTTGGCCTCACCCGGCAACCGCCCCGCTTCCGCGAGGGCGCGCCGCAACAGGAACTCGATCTGGGCGTTGGCTGAGCGCAGTTCGTCTCCCGCCCACCGCGCCAGCGCCTCGTACACGGACGGGTCCAGCCGCAGCAGCACCTGCTTGCGCTGCTGCGGCCGCCGCCTCGGCGAGGACTCCTCCGAAGGGACCGTCACTGGTAAAGCGTCCCGGTGTTGAGTACGGGCTGCGGTGCGCGGTCCCCGCACAGCACCACCATCAGGTTCGACACCATCGCCGCCTTCCGCTCATCGTCCAGCTCCACGATGTCCCGCTCGGAGATCCGCGCGAGCGCCGCCTCCACCATGCCCACCGCACCGTCGACGATCTGCCGCCGTGCCGCGACGACCGCCCCCGCCTGCTGTCGCTGGAGCATCGCGGAGGCGATCTCGGGAGCGTACGCGAGATGCGTGAAGCGCGACTCGATGATCTGGACGCCGGCCGCCTCCACGCGCGCGTGCAGTTCGAAGGCGAGCTTCTCGGTGATCTCCTCGGCGTTGCCGCGCAGTGAGAGGCCACCCTCGTCATGGGCGTCGTACGGGTACTCGATGGCGATGTGCCGTACGGCCGCTTCCGTCTGGGTGGCCACGAACTCCAGGTAGTTGTCCACCTCGAAGCTCGCCTGCGCGGTGTCCTCGACCTTCCACACCACGACCGCGGCGAGCTCGATCGGGTTGCCGTAGGCGTCGTTGACCTTGAGGACGGCCGTCTCGTGGTTGCGGACCCGGGTCGAGATCTTCGTGCGGGACGTGAAGGGGTTCACCCAGCGCAGCCCGTCCTCCCGGATCGTCCCCCGGTACCGCCCGAAGAGCTGGACGACCCGCGCCTCGCCCGGCGCGACCATGTTCAGCCCGCACATGGCCAGGAGCGCGGCTATGTCGACCAGGATGCCGGTGATGATCAGCGCCGCCTTGCCGCCGGCCCCGGTGACCGCGGTCGCGCCGACGATCACCCCCGTGCCGACCAGCAGTCCGACCAGGCCCAGCAGCAGGGCGAGCCCGCCGCCGATGCTGTGCGCGGTGAACTCGCGGACGCGTGGTGCGGGCATCTCGGGTACGTCGGGTACGTCGGGTACCTCGGGTGCGTCGGCGGTGACGGACGTGGCGTCGTTCTTGCCGTTCGGCATGGGTGGTCTCCCCCGTTTTCTCCGCGAAGCCGCGGACGGCCTCGTCTATCTCTGAACTAGCTAAGTGATATCAGATTACCCCGACCGGGCAACCCTATGCACCTCTCAGCCGTCGGTTCCGATGGGACGGGTGCTGATTGTCACGTCCGCAAAAGACCGGATCGACCGGCCTTTGTCACAACTTCCGGTGTTAGCTTTCTGAGCTGACCTGAGCGGCGAACCTGTGTGGCACAAGTGCACACAAGAGCGAAGCGGAGCGGAACGGACCCATGGGACGAGCGGAAGAGAGACGAGCGCGGCAGCGCGGCGGCCGCCGCGCGGCGCCCCGGCGTTCGTCCGGGACGCCGTCGAACACGGGGGCGGCCGAGTCGACCACCGTCATCGGCGCATCGTCAGCCGCGGTCGGCGGCCGGGCCGCGGCCCGCCGGGCGGCCAAGAGCGGGGGCAAGGGCGGTGACGGCAAGGGCCGAATACGCCGGCTGTTCACCTGGAAGAAGATCCTCGGCACGTTCCTCGGCGTCTGCCTGCTCGGCATCGGCGCCTTCATCGCGCTGTATCTGTACGTGGACATCCCGAAGGACAGCGCCGCGGCCCAGGCCGCCCAGCGCCAGAGCAACGTCTACAAGTACAGCGACGGCGCGATGCTGGCCCGCGACGGCACGGTCAACCGCGAGATCGTGGATCTGGCCAAGGTGCCGAAGGAGGTCCAGTACACCTTCGTCGCGGCCGAGAACAAGACGTTCTACAACGACAGCGGCATCGACCTGAAGGGCACGGCCCGCGGTCTGTTCAACACGCTGATGGGCAAGGGCGCGCAGGGCGGTTCGACGATCACCCAGCAGTACGTCAAGAACTACTACCTCAGCCAGGAACAGACGGTCAGCCGCAAGCTCAAGGAGATGGTCATCTCCTTGAAGGTCGACCGCCAGATGTCCAAGGACGAGATTCTCGCCGGCTACATCAACACCAGCTACTACGGCCGCGGCGCCTACGGCATCCAGGCCGCCGCCCAGGCCTACTACCACGTCGACGCCGAGAAGCTCTCCGTCCGGCAGGGCGCGTACCTCGCCGCGCTGCTCCAGGCGCCGAGCCAGTACGACTGGCAGGCCGCGTCCGACACCGGCAAGAAGCTGGTGACCAACCGGTGGAACTACGTCCTGGACAACATGGTCGAGGAGGGCTGGCTGGACAAGGCCGAGCGCCAGGGCATGACGTTCCCGAAGCCGAAGGAGCCGAAGCCCACCGCCGGCCGGGAGGGCCAGAAGGGCTATCTGATCGAGCTCGCCAACCGTCAGCTGGAGGACCAGCTGATGAAGCAGGAGGGCATCACACGCTCCCAGGCCGAGGCCGAGGTCGTCGACCAGGGCTGGACCATCACCCTGAACATCGACAAGAAGAAGCAGGCCGAGCTGGAGAAGGCCGTCAAGGCGCAGCTGACCAGCAAGCTGGACAAGAAGAAGCGGCCCGTCGACGCGGACATCCAGGCCGGCGCGGCCTCCGTCGATCCCGAGACGGGGAAGGTCGTCGCGCTGTACGGCGGCGTGGACTACTTCAAGCACTACACGAGCAACGCGACCCGCACGGACTACCAGCCCGCCTCCACGTTCAAGCCGGTGATCCTCGCCGCCGCGCTGGAGGAGAACTCCGAGACGCAGTCCGGCAAGCCGATCACCGCGAACACGATCTACGACGGCACCAGCAAGCGCCCGGTCGTGTACAGCAACGGCAACAAGGTCGGCTTCGCCCCCGAGAACGAGGACGACGAGAACTACGGGCCCATCACCGTCCAGACGGCGATGAACAAGTCCGTCAACTCCGTCTTCGCGCAGATGGGCGTCGACGTCGGCATGAAGAACGTCATGGACGTGGCGGCCAAGCTCGGCATGGACACCACCAACGAGCAGGCCGTGCCCGCGCAGACCCTGGGCACCATGGGCGCGAGCCCGCTGCAGATGGCCGGGGTGTACGCGACCCTCGACAACCACGGCAAGAAGGTCACCCCGAGCATCCTCAAGAAGGCCGAGCACAACAGTCGCAGCGTCGAGCTCCCGAACCCGATCGGCGAGGAGGTCATCAGCCGCGAGGCCGCCGACTCGGTGACCTCGGTGCTGACGGGTGTGGTCGCCGACGGTACGGCGCAGAAGGCCGTGGCGAACAACCCCAAGCGCGACGGCCAGAAGGTCGCCGGCAAGACGGGTACGTCCGACGACAACAAGTCGGCCTGGTTCACCGGCTACACGCCCGACCTGGTCACCTCGGTCGGCCTGTTCGGTGAGGACGACAAGGCCCCGCACCCGCAGGTCAAGATGTACGGCGCGGCCGGCGAGGACCGCGTCAACGGTGGTGGCTTCCCGGCGGAGATCTGGGCGGCGTACATGTTCGGCGTGACCAAGACGGACGCCAGGTTCGACCTGGACACCGACCAGGGCGCGGCCGTCCAGCCGACCTGGACGCCGACGCCGACGCAGGCGCCGACGAGCCAGGAGCCGACGGAGGAGCCGACGACCCAGAAGCCGACGGAGACGCCGACGACCCAGGAGCCGACGGAGACGCCGACGACCCAGGAGCCGACGGAGGCACCGACGACCGAGCCGCCCACGGCGGCGCCGACGGAAGAACCGACGGGCGACATCACCCTGGACCCGGGCAGACCTGACGACGGTCAGTAGCTACGGAGAAGGGCGCCCGGCATGCTGCCGGGCGCCCTTCTCCTTGTCTCCTTGCGCTTTTCAGCCCCGACTCAACTCGAACCAGACGACCTTCCCGGTACTGAGCCGAGTCGCTCCCCACCGGCGGGCCAGCCGATTGACCAGGTACAGCCCACGCCCGCCCTCATCGGTGGCCCGAGCCTGCCGCAGCCGCGGCAACTGCGGCACGTCGTCCCCGACCTCGCACCGCAGCACATCGGTCCGCAGCAGCCGCAACGTCACCGGCCGCGAGGCATACCGCACCGCGTTGGTCACGACCTCGCTGACCAGCAGCTCGACCGAGTCGGTGAGTTCCTCCATGCCCCAGCGGGCCAACGCGCGCCGCGCAAGCCGCCGGGCCCGGCCGGGCGCCGCGTCCTCCGGCTCCAGGAACCAGTACGCCACGTCGCTCGGCGCGATCCCGTCGAAGCGGGCGGCGAGCAGCGCGATGTCGTCGTCCCGGTCGCCCGGGCCGAGCATGTCGAGCACCTCGTCGCACAGGGCCTCGAGGGGCGGTGGATGGTCGGGGCCGGTGAGCTGCGCGGTGGCGGCGAGCTTCTCGCGCAGCTGCTCTATGCCGGTCCACACGTCGCGCAGGCGGGACTCGACCAGGCCGTCGGTGTAGAGGAGCAGGGTCGCTCCGGCCGGTGCGTCGAGCTCGACGGCCTCGAAGTCGACGCCGCCGACGCCGATCGGCGCGCCCGCCGGTACGCGCAGTACCTCCGCCCGGCCGCCCAGGTGCAGCAGGACGGGCGGCGGGTGGCCGGCGTTGGCGATGGTGATGCGGTGCGATACCGGGTCGTAGACGGCGTACAGGCAGGTCGCCATGCGGTCGGTGCCCAGGCGCTGGGCCTGTTCGTCGAGGTGGTGCAGGACCTCCTGCGGGGGCAGGTCGAGCCCGGCGAGGGTCTGGGCCGTGGTCCGCAGCTGGCCCATGATCGCGGCCGAGGTCATGGAGTGGCCCATGACGTCACCGACGACCAGCGCCACACGGCTGCCCGGCAGCGGGATGGCGTCGTACCAGTCGCCGCCCACCCGGGCGGTCTCGGCGGCCGGAAGATAGCGGGAGGCGAGCCGCACGCCGGTCGGGCGGGGGAGCGTCTCGGGCAGCATCGTCCGCTGGAGCTCGTCGGCGATGTACGCCTCACGGCCGTACAGCACCGCCTTGTCGATGCCGAGCGCGCTGTGCGTGGCGAGCTGGGCGGCGACGAGGAGGTCGTCGGGCTCGAAGGCGATGCGATCCGGGCGGCGCAGGAAGACCGCGGCGCCGATGACACGGCGGCGGCCGCGCAGCGGGGCGAGGATCGCGCGCTGACCGTCGGGGATGATCAACTCGCCGTCGTCGCCGAGGAGTTCGGGCAGGGCGGCGCGGGCGGCGGGCGCGTCGGCGAAGACGGGACGCACGCCGCGCAGCACCTCGGCGAGCGCACCGCCGGGCCGCACCTCGCACAGTTCGGCGGTGACGGCGGACAGCTCGGCCAGCTCGTTCGGCTCCGGCTGCTGCGACCCCGCGGCCAGGAAGCCGCCCTCGGTGTCCCGCTCCTCCGGGATCCGGTCGGTGCGGCGCAACCGCAGCACGACGGGCCCTGTGGGCCGCTCGTCGCCGACCGGCAGCGGGTCGCGCAGATAGACGAGGATCGCGTCGGAGAAGGTCGGCACGGTCGCCCGGCACAGCCCCATCACGATCTCGTCCAGGTCGATGCCGCGGGCGATCCGCCGGGTGGCGGCGCCCACGAAGCGCAGCCGGTCCCCGTCCCGCCGCATCGGCGTGGGCCGCCCGGGCGGCAGCCCCTGTCCGGAGCGCCGCTCGGCGGCGGACTGCGGCTGCTCGGCGCCGGGCTGCGGCGGTATGGCCTCCGGAACGGGCCGCGGCCGGTGGGTGTCGGGCTCGGCGGCGACGGAGGGCTGCGAGTGCTCGGGGCCGTTGCCGGGGATGTCTGAGGGCTCCTTGCTCGGGCCGGACGGTGCGGTGGTGCCCGGCGTGGAGGGGGTCTCTCCGGTGCGCGCCTGCGCGGGTAAGGCGGTGCCCCCGCGGGCGTCGCCGGCAGCGGAGTGCGACGGTGTGGAGTGCGCCGTAGACGGTGTCGAGGTACGCACGAGCGCCCCGCGGGGTTCCGCGGGGTCGACGCCCGTCTCGGGGCGTTCGAAGGAGATCGGCTGCTCCGTCACGCCTTTCGAATCCATCCGTCCGGGGCTGCGCGCCATGCATGCAGTTCGTCCCGCCGAGACTCCGATACCCGGAATACGTGCCCCAGGAACGGAATCACCGCGTGACCAGAGGCAGTTCCTGTGCAGCCGGTGGACCGTCTGTTCCTGCCGGCGTTGCCCTGGTAACCCTCGCTCACGTCCTGCCGCCCCTCGGTGACGATCGGTCAAGCCCGGCGCGCAATCCGGTAGTTGTTCCTGCGCGCCCTTGCGGAGGACGATCCTACGTTTGTTGCCCGGGGGCGCATCAAGGGTCTCACGAGGACAGGTGCGCGGGCGTGCGATCCCAGTCCTCAGGCAAAGAAGGTACAGCCCAGGTGGGATCCGGTCGCCAGTGCTGCCAGCCGTCCGAGAACGGCGGCCCCCAGGCGCGGATCACCTCCACCGCGTCACGCCCCGCCTCCCGCACCCGCGCGGCGAGCCCGTCGTCCACCAGCCCGTCCCGCTGGGCCTGCGCGAACTCGTCCTCGTCCCGCCAGTGCCAACTGCGGTCCGGGTGCACGGAGATGTCGAGAAAGTGGTCCTCCGAGTCCACCCCGCCCGCCCAACGGGCCATCGGCTCCTCAAGGTTCACGTACCAGTTCTTGAACTGCCACCCGGGCTCCCAGAACAGCCACACCGACCACGGTTCACCGGGCCGCGCGAGCTTCAGCACCCCGGTCCCGAACCACCGGTCGCGCTGGACGGAACGCGGCTTGGTGTAGCGCGTCTCGAGCGGTTCCATGTGCACCGAGGTCCCGTCGGCCAGCACGGGTTTGACACACTCCGTCCCCGGAGCCAGCCATACGGCGAGGGTCTCGGCGTCGTCCCGTACGACGGTGACGGGACGCGCGATGTGGAAGCGAGGGCCTGCGTTCTCCCGATACCGCCACAGGATCTGCGTGCCGGGCGCCCAGAAGGCCGTCGATCCGCCCGCTTCCACTTCCGTCGTCACCGCTCCACCGTCCGCCATGCACAGATATTAGGTGCCACAGG
This sequence comes from Streptomyces sp. T12, assembly GCF_028736035.1. Classification (NCBI taxonomy): domain Bacteria; kingdom Bacillati; phylum Actinomycetota; class Actinomycetes; order Kitasatosporales; family Streptomycetaceae; genus Streptomyces; species Streptomyces sp. T12. The sequence goes on from NZ_CP117866.1 coordinate 6,909,788, forward strand.
CATACGACGCTGCGGCGCGCGTCACGGTTCACACCGCGGTGGTCATTGGTTACGGCCGTGTCATCCGCAGGACATCGAGGGCCTCGTCGAGCTGCTCGACGGTGAGGTCGCCGCGCTCCACATACCCGCTGTCCAGGACGACTTGGCGGATCGTCTTCCGCTCCGCCAGCGCCTTCTTGGCGACCTTGGCGGCCTCCTCGTACCCGATGTACTTGTTGAGCGGTGTGACCACGGAGGGCGACGACTCGGCGTACTCCAGGGCCCGTTCGCGGTGGGCGACGATGCCGTCGACGGTCCGGTCGGCCAGCAGCCGGGAGGCGTTGGCGAGCAGCCGGATCGACTCCAGGACGTTCTTCGCGATGACCGGCAGCATCACGTTCAGCTCGAAGTTGCCCGCGGCGCCCGCGGTGGCCACGGTGGCGTCGTTGCCGACGACCTGCGCGGCGACCATGAGCACGGCTTCCGGGATGACCGGATTGACCTTGCCGGGCATGATCGAGGAGCCGGGTTGGAGGTCGGGGAGGCTGATCTCGGCGAGCCCAGTACGGGGGCCGGAGGCCATCCACCGCAGGTCGTTGGCGATCTTCGTCAGCCCGACCGCGATGGTCCGCAGCTGCCCGCTGGTCTCCACGATCCCGTCCCGGGCCCCCTGCGCCTCGAAGTGGTCGCGGGCCTCCGTCAGGGGCAGCCCGGTGGTGCGGGCGACCTCCTCGATGACGGCGGCGGAGAAGCCGGGCGGGGTGTTGATGCCGGTGCCGACGGCCGTACCGCCGAGGGGGAGTTCGGCGAGCCGGGGCAGGGAGGCGCCCAGCCGCTCGACGCCGTACCGCACTTGGGCGGCGTAACCGCCGAACTCCTGACCCAGCGTCACGGGCGTGGCGTCCATGAGATGGGTCCGCCCCGACTTGACGACGTCGGCGAACTCCTCGGCCTTGCGCTCCAGCGACCCGGCGAGGTGTTCAAGGGCCGGAACGAGGTCGCGGGTGACGGCCGCGGTGGCGGCGATGTGGATGGAGGACGGGAAGACGTCGTTGGACGACTGGGACGCGTTCACGTGGTCGTTCGGATGGACGTCCCGCCCGAGCCGCTCGGTCGCGAGGGTGGCGATGACCTCGTTGGTGTTCATGTTGGACGAGGTGCCGGACCCGGTCTGGAACACGTCGACGGGAAAGTGCTCGTCCCACCGCCCCTCGGCGACCTCGCCGGCCGCCTCCTGAATCGCCTCGGCGACGTCCTTGTCGAGCACCCCGAGCCGCGCGTTCACCTGCGCGGCGGCGCCCTTGATCCGGGCGAGGGCCTCGATGTGGGCCCGCTCGATGCGCTGCCCGGAGATGGGGAAGTTCTCGACGGCACGCTGGGTCTGGGCCCGCCACTTGGCGTGGACGGGGACGCGGACCTCGCCCATGGAGTCGTGCTCGATGCGATAGCCCTGCTCGGCGTCGTCGGCAGTCGTCGTCATTGTTGTACCTCCACGGGGGAGAGCGCGTGGCCCGTGGGGCCTATTCCCGTTTCAGCATCGCGCAGGCCGTCAGCCCCCGCAGGGCGGCTTGTACGGCAGGTCCGGCGACACGTACTTCTTCCAGTCGTCCGGGGTCATGGCGTGCCGGGTCGAGGCGCACAGCACCGAGCGGGCACGGGCGGTGTCGGTCTGCCACAGGCGTACGGTTCCGTCCGCGCCGCCGGTGATGAGGTGGCCGCCGCGTGGGCTGTAGACCAGCGCATACACGGCTCCGCCGTGGCCGTTGACCGGATAGCCGTACGCGCTGGTGCGGGCCGGATCGGAGACGTCCCACAGCCGGACCTGGCCGATGGCGTTCCCGCTGGCGAGCAGGGCGCCGTCGGGGGAGAAGCCGACACTGTTCGTGATGCCTCCGCCGAGCACGGGTTCCCCGACGGCGGTCGGTGAACGGGGCCGGGAGACGTCCCACAGCCGGACCTTGCTGTCCCCGCCGCCGGTCGCTATCAGCCGCGCGCGGGGGCTGGCCGCGAGGGAGAAGGCGTTCTGGGGGTTGAAGAGCTCACCGGTCAGGGAAGGCGCTTCGCCGTCGGCCGTGCGCCAGACACGCAGGTAGCCGACGGTGTCTGCGGTGTAGAGGTAGCCCCCTCGGGGCGCGGCGGCCAGGCCCTTGAGCGGGAACTGCTGTCCCCGTACCTCGCCGTCGCCCAGGGCGTCGGGTCGGCTGGGGTCGGAGACGTCCCAGACCCGCAGCCCGCCCGCTTGGTCGCCTCTGAGGACCATGGTGGTGGCGACCAGTGAGCGCCCGCCCGCGTCGAAAGCCAGGGCCCCGACCGTTTTCGTCTGGCCGGGCAGCGCCGAGCCGACCGGCAGTGGCCGGGCCGGAGCCGATACGTCCCACAGCCGTACGTCGCCGCCGAAGTCGCCGGTGGCCAGCAGGGGACTTCGGGACGGCCCGGGCCGGAAGGCGACGGCATTGACGGTCGCACTCAACGGCGGCAGTTTCCCCAGCGGGGTCAGGCGGGTGGGGGCGGATATGTCCCACAGGGTGACCTCGTTGCCGGACGCTGCCGCGAGCAGCCGTCCGTCGGAGGTCACCGCCATCGACTCGACGCTCTGGCCCCCGCTCATGACGCTCAGCGTGGCGGGCAGTCGCCACAGCAGCACCCTGCCGTCGGCCGCGCTGCTGGCGAGGGTGCGGCCGGTGGCGTCGAAGGCGAGGTTGTTGACCATGGTGGTGTGTCCGCGCAGGGGAGGACCGATCGCCCTGGTGAAGCCGGGCGCTCCCACGTTCCACAGGTTGATGGCTCCGGAGTTGTCCCCGGTGGCCAGGATCCGCCCGTCCGGACTGAAAGCGACCGACATGGCCGGACTGTTGAGGAAGAGGGTGTTCGCCACTTTCGGGCGGCCCGGACCGGACAGGTCCCAGACGATGACCCGGTTGTCGCTCCCGGCGCTGGCCAGCGTCCGCCCGTCGGGGCTGTACGCCACCCGGTTGACGATGTTGTCGCCGTGGCCGCCGAGCTCACCGCCGAGTGCCCTGGGGCGGTCCGGATCCGAGACGTCCCACAGCCGCAGCAGCCTCGACCGGGAGGTGCCCGGCCCGGTGCCGCCGCTGACGGCCAGCGTGTCGCCGTCCGGGCTGAACGCGGTGGACGTGATGACCTGCGCCACGACGGAGTGGACGGTGCTCAGCCGACGGGGCTGCCTCGGCTCGGCCACGTCCCACAACTCGACGGCGCCGGTCGGTGTGGCACCGCCCTGGTAGTACGTCGACAGAGCCAGCGTCCGCCCGTCAGGGCTGAACCTCAGACTCCACACCGGCCCTTTCGACACCGGCACCAGGGGCGAGAGGGCCACCGGGCGCCGGGCGTCGGAGACGTCGTACATCCGCAGGCTGCCGCCGTCGCCGACGGCCAGCAGGTCGCCCCGCTCGTTGTACGCGGTCGGCCCCGTCGATCCGGGCCCGGTCTTGATCGAGCCGGTCAGCGGGGCGGGTCGGCTGGGATCCGAGGCATCCCAGATCTGCAGCCTGCCCTTGCTCGTGCCCGTGGCGAGTCGGCCTTTCGGACCGAAGGTGACTGAGTACACCGTGTCGAAACGCTGCGGCAGCGGGGTGGCGTGAATCGCCCCCGCCCCCTGCATCAGCCGCGTGCGCAGCGCGGCCGTCGGCCGCATCCCGTACGCGATGAGGTCGAGCTGCGCGGCGAGGGCGCTGTCGGTCTCGCGCCGGCGGTCCGCCTCGGCGGTCACCCGGTCGAAGATCGCGGCGTCGCGCTGCGCGAGCGCCTCGCTCCGGCGGTCGAAGGCGAACGCCGCCAGCCCCGAGGCGAGCAGCAACAGGACGACGATCGTCGCGATCGCGCCGCGCCGGATCAGCCGGGCGCGCCGGTGCTGCCGCTGCGAGGCGGTGAGGAACGCGGTGGCCAGGGGCGGGACGTCGTGCTGGTGGTCCGCGGCCCAGGTCCGGGCCCGTTCCAGCCGGGTGCCCCGGTACAGGAACGTGGAGTCGCCGCGGCCGGCGTTGTCCCAGGCGGAGGCGGCTTCTTCCACTTCCTGGCGGATCACGCCGTGCTGAGCGGCCGCCTTGATCCAGTCGCGCAGCTCCTTCCAGGCCCACAGCAGTGCTTCGTGGGTGACCTCCAAGGTGGCCTCGTTGTGCGCGACGCCCCGGGTGAGCAGCCGCGCCTCGGTGAACCGGTCGGCCAGCTCGTCGACCGCCGTCGGGTCGGTGGCCGTACGCCGCAGGTCGCGCAGGGTGCGGCGGCGACGGGACACCTCGCCGTTCTCACCGATCCTGACCAGGCCGAGGAAGAACGGCCGCGCCGCCGCCTCCGCGGCCGGGGTCAGCTGCCGGAACACGGTGCGCGCGGTGGTCTCGATCGCGCCGTCGATGCCTCCGGTGTCGCGGTAACTGTCCATCGTGAGGGTGTCGCCCCTGCGGCCCAGCCAGGTGCGCTCCAACGCGTGGGCGAGCAGCGGCAGTTGACCGGCGCCGTAAGCGGTGTCCTCGTCCCGCCAGGCCGTGCCGCGCAGGTCGCGCAGGATCAGGTCGACAAGTCCCTGCCCGAACTTGAGACCGCACCGGTCGGCCGGGAGGGTCACGGCCCTGCGCACGTCCTGCTCGTCCATCGGGCCGACGATGACCTGATGGGTGTCCAGGACGTCGCGCAGATGCGGGAAAGCCAGACAGGAGCCGTAGTGGTCCGCGCGCAGGCCGTAGACGGCGAGCGCGACGGGTTCCGCGGCCTCGGTGCCTTCGGTCAGCGCGGCGAGCGCCGCCACGAACCGATGGCGCGCGAGCTCGTCCTCGCAGGCCGTGAACAGCTCCTCGAACTGGTCGACGACGAGCACCAGCCGTTCGCCCGGGGCCAGGCGGAGCCGCTCCCGCACCAGCTGGGGGAGCGCGTGCGGCTCATCCCCCACGGCCTGAGCGACCACCGCCTCCGCGACCCCGGCGACCTGCGCGAGGCCGGCGGACAGCGCCCTGAGCGGGTCGGACGTCGGCGTGAACAGCAGCTGCCGCCACTTCGCTGAGCCCTCGACCTGTCCCTTGGCCAGCTCCCACAGCAGCCCGGCCCGCAGCACCGAGGACTTGCCCGCACCGGACGGTGCGACGACGGCCAGCGGCTTGTGCTCGCTCAGGCACCCCCGGAGCCGGGCCAGCACCTGGCTGACCACGTCCTCCCGCCCGAAGAACCACTCCGCCTCGTCCAGCCGGAACGCCCGCATCCCGGGATAGGGGCACACATGGGTCGTCGCCGGGCTGCTCGTCCGGTCGTACTCGTCACCGGCGTGGTGGTAGTGATCGTGCCGGTGACTGTTCACATCGCCCTGCACGACGATCATGCTCTGGGCGGACTGGTAGACGGTGCCGTGCTCGGTCGCCTCGGCGCGCAGCACGACCTCCACCGACCGCTTCCGGGCGCGGTCCGGGGAGGTCATGTCGGCTTGACGTGCATGTCACGGCCGGCCTGATAGACCGTTCCGCCGTCCTTCGCCTCGGCGTGCATGTCGATACGCTGCGCCGGGGCGTCACCCTGTTCGCCCCGTTCGCCCTGTTCCGCTTGTCCGGCTTGCTCGGCGGCGAGTTCATCGACCAGGGCGGTGAGCGCCCGGCGGGCCGCCGGTTCGGCGTCGAGCAGAGCGCGGAAACGCTCTTGCCATGCCTCGACGAGCCGGGACTCCTCCTCGTCGCTCGGCGAGCCGCGCAGTACGTCGAGGGCGGCGTCCGTCGCGGAGGCGGCTGCGGACTCCTCGTCCGGGCGGTGCCGCCGCCACACGCCTACGATCAGCTCGCGCACCCGTGCCCAGGCGTCGGTGGAGAGCGAACTCACCACCGTGTTGGCGGCCGTCGTCGTCAGGACGGCCAACTGCTCCTCCATGAGCGTCCCCCGTGTTCCCCGCGTGGCTGCTGTTCACTGCTGAGTCAACTGCCATGCACAGTCTGTCAGTTGCCCAGCGCCCAGTGTGGGGAAGTCGAGGCAGGCTTTGCGAGGGAACGGCTGTGAGGGAACCGTGAACGGGCCGGCATCTGCTACCGGGTCAGCTCAGCCCGCACCGCGCACTCTTCACGCCGGTCCGCATCTTTCAGCCTGTCCGGCGTTTGAGGACGAGGCCCGTTCAGGGCCGAAGCGGGGGTCTGGGGGCGGCAGCCCCCAGCGGGGTCGAAGGGGCGGAGCCCCTGGGGATGGGACGGGTAGGGGCGGCGGGGGCGAAGACCCGACCCCCGCCGCACCCGTGGCACTAAGCCAGCCCAGGCCCCCGCACCGGAATCGACGTGAACGTCGGCGCGGGCGCCGGGTCCTGGAAGAAGTCGTTCGACTTGTTCAGTTGGCGGCACCACCCGTAGCATCCGCGCATGATCTCTAACCCGAGGGTGCTGGGGAACGTCCGGCTCTCCGTCATGAAGGACGACACGACCAGCCCGGAGAAGCAGCGGGCGGCCGTCGAGCACTGGGCGCACGGCCCCTCTATAGAAGGACGCATCGTGGGGTGGGCCGAGGACGTGGACGTGTCCGGCGCGATGCACCCCTTCAAGAGACCGGGCCTCGGTCCCTGGTTCAACGAGCGGGCCGACGAGTGGGACGCCTTGGCCGTCTGGAAGCTTGACCGCCTCAGCAGGAAGGCGGGCCACTTCGCCGAGGTCTTCGAGTGGTGCCAGAAGCACGGCAAGGTGATCGTGTCCGTGACCGAGGGCATCGACATGTCCACCCCCATGGGCAAGATGTTCGCTCAGATCATCGCCGCCTTCGCGGAAGGGGAGCTCGACACCATCCGGGCCCGCGCTCTGTCTGGCTCGATGGCCCGGAAAGCTAAGGGGGTATGGATCGGCGGTGTGCTCCCGTTCGGCTACCGATTTGAGCGCCAAGAGGACGGCGGCAAGAAGCTTATTCAGGATGCGGAGTATGCAGCCCTTCTCCGGGACATCGTAGAGAAGCTGAAGGGCGATTGGTCGGCGTACAAGATTGCCGTCGACCTGAACAAGCGTGATGTTCCAACGTGGCGTGATTACCTACGAATTGAGCGCGGCGCTGAGCCGAGAGGGGTCGCCTGGACGGCTAATGCCATTCGGGCGATTGTGACCAACCCTACGGTGGGTGGCATCTATACCTACAAGGGCGAGCCTGTCGCGGATGACGACGGGGAGCCGGTACGGATCACAGATGAGCCGCTCATGGAATACGGGGATTGGGCTTCCCTGGTGGCTGATCTCACGGCCAATCGCCCGGTGGCCCGTGCCACGCCTTCTCGCTCCATGCTGGGCGGTGTGGCCGTCTGTGACCTGTGCAGCGCGAAGATGTCCTCTTCCAAGAAGACCAAGGAGAACGGAAGGGTCTTCTACTACTACGCCTGCAACAACATCAATACGGGAACCTGCCCGAGTCCCGCGCGAATCCGAAGAGAAGACCTCGACATGGCCGTTGGGCAGTTCGTGAGGGTCACTCTCGGACCGTTGCCGGTAATGGAGAGGGTCAATAACTCGATCAGCCAGGCGAAGACCGAGTTGGCTGAAGCGGAAGCCACCCTTGACCGGTTGGAGAGTGATTACCTAGCCGGTCGTATCAAGACGGACGTTCAGGTCGAGCGTTACTGGAAGCAGCATGAATTCCAGTCCGCCAAGGTGGAGAGGCTGCGTAACGAGATCAAACAGGCGGAGGACGCTCCTGCCTGGAAGGAGACTGGGCATACCTATGCCGAAGAGTGGGAAACCAAGGATGACGAACAAAAGCGGGTGTTCATCCAGCGCCACGGAATAAGTGTGACGGTCGGCTTCACCGAAGAAGGAAACCGTCGCGCGCGTATCAGGATTCCTGAGGTTTCCGAGATTGCGCAGGAAACCGGGTTGCAGGTACCTAGCGGGTACCTCTGGACGGAGCCGGAATCTGAATGGATTCTTCCAGCTCGACGACCGCACGCCGGAGACTGATGTCCCTCGCCCCTAGGCCCCTGGAGCGTTTAGACGCTTCGGGGGCCCATTTGTGCCCGCCCGCGCTCGCTACGGAGCGTGCGTACGCCTGCGTTCTGGACGTTTAAACGCCCTCCCTTGATTCCGCCAGGGGTGCCGCTGTAGACATACCCAAGCAGCCAACTAAGCCCGAGGATAGATTGAAAATTGGATTCGGACCCGGCGCCCCGTGGGGCGCCATTTCTCAGCTCGACTGCCGAGCGAAAGCGCGCAACTCTTTGATCAAGCCGCTCGCCCTACGGGTGTACTTCGCTGCCCTCGGATGGGGCAACCAGCTAGGGCACGCCGAGTTCGCCGAGGGCGACCTAGCTTCCATCCTTGCCGGAGAGTACGGCCAGGCGCTCGCCAAGCAGGCCGTACAGAAGGCCATAGCCGGAGCCAAGACCATGGGCCTGATCGGGCCTGAGTCGGGCGCACGCTGCCTTGTGCTGCCAGGGCATCACTTCCAGAAGAACGGCCTCGGGTCGGCATCCTGCCGCGTGCACTCTCTTCGCACTGCCGCGTAACCCTGCCACGGTTACCGCGTAACCCTGTGAAGGTTACCCATACTTCTCTGACCTGTGGAAACCTCCGCTGCCTCTCTATCTCTATTAGTCATCCCCTGGCCGAGGAACGTAGGCCAGGCTCGCAGCATCACCAGGGCGCCCCTCGAAGGGCGCCCCTTCTGTTTGGACTATTTATGCCTTACCTGATGTGCAGCCGCTGTAAGCGGCTCTATCCCCTCGGCTCACGGTGTGAGCTATGCACCTCGGCCGGAGCGAAGCGACGGGAGCAGAAGAGAAAGCACACGCGCCCTTCGCCCTGGGCGCGCGGTTACAACACTCAATACCTGAAGGCTCGGGCCGCAATCCTTGCGGCTCAGCCTCTCTGCTCTATGTGAAATGCGAGGCCGGCTACGACGGCCGATCACATCGTTCCGCTCAGTCGAGGCGGAACGAATGACATTGAGAATCTTCGCCCGGCCTGCGGGCCGTGCAACTTCAGCCGAGGCAACAGAACGGCCTAGGTGGAGTGCGAGGAAGCGGCGGCGTCCGGCCGCCCCTGATGTGATCCCATAACCTGCTGAGCCGCCGCAACGAAGTCCCGGTGGTAATCGCGCCATCTATCAGGTAGAAATTGGCTTTCATCGACAAGCCCGTTGATCATCCGGACATAGTCTTCATCTGGAACGCCGTCGGCTCCAGAATTCATGCGGTGCATAGCCGTCAGTGCGGCGAGTCGCATTCCAAGCACTGACAAAACCCCCTCGGCGCTCTCCGCCACGGCTGGAGGGCCGAGAATTTCTATTCTTGCTTGCCACCGATACAACGTCCGGATCAGCTCTACAGCCTGGGAAACATCTTGCTCCTCGCCAAGCTCAACGAGGCGAGAAACCTCGTTATAGGCGTCTTCGAACTGCTCATACGCCTCTGAGCGTTGTTGTCGAAGCCAGTGAGCATGCTCAGCGGCGGCCTGGTCCTGTACCTGCTGCTTGACGGCATGGGCTGACCTCTCGGCACCGATCTTTGCGCCCCAGACAGCCGCAGCGCCGCCGACCACGGCACCCAACAGCCCGAACCCTGCTGCGATCAGCGCAGCTATCTCCTGATCCATAAGGGCATCTTGCCGGATGCACATCCGAGGGAGGGGAGGTTCAAAAGTTTCAGGCTTGCCTTCTCCAGACCCGCCGCCTTCCCTTCGCTTGAACGCGCGGGGGTTCGCCTAGGTTCGTGGGAATTCATGCATTTCAACGAATTCTCATGCATCCCGACGGATGCCCTCGTATTTCGACATATCAAGGCGTGGAGGGTCCATGAAGGACATCTATTGCAAGCACTGCGAGCGGCCTACGGCGGCTTGCCCGGACGCTCAGGCCGCCGAGGTCGAGCGGTGGCTAGAGAACCGCCGTAGGGCGCGCACAAGGATTCTTGGCGACTTCGACGGGAAGGTAAGCGCCACCGCTGGCAGTAATCGGATGGCATACCTACCCAGGTAGTGACCGACGTCACAGCATTTTCGGTGTCAGTATTCGGCCGATCTGACAGGTCTATATAAGACGCAAAGAGACTTCGATCCCTTCGGGGTCGGGGGCACGGGAAGGGCACGGGCGGTGCCGCAGCGGTAGCGGTCCGGTTTCCATGGCTTCAAAAGGCCGTGGACCGGGCCGCTTCGCATATCCACTTCCGAATGCTGCGCCCCCGCTCACCATTCGAGGGAGATCAAAGATGGACAACACGGTACGGCTTCGCTGCTGGACCTGCGAGCAGGAATTTGCCACGGAGTACGGCCCGGGGAGGCCACCCCGGCACTGTTCGGATGACTGCCGCGCCCTAGCGCGGAAAGTTCGGCGTCGAGTTCGGTGCGTCGAGCAAGCGGAGCTTAGGCGCATAGCCCATACTCCGCCGTTCTAACTGAATAGCCCCGCCCTAATTCAAGCGGCCCCACCCATTCCGGGTGTCGGGCCGCTTTTGCATGGCCGCTTCCTGGCCCTGACCCGAAGAGGAAACCACACAATGAAGCCTGAGCTTCGTAAGATACTTGAGACTGCCGAGGCCGAGGATCGCGGCCTTACCGCCCGTGAGGTGGCCGCCGTGATCAATTCAATTCCGGCTGAAGAGCGCATGGCGCGTACCGAGATTCTGGCTGCGGTCAACGGCCCGAACGGGACGGATTCCGCCGAGACTCGCGATTCGATCGCTGAAACTCTGAAGTACATGGAGCTGCGCGCCATTGATGCGCGCGAGGATCGGGCGAGACTTGACCGTGAAGCCGAGGTTCGCGCCATAGCGGAGAAGGCCGGGGCGCTTGTTATGCCGATCGGCGGTTCCGGGCTGCCTGGCGACTCGGACGAGTGGCGGGCCCTAATGTCGTCGCTTAATGAGTACCGTGTAGCGACGCAGGGAAGCGTTCCGTCTGCGGGCGGCTACACCGTGCCCGATCAGATGGCGGGCAAGTATGTGGACATTCTGAAGGCGAAGTCGACTTTCCTGCGTGCGCTTCCCTCCGAGAACGTTCTGAGTTTCGAGTCTGACAATCTTCAGGTGCCGCAGCTCACTGCGTCCAGCGGTGAGGGATATGTGGATGAGCTTGCCACGATTCCTGAGGGCACGATGACGTGGGGATCGCTGACTTTCCCTGCGAAGAAGATTGGGCGTATCCAGTGGGCCTCTTCCGAGGTGCTGGAGGATTCCCGCCTGGATCTGCGGAACATCATCGGTCAGAACCTTCTTCGGGATGCAAGTCTGCGTTTCGATAAGGACGCCTTCACCGGCGGTCTGACTGACCCGATCAAGGGCATCATTGCCCAGGGTGTGACGACTACGCTCACGGCCGGCAACACTGTTGTGAAGTATGACGACTTGGCCGATGCCGTGGCCCGTATTGAGGCTACCAACGGCGCTCCGTCGGTCGTTTGGGCGAGTACCGATATGGCTGCTGCACTCCGTAAGGAGAAGGCGTCCGGTTCCGGTACTTACCAGGGTGGCTCTCCGACCGAATCCCCTGCCTCTACGGCATGGGGCCTTCCGGTTCTGACTTCTGGCCACCTTCCGGCGAAGACGGTGATTGTTGCTGACAGTTCCCGGCTGATCGTCGGTATTCGCCGGAATGCCACGATCAAGGTTAGCGAGGATGCACGCTTTGATTCCGACCAGGTCGGTTTCAAGCTCACGATGCGCGTTGCTGGTGTGAGCCTGGCCGAATCCACTTCGGTCCAGATTGTCAAGGCTGCCGCTAGCTAATCAGCGTGACATTCAGGTTTCTTGCCTAGGCGCCGCCTAGCTCCCCCGGTTTGGACCGCCGGGGGTTTGTCGGACCGTTTTCTTGCTGTGACGGTCAGAGCCTCGACAGAGGCGTGTAGAAGAGGTTCGGGGACAGGGTTTTGACGGCCCCCTGTCCCCGCGCCGACTCTCTCTTTTTTGCTTTCTAAGTGCTGCCCAATCTAGCCAAAACTCCCGCCCTGCGTTTCTTCCCAGAAACCCATCCTGAAGGAAAACCCGATGAGAACGTTCCTTAACCTTGATGACAAGTCCGCCGTTCGTACTTACTTCCGAGAAAGGTCCGCCATTTGGCCCGATTCTGAGGGCGGCTGCTGGACTTGGGAGCAGTACCGCACGCCGGACGGGTACGGCCGTTTCACTTCCGGTGGGACGCAGCTTTATGTGCACCGCGAGGCTTACAAAGCGTTCGGTCGACGTATCCCGGACGGTTTCACGATCGACCATCTGTGCGGCGTTAGGAACTGTTGGAATCCCGCCCACCTTGAAGCGGTCACCCAGGAAGAGAACAGCCGAAGAGGCAGAAACGCCTTTTGGAAGGCGTTCATGAAGGAGCACTTTGCCGCACGGAACGTAGTTCGAAAGCTGGGCGGTTCCGTAATCGAACCCGTGGAGGTGAACCGATGAACCATATTGATTGGATTCGCTCCCAGACTGAGTTTGACTCCGAAACCCAATGCCGTATCTGGCTTGGCCAGGTGAGCTGGGACGGCGAACCTCGGGCTCAAATCGGTTGCCACGAAGCCAACATCAAACGCTATCTCATGGCGAATGAATACCGCCGCAAAGGCTTCTATCCGATCTTCGAGAATGCCTGTCAGGGCGGAAAGCTGTGCATAACGCGAAGGCACCTGAAGCTTGCTCGATGGAATCCACATAGGGCCAAAGGGGAAAAGTGAACGAGCTAATCCACCGGATGGCCAGGAAGCGTTTCGAGGCGGAGCAGAAGCGCGCCCGTATGACGTGGCTTCTGGCCGAGGGTTTGAAGGCGCGTACGGCCCGCCTAATGGCTTATCCTGACTCGGCGAAGTGATTGGATTTACCTCGGCCTGGCGGGCCGGCTGAGGGCTCCATTTCATCTCTGTGGCTCTACCGTGGCGTAATCAACGAAGGTTCGCCGATAGCGGTTGTGTCCTGTTTCTCGGGTGTGCTCGGCCATCCATTTGACGGCCGTCTCTTCGCCTATCTCACCCGAGGAAGCTCCGCAATCAGCTTCGTCGCCGGAAACGCAAACAGCAGACCAGGACAGTTCCCCGGTTGGGTCCTGTCTCGTCACGTAGTCGATGAAGCGGTATACCGCGCGGCTCACGCGTCCGCCTTCCGGTCGATCTCAAACCACACTGTCTTACCGACCGCGTATTGCCCGTTCACCATTCGTGGGTCTGTGCCCCATCGACTGGCAACAGTGGCGACAAGGGACAAGCCTCTGCCTTCTTCTTCGCTATCGTCGACATGGCGCATGATGGGAACCTGGTTCGAGGCGTCTGAGACTTCGACTCGTAGCCGTTCCTCGGTGACCTCGAATACGGTCTCAATCTCACGCCCTGGCGATACCCGCGCATGGCGTACAGAGTTCGTCACTAGCTCGGAGAGAAGGAGAACGGCAGGATCGGTCAGGTCCTCGGCGTTCCAGTGTCGGAGGTATTTGCGCAACTGGGAGCGTGCCAGCGCAACGCACTTCGGGTGACGGGTCCAATTCCAGCGCATCACCTTTGGGGCCGGGGCTTCCTCCTGCATGGTGATGGTCATCCGCTGTTCCCTCCGCTTTGGTAGCCCATCAAAGGTAAGGGTGAGCGTGGAGGGGTTTGGGCCCGAGTCGCGTTGTGGACTAAAGATCATGAACGGCAGAGAGCCGACCACTCCGAGAGTTTCGCCCTGGCTTCTTCACCAAACAGTGCGCATTCCTCGTAACCGGAGAACTCATCGAGGAAGCTCTGAATATCGCGGCTGTCACGTAGGACGAGACTTCCGGCTGATGTCTCAATGACGGTCAAGGATACGTCGTAGATCGTGAATGTGTTCAGGGGTGTTCTAGGGGTGGACGCGCCGACGGGTATCAGGCCAATACGCACGTTCGGGAGATAGCTCAGTGAGGAAATCCTGTCCATCTGCTCGGCCAATGCCAGGGGCGCGACAACGGGCCAGCGAATCGCTTGTTCCGTCAGAATGAACGTGAACCGCTTCGAGGCGTCATAGAGAACGGCTTGCCTTTCCAGCTTCCCTGCAATGGCTTTACTGGTGTCTGCCGGGGAATGGGCGAGGCTTGCCCGAACGTATTCCGGAGTGGCAAGAAGACCGGTGACCATGGATAGCAGGAAGTAGCGCATGTGCGTCGAGGACGCTTCGAGCGCCTTCAGTTCGGCCTGTCTTGTTCCCAGTCCTTTTCGGCGTAGCTCTCGAAGGTTCCGCCATTCGGTATTCGCCATTCTGGCGAGAGCCGAGACTTCCTCGATCATGCTCGGTGGCGCGTCGAGTGCTCTCAAGATTTGCTCGACGTCCACCAGGGACGGCCGTACTTTCCCGTTCTCAATCCTGCTCACCTTGGATTGAGACATGTTGCAGCGCGCAGCAAGCCGGACCCCTGAGAGTCCGGCTTGTTTGCGTAGTTCTCGGAGCTTCGAGGCCAGTTCTTGACTGGACTGGCCTAGCTGCTCGGGTTCGAACGTCACCCCTTCACGTACTCCAGAAACGGCATTGACTCGGCCTCGGCGATTCGCTGGTACTCGACGAACGGGGCGGGATCTCCCCCGTACAGCTCTCGACCGATCTGCGTTCCGTCTTCCTCGTAGTGCATGAGAACGACCGTGGACCGGTCGAAGAGCCAGAAGTCTTGAATCCCTTGCAAGGGGTTCTCTCGTTCTGTCACATCGAGGATTCGGATGTCTTCCCCGGCCAACACATGCGGCGTGTAGTACCGCGAGAACTCGAATCGGAGGTATTCGGAAAGCGGTTGGGCCACGACGTGCACCCGCCCCTTTCGCTTGCCTTCACCTCGTAGCCGCTTCAGGTCTTCCGTGTAGGCGGACGAGTACGTGTGCGGGTCGACACGCTTACCCGCGCGGAAGGCTTCGATTTCTCCGGACTCCTGGGGTACGAGGTATTGAGGCAGAGTCTCCAGTCGCCACGCTTCCGACTGGACCCCTCGGAACATTGCCCGCCACTCGTCACCATCCAAGAGCACGGACAGCCTCCCTCAGAACCGATTCCGGGATCTCCACCAGCCCCTCACCCGTGGGCGGTGTGAAGGCGTCGGAGACGTCGCCCTGTATGACGAACGATCCTCGCTCCGTGCGGTACACGTTCGGGCAGTCATCCTCACCGCACTCGCCATTGCCGTTTCCGGTGTGCCGAGTCAGTTCCTCGCGTGCCATTGCGAAACCCCCTGATTCGTGGCCCCGGTTGGGCCGTCGCATACGACGGTACGAGGGGCCGCCGAGGAGCGTCTATGCATTCAGGCGACTATGCGCGTTCTTGCATACACCCGTGGCCCAGACCGTTGCGGCCGTGGTCGCGCCCTGCCCCGAGTGAGGTCCCACGCGGGCTTGTGTGGGCCGGTCGCGGGTGAGATGGGCGCTTGCACAGAGAGCCCCCAGCCGACGGCCGGGGGCTCTCTGTGGGGGCGTCACTGTCGGGTCAGCCCAAGCCGGGACCACGCACCGGGATGCTGGTGAAGGTCGGCTGAGAGAGTTGCTGCGGGCTGAAGAAGTCGTTGCCCTTGTCGTCGACCACGATGAACGCCGGGAAGTCCTCGACCTCGATCTTCCAGACGGCCTCCATGCCGAGCTCCTCGTACTCGACGACCTCGACCTTCTTGATGCAGTCCTGGGCGAGACGGGCGGCGGGCCCGCCGATGGAGCCCAGGTAGAAGCCGCCGTGGGTGCCGCACGCGTCGGTGACCTGCTTGCTGCGGTTGCCCTTCGCCAGCATCACCTTGGAGCCGCCCGCGGCCTGGAACTGCTCGACGTAGGAGTCCATACGGCCGGCCGTCGTCGGGCCGAAGGAGCCGGACGCGTAGCCCTCCGGCGTCTTCGCCGGCCCGGCGTAGTACACCGGGTGGTCCTTCAGGTACTGCGGCATCTCCTCGCCCGCGTCCAGCCGCTCCTTGATCTTGGCGTGCGCGATGTCGCGGGCCACGACCAGCGGACCGGTGAGCGAAAGGCGGGTCTTCACCGGGTACTTGGTCAGCTCGGCAAGGATCGACTCCATCGGCTGGTTCAGGTCGATCTTGACGACGTCACCGTCCTGCTCCAGGTGCTCGTCCGTCGTCTCCGGCAGGAAACGCGCCGGGTCGGTCTCCAGCTGCTCCAGGAAGACGCCCTCCGCGGTGATCTTCGCGACGGCCTGACGGTCGGCGGAGCAGGAGACGGCGATGGCGACGGGGCAGGAGGCACCGTGCCGCGGCAGCCGCACCACCCGCACGTCGTGGCAGAAGTACTTGCCGCCGAACTGCGCGCCGATCCCGATCTTCTGCGTCAGCTCGAAGACCTTCTCCTCCAGCTCCTTGTCCCGGAAGCCGTGCCCGAGCGGCGAGCCCTCGGCCGGGATCTCGTCCAGGTAGTGCGCGGAGGCGTACTTCGCGGTCTTCAGCGCGTACTCGGCGGACGTACCGCCCACCACGATCGCCAGGTGGTACGGCGGACAGGCGGCCGTACCCAGCGAGCGGATCTTCTCCTCCAGGAACTTCATCATGGAGGCCTCGTTCAGGACGGCCTTCGTCTCCTGGTAGAGGAACGACTTGTTGGCCGAGCCGCCGCCCTTCGCCATGAAGAGGAACTTGTAGGCGCCGCCGTCGGTGGCGTACAGCTCGATCTGCGCGGGCAGGTTGGAGCCGGTGTTCTTCTCGTCCCACATGGTGAGCGGAGCCATCTGCGAGTAGCGCAGGTTGAGGTTCAGGTATGCGTCGTAGATGCCGCGCGACAGGGCCTCTTCGTCGCCGCCCTCGGTCAGCACGTTCTGCCCGCGCTTGCCCATCACGATCGCCGTACCGGTGTCCTGGCACATGGGGAGCACGCCGGCGGCCGCGATGTTCGCGTTCTTCAGCAGGTCCAGGGCGACGAACTTGTCGTTGCTGGACGCCTCGGGGTCGTCGATGATGCGCCGCAGCTGAGCCAGGTGCGCGGGCCGCAGATAGTGCTGGATGTCGTGGATGGCCTCCTCGGCCAGCTTGCGCAGCGCCTCGGGCTCGACCTTGAGGAACGTCCGCCCGTCGGCCTCGAAGGTGGAGACACCCTCGGAGGTCACCAGCCGGTACGGGGTGGTGTCCTCTCCCATGGGGAGCAGATCGGTGTACGCGAACTCAGGCATCTCAGCCCATTCCTCACTCGACAGACGGCTGCCGCCTCCATTGGCGGCCTCATCAGCGTAGAACCTGTCCGAGGCCGGAAGCTTGTGAGGTAAGGCTCAGTTCGACATCCTGTTCGTCATCCACAGGGGTATCGCGATCTATCGTGTTTGAGTACCCTGCTGCCGTGGACCTTCAGAAGCAGACCGCACCCGCTGCCGCCACCGAGCTGCGTGCCTCCGACGCCGATCGCGACCGGATCGCCGACATCCTGCGCGACGCCCTGGCCGAGGGCCGCCTCACCGCCGAGGAGCACGCCGAGCGCGTCGAGGGCGTGCTGACGGCGAAGACGGTCGGTGAGCTGGACGTCTTCATACGGGACCTGCCCGCGGCCCACGAGCGCCGCGTACCCCATGTGCCCGCCCCCGGCCGCCCCGCCCCCGGCGCGATCCCGGCCGACCCCGACGAGAACGTGGTCGCGGTCTTCAGCAGCGCCGTCCGCCGGGGCCGCTGGCGCGCGGGCCGCCGTATCCATGCGTACGCGATCTTCGGCAGTGTGGAGATAGACCTCAGCGAGGCGCTCTTCGAGTACCAGCACGTCGTGATCCGGGCGTTCTCGGTCTTCGGCAACGTCGAGGTCCGCGTCCCGGAGAACGTCTCGCTGCGCGGCACGGGCGGCGGTGTCCTCGGCAACTTCGAGGTGGACCACGTCGACGCGGAGGACCCCGAGGCGCCGGTCGTCCATGTCGACGGCTGGGCCGTGCTCGGCAACATCGAGGGCCGGCCGAAGCGGGGGAAGATCGTCGCGGACATCCTCGATCGCGTTCAGCGCAAGGTCGACAGGAGTTTGCGCAAGCATCTGGATCATTGACGGTTGTGAATCGACCGCCTCCGTCCCGGCTCCGCGGCCGTTGCCGACGCCGCACAGCGGTGCGCAGGACCCCCCGAAATCCAGCGGTTCGGAACTGACTGCATAGGCGCGCGTACAGCGGGTAGACCTTGCTGCATCGTCTCTCGCTCGCGAAGCCGTCGTCAGGAGTAGACCGTGCTGCAACCGCCGCATTCGTCCCTGCAGGTAGCTGCCGTTCCGGCCCAGCGGGTGCCAGTGCGAGACAGGGACCAAGACGCCCCGTGGCATACGGAGGCCGTGTGCCGCCGCGACGAGGCCGGCCTGTTCTTCGCCCCCTCAAAGGAGCCGACCGCGGCCCGCCTCTCCCGCGAGGAGGCGGCCAAGCGAGTCTGCGCCCGCTGTCCGGTCATGGTCGAGTGCCGCGAACATGCCCTTCTCCAGCCCGAACCGTACGGCGTCTGGGGCGGCCTCACCGCAGCAGAACGCCGAGTGGTCCTGGCAAGGCGCCGCCGCCGCGAAATGGAACTGAAGAAGGCGGCACGCGCGACGAACCGCATAGCGCAGGCGGGATAACCGGCAAACAAAATGGGCGCCCCCTCCGCACCGGGGGCGCCCAACGCCACTAAGCGCTACTTCGCCCTGTCGAAGTCGATCGCGCTGTAAGCCCGCAGCTTGCTCAGTCGGTGCTCGGATTCAATCCGCCGCACCGTCCCCGACTTCGACCGCATCACGATCGAGTCGGTGGTCGCGGTCTCCGACCGGTACCGCACGCCCCGCAGCAGCTCACCGTCGGTGATCCCGGTCGCGACGAAGAACACGTTGTCCCCGGCGACCAGGTCGTCGGTGAGCAGCACCCGGTCGAGGTCGTGCCCGGCGTCGATCGCCCGCTGCCGCTCCTCGTCGTCCTTCGGCCACAGCTTGCCCTGGATGGTGCCGCCGAGGCACTTCACGGCACAGGCCGAGATGATCCCCTCCGGCGTACCGCCGATGCCGAGCAGCATGTCGACGCCGGTGCCCTCGCGCAGTGCGTAGATGGACCCCGCGACATCGCCGTCGGAGATCAGCTTGATGCGCGCACCGGCATCCCGGATCTCCTTGATGATGCCCTCGTGGCGAGGCCGGTCGAGGATGACGACGGTGACGTCCTCCGGCGTGGACCGCTTCGCCTTCGCGACCCGGCGGATGTTCACGGACACGGGCGCGTTGATGTCGACGAAGTCGGCGGCCTCGGGGCCGGTGACCAGCTTGTCCATGTAGAAGACGGCCGACGGGTCGAACATGGAGCCCCGGTCGGCCGCGGCCAGCACGGCGATCGCGTTGGGCATGCCCTTCGCGGTCAGGGTGGTCCCGTCGATCGGGTCGACGGCGATGTCGCACTCCGGCCCGGTCCCGTCGCCGACGCGCTCCCCGTTGAAGAGCATCGGTGCCTCGTCCTTCTCGCCCTCGCCGATGACGACCACGCCGTTCATCGACACGGTGGAGACGAGGGTCCGCATGGCGCGCACCGCGGCACCGTCGGCGCCGTTCTTGTCGCCGCGCCCCACCCAGCGGCCCGCGGCCATCGCCGCGGCTTCGGTCACGCGGACCAGTTCCAGGGCGAGGTTGCGGTCGGGGGCTTCGCTGGGTACTTCGAGCTCGGACGGCAGATGATGATGATTCTCGGTCATCGAGGCGCACCTTTCTGATACGACGACGGCCGGATGAGGGTGACGGCCCTGACTCTATCCTCGGGCGGGCAGTATGAGCAGGGGGCCCCACGGATGAGCAGGCGGGGCACCTGCGACGATAGGGGGCGTGGCAGGTTCGAACGGCAAGCAGAAGTCGGTCCGGAACATGGTCCTCTCCCTGGGAGTGACCGTGCTCGCGGCGGGAGTCATCTATCTCTTCGTCCCCCATGAGGACGGCGCTCCCGACCTCCCGCGGGTCGACTACCGCGTCGAGCTGCTCACGGCCCGCCGCGCGGCGTCCTACCCCGTGGTCGCACCCCAGGGGCTGCCCGACACCTGGAAGGCGACGTCCGTCCGCTTCAAGGGCGACGACTTCGACGCCTGGCACGTCGGCTTCCAGACCCCGGGCGGGGAGTACGTGCAGGTCGAGCAGTCGGCCGAGAAGCCGGCGACGTTCCTGGAGGAGGCCACCCAGGGCGGGCAGGCGACCAAGGTCACCGAGGAGATCGGCGGCCGGACGTGGACGCGGTACACGGGCGGCCGCTACGACGCGCTCGTGCACCAGGAGAAGGGCGCGACCACCGTGGTGGCGGGCACGGGGTCGTTCGATCAGCTGACGCAGATGGCGAAGGCGCTCAAGGCGGAGTGACCGCCCCGCGCGACCTGGCTGACGACGAAAGGCCCCCGGCGACACCGCCGGGGGCCTTTCGGGTGCGCGGGCTCGGCGCCCGCTGGGTGCTCGGGTCGGTCAGACCGTGGTGATGACCTCGTCGAACTCCAGGCGCGGGGAGCGCGGGTACCAGGCGTCGGGGCCCGGCTTGCCGATGTTGACGACCATCAGCGGGGTGTGGTCGTCGTCCAGGAACTCCTTGCGGACGCCCTCGAAGTCGAAGCCGGTCATCGGGCCGGCGGCCAGCCCGGCGGCGCGGACGCCGACGATGAAGTACGCGGCCTGCAGAGCGGCGTTCAGCGAGGCGGCGTTCTCGCGGGCCGCGCGCTCGCTGAAGAAGAGGTCCTTGGCCTGCGGGAACGCCGGGAAGAGGGCCGGCAGCTCCTCGTGGAACTCGTTGTCCGCGGACAGGATCGCGACCAGCGGGGCGGCGGCGGTCTTGGCCTGGTTGCCCTCGGCCATGTGCTGCACCAGGCGCTCACGGGCCTCGGCGGAGCGGACCAGGGTGATGCGCAGCGGGGTCTGGTTGAAGGCGGTGGGGCCGTACTTGACCAGGTCGTAGATCGCCTGGACCTGCTCTTCGGTCACCGGCTCGTCGGTGAAGCTGTTCGCGGTGCGGGCCTCGCGGAACAGCAGGTCCTGGGCGGCGGAGTCAAGAACGAGAGACATGCGTGAACCTTCTCGGGGTGTGCGGCGTGCGCGTGAAACGGACCCCGGAGTTAAACGGACCGGGGACCGGTTGTCGTCGTCGACGGTACGCGAGACAAGTTCAAGCTTCAACAAAAAGCGGGGCGTGGTGATCCGCCTCACAACACCGTCCTGGCGTCAGGAGCCGTCCTCGCCGTCTTCCTGCTCGGCCTCGGCCACGGCCTCCTCGGCCAGCGCCGCGTCCAGCCGCGCCCGTGCCCCGTCCAGCCAGCGCCGGCACACCTTGGCCAGCTCCTCGCCCCGCTCCCACAGCGCGAGGGACTCCTCCAGCGTCGTACCGCCCGCCTCCAGCCGCCGTACGACCTCGATCAGCTCGTCCCGGGCCTGCTCGTACCCGAGGGCCTCTTCCACCTTGCTGGTCATTCGCCCACCCTATGCATCGCTACGTGCATCGCTTGATCCATCGACTCGACTGCTTGATCCATCGACTCGTACGGAGAACTCACCCTCGGCGACCCGCGCGCGCAGCGCCTCGTCCGCCGTCACCTCGCCCGGGTCCCGGACCACATGCCCGTCGGCCTTCTGCAGCACCGCATACCCGCGCTTCAGGGTCGCCGCGGGGGAGAGGGCCACCACACGCGCGTGCGTGTGCGTCAGCTCCGACTCGGCGCGGTCCAGGAGGTGGCCGAGGCAGCGGCGGCTGCGGTCGAGGAGCGAGGCCACATGATCCGCGCGCTCGTCGATCATCCGGTGCGGATCCTCTATCGAGGGCCGCGCGAGGGCATGCGCGAGCCCGCGCTCCTCCCGGTCGATGTACGCCTCGACACACCGCCGGGCCCGGTCACGCAGCATCCGCACCCGCTCGTACTCCTCGCCCACGTCCGGCACGACCTTCTTGGCCGCGTCGGTCGGAGTGGAGGCGCGCAGGTCGGCGACGTGGTCGAGGAGGGGATTGTCGGGCTCGTGCCCGATGGCGGACACGACCGGCGTACGACACGAGGCGACGGCCCGCACCAGCTGCTCGTCGGAGAAGGGCAGCAGATCCTCGACGCTCCCGCCCCCGCGGGCGACGATGATCACATCCACGTCGTCGATCTCGTCGAGCTCCTTCACCGCCTGCACGACCTGCGGTACGGCGTGCACGCCCTGCACGGGGACGTTGCGCACCTCGAAGCGGACGGCGGGCCAGCGGTGGCGGGCGTTCTCCAGCACGTCCCGCTCGGCGGCGGAGGCGCGTCCGCAGACCAGGCCGATCAGCTGGGGGAGGAAGGGCAGCGGCTTCTTCCGCTCCGGCGCGAACAGCCCCTCTGCGGCAAGGGCCTTCTTCAGCATCTCCAGCCGGGCGAGGAGCTCGCCGACGCCGACGGGCTTTATCTCGGTGGCGCGCAGGGAGAGCTGGCCACGGGGCGCGTACCACTCGGGCTTGGCGAGTACGACGACGCGGGCGCCCTCGCTCACCACGCCGGCGACGGCGTCGAAGACCTGCCGATAGCAGGTCACGCTGACGGAGATGTCGTACGACGGATCCCGCAACGTCAGAAACACCACGCCGGCGCCGGGCCGCCGCGACAACTGCGTGATCTGTCCCTCGACCCACACCGCCCCGAGCCGATCGATCCACCCCCCGATGAGCCGCGACACCTCACCGACGGGCAGGGGCGATTCGGGAGACGTGTTCACAGCCATGCGCCGAGCGTAACGGCCACCACCGACAACACGGCCCAGCCCAACCGGGAGCCCCAGCCGAGGGCCTGCCCGGCGCGGGTGGGCAGCCCCCAGACGGGCTGAGTGCCCACACCTGAGCCGGTGCCCCACCCGTCGCGCCGTTTCCCACCCCTCACAGCCTGCCGTCAGTCTCCCCACCAACCCGTCACCCACGCGATACCCACGCGATCTTCGACCCCCCGAACGCACCCTTACGATGGGACGCATGACTGCTTCGTCTGGCCGCCGTGTCCTGCTCGCCGCCCCCCGTGGCTACTGCGCGGGTGTGGACCGCGCCGTGATCGCCGTCGAGAAAGCCCTGGAGCAGTACGGCGCTCCGGTGTACGTCCGGCACGAGATCGTCCACAACAAGTACGTCGTACAGACCCTGGAGAAGAAGGGCGCCGTCTTCGTCGAGCGCACGGAGGAGGTGCCGCCGGGCAACATCGTGATGTTCTCGGCGCACGGCGTGGCCCCCGTCGTCCACGAGGAGGCCGCGCGCGGCCAACTCGCCACCATCGACGCGACCTGCCCGCTGGTCACCAAGGTCCACAAGGAAGCCGTCCGCTTCGCCAACGAGGACTACGACATCCTCCTGATCGGGCACGAGGGCCACGAAGAGGTCATCGGTACGTCCGGCGAGGCCCCCGACCACATCCAGCTCGTCGACGGCCCGGCCGACGTCGCCAAGGTCGAGGTCCGTGACCCGTCGAAGATCGTGTGGCTGTCCCAGACCACCCTGTCCGTCGACGAGACCATGGAGACCGTCGACGCGCTGAAGGAGAAGTTCCCGCAGCTGATCTCCCCGCCCAGCGACGACATCTGCTACGCCACGCAGAACCGCCAGCTCGCGGTGAAGCAGATGGGCGCCGAGGCCGAGCTGGTCATCGTGGTCGGCTCGCGCAACTCCTCCAACTCCAAGCGGCTGGTCGAGGTCGCCAAGCTGGCCGGCTCGCGCGAGGCCTACCTCGTGGACTTCGCGAGCGAGATCGACGAGGCCTGGCTGGAGGGCGTGACGACGGTGGGCGTCACCTCCGGCGCGTCCGTCCCGGAGGTGCTCGTCGAGGAGGTCCTGGAGTGGCTCGCCCAGCGCGGCTACGGCGACGTCGAGCTCGTCAAGGCGGCCGAGGAGTCCATCACCTTCTCCCTGCCGAAGGAGCTGCGCCGCGATCTGCGCGAGGAGGCGGCGGCGCTGATCGCCGAGCGCACGGGGGCCGATGGTGGCTCCGGCGACTCCGGGGAGTGACCGTCAGTCCCGCGTCGTAACGTAGGGCCATGCAGATCTTCGGCTTGGACATCGGTGGATCCGGGATCAAGGGCGCCCCGGTGGATCTGGACAGGGGCGATCTCGCCCAGGAGCGCTTCAAGGTGCTCACTCCGCAACCGGCCACTCCCGACGGGGTGGCCGACGGCGTGAAGCAGGTCGTCGAGCACTACGGCTGGGCGGGGCCGGTCGGGCTGACGTTCCCCGGCGTGGTCACCGACGGATCCACGATCCGTACGGCGGCGAACGTCGACAGAAGCTGGATCGACACCGACGCGCGCGCGTTGTTCAGCGAGCGCCTCGGCGGCCTCCCGGTGACGGTGGTCAACGACGCGGACGCGGCCGGCGTGGCCGAGATGCACTTCGGCGCGGGCCGCGACCGCAGAGGCACCGTGATCCTCCTCACCTTCGGCACGGGCATCGGCAGCGCGCTGTTCGTCGACGGCGCCCTGGTCCCCAACACCGAGCTGGGCCACCTCGAACTCCACGGCCACGACGCCGAGAAGCGCGCCTCCAGCAAAGCCAAGGAGGACGAGGAGCTGACCTGGGAGCACTGGGCCCACCGCGTCCAGAAGTACCTCGCCCATGTCGAGATGCTGTTCTCCCCGGAGCTGTTCATCATCGGCGGCGGGGTGAGCCGCAAGTCCCACAAGTTCCTGCACTACATCGAGGGCATCAAGGCGGAGATCGTCCCGGCGCAGCTGCAGAACAACGCGGGGATCGTGGGGGCGGCGATGCGGGCGGCGGAGAAGGACGGCTGAGGGACGGCTCCAGGACGGCTGAAGGACGGCCGAAAAGGATGGCTGAAGGGCGACTGGCGACGCTCACACGGACCGGCGGCGGGCCGCCGCCCTGCGCACCATCAGACGGACCCTTCGTACGGTCACGATGAGACCGGTGATCAGCGTCCCCCCGTACAGCCACCCGGCCTGAGTGGCGAGGGCGGTCACGATCCCCATCAGGTGACCGCCGATCCCCCCGCCCTGGTCGGCCACCGGAACCAGCCCCACGGCGAAGGCGATCGGCACGACCACCGGCGCGGTCATCAGGTCGCCCCTGCGCACCCAGACCGCGGTCAGCACGCACACCGGCAGGAACAGCACGCTGTACACCGTGAGTGACGACCCGAACAGCAGCGCGTCGAGGTGGCCGAGCAGGAACATCACGGCACTGCAGAACAGGCCGCCGCCCAGGCCGGTGAGCCGGGGGTTGGGAAACCGGCGCACAGCCTGCGGCGCGGGAGACGTCCCGGGCCGCCGTACCACCGCTGCCGCCGGGGCCGTACCCGGGCGGCGCTGGGAGACGGGCCGGGGCGACCGGGCGGCGGGCTGGGCGGATGAGGCGGCTCGGGATGGCCGGGCGGGGCGGGAGGGCCGTGCCGCCGGCGCGGACCCGGATGACCGGGGCGGCCAGACGGACCGGTCCGAACCGCTCACACCCCTTGCGGCGCCGCCGCCCCCACCTCGCGCGAACCCGCCCGCGCCGCGCCTCGTACGACCTTCGCCCCGCTCCACACTGTCCCCGTCCGGCGCGAACCCGCGCTCACCCCGCGCGAACCCGCCCTGGCCCCGCCCCGCACCACCCCCACCCCGCGCCGCCTGTGGCGGCAACGGAGGCGGCGTAACGCGTCGCGAGTCATACCCGGCAGGTCGCGCCCTGTCTGGCTCCACTGGACCAACCTAGGTCGGTTTATGTGGTGAATCGGCCCTCAGACACGCCCTGGGGTCGACCTTGGCCACGTGTTCGAGACGAGGGCACTCGGCCGCCGGGGTCCGCTCCGGTACGCCGTAGACTGGTGGATCGGCCCGTGCATCTGCATCATCTGCATCGAAGATCGAAGAAGGACCGGGCCCCAGCCAGCCCCTGAAGTCCTCTCACGTACGGGAAGTCGCAACGTGTCGCTCACGATCGGAATCGTCGGTCTGCCGAATGTCGGCAAGTCGACCCTGTTCAACGCCCTGACCAAGAACGACGTGCTGGCGGCCAACTACCCGTTCGCCACGATCGAGCCGAACGTCGGTGTGGTGGGCGTCCCGGACGCGCGCCTGACCAAGTTGGCCGAGATCTTTGGTTCCCAGCGGATCCTCCCGGCGACCGTCGACTTCGTCGACATCGCCGGCATCGTGCGGGGTGCGTCCGAGGGTGAGGGCCTGGGCAACAAGTTCCTGGCGAACATCCGTGAGTCCGACGCGATCTGCCAGGTCATCCGCGCCTTCAAGGACGAGAACGTCGTCCACGTCGACGGCAAGGTCTCGCCCAAGGACGACATCGAGACGATCAACACCGAGCTGATCCTCGCCGACCTCCAGACCATCGAGAAGGTCCTGCCCCGGCTCCAGAAGGAGTCGCGGATCAAGAAGGACATCGCGCCGAAGGTCAAGGCCGTCGAGGAGGCCAAGGAGATCCTGGACAAGGGCGACACGCTGTTCTCCGCGGGCATCGTCCAGGGCTCCGGCAACGAGGAGCTCCTGCACGACCTGCACCTCCTGACGACGAAGCCCTTCCTCTACGTCTTCAACGTGGACGAGGACGAGCTGGTCGACGAGGACTTCAAGGACGAGCAGCGCGCCCTGGTCGCCCCCGCCGAGGCGATCTTCCTCAACGCCAAGCTGGAGGCCGACCTCGCCGAGCTCGACGAGGAGGACGCGATGGAGCTGCTGGAGTCGGTGGGCGCCGACGAGCCCGGCCTCGCGACCCTCGCCCGCGTCGGCTTCAACACCCTCGGCCTGCAGACCTACCTCACGGCCGGCCCCAAGGAATCCCGCGCCTGGACCATCAAGAAGGGCGCCACCGCCCCCGAGGCCGCCGGCGTCATCCACACCGACTTCCAGAAGGGCTTCATCAAGGCGGAGGTCATCTCCTTCGCCGACCTGGTGGAGACCGGTTCGGTGGCGGAGGCCCGCGCGAAGGGGAAGGCGCGGATGGAGGGCAAGGACTACGTCATGCAGGACGGGGACGTGGTGGAGTTCCGCTTCAACGTGTGAGCAGCTCAGAAGGGCCGGTCTCGGGAGAGGCCGGCCCTTCGGCATTCCCGTGCTCGGTCGGTGCCGACGTCTCCGGCGCTCAGGCGGGGAAGACGTGGTCGTGGGTGACGTGGCGGGATCGCAGGAGCAGTTCGTCGTCCTCGCCGCGGACCAGGACGTCGTGGACGACGCAGCTCGGGCCGAACTCGGGCTCCTTGACGTCGGCGTGGACGGTGAGGACCAGGCAGTAGCTCGTCGCCGTGATCGAGCCGTCGGCCGCCTCGCTCAGCGCCACGTGGTTGAACCAGTGCCGACGCTGGATCTTGCTCGCGTCGAACTTGCGGTGGAAGTCCTCCAGGACGGCGATGATCCCGGCACGGGTATGGGCGGCGGGCAGCGACGGGGAGTGCTTGAACTCGCCGTCCTCGGTGAAGGTCGCGGCGTAGCCGGCGAAGTCGCGGCCGTCCAGCTTCTGCATCTGGTGGCCGTAGAACGACAGGACCTCGGCGTACAGGCCGGTGGGAAGCGCTGTGATGGTCATGCGGCCACGGTCGCCCCGTGGCCTCGAAGTCCGCTCGAGCCGGGTTCGAGTTGGCCCTGCCAGCCTCGACGTCATGAGCACCGTGACAGTGATCGGGGCGGGCACGATCGGCCTGGGATGGATCAATCTGTTCAGCGCCTGCGGGCTGACCGTACGGGTCAACAGCCGCAGGCCTGACGCCCGGCGCATCGTGCGCGAGGGGCTCGAACTGTTCTCCCCGGGCCGGGCGGACGAGCTGGCGGCGCGGATCGAGTTCGAGCCGGACGTCGGCAGGGCGGTGGCCGGAGCGGACCTCGTCTCCGAGAACGCCCCCGACGACCTGCCCCTCAAGCAGCGGCTGTTCGCCGAGATCGGCGAGGCCGCCCCACCCCACGCCCTCGTACTGTCCTCGACGTCGAAACTGCTCCCCGACGATCTGAGCCGGGACATGCCCGGACCGGGCAGGCTGGTCGTCGCCCATCCCTTCAACCCGCCGCACATCGTTCCGCTGGTCGAGGTGATCGGCGGGGAACGCACCGACCCGGCGGCCGTCGAAAGGGCGGTGGCCTTCCTCAAGTCGGTCGGGCGGACCCCCGTCGTGCTGCGCAGGGCGCTGCCGGGCTTCGCCGCCAACCGGCTGCAGTCCGCGCTGCTGCGCGAGAGCATCCACCTCGTCCTCGAAGGCGTGGTGACCGTCGAGGAGCTCGACCGCATCGTCACCGACTCGATCGGGCTGCGCTGGTCCACCATCGGACCGTTCCACGCGTTCCACCTGGGCGGCGGTCCGGGCGGCCTGCGCAAATGGCTCGAGCATCTCGGCAGCGGCCTCGAACAGGGCTGGCGTGGGCTCGGACAGCCCGCCCTCACCCCCGAGGCCGTCGAGACCGTGGTCGAGCAGACCGAAGCCGCCTACGGCGACCGGACCTATGCCGAGCTGGTCCGGGACCGTGACGACCGGCACCACGCCGTACTGGCCGCCCTGGGGCGGACCGGGCAGTCCCAGGAGGAGAAGAAGTGATGCGTGCCGTGCAGTTCGACCGGTACGGCGCCCCCGACGTGCTGTACGTCGCCGAGCGCCCGGTCCCCGAGCCCGGCCCCGGCCAGGTGCGAATCGCCGTCGAGGCGGTCAGTGTCGGCCATGCGCAGACCCAGATGCGGCGTGAGGTCTTCCCCGCGCCGATGTGGAAGCCCGTCTTCCCCGTCGTCCTCGGCGGCGACGTGGTCGGCAGGATCACCGCGGTGGGGCCCGACGTCGCGGGACTGAGCCCGGGGGACCGGGTCGGCGCCTTCACCCTCTACGGCGCCTACGCCGAGCAGGTCGTCGTCGACGCCGCCACCGTCGTACCCGTACCCGAGGAGCTGGACGCCGCCGAGGCCGCGGTCCTGCCGGGCACCGGACTGATCGCCCTCGGCATTCTGCGGACCGGGCGACTGAGCAAGGGCGAGACGGTGCTGGTGCACGCGGCGGCCGGCGGCGTGGGCCACATCGCGGTCCAGCTGGCCCGGGCAGCGGGGGCCGGCCAGATCATCGGCACCGCGGGCGAGGCCGGCAAGCGCGAGTTCGCCCGCACCGTGGGCGCCGACGCCGTCGTCGACCACCGTTCCCCGCACTGGGCCGAGGAGGTCCGGGAACTCACCGGCGGACGCGGGCCCGACCTGATCCTGGACGGCATCGGCGCCGAGGTCCTGCAGCAGGGCATCGGCCTGCTCGCCCCGGGCGGCCGGCTGGTGTTCTACGGCTCGTCCGGCGGCGAGCTGGAGATCCCGCGGGTGTCGGTGATGGACCTGATCGGCATCAAGTACGTCACCGCCTTCGCGCTGTCGGCCTGGCGGGGCGGCCGCCCGCACGAGTACGAGGCGGGCGTCGCCGAGCTCACCCGGCTGCTGGTCGACGGACAGGTGAAGTCCGCCGTGCACGCCCGACTGCCCCTGGAGCGGGCCGCCGAGGCGCACACCATCCTCGAGTCCAGGGCCCAGCTGGGCCGGGTCGTACTCATTCCCTGACCCGCCCTGACCCTTCTCTGACCTTCATTTCCGAGTTCGTATTCCAAGAGTCCGAAGGAGACCTTTCCATGACCTCATCGCGTCAACACGTGATACGTCTGACCACCGCGTCCGCCATCGCCCTGGGGGCCGTCATGAGCCTGGGCACCAGCGCGCATGCCGCGAACGTGGACGTGCCGTACGAGTGCCGCACCTGGGTGCAGGGCAACACGCATCCGGTCTACGACTACAAGCGCGGGTTCGATGTCACCGTGCCCGCCTCGGTCGAGGCGGGCAAGAAGTTCCAGGCCACGTACGACCCGGCCCCGATCACCGCCTTCGCCGAGTACAACAAGATAGTCAAGGACGTGCGGGTCGCCTACCGGATCCCGGAGGGCGCGAAGGTCAAGAAGCTGAAGCTCACCGGCGGCAGCGGCCTCGGCGACTCCGCTCTCAAGGTCAAGGTCGAGGGCGCGGACATCGTCGTCAGCGCGTCCGGCCCGATCGAGGGCGGTGTCGAGTTCGACCTGCCGACGCTGAAGGTCACCTACAAGGCGCCGAAGGACCCCGGTACGCTCAACTTCGTTCCGGGCGGCTCGAGTTACGAGCAGCCCGGCTTCTACTGGTACCGCTACCAGCCGATCCTGGACGAGTGGGGCCCCTTCGAGTGCTTCCCGGACCCGGCGAAGCCCCAGACCGTCCTGGCCAGCACACAGGTCGCGAAGTAACAGCAGCCGTCAAGCGAATGTGGAGAACGCATGCCTAAGGCCGTAGCCATCCACCAGTTCGGCGGGCCGGACGTACTGAGCCTCGTCGATGTGCCCGAGCCGGTGCCAGGGCCGGGCCAGGTGACGGTCCGGGTGCGGGCCGTCGGGGTCAACGGGTTCGACTGCCGGGTGCGTTCCGGCGGCATGCGGGGTCGTTATCCGGTCGAGTTCCCGCAGATCATCGGCAACGAGTTCGCCGGGGTCGTCGAGCGGACCGGGCCGGAGGTGACCGGGTTCGCGCCCGGCGACGAGGTGCTGGGGTTCGCCGTCATGCAGTCCGGCACCGAGCTCCTCGCCGTCGGCGCGGACCAGATCACCGCCAAGCCGCCGGAGCTGTCGTGGGAGGTCGCGGGGTCCCTGTCGGCCGTCGGGCAGACCGCGGACATCGCCCTGGACGCACTGCGCGTCGGCCAGGGGGACACCGTGCTCGTGCACGCCGCGGCCGGCGGCGTCGGCAGCCTCGCCGTCCAGCTCGTCAGGGAGCGGGGCGGCACGGCGATCGGCAGCGCCGGCGAGCACAACCACGAGTTCCTGCGCTCGCTGGGCGCGCTGCCCGTCGCCTACGGGCCGGGCTTCGCCGACCGGGTGCGCGCCCTGGCCCCGGACGGCGTGGACGCGGCCCTCGACTGCCACGGCGGACCGGAGGCGCTCGCCGTGTCGCTCGAACTCGTCGCGGACCGGGCCAGGATCGCCACCATCGCCAACTTCCGCGCCGCGGCCCAGGAGGGCATCCTCATGCCGCAGGTGATGCGGTCCGCCGAGCGGCTCGCCGCCCTGGCCGCGCTCTGCGCCGAGGGCCGGCTGCGGCCGCACGTCGAGGCCGTCCTCCCCTTCGCCAAGGCGGCCGAGGCCCACCACCGGCTGGAGCAGGGCCATGTGCGCGGCAAGCTCGTCCTGGTGCCGGACCTGTGACATCGGCTCCCGCTCGACCGGGCGGCCCGACGCCGGGCGGCCCGGCGCACGAGGGGCATCCGCGGCGCTGGGCCGTTCTCGCGGTGCTGGTCCTGAGCCTGGTGAGCATCATCCTCGACAACACCGTGCTCAACGTGACGCTGCGCACCCTCACCGACCCGGAGCAGGGCCTCGGCGCCTCGCACAGCCAGGTCGAATGGGTGCTCAGCGCCTACACCCTGGCCTTCGCCGCGACGCTGTTCACCTGGGGTGTGCTCGGCGACCGGCTGGGCCGCAGGCGCGTACTCCTGCTGGGCCTCGGCCTGTTCGGACTCTCGTCCCTGGCCGGGGCCTACGCCGGGTCGCCGGAGCAGCTCATCGCCGCCCGCGCCTGCATGGGGGTGAGCGGCGCGGCGGTCCTGCCGAGCACCCTCGCCACCATCGCCGCCGTCTTCCCGATGCGCGAGCGCCCCAAGGCCCTCGGTATCTGGGCGGCTTCGGTCGGCTTCGCCCTCGGCATCGGACCGGTCACCGGCGGGCTGCTGCTCGCGCACTTCTGGTGGGGCTCGGTCTTCCTGATCAATGTGCCGATCGTGGCGGTCTGCCTGGTCGCGGTGGTGCTGCTGGTGCCCGAGACGCGGGGCGCCACGGGCAAGCGCGTCGACGCGGCCGGGCTGCTGCTCTCGATCGCCGGTCTCGTGTTCCTCGTCTACGGCATCATCGAGGCCGGCCGCACCGGCGGGGTCACCCAGCCCACGGTCTGGGGAACCGGCCTGGCGGGCTTCGGCCTGCTGGGTGTGTTCCTGTGGCATGAGCGCCGTACCGCGGAACCCTCGCTGGAGCTCGGCTTCTTCCGGCTGAAGGCCTTCTCCACCGCCGTCGCGGCCGTCGGCTTCGTCAGCTTCGCGATGATGGGGTTCCTCTTCTTCAGCGCCTTCTACCTGCAGAGCGTGCGCGGCTACACCCCGCTGCAGGCGGGGAGTTGCACCGTGGCGCTGGCCGTCGCGAACGTGGTCTGCGGACCCCTCAGCACGGTCCTGGTCCGCTCGGTCGGCGCCCGGAACGTGTGCGCGGCGGGCATGCTGGCCGTGACCGCCTCCCTCTCCGGAGTCGTCTTCGTGACCCAGCACGCTCCGCTCTGGCTGATCCTCGCCTTGTTCGCCGCACTGGGAGCAGGCGTAGCCTGCGTCATGCCGACCGCAGCCGTGTCCATCATGAACGCGATTCCACGCGAGAAGGCGGGCGTGGCCTCCGCGATGAACAACACCGTGCGCCAGCTGGGCGGCGCCCTGGGCGTCGCGGTGCTCGGTTCCCTCATGGGCGCCGCCTACCGCAGTGGCATCGAGGACGAGCTCGCCGTACTGCCGCCTTCCGCGCGGCACGAGGCCGGCGAGTCCCTGGACGCCACGCTGCTCGCTGCGACTCGGCTGGGGGAGAGCGGACTTGTCGGTCCCGCACGGCAGGCTTTCCTGGACGCCATGCATCTGGCCGCCGGGGCAGCTGCCGCGGCGGCCCTCGTGGGCGCCCTCGCCGTGCTCCGCTGGCTGCCCTCCACCGTCATGACTGCGAAGCCCGGGGCGGGTCCCGTGCCCGGCCGGGAGCATTCCGACCACACCAAGACCAAGGCCCAAGGAAGCTGACATGCCTTTTACTCCTGACGAGCTCGAGTACTACGCCTCCCAGAACCTCGGCCGGCTGGCCACCGTGGCGGCCGACGGCCAGCCCCAGGTCAACCCCGTCTCGTTCACGATCAACACCGAGACCGGCACGATCGACATCGGCGGGCACAACCTGACGGCCAGCAAGAAGTTCCGCAACGTCGGCAAGAACGACCAGGTCGCCTTCGTCGTCGACGATCTGATCTCCATGCAGCCGTGGAACGTACGCGGTATCGAAGTGCGCGGCCGGGCCGAGGCACTGACCGACGCCCAGCCGCCGCACCCGTACTTCGGCATCGCGATGATCCGTATCCACCCCAAGCGCATCATCACCTGGGGCCTCGGCGAAGACACCGCTCAGCGCGGCCGCAACGTCTGACCTAGGGGCCCAGGCCCCTTCGACTCCGCTTCGAGCGGACCTCGATGCCCTCTTGCCAGGGTGGAGCCCGTAGGACGGGCACACCACGGGGAGGGCCGGATGAGCACAGAAATCTTCCGCGAGGATTTCACCGGGGGACTGAAGACCGAGGGACCGGGCGCGCCATGGCGGCTGCGCCCGGTCGACGGTCTCCCCGAAGGAGACGGGGTGGTCCGCGGCGGCCCTGACGGCCTGAGGGTCGTGCCGAGCGCCGTACAACCCCGAACCAGGCGGCCGGCGTTCACCGAGCCGAAGCCGGGGCCGGACGGCGCCCCGCTCCATCTGCGCTGGGGGGCCTTCACCACCGGCGGCACCGCCTCCGCGCGCGGCGGGTTCACCGCGGTGCCGGGTGAACTGCTCTCGGTCACGGCCGAGATGGGACTGCGCGGCTTCGGCCTGCGCTCCCACCCGTACGACGACGTCGCCGAGGCGACCACGGACGCCCGGCTCGGCGCGGGCGGTCTGATCTCGGTCGACCTCGAGACCGGCATGATCTTCGACTTCTTCCTCACGCACGGCCGCCTCTACGCGGTCTACGAGCGGCTCGCGCTGCAACCGGACGCCGAGTTCGCGTCCTTCACCTACTGCGTCCCGGTCGCGGACCGCACCCCTGGCACGCTCCACCGGCTCGAGGTCGGTTACGACGCCGCGGCCGGCACCGTCCACTGGAAGGCCGACGGGCAGGAGGTGCTGTCCGTGGACCGGATCGGCTTCCGCGCGCTGGACGCGCGCTGGCTCCGGCGGGACAACGGCGGCCGGGAGGAGGCCGTACGGCCGCGCGGACTCGCCTTCGGCCTCGGGCTCTTCCTGGAGCGCTACTTCGGCCAGGGGGTGCGGCTGTCGGCCCGCCGGCTCTCGGTGTCCACCTCGCCCGCCGGTTCCCGCGACGCGTGACGACCGACTCGTGACGACGACCAACGAAAGGCACAGCCATGCCCGATGAGAACAAGCCCGTACTGGTCCTCGGCGCCACCGGCAAGCAAGGCGGCTCCGCGGCCCGGTACCTGCTGGAACGCGGCTGGACCGTGCGGGCCTTCGTCCGCGACCCGGGCGCACCCAAGGCCAAGGAGCTGCGCGAGCTGGGCGCCAGCCTGCACACCGGCGACCTCGAGGACGCCGAGTCGGTGCGCGCGGCGATGAAGGGCGCGTACGGCGTCTTCAGCATCCAGACGCCGATGACACCGGCGGGCGTGGAGGGCGAGGAGCGGCAGGGCAAGATCTGCGCCGACGCCGCTCGCGACCTCGGAATCCAGCACTACGTACACAGCTCGGTCGGCGGGGCGGAGCAGCCGGAGGGCGTGAACTGGCGGCTGTCCAAGCTCGCGATCGAGCAGCGGATCCAGGAGAACGAGCTCAACTTCACCTTCCTGCGGCCGTCGTACTTCATGGAGAACCTGAACCACGACATGTCGCCCCTCGTCATGGAGGACGGCGTGCTGACCTTCCGGCGGGGGCTCGGGCCGACCAACACGCTGCAGATGATCAGCGGCCCCGACATCGGGTACTTCGCGGCCGACGCCTTCGACGACCCCGGGACCTTCGGCGGCGCCAAGATCGAGCTGGCCGGGGACGAGCTGACCGGCGAGCAGATCGCGGACGCGTTCGGCCGGCACACCGGACTGCCCGCCCGCTTCGTCTCGGTGCCGATACCGGAGCTGCACCGCACGGGCTTCGAATGGCAGGCGATCTCGTACACCTGGCTCAACGGGATCGGCTATCACGCCGACATCCCCACGCTGCGCGCCCGGTTCCCGCAGATGCTCACCCTCGACCAGTGGCTGGCCAAGACCGGCTGGGCCCCGATGGACGCGGCATGAGCGAGGACGCGATGACCCAGCAGACCCAGGAGATCCAGGAGACCCAGGAGCGGTCGCCCCTGGTGGCCGGCGCCCACCGGATCGCCGAACTCGCCGGGAAGCGGGCGGCCGAGGCCGAGCAGCAGCGCCGGCTGAGCCCCGACGTCGTCCGTGCGGTCCTCGAGGCGGGCTTCGCCGCCCACTTCGTCCCGGTGGCGCACGGTGGCAGGGCCGCGACCTTCGCCGAGCTCGTGGAGCCGGTCGCGGTGCTGGGCGAGGCCTGCGCCTCGGCCGCCTGGTACGCCTCGCTCACGGCGAGCCTCGGCCGGATGGCCGCCTATCTGCCGGACGAGGGCCAGGCCGAGCTGTGGTCCGACGGCCCCGACGCGCTGATCGTCGGTGCCCTGATGCCGCTCGGCAGCGCCGAGAAGACGGCGGGCGGCTGGCACCTCTCGGGCACCTGGCCGTTCGTCAGCGTCGTCGACCACTCCGACTGGGCGCTGGTGTGCGCCAAGGCGGGGGAGGAGCCGTGGTTCTTCGCGGTGCCGCGCGACGCGTACGGGATCGTCGACAGCTGGTACCCGATGGGCATGCGCGGAACGGGCAGCAACACCCTTGTCCTCGACGGGGTGTTCGTGCCGGACTCGCGGGCCTGTACCCGTGCGGCCATCGCGGCCGGCGTCGGTCCGGGTGCGGAGGCGATCTGCCACACCGTGCCCATGCGGGCGGTCAACGGGCTGGCCTTCGCGCTGCCGATGCTCGGCGCGGCCCGCGGCGCCGCGGCCGTGTGGACCTCATGGATCGCCGCGAAGCTGGCCGGGCCGACCGGGCAGAACGCCGTCTCGTCCCAGGACCGCGTGGTGTACGAGCACACGCTGGCCCGGGCCACCGGCGAGATCGACGCGGCCCAGCTGCTGCTGGAGCGGGTCGCCGCGGTCGCCGACGCGGGCGGGGTGACCGGTGAACTCGTCGGCCGTGGGGCGCGGGACTGCGCTCTTGCGGCCGAGCTGCTGACCGCCGCGACCGACCGGCTGTTCGCCTCCGCGGGCACCAGGGCGCAGGCGCAGGACAGCCCGCTGCAGCGCCTCTGGCGCGATGTGCACGCGGCTGCGAGCCATATCGGGCTGCAGTTCGGGCCTGGAGCGACGCTGTATGCCGGAGAGCTGCTGAGGAGGAGCAACGATGGCTGAAGTGAACGATCCCCGGGTGGGCTTTGTCGCCGTCGTCACCTTCCCGGTGGACGGCCCCGCCACCCAGCGCAAGCTGGTGGAGCTGGCCACGGGTGGGGTGCAGGAGTGGATCCGCGAGGTGCCCGGCTTCCTGTCGGCCACGTATCACGCGAGCACGGACGGCACCGCGGTCGTCAACTACGCCCAGTGGGAGAGCGAGCAGGCCTACCGGGAGAACTTCAGCGCCGACCCGCGCTCGGCGAAGCTGCGGGAGGCGCTGAGCTCTCTGCCCGGGCTCATGGGACCGCCGAAGGCCGTCTTCATGACTCCACAGGGGTCGATCCTGCCGTCCTGACGGCGTCGTCCGCACCGTCCCCGACGCCGTCGTCCGCACCTTCGCCGGCTCCGGCCACCAGGCCGGCGATGATGATCTCGAGGCCGAGCTCGAACCGGCGGTCGGAGTCGAGCGAGGTGATCGGGCCGGCCAGGTGGACCAGGTTCGGGAACTGGGCGGCCGGCAGCGACTTCAGGTAGCCGTGGAGCTGGTCGGCGAACATGCCGGCCTGCTCCTCGCTCTGCTCCGCACCGGAATGCCGGGACGACTGTTCCAGGGCCTCCGCCGTGACGAAGGTCGACAGCAGGTCGCCCCCGTAGGCGGCGAGTTCGTCCCGCAGGCCCCCCGCGCGCAGCAGATTCAGGGTGCGCTCCATCCCCATGATCCCGTTGGGCCCGAGTGGCACCCGGTCGATCGCGATGCGCGCCAGATCCCGGTGGGCCAGGAACACCCGCCGCAGTGACCGGCACATCTCCTTGACCTGCTCCGCCCAGCGGCCCGGCTCCGGTTCCGGGATCTCCACCTCGGTCAGTACGAGGTCGAAGACGAGGTCGAGCAGCTCGTCCCGGTTCCCCACGTGCGCGTACAGCGAAGCGTGCCCGGTCTTCAGCTCCTGTGCGAGCCGCCGCATGCTCAGCGCGTCGAGTCCCTCGGCGTCGAGGATGCCGAGCGCCGTGTCGACGATCCGGTCCTGGGTCAGGGGCATGCGCGGCGGCGCCTTCTTCGGCCGGCGCCACGGAGGCACGGGGATCTCCTCGGGCATGGGCCTCCTTCCTTCGCTTCGCGGCAGGTGGCCCTCATCGTATGGCATCGACGGGCCACCGTTTCTTGACACGACCACCGTTCCACTATAGAACGGTGGTCGTTCATGGACCTATAGTCGAGAACCTCGGGGGATGCCATGAGTTCCGTTGAAGCAGACGAGCCGGACGGGGCCGCGGCGCCTCCGACGGCGCTGGTGTCCGGGCAGGATCCGGGGCCGGACGCAGCCGCGGCCGAGTCCCCGGCCTACGCGCGCCGCTGGGCCGCGCTGGCTGTCATCCTCGGCGCCGAGATCATGGACCTGCTCGACGGCACGGTCATGAACATCGCCGCGCCCGCGGTCCGCGCCGATCTGGGCGGCAGCCTCAGCGTCATCCAGTGGATCACCGTCGGATACACGCTCGCCTTCGCCGTCCTGCTCGTGGTCGGCGGCCGGCTGGGCGACATCTACGGCCGCAAGCGCATGTTCGTGATCGGCGCCGTCGGATTCACCCTGGCCTCCGTGCTGTGCGCGGTCGCGGGCAGCTCCGAGATGCTCATCGCCGCGCGCTTCCTGCAGGGCGGGCTGGGCGCGCTGATGATTCCGCAGGGACTCGGCCTCATCAAGCAGATGTTCCCGCCCAAGGAGACCGCGGCGGCGTTCGGCGCGTTCGGGCCCGCCATCGGGCTGGGCGCCGTGCTCGGCCCGATCGTCGCCGGATTCCTGGTCGACGCCGATCTGTTCGGCACCGGCTGGCGGTCCGTCTTCCTGATCAACCTGCCGATCGGGGCAGCCGTGATCATCGGTGCGGTGCTGCTGCTGCCCGAGGGCAAGGCACCGGTGCGGCCGAAGTTCGACGTCGGCGGCATGCTGCTGGTGACGCTCGGGCTGACCCTGCTGATCTTCCCGCTCGTCCAGGGGCGCGAACGCGACTGGCCCGCCTGGACGTTCGTGCTGATGGTGGCCGGAGCGGCCGTGCTCGCCGCCTTCGTCGCCTACGAACTGCGGCAGGAGAAGCGCGGCGGTGCCACGCTCATCGAGCTCAGCCTGCTGCGCAGGTCCCGCTACGCCGCGGGTCTGGCGGTGGCGCTGGTGTTCTTCACCGGCATCTCCGGAATGTCGCTGCTGCTCGGCCTGCATCTGCAGATCGGCCTGGGCTTCAGCCCGACCCGGGCGGCGCTGACGATGACGCCCTGGTCGGTGTTCCTGGTCGTCGGCGCGATCCTGACCGGGGCGGTGCTGGGCGCGAAGTTCGGCCGCAAGGCCCTGCACGGCGGGCTCGTGGTGATGGCACTCGGCGTACTGATCATGCTGCTGACCATCGGCGACCAGGCCGGCGGACTGACCAGCTGGGAGCTCGTCCCCGGCATCGCCGTGGCCGGACTCGGCATGGGCATCATGATCGGTCTGCTCTTCGACATCGCCCTGGCCGACGTCGACAAGCAGGAGGCCGGCACCGCCTCCGGCGTCCTCACCGCGGTCCAGCAACTCGGCTTCGCGGTCGGCGTCGCGGTGCTCGCGACGCTGTTCTTCGGGCTGCTCGGCTCCCAGGCCACGGCGAGCGTCGCCGACGGCGCGAGCCGGACCCGGGCCGAACTCACCGCCGCCGGGGCGACGTCGGCCGAGCAGGACCGGCTCCTCGCCGACCTGCGGGACTGCCTGAAGGAATCGGCGAGCCAGAAGGACTCCGAACGGACGCCGGACAGCTGCCGGAACATCCAGCAGGCCCGGCCGGAGCTGGCCGAGGCCACGGCGCGGGCCTGGCAGACCGCCCACACCGAGAACTTCAGCACCGCGATGGTCCGCACGCTCTGGGTCGTGATCGGACTGCTGGCGGTGTCCTTCGCGCTGGCCTTCCGGCTGCCGCCCAAGCCTCGTGAGGAAGAGGGTTTTTGATGACACGCAAACTGCTGGCCTGGCCCGGCGGCCGCCGGCTCAAGTGGCTGGTGCTCGTGGGCTGGATCGGTCTGCTGATCGTGCTCCAGCCGCTGGCCGGAAAGCTCGGCGACGTCGAGTCGAACGACGCCGCCGCCTGGCTGCCCGGCAACGCGGAATCGACCGAAGTACTCGAACTCTCCGAGAAGTTCCAGCCCGCCGACACCAGCCCGGCCATCGTCGTCTACGACCGCGCCTCCGGGATCACGGCCGCCGACGAGGCGAAGGCCCGGGCCGACGCCGCGAAATTCGCGGACGGCAAGAACGTGGTGGGCGAGCCGTTCGGCCCGGTGCGCTCCAAGGACGGCAAGGCCCTGCGCACCGTGGTCAACGTGCACCTCGGCAAGGAGGGCTGGGAGGGGCTCAACGAGGCCACCAAGGATCTGCGCAAGGCCGCGCAGCCGAACGCACCCGACGGTCTCGGCGTCCATGTGACGGGCCCGACCGGTTATGCCGCCGACTCCGCGGAGTCGTTCAGCAGCGCCGACTTCAAACTCACGCTGGTCACCCTCCTCATCGTCGTGACGATCCTCGTCGTCACCTACCGCAGCCCGCTGCTCTGGCTGCTGCCGATGATCTCCGCGGGCATGTCCCTGGTGATCTCGCAGGCCATCATCTACCTGCTGGCCAAGCACGCGGGACTCACGGTCAACGCCCAGACGGCGATGATCCTCACGGTGCTGGTGCTCGGCGCGGCCACCGACTACGCGCTGCTGCTTGTCGCCCGCTACCGGGAGGAGCTGCGGCGGCACGAGGACCGGCACGAGGCCATGGCCGTGGCGCTGCACCGAGCGGGTCCCGCCATCGTGGCCAGCGCCGCCACCGTCGCCATCAGCATGCTCGTGCTGCTGCTGGCCGCGCTGAACTCCACCAAGGGCCTCGGCCCGGTCTGCGCCGTCGGCGTGCTGGTCGGCCTGCTGTCGATGATGACGCTGCTGCCCGCGCTGCTGGTG
Organism: Streptomyces sp. T12; assembly: GCF_028736035.1. Lineage (NCBI taxonomy): Bacteria > Bacillati > Actinomycetota > Actinomycetes > Kitasatosporales > Streptomycetaceae > Streptomyces > Streptomyces sp. T12. The sequence continues at coordinate 6,949,681 of NZ_CP117866.1, forward strand.
ATCTTCGGACGCTGGATCTTCTGGCCGGCCCGGCCGAAGCACGGTACGGAGCCCGACATCACCCGGGGCGTGTGGACACGCGTCGCCCGGCTGGTCTCCGGCCGCCCGCGTGCGGTCTGGGTCACGACCAGCCTGGTGCTGGGGGCGGTGGCCGTGCTGGCCGTCACCCTGAACGCCGACGGGTTGCAGCAGAAGGACGGCTTCAAGACCAAGCCGGAGTCGGTGGTGGGTGAGGAGATCCTCGCCCGGCACTTCCCGGCCGGTTCCGGTGAGCCGATGGTCGTCATCGCCAAGGACTCCTCGGCGGCCGAGGTGCGCGGCGCGCTTCAGAAGGTGCCCGGCGTCACCGAGGTCGCAGAGCCCCAGGTCAAGGACGGGCTGGCCTATCTCGAGGCGACGCTCAGCGCCGGAGCCGACTCTCCGGCGGCGATGGACACGGTCACCGCGGCCCGCGACACCCTTGGCCGGCTGGACGGAGCGGAGGCGAAGGTGGGCGGCAGCAGTGCCGTCGTGCACGACATGCGCGAGGCGTCGAGCCGCGACCGCGGCCTGATCATCCCGGTGATCCTCGCGGTGGTGTTCTGCATCCTTGCGCTGCTGCTGCGGGCGCTCGTGGCCCCGCTGCTGCTGATCGCGAGCGTGGTGCTGTCCTTCTTCACGGCGCTCGGCCTCGCCGCCTTCTTCTTCAACCACGTCTTCGAATTCGCGGGGGCCGATTCCGCTTTCCCGCTCTGGGTGTTCGTGTTCCTGGTTGCCCTGGGCGTCGATTACAACATCTTCCTCGTCACCCGGATCAGGGAGGAGAGCAACCGGTTCGGCACCCGGCAGGGTGCGCTCAAGGGCCTCACCTCGACCGGTGGCGTGATCACCGCGGCCGGTCTGGTGCTCGCCGGAACCTTCGCCGCACTGGCCACGCTGCCGCTGGTCTTCATCGCCGAGCTCGGCTTCACGGTGGCGGTGGGCATCCTGCTCGACACCATGATCGTGCGATCGGTGCTGGTCACCGCGCTCACCCTCGATGTCGGCCGGTGGATGTGGTGGCCGCACGGGCTCTTCCGGCGTGAGGACTCCCCCGAGGAAATGGCCGGATCGGGAATTTCCGATTCTATGAATTCGGAAGCGCGGGCTCCTGTTTCCCCGTAGAAAAGCCGGAAAATGTGAATCAGCGCAGCTCGCTGCGCTGATTTATATTTGGACAAATAAATGATCTCTTGTGACGCCAACCACATTGAAGTCGGTCAAGTAGGCCTGTTATTGTCGCCCCTAAGAAAACGGAGAATCTCGACGGGGGCGCAGGATGAGATTCAATCTGTTGGGGCATGTCCATGTAATCACTGATACGGGACGGTTAATTCCGCTTAAATCCTCGAAAGCGACGCAGCTTCTGGCGTTGCTGCTGCTCAGGCGGCATGAGGTGGTGGGCTCGGGGGTGCTCATCGAAGAACTGTGGGCGGACGATCCGCCGCGCAGCGCCATGACCACACTGCAGACCTACGTCTACCACACCCGCCGACTGCTGGCGGAGCACCAGGTGACAAGTGAGGAACGGGAGTTGGTCCTGACCCGGCCGCCCGGATACTTCGCCCTGATCGACGACGACGAGCTCGATGTCACGGTCGTCGAGCGGCTCATCCGCACAGGCAGTCGGCTGCTCGAGGAGAACCGGCCCGAGGAGGCGCTCGCCTCGCTGAACGCGGGACTGGATCTCTGGCGCGGCCCGGCGCTGTCCACGGTGCCGTGCGGCCGGGTGCTCGAAAGTCATATCGCTCATCTGGAAGAGCTCCGGCTCTTCGGGGTACAGCTCCGCATAGATGCAAATTGGCGGCTGGGCAGGATAGGGCCGATGATTCCGGAGCTGAGGTCCCTGGTCATTTCCCATCCGCTCAACGAGACCCTGCACGCCAAGCTGATGGGGGCGCTCTACACGGTGGGCCGGCGGGCGGAGGCGCTGGCGTCGTACCGAAATCTCCGGCAGATTCTCTCCGACGAGCTGGGGGTGGACCCGACGCCCGAAATCCAGCGCATGCATATGGGGATTCTCAATGGTGACCATGTGCTGGCGTAGGAACCGGCCGGTGAACGCGGTGGAGCCCCTCGCAGCCTGCGAGGGGCTCCACCGCGTTCACGCGCCGCCGGCCGTCAGTAGTTCCCCAGGCCGCCGCAGACGTTCAGCGCCTGCGCGGTGACCGCGGCCGCCCCGTCCCCGATCAGATAGGCCACCATCTCCGCCACCTCGGACGGCTGCACATAGCGGCCGATCGGCACGCGCGCGGTGATCCGGTCGAAGGCCTCCTCGGTCGACACCTCCCAGATCTCCGAGTAGTGCTCGCGCACGTTCGCGGCCATCGGCGTCTCGACGAATCCGGGGCAGACAGCGTTCACCGTGATGCCGGTCCTGGCCAGTTCGAGGCCGAGCGCCTTGCTGAAGCCGACCACGCCGTGCTTCGACGCCGAGTAGGGCGCGGCGTGCACCACGCCCTGCTTCCCGCCCGTCGAGGCGATGTTGATGATCCGGCCGGATCCCCGCTCCAGCATGCCGCCGGCCTTCAGGACCTGCTTGGTCACCCGGAACACGCTGGTGAGATTGGTGTCGATCACATCGAGCCAGAGCTCGTCGGCGAGCTCGGCCGTGGCGCCGCCGCCGGGCCGGCCCGCGTTGTTCACCAGGACGTCTACCGGACCGTAGCGCTCGACCACCGCCGCCACGAGGGCCTCGATGTCGGCGACCGAGCGGACGTCGCAGGTCCGGCCGTCCGCCTCCACCCCCGCTTCCCGCAGCTCCTTCAGCGTCGTGTGCAACGCCTCCTCGCCGCGCGCGCAGACGAAGACGCGCAACCCCTCCTTACCGAGCCTTCGGGCGATCTCCAGCCCGATACCGCTCGTTGCGCCCGTCACCAGTGCGACCTTCGAGCCCTGCGTGGCCATGTGTCCCTCTCCCTGCTGAGTGGTCCCTCACCTGCCCAGCCTTGGGCGCCGGGCTCGAACGCCGGTCGAAGAGAGGTGGGGTGCGGCTGGGACGCCGCGACGGTGGATCCGGCATCGAGAGGCTTGGTATCGGCCTTCGAGCCGCTTTCGAGCCACGGGGCCGACGATGACGACGACCACCGGACGAACTCATCGAAGGAGCTGTTCGGATTGAAGCGCAGAGTCGTCATCACGGGCGTCGGCGTCCGCGCCCCGGGCGGGAACGGCACGCGGCAGTTCTGGGAACTGCTCACCTCGGGGCGGACGGCGACGCGCCGGATCTCGTTCTTCGACCCCTCGCCCTACCGTTCGCAGGTCGCCGCGGAGGCCGACTTCGACCCGGTCGCCGAGGGCTTCGGCCCGCGCGAGCTCGACCGGATGGACCGGGCCTCGCAGTTCGCCGTGGCCTGTGCCCGCGAGGCCGTCGCCGCGAGCGGGCTCGAGTTCGACAACCTGGACCCCACCCGGGTCGGGGTCAGCCTCGGCAGCGCGGTGGCCGCCGCGACCAGCCTGGAACGCGAGTACCTGCTGCTGTCGGACTCCGGCCGGGACTGGGAGGTCGACGCCGCCTGGCTGTCCCGGCACATGTTCGACTACCTGGTGCCCAGCGTCATGCCGGCCGAAGTGGCCTGGGCGGTCGGCGCCGAGGGCCCGGTCGCGATGGTCTCCAACGGCTGCACCTCGGGCCTGGACTCCGTGGGCCACGCGGTGCGGCTGATCGAGGAGGGCAGCGCCGACGTGATGCTCGCGGGGGCCGCCGACACCCCGATCACCCCGATCGTGGTCGCCTGCTTCGACGCGATCCGCGCCACGACGTCGCGCAACGACGACCCGGAGCACGCCTCGCGGCCGTTCGACGGCACACGCGACGGCTTCGTACTGGCCGAGGGAGCCGCGATGTTCGTCCTGGAGGACTACGACAGCGCGCTGGCCCGCGGCGCCCACATCCACGCCGAGATACCGGGGTACGCCACGCGCTGCAACGCGTACCACATGACGGGGCTGAAGGCCGACGGCCGCGAGATGGCCGAGGCCATCCGGGTCGCCCTCGACGAGTCCGGCACCAACGCCACGGACATCGACTACATCAACGCCCACGGCTCCGGCACCCGGCAGAACGACCGTCACGAGACCGCGGCGTACAAGCGCGCGCTCGGCGATCACGCCCGGCGCACCCCGGTCAGCTCCATCAAGTCGATGGTCGGCCACTCGCTCGGCGCGATCGGTTCGCTGGAGATCGCGGCCAGCGTGCTCGCCCTGGAACACGGCGTGGTGCCACCGACGGCGAACCTGCACACCAGCGACCCCGAGTGCGATCTCGACTACGTCCCGCTCGAGGCGCGGGAGCGGAAACTGGGGACCGTGCTCACCGTGGGCAGCGGCTTCGGCGGCTTCCAGAGCGCCATGGTCCTGCGCAGCGCCGAGGCTGCGGAGGCGGTCGCATGAGCATCCACATCACCGGAATCGGCGTCGTCGCCCCCAACGGTCTCGGCCTGGAGCCGTACTGGACGGCCGTGCTGGCCGGCCGCCTCGGCCTCGGCCCGGTCACCCGCTTCGACGTGAGCCGGTACCCGGCCACGCTCGCCGGCCAGATCGACGACTTCCACGCGCCGGACCACATCCCGGGCCGGCTGCTGCCGCAGACGGACCCCTCCACGCGGCTCGCACTGACCGCCGCGGCCTGGGCGCTGCAGGACGCGAAGGCCGACCCGGAGACGCTCACCGACTACGACATGGGCGTGGTCACGGCCAACGCCTGCGGCGGATTCGACTTCACGCACCGGGAGTTCCGCAAGCTGTGGACCGACGGCCCCAAGTCGGTCAGCGTGTACGAGTCCTTCGCTTGGTTCTACGCGGTGAACACCGGCCAGATCTCCATCCGGCACGGCATGCGCGGCCCGAGCAGTGCCCTGGTCGCCGAGCAGGCCGGGGGCCTGGACGCCCTCGCCCACGCCCGCCGCACGATCCGCCGCGGCACCCCGCTGGTGGTCTCCGGCGGCGTCGACTCGGCACTCGACCCCTGGGGCTGGGTCTCGCAGCTCGCCGGCGGCCGGGTCAGCACCGCCACCGACCCGGCCCGGGCCTATCTGCCCTTCGACGAGCAGGCGGCCGGCTACGTCCCCGGCGAGGGCGGCGCCATCCTCGTCCTGGAGGACAGCGGCGCGGCCGAGGCCCGGGGCCGGCACGAGACGTACGGTGAACTCGCCGGCTGTGCCTCGACCTTCGACCCGCCCCCCGGCTCCGGACGGCCCCCAGGCCTGGAGCGCGCGATCCGGCTCGCGCTGACCGACGCCGGGCTCGGCCCCGAGGACGTCGACGTCGTGTTCGCCGACGGCGCGGGCGTACCCGAGCTGGACGCCGCGGAGGCCCGGGCCATCGGCCAGGTGTTCGGCAGCCACGGCGTGCCCGTCACCGTCCCGAAGACGACGACCGGCCGGCTCTACTCCGGCGGCGGCCCGCTCGACGTGGTCACCGCCCTGATGTCCCTGCGCGAAGGCGTGATCCCGCCGACCGCGGGCGTGCGGTCCGTGCCGCAGGAGTACGGCATCGACCTGGTGCTCGGCGAACCGCGCACCGCGCCCCTGCGCACCGCCCTGGTCCTGGCCAGGGGCCGCTGGGGCTTCAACTCGGCGGTCGTCCTGCGCCGCCCCGTACCGACCCCGTAGCGACACCGAGAACTGGAGACACCAATGGCAACCCTGCTCACCATCGACGACCTGCGCCGCATACTCATCGAATGCGCCGGTGAGACGGACGGAACGGATCTGTCCGGCGACATCCTCGACGTCCGCTTCGAGGCCATCGGCTACGACTCGCTCGCCCTGATGGAGACCGCGGCGCGGCTCGAGAGCCGCTACAACGTGGCCATCCCCGACGACGTCGCGGGCAGCGTCCACACGCCCCGGGAGCTGCTCGACCTGGTCAACGGCGCGCTGGCCGAGGCAGCATGAGCCGGCCTGAAGAACACCGGGTGGTCCACATCTTCAGGACCCCGGCCCCGGCGCGACGGCTGTACGAGCTCGTCGCGCGGGCCGAACACTGGCCGGCCGTCTTCGAACCGGCGGTGCACGTACGGATCCTGGAGCGCGGCCAGGGCACGGAACGCTTCCAGATCTGGGCGCGCGTGGCCGACCAGGTGAAGACCTGGACGTCCCGGCGGACGCTGGACCCCGATGCCCTGCGGGTCACGTTCCGGCAGGAGCGCACCCAGCCGCCCATCGCCTCGATGGGCGGGAGCTGGGAGTTCCGGGGCGACGGCGACGGCACCGAGGTCGTGCTGACCCACGACTTCGCCGCGGTCGACGAAGCCGCCCTGCCGGGACTGCGCGCGGCGCTGGACGCGAACAGCGAGAAGGAGTTGGCCGCGCTGGCCCGGCTCGCGGAGCAGCAACACCCCGTCGAGGAGCTCCTGTTCACGTTCGAGGACACGCTCCAGGTGCCGTCCGGGGACGACGCCTACGCCTTCATCGAGCGCAGCGACCTGTGGCCGGACCGGCTGCCGCACGTGGGGAAGGTGACGCTGACCGAGGAGGCGGCGGACACCGGTTCCCCCGGGATCCAGGACATGACCATGCAGACCGTCACCGCCGACGGCAGTACCCACACGACCCGTTCGATCCGGCTCTGCTTCCCCGGCGAGAGCATCGTGTACAAGCAGCTCGTCCCGCCCGCCCTGCTCTCCGGACACAGCGGCGCCTGGCTGTTCGACAAGAACGAGAAGGACACCGTCACCGCCCGCCACACCGTGGCGATCGACCCGACCCGGATCCAAGAGGTCCTGGGCGCGGGCCGGACCGTCGCCGACGCCCGCGCCTATCTGCGTGAGGCGCTCGGCGCCAACAGCCGGGCCACGCTCAGCCACGCGGCGGCCGCCGCCGCTGCCGCCAGGCCGGCGCCGTGACGGCCGCGGTCCGCGAGGTCGCCGAGGGGGTCTACGCGTACGAGCAGGCCCCCGGAGGCTGGTGTGTCAGCAACGCGGGCATCGTCGTGGGCGGCGACGGCGCCCTCGTCGTCGACACGCTGTCGACGATCCCGAGGGCGCGGCGGCTGGCCGAGACGGTCGACAAGCTCGCCGCGGGCCCGGGGCGCACCGTGGTCAACACCCACTTCCACGGCGACCACGCGTTCGGCAACCAGGTCTTCCCGCCGGGGACGCAGATCATCGCGCACGAGGACATGCGGACCGCCATGGTGACGACGGGCCTGGCCCTCACCGGGCTCTGGCCACGGGTCGACTGGGGCGAGATCGAGGTGACGCCGCCGACCGTGACCTTCCGCGACCAGCTCACCGTGCACGTCGGCGAGCGACGGACCGAACTGATCCGCGTCGGCCCCGCGCACACCGACCACGACGTGGTGGTCTGGCTGCCCGAGGAGCGGGTGCTGTTCGCGGGGGACATCGTCATGTCGGGCGTCACCCCGTTCGCGCTCTTCGGTTCGGTGTCCGGCACGCTGGCCGCGCTCGACCGGCTGGCGGAGCTGGAGCCCGAGGTGGTCGTCGGCGGGCACGGCCCGGTGGCCGGACCCGAGGTGCTCGACGCCAACCGGGACTATCTGCGCTGGGTCCAGCGCCTCGCCGCCGAGGCGGCCGACAGCGGGCTGACGCCGCTGCAGGCCGCCCGCGAGGCGGACCTCGGAGCCTTCGCCGACCTGCTGGACGCGGAGCGCCTCGTCGCGAACCTGCACCGGGCTCACGAGGAGCTGCTGCGCAGACCCGCGCGCGACGCCATGGAGATCTTCGCGGAGCTGGTCGCCTACAACGGTGGGCGGCTGCCCACCTGCCTCGCCTAAGGAGTCAAAGATGGCCGCCGACCAGGGAATGCTCCGGGACGCCATGGCCCGGGTGCCGGCCGGGGTGGCGCTCGTCACCGCCCACGACCGCGGGGGAGTCCCGCACGGTTTCACCGCCAGCTCGTTCGTGTCCGTCTCGATGGAGCCGCCGCTCGCGCTGGTCTGCCTGGCCCGTACGGCCAACTCCTTCCCGGTGTTCGACAGTTGCAGCGAGTTCGCGGTGAGCGTGCTGCGCGACGACCACACCGAGCTGGCGATGCGCTTCGCGCGCAAGTCCGCGGACAAGTTCGCGGGCGGGGAGTTCATCCGCACCGCACGGGGGGCGACCGTGCTCGACGGGGCGCTCGCGGTCGTCGAGTGCACGGTCCATGAGCGCTACCCCGCGGGCGACCACATCATCCTGCTCGGCGAGGTCCAGTCCGTGCACGTCGAGGAGAAGGGGGCGCCGGCGGTCTACGTGGACCGCAGGTTCGCCGCCCTGTGCTCGGGGACGGGCGCCTGCCTGTCCGCCGCCGAGCGGGGCGCGCACGCGCACGCCGGCTGAGGAAACGTAAGGGGGAACCATGTCCGTGACCGACGAGGTGACCGGTGAGCTGACCGGCGAGCACCTGGCCGGACTTGCTCGGATCCGGGCGCAGGCCGAGGCCGGCCCGGGGGAGCAGGCGACCCGGGCGCAGCACGCCAGAGGGAAGCTGACGGCCCGGGAGCGGATCGCGCTGCTGCTGGACCCCGGCTCCTTCCAGGAGGTGGAGCAGCTGCGCCGGCACCGGGCGAGCGGCTTCGGGCTGGAGCACAAACGGCCGTACACGGACGGCGTGATCACCGGCTGGGGCACGGTCGACGGCCGGACGGTCTTCGTCTACGCGCATGACTTCAGGATCTTCGGCGGCTCGCTCGGCGAGGCCCACGCCGCGAAGATCCACAAGATCATGGACATGGCGCTCTCGGCGGGCGCTCCGCTCGTGAGCCTCAACGACGGGGCCGGGGCCCGGATCCAGGAGGGCGTGTCCGCGCTGGCCGGCTACGGCGGGATCTTCCGGCGCAACACCCGTGCCTCCGGGGTGATCCCGCAGATCTCGGTGATGCTCGGCCCGTGTGCGGGCGGCGCGGCGTACTCGCCGGCGCTGACGGACTTCGTGTTCATGGTGCGCGAGACCGCGCAGATGTTCATCACCGGCCCGGACGTGGTCAGCGCCGTCACCGGCGCGCAGCTCACTCAGAACGAGCTGGGCGGCGCGGATGTGCACGCCGCGACGTCCGGGGTGGCGCACTTCGTGTACGAGGACGAGGAGACCTGTCTGGCGGAGGTGCGCTTCCTGCTCTCCCTGCTGCCCTCCAACAACCGGCAGAACCCGCCCGTCCACCCCTCGGACGACCCGGTGAACCGGCTCACGTCCACGCTCTACGACCTGGTGCCGCAGGACGGCAACCAGCCGTACGACATGCACAAGGTGATCGAGGAACTCGTCGACGACGGCGACTGGCTGGAGGTCCACGAGCGCTGGGCCCGGAACATCGTCTGCGGCCTCGCCCGGCTGGACGGGCGGGTGGTGGGCATCGTCGCCAACCAGCCGCAGACGCTGGCCGGAGTGCTGGACATCGCGGCCTCGGAGAAGGCCGGCCGCTTCGTGACGATGTGCGACGCCTTCAACATCCCGATCGTGACCCTGCTCGACGTGCCGGGCTTTCTCCCCGGGGCGGACCAGGAGCACGGCGGCATCATCCGCCACGGCGCGAAGCTGCTGTACGCCTACTGCAACGCCACCGTCCCCCGGGTCTCGATCGTCCTGCGCAAGGCCTACGGCGGCGCGTACATCGTGCTGGACTCGCAGTCCATCGGCGCCGATCTGACCTTCGCCTGGCCGACCAACGAGATCGCGGTGATGGGCGCGGAAGGCGCGGCCAACGTCATCTTCCGGCGCGACATCGCCGCGGCCGACGACCCCGAGGCCAAGCGCGCCGAGATGGTCAAGCAGTACAAGTCCGAGCTGATGCACCCGTACTACGCGGCCGAGCGGGGCCTGGTCGACGATGTCATCGACCCGGCGGAGACCCGCGAGATCCTGATCCGCTCGCTCGCGATGCTGCGTACGAAACACGCCGACCTGCCGTCGCGCAAGCACGGCAACCCGCCGCAGTGAGCGCGCCGGCCGGCGCGGTCGCCGCCGAACTCCGCGTCGAGAGGGGCCGGGCGAGCGCCGAGGAGATCGCGGCCCTCACCGCGGTCCTCCTCGCCCGCGCCGCCGCCCAGCCCGACTCCGCCGCGGCGCACTGCGCCGACAGCACGGCGGGCTGGCGCCGCCTGGAACGCACACCGGGCTTCCGCGCACCGCACAGCTGGCAGGAGAACGGTTGACGTCGGCTCTAGGGTTCTTCGGCGCCCTCCTGGTGCAGTTCCAGGCTCACCGCCAGGTGGATCTGGGCGTCCACCCACGCCGGGACGGCTGCCGTGGCGCCGTCGCGGTCGAGGGTCGTGTGCAGGGTGCGTACGAGGCGCGCGGCGGTGTGCAGACCGGTGCGCTGGAGTGCTGTCGCGCTGTCGGCCAGGCGGGTGCGGGCCGGATTGGGGAGTCGGCGCAGGCCGTGGTGGGCCGCTTCGGACAGGGCGGTGAGCGCGTAGGCCAAGGCCGCCGTGATCGGGTCGGTCGGGCGGGACGGGGCCAGGGTGAGCGTGGTGTCGCCGTCGCCCGGAGCGAGGTCGGGGACCGTCACGCCGGTGGAGGTCAGTACGGCCAGGGGGTCCAGGACGATCCGGCCGTGGGCGCGGTTCAGCATGCCGCTGACGCAGTGGACCTCGTCGTCGCCGAGCGCGGCGGCGAGCGCGTCCAGGCCGCCCGGGCACAGCGGGTTGTAGTCGGCGCGGACGAGGACGTCGTTGCCCGCCGGGTCGCGTACGAGCGCTTCCAGCCGCTGCGCGGCGGGGTCGTAGCCGATCGACTCCACCGTCGCCACCTCCACCACCCGGACCGACTCCGCCGCCACGCGCGGGCGGATCAGCCGGGGCGGCCGTTCGCCCGCCGCCCGCAGGTGGGCGGCGGTGTCCGTGAGCAGCAGACCGGCGGGCAGTTCCCGCCAGGCGGAGCCGAGCGGGGTGACGCTGGTGGCGGCGATACGGCCCCGGGAGATGGCGACGGTCCGGTCGGCTGCCCGTGAGGTGTGCTCGCTCACCACGTTCGCCGTGGCGAGGGTGGTGAGCGGGGAGCCGAGCAGGCGGCGGGCTGACAGCTCGTGCCCGGTGGGGGACTGGTCCTGCGTCAGGTCCCAGCGCTTGCGCAGCACCAGGGCGATCCCGGCTTCGGCGTGGGCGAAGTACGTCTCGGCCGTACGGTCCCTCGCGGTGCCGCCGATCCGGCAGCCGAGCGCCACCAGCCGCACCCGGCGCAACGGCGTCTGCGGCGCCTCCTTGGTGCCCAGCACGGCGACCGGGTCGTGGCCGGCGGCGCGCTGCCGGGCGTGGAGTTCGGCCAGGAGCAGGGCGAAGCGCTCCGTCTCGTAGTGGGTGCCGCGGCTGGCGTACGCGTCGATCTGCTCCTGCAGCTCGGCCACCGTCCCGGCGGGCCAGTGCAGACAGGCGGCGGTCAGCGACTCCTGGGCCCGGGCGAGGGACCCGGCGAAGACCGGGCCCGCCTGCTGTACGCCGTCCAGGAGGAGGTCGTCGGCGAGGGCCAGGGCGGTGCGCAGGGGGCCCTCGGCGCCTTCCGCGGCGCCGGTCGAGGCGGCGGTCGAGGTGGCGGCACGGCCGCCGACGCTCACCTCCGTGGCCCGGGTGGCGTCCGCGGCCCGGAACGCCCACACCGCCAGGGCCACGACCTCGCCCCGCAGCGCGGCGGACGCGTCGGTGAGGGCGTAGCCCAGCTCGCGCGGGACCGGGAAACGGACGGTGCAGGTGGGCAGTTCGACGCGGGGCTCCGGCGCGTCGGGGGTGGGGCGGTGCAGGCGGGCGAGGTAGCCGCGCTCCTTGACGCGCCGCGCCGCGGTCAGGGTCGCCCGGCCCAGCGCGGCGGCCAGGACGTCGTCGTCGAACTCGGCCGGCGACCAGTCGACGAACTCGGCCGCGGCGGCGGGCAGGTCGTCCTCCGGGGCGGACCGCGCCGTGCGCTGGTACGCCAGCACCAGGCCGATGCGGTGGCGGCACACCCCCGTGGCCCCGCAGCCGCAGTCCGCCGCGTCCAGGCCCAGGCCCGGTGGGAGGGCCGTGTCCGTGCCGTCCGGGAAGCGGCCGCGTACGGTGCCGTCGTCGGCGACGGTCACCTCCGGGCCGGAGCCCGCCGCCAGGTCCTTCTCGGCTCGCTTGACCAGGCCGCGGTTGGCGAGGGAAGCGAGCGTCTGGGGCGTCAGGGCCAGCAGATCGGCGCGGACGGCCCGAGGGGAAGGGACGGCCCGAGCGGAATGGACGGTCACTGTCCCTGTCCTCCCTGTCCTCCCCGGCCGACCTTCTCGGCCACGAACTCGGCCAGCCGGCCCGGCGTCATCGCACCCACCGGGGAGCCGGCCTGGGCCAGCCGCCCGGCCAGTTCACGGTCGTAGACGGGATCGGCGGCCTCGTCGAGGGCGGCCAGGCAGAGCACCGTCGTCCCCTGCTCGACCAGCCCGCGCACGGTGCGGACCAGGCGGTACGGGTCGCCGCCCTCGTAGAAGTCGGAGACGAGGGCGACGATCGTACGCCGCGGGTTCTCGACCAGCGAGGCGCCGTAGTCGACGGCCCGGGCGATGTCGGTGCCGCCGCCGAGCTGAACCCCCATCAGCAGCTCCACCGGATCGGTCACCTCGGAGGTCAGGTCCACGACCTGCGTGTCGAAGGCGACCAGGTGGGTCTTCAGACCCGGCAGGCTCCACAGGCAGGCGGCGGTCACGGCGGAGTGGATCACCGAGCCGGCCATGGAACCCGACTGGTCGACCAGCAGCACGAGTTGCCACTGCTCCAGGTGGCGGCGGGTACGCGAGTGGAAGTGCGGGCGCTGGATGAGGACGCGGCGTTCCCCGGGCTCGTAGTGGGCGAGGTTGGCCCGGATGGTGGTCCGGAAGTCGAAGTCGCGGGCCAGGGGCAGACGGCTCGGGCGGCGCGAGCGGGAGCCGGTGAAGGCCCGGCGGACCTCTGGGCGCAGGCGCTCCATCAGCTGCCGTACGACGGTCTCGACGATCCGCCGTGCCGCCGCGAGGACTTGAGGGTTCATCAGGTGCTTGCTGCGCAGGACGGCGCGCAGCAGGGTCTGGCTGGGTTCGACGCGAGCGAGGACGTCCGGGTCGGTGACGATCTCATGGATCCCGTACTGCTCGACGGCGTCCCGCTCCAGCCGTTCCACCGTCTCCTTCGGGAACAGCCGGTGGATGTCGTCGAGCCAGTCGACCGCGGTGATTGGGGACGGGCCGCTGCCGCCTTCGCGGGTGTCGGCCGACCCGCCTCGGCGCACACCGCGGCGGCGCAGGTCCTCGTCACGGCCGTAGAGCCAGTCGAGCGCGGCGTCGCGGGCGGCGGCGGAACCGTGCAGCGGGCCGGTGCAGCGCTCGGCGGGGGAGCCGAGGATCAGGCGCCAGCGTTCCAGCGCGGGGTCCTGGTCCGGCGGGGTCGTGGCGGGCTCTTCGGGCGTCCCGGCGCTCATCGCACCGCCCCCAGGCCGTGCCGGTCGAGCAGTCGGGCCACGTTCTCCTCCAGGGCTCTGGCGCGGGCCAGCAGCAACGGGTCGGCGGTCGTGCGCAGCAGCGAGCGCGCCGAACCGTGCTTGCCGCGCCGCTGCAGCAGGTGCTCCGCGATGCGCTCGCGTTCGCGGGGCGGGAAGAAGGCGAAGGCCTGGCGCAGTGCGGGCAGGCCGGTGAGGAAGTCGTCCTCCGCCATCGTGGAGACGATGCCGTCCAGTACGTCGATCAGGGGTTTCCCCTCGGCCGTGGCGCCGGCGGTGACCTCCTCGCGGGCCAGCGCGAACAGGCCGGCGAGCCAGTCCCCGAGGGCGCCCGCGGCGGTGTCGGCGAGTGTCTGTACGGCCGTCGCCGGGTCGTCGGCAAGGCCCAGGGCCCAGCGCAGGCCGAGGGCGGCGCCGCGCAGGTCGGCGGGGGCACGCCGGTCGCGGCCGATGCGGGCGGCGGCCTCGGCGGCGGCTTCCCGGGTGACCGACAGCAACTCCGGGGCGTGCAGCAGCGCGTCCCGTGCCGCCGCCAGTGCGCGCAACCGCGCGAAGTCCACGCCGGGGCCGCCGTGCAGCCCCTCCGCCAGCCAGAAGACCCGGTCGGCGGCGCCCGCGACGACGCTGCCCAGCAGCCGTCCGCGCGCCACGCCGAAGACCCGGTCGTGGCGCCACAGACCCAGCGCCGCCGCCAACACCTCGCCGAGCGGTCCGAGTTCCGGGACCTGTCCCACCTGGGCCGCGAGCGCCTCCAGCAGTTCGTCGCAGAGCGGGCCCACACCGCACAGCACCGCGTCGAAGAGCAGCCCGGCGAGCGGCCCGGCCTCCGTGCCCGCCGCCCGCGCCCGCTCCCCGAGCACCACCGAGGCCGCCTCGTCCAACCGCGCCCCGTACGCGCCCGCCTCGATGAGCGCCGCCTCGCGCCCGCTCGCTGGGCCGGGCTCCCAGCGTTCGGTGAACACCGGGTCGGCGCCGTCGGCCGGGCCCGAGACCCGGGTGAAGCCGGGGATGCCCAGCACCCGCAGGCGGTGCAGGACCCGACTGCGGGCCAGGCCGGCTTCGGCGGTGAGGTCGAAGGTGACCGGTTCGTCCGCGTCGGCCAGGCCCAGGCGGGCGAGTTGTCCGGCCACGTCGTGCACCAGCGGGGGCAGCGGGGTGTCGGGGTGCAGTCGGCCCTCGGTGTCACCGGCGCAGGCGGCCACCATCTCCACCACCACCGGATGGCTCCCCGCGCCGAGCGTGCCCCGGCCGCTCCACGGCAGCGGCTGCTCCAGATCGTCGCTGATCAGCGCACCGGCGAGGCCGTCCAGGACATCCACCCTGCTCTCGTACGGGTGCCCGCGCATCAGGGCGAGCCCCTGGGCCAGCGAACGCGCGGCGATCAGGTCGGCCGTGGACACCGGGATCCTGCGGGTGCGCAGCCGCTCGGCGACGGAGCGCAGCAGGCCCTGCGCGGCGGCTTGCGGGCCGCCTTCCCACAGCTGCTGGTAGTAGCCCGGCGAGGGCATGCCGGACTGGTAACCGGCGAAGGCGTCCAACTGCCGGAAGGAATACGGCACCAGGAAGCTGCCGCCGAGCGCGCCGTCGGGCGGGGTGGGCACCTCCGGCCAGGCGGAGGGACGGTCGGATTCGCCCTCGCCCCGGCCGCTGCTTCGGTACGACAGCGCACGCAGCGCCGGTTGGTGGAAGCCACCGGTCACCACCAGCACGGGGCGCTGCCCGGCGCGGGCCACCGCGGCGCGGACCCAGGACGCCATGTACTCCTCACGCGCCCGGTCCCCGGCATCCGCCTCCGCGTCCCCGCGCACCAGGTCGAAGTAGGCGTCGAGGCGTGCCCGCAGGTCGTCGGGGCCGTCGTCCGGTGCGGTGACCTCGAACAACCCGTCCCACAAAGCGTCCACCGAGTCCACGGCGAAGTGCGCGCACAGCCGTCGCGTCGCCTGCGCGTACCTCGCCTCGGCGTCGGCGTAGCGGTTGGTGTGCCGGTCGGCGCGCTCCGCGAAGGCCGGGTGCCAGGACGGCAGATCGATGAAGCGGACCTCGGCGCCCGAGGCGTGGCCCTCACGCAGGGCGATCCACTCCGGGGAGTAGTCGCACAGCGGGGCCCACGAGGTCGCGACGCGCGTCTCGTCCCGGTAATGGCTGAACACGGCGACCGGCAACCGGTGCCCGAGCAACAACTCGTCCAGCCGGTCGTTCATGTCCGCCGGGCCCTCCACGAGGACGTACGCCGGCCGCAGGGCCTCGATCGCACGCCCGACCAGGCGGGCGCACGCGGGCGAGTGGTGCCGTACGCCGAGGAAGACGGCGGAGTCGGGAGCGGAGGAGTCGGAAGCGGCTGAGTCGGGAGCGGGCGGCGGCACGTCACCGGCCCTCGATGTGCCCGGCATCAGTCCGCCAGCACATGCCGCGCGTCGTGCAGGGCCTGCCACTGCGCGCCCTTGCGGCGAGGCACCTCCTGCTCCAGGAACCTCCGCAGCCGGGCCAGGTCCTCGGGGCTGTCCTTCGCGGCCGTGCCCGCCAGGCTCGCCACCACGTCGGACGCGCTGCCCGGCTCGCCGCGCAGGAACCAGCCGCGCACCCCCACCGCGTGCGCGACGGACACGGCCTCGGCGGTGCTCATCACCGTCGACATCCGCTCGCCCCGCTCCGCCGTGCCGCGCAGTTCGCGGAAGGTGCCGACCAGGACCTCCAGCACGTCCCGGCGCGGCGCCGCCGCCACTCCCGACTGCCGCAGCAGCGCCGTGGCCTCGGCTTCGACCAGCGCCAGTTCGGTGTCGAAGTCGGGGATGGGGAAGACGGTCTCGAAGTTGAAGCGGCGCTTGAGCGCGGCGCTCATCTCGTTGACGCCCCGGTCGCGGGTGTTGGCGGTGGCGATGACGTTGAAGCCCTGGCGGGCGAAGACCATGCCCTGCGGGCCGTCCAGTTCGGGGAGGGCGATGACCCGGTCGGACAGCAGCGACAGCAGGCAGTCCTGCACCTCCAGCGGGCAGCGGGTGATCTCCTCGAAGCGCACGATCCGTCCCTCGGCCATGCCGCGCAGCATGGGCGCGGGGACGAGGGAGCGGGGGGAGGGGCCTTCGGAGACCAGCAGGGCGTAGTTCCAGGAGTACTTGATCTGGTCCTCGGTGGTGGCGGCTCCGCCCTGCACGGTGAGCGCGGAGGTGCCGCTGACGGCCGCCGCGATCAGCTCCGACAGCAGCGACTTCGCGGTGCCCGGCTCTCCTACGAGCATCAGGCCGCGGTTGGTGGCCAGGGTGACCAGGGCCCGCTCCACCAGGGAGACGTTGCCGACGAACTTGCGGCTGACGCCGGCCTGTTCGTCACCCACGATGAAGCGGCGGGCGGCGCGCAGGCTGAGCTGCCAGCCCGGCGGGCGGGGATCGCCGTCGGCGGCACGCAGGGCGGCGAGCTCGTCGGCGTAGCGGACCTCGGCGGGCGGGCGCTGGAGCTGCTCCTCGGCGCTCTCGGGGGTCACGGGGGTCACGGGGGTCACGGGGGACAGGGGTGCGCTCACTTCGCGGTCACCTCGGTGAGGTCGGCGAGGAGCTCCGAGGCGATGACCGGCTCGAGGCCGTTGAAGCGCAGCGGGTAGTCGCGCCTCGGGTAGTGGTCGCCGGGGCTGTGGTCGAGCCAGACGGCCCGGAAGGTCTGGTCGCCGAGCCCGTCGACCCAGCCGACGGGGATACCCGGGTCGAGGTCGATCACCAGATACCGGCCGTCGTCGACCCGCCGCGAGAACCAGCGCTCCACACCCGCGTCCTGCGGTTCGCCCCGCTCCCAGCCGCGCTTGGTGAGGCCGAGCAGCTTGCCGACCGGGGTGGTGGCGCCCTCGAACCGGGCCAGCCGGTTGCTCGCCGCCTCCTCCTCGGTCAGCGCGTGCACGGCCCGGCCCAGCTGCGGGAAGGGCTGCAGGATCTCGTAGTCGGCGAACAGCTCCGACCAGGCACCCAACTCCTCACCCAGGTGCAGCGGATGCGCCACACGCACGCTCGCCTCCTGCGGCAACGTCAGCTCGTCGTCGCCCACGTCGGCGAACGTACGGTCCTCCGCCACCCGGAACGCCGTCACCTCGCCGTCCGCCTCGCAGAGCCAGACCAGGCGCCGCACCAGGTGCCACAGCAACGGATGCGCCACGAACAGCCCCTGGAACTCGGCGGCCGTCCAGGAGCGTCCGCCGACCATCGCCGCCTCCAGCCGCCGTACCTGGTCGGAGGCGACGGTACGGACGTCCTTCTTCAGCGCCGCGAACCGCTTGCGCTCGGCCGGCGCGAGCTCCGGGTCGTCCTTGGCGGCCGGGGCGGGCAGGGCCTTGCGGGGCTTGCCGTCGGCGTCGCGGACATACGGGCGCAGCTGCTCGTCGAAGCCGACGGTGAACCGCCGGGTGCCGTAGTCGATGACCGTGCTGCCGTCGGCGTCGAGGCCGAAGTCGGGGACGAGCCGGTCGCCGAGCTGCTCGCTCGTGAGGCCCAGCCCCTCGGCGACCTCGGCGATCTTCTCCTGGGCACGGACCTTGAGAGCCTTGAACGGCACTCGCTGGGCGATGCCGTGCAGGTGCAGCAGCGCCACGTCGGTGCCGATCGTCGCGAGGACGTTCAGCCCCTCCACGGCACGGTGGTGGGCGCCCTCACCGGGCCACGCGCGCAGCACGGGAGTCAGGCGCCGTACGGTCTCGTCGTCCCCGAGCCGGCCCAGGGCGTGCAGCGCCCAGCTCTCCTTCGCGGGCATGCCGGCCAGCCGCCACTGCTCGAACAGGCCCCAGGCGAAGGTGGCGAGGGAGTCGGCGGTGCAGGTCTCGGTCAGCACGTCGAGGCCGGGGTAGACCTCACCGGGCTTGGACAGCGCCAGCAGGGTGAGCGCGTGCCGTACCGCGTCGGCGGGCAGCGCGCCGCCCTCCTTCAGCAGGATCTGCGGCAGCAGCGCGGGGTCGGCCCAGGCGCCGATCGCCGGCATGCGCGCCGGAAGGGCGCTCTCCAGCGGATCGGCGGACAGCAACTCCTCGACGATGCCCACGGCTTCCTGCCCGCACCCGGAAGCCGCCTCCAGCACCGACGCCCGACCACCATGGGCGTCCGCCAGCAGCCGCAGCGCCTGCTCGGCACCGCGCCGCACCGTGCCCGCCCTGCCCACCGCGTGCGGCACGAGCACGGGTACGGCGGCTAGACCGTGCCGCGCCAGCCACGCACGGGCCGTGGCGTCGGCCGACTTCAGCCGGGCCAGCCAGTCGCACACCAGCCCGGCGACCTCGACGTCCAGATACGGCAGGATCAGCGTCCCCAGAGTGGCCGGGTGGCGGGCGGCGGCGTGCAGCATCAGGGGACGGGCGTGCACCCCGTGCCTCGCGGCCACCGGCCTCAGAGCGGTTTCGCCGTCCCAGTAGTCCTCGGGCGTGAAGACGGCCAGCAGCGGACGGACGACCTTCTCCGGACCGACGACGAACAGCCGTGCCTCCCGGACATCCTTCAACTGCCCGCCCTGCCGCAAGGTCTTGATCTCCTTGGCGTAGTCGTAAGCACCCCGCCACTTGCTGTACCAGGAGGTGGTCCCGGCCCAGTCCTCCCGCTCGCCCGGCAGCCAGACGACCTGCGGCTCCGGGGCCACCGGCGCCTCGGCCGCCACGCGCGCCCTGCGGGCCGTACGCTTCCTCGCCCACGGCGGGCTGACCAGCAGCGCGGGCAGCGCCTCGACCGGGGCCTCGGCCACGCGGTCACGGCTGGTCAGCAGCGGTTCGACGAGGCCGGCGACATCGGCGGGCAGGTCGGGCAGCACAGCGGCCGTCAGCTTCTGGTGCGCCTGGACGTGCGCGGCCAGCAACTGCTCCGCCATCGACGCGTACTTGGCGGAACCGACCGCCGCCTTCCCCAGCAGGCGCAGGGCACGGACGGGGTAACGCCGCATCGCCTCCAGCAGATTGGGGCGGACGTGCTTGTCCTCGACGCGGGCGAGGAGGATCCCGAAGGCGTCGTCCGTCGGCAGCTCCACGAGGGCGCCCGCGAAGGCCTTCACCCGGTCGGAGCCGTACGCCACGTCGATACCCCGCTCCAGGACGGGGGCGAAGTCCTTGCCGGTGCCCTCGGCGAGCGTGGCCACGAGCGGCGTCGTCCAGTCGTTCCAGCCGACGTCGAACTTGCCGCCGAAGCGGTCCAGTTGGGAAGGGGAATTCAGCGAGCACAGCAGCATCGCGCGCAGCGTCGGGTCGACGGCGCCCGCGTCCGCACAGGCCTCGTCGACCCAGTCCCGCTCGCCGGGCACCAGGTACGACACGGCGATGCGACGACGCGCCCCGCCCCGGCAGTCCGCGAGCGCGGCGACGGCCTGCCGGTAGGGGCCTTCGTCGGCCACGGCCAGCAGAGCACGCATCCGGTCGGCGAACTTGGGCCGGGCCCAGTGGCCGCCGTCGGCGGTGGTGCCGGGACGGAAGCCGATCCAGGGATCCTCCCGCTGCCCGCCGTACTGCATCCAGTGGGCCTCGATGTCGAAGTACTCCACCACCGCCCGCGCGGCGAAGGCCAGGCCGTGGGAACGGACCCAGGCGTCCACGAAGACCCCGTCGGGCAGCTGGTAGTGCATCGTCACCGCGGCCAGGGCGGCCGCCCCGAGCGGACTGGGA
This sequence comes from Streptomyces sp. T12, assembly GCF_028736035.1. Lineage (NCBI taxonomy): Bacteria > Bacillati > Actinomycetota > Actinomycetes > Kitasatosporales > Streptomycetaceae > Streptomyces > Streptomyces sp. T12. Next base: position 6,969,664 of record NZ_CP117866.1, read on the forward strand.
CTCCCGCTCAGCTGCGCACGGGTCGCCTCGACGATCTGCGCGTCGCTGTTCGGCGCGGAGAGCATCTGCTCGACCCAGTCCGCCTCCTCCTTCAGCCGCCCCGCCACGAACTCCTCGGCGTCCTGGCGCGGCCCCCCGATGTTCCGCGCGAACCCGCCCCGCCTCGGGTACACCAACCGCCGCCAGGCGACCGGCACTTCGAAGGTCTCCTCGTCGGGAAAGACGACCTCGCCGGGAAGGGCGGCTTCGTCGGGAAGGGCGGCTTCATCCGCTGAGGTCCGCGCCGCGACCTCCCGATAGCCCTTGCGCTCCTTCTCCGCGATCACCTTCGCCAGATACCGCACAGCCGCCTCGGCCGAATCCAGCTCCTTGACCTGCGTACGGCCGTCCGCGCCGACTCGCCCGTAGCGCACGGTGACAGCGGCGCCCTCGGCCTCCGCCTCCCAGAACTTCGCCGAACCGTCCCCGACAAACTCCCAGCGCCGCACGGCCCCTCCCCTTCGCCGACCCCCCGGTCGGTGATCGTTCGATCAAGTGGCCGTCACAGTAGTGGGGGCCACTGACAACGCCGGGGCGGCTGGGGAGGACGCGGGGTCATCCCACGCAGGGCGAGGACGTCGGGGGTCTCGGGGCGCACTCCGCGATCCCGATGACGGAGAATTCGAAGACCTGCTTCTGTTCGGCAGCGATGCCGTGCACGGCGAAGCCCTTGCCGTTGTTCGTGATGTCCTGGGTGTGCGTTCCCTGCGAGTCGACGTAGGTGACTTCGAATGCCTTCCAGGTGCAGTCGTTCGTGCCGGACGTGACCTGGATCCGCAGGCCTCCGGGTGATGCGCCGTTTCCGAGGTCGATCTTCTTGTGCTGGAAGAACGGTTCGCCGTAGTGCTCGGTGTCGTCGGTGATGAGCGGGGTGTCAGGGCGTGACGTGTCGAAGAGCATCCCGTTGTAGTGGGCCCCGCCCTCGTCCAGCTTGTAGATGACGGTCGTGGCCCTGGCAGGGGCACAGCGCAGCCCCTTCATCCGCATGTCGTTGATGACGAGGGAGGCCTTCCTGTCACTGATGATGTCCACCAGCCACGCCTCGGAGTATCCCCAGGTCTCGACCCCCATGTTCCGGTTCCAGACGTCGTGGAGGAAGACGCCTCGTCCGTGGTGGGCCGCAGTCACAGGGCGAAGGTCCTTCGGCGGTCCGACGAGCCGCTGCTTCTCCCGGGCGGAGAACGGCTCGTCGAAGAGCGTTGCCTCGGTGTTGTCGGTGTCGGTCCGGACACTCGCCGAGAACGCCGGGCCTTGCCGGTCGACCGTGTCCTCCGCCTCGCCGGCGACCTTCGCGTCGTGCTCCGACGTCAGCCATTCGGCGCCCTTCGCCACCAGGAACAGCACGAGCGAGCTCACGATCACCCAGCACAGCCTGATGAGAACCTTCCGGTTCCGTCTGCGCGGGTCCACGTCCGCGGTCTCGGGGGCGACAGTGGTGATCACGTCGTCCATCAACGGTGCGCCCGAGCGCCCGGACGCGGTGGACGGCGAGAGGGAAGGCGACGTTTCGCTGTCTGCCATGACAGTGGCCTCGCTGCGGCAAGTGACGTGTACGGAGGGGAAGTTGATGTTATGTCATGGGTCCCGCCCGCCTCGGCACCTGTCGGCACGCCTCCGCATACGCCCGCACCAGCGGCCGCCCCGCGTCCTCCTTGCGCCAGGCCAGCGCGTAACGGCTCGGCGAGAGCCCGCGCACCGGACGCGTCACCACCCCGCCAAGGGTGATCAGCGGAGCGTTCCCCGCAGCCACGAGGCAGACACCCAGCCCCGCCACCAGCGCCTCGTACGTCTCCTCCGTGCTCGCCACCTCCGCCCCGACACGTGGCGGCCGGCCTCCCCGCTCCTCCAGGGCCAGCCAGTAGTCACGCAACGGCCCCGCACTCGTCGGCAGGGCGAGGAACGGCTCGTCGGCGAGGTCCGTGAAGTCGATCTCCGCACGGGCCGCGAGCGGGTGGGACTCCGGGAGAGCGACCAGGCGGGACTCCTGAGCGACCACCGTCCAGGCATACCGCTCGGCGTCGGGCAGGGGCAGCCAGACGAAGGCCACGTCCGCGTCGCCGCCGGCCAACCCCGCCGTCGGGTCCTCCCAGCTCACCTGGCGCAGGCGCAGGACCGTGTCCGGGTGCGCGGCGGTGAAGCGGGAGCGGATCGCCGGGAGCAGGCCGCCGCGCCCCGGGCTGGTACTCATGCCGACCACCAGGGTGCCGCGCGCCGCCGCCCGGGCGGCCTCCAGCGCCGCCGCCCCCTCCGCCCAGGCGTCCAGCACCCGCCGCGCATGCGGCAGCAGTGCCGTACCGGCCTCGGTGAGGGACACACCCTGCGGACCGCGGCGGAACAGCTCCACGCCCAGCTGCCGCTCCAGCGCCCGTACTTGTTTGCTGAGCGCGGGCTGGGAGACGTACAGCCGCTCGGCCGCGCGGGTGAAGTGCAGTTCTTCCGCCACCGTCGTGAAGTAGCGCAGGTCCCGCACATGCACGTCCATCGTCATAACCTTCGGTTATCACCGAAGGTCTTGGACGGGCAACCGGTCCCGGTCGGAGGCTTGTCCGCATAAGCCGACGCGGCTACCGCAATCATGAGGAGCTGTCATGAACAAGGTGTGGTTGATCACCGGCGCGAGCAGCGGTTTCGGGCGGGCCATCGCGGAAGTGGTCCTCGCCGACGGTGACGTGGTGGTGGGTGCGGTACGGCGGCCCGAAGGGCTGGACGATCTCGTGGCCGCCCACCCCGATCAGGTGGAGGCGCTGCGGCTGGACGTCGGCGACACGGGGGCCGCCGAGGCCGCCGTACGGGATGTGATCGCGCGGCACGGCCGGATCGACGTGCTGGTCAACAACGCGGGCCGCACCCATGTGGGCGCGTTCGAGGAGACGACCGAGCAGGAGTTGCGCGAACTGTTCGATGTGCATGTCTTCGGGCCGGCCGCCCTCACCCGTGCCGTGCTGCCGCACATGCGCGAGCGGCGTTCCGGCGCGATCGTGCAGATGAGCAGCATGGGCGGGCAGATGTCCTTCGCGGGCTTCTCGGCGTACAGCGGAACGAAGTTCGCCCTGGAGGGCCTGTCCGAGGGGCTCGCGGACGAGGTCGCCGAGTTCGGCATCAAGGTGCTGATCGTCGAGCCGGGTTCGTTCCGTACCTCGCTGTTCGAGACCGGCCGGGCCGGGGCCAGCGCGGACAGCGGCCTCTACCCCAAGGTGAGCGACACCCGCGGCTTCGTCTCCGGCGGCGACGGCAGCCAGCCCGGCGACCCGGCGAAGGCGGCGGCCCTCATCCTGGCCGCGCTGGAGGCCGACCGCACGCCGTTGCGCCTGCCTCTCGGCGACGACGGCGTCACTGCGGTCCTCGGCCACCTCGACCAGGTCCGCGAAGACATCGCAGCGTGGGAGAAGTCGACCCGGGCAACGGGATTCGACGACTGAGGGCGCTTCATCGGGCAGGGCCTGAAAAGAAGGCGAGGACCGAACAGGGCCGGTGAACCGACGGCCGCCTGACCCAAGGCGGTCGTCGGCTGTCGTGTGGGCGGAGTTCGCCGTGCAGGGCCCTTGTGCAATTCCTGTGGAGGCCTCAATCTTTCGGCTGACACACAGGAACGGCACAGGAAGTTGACATGCTCCTGCCCGCTTCGTGTCGCCCCCACAAGCGCACCACCAATCGAGGAGGACCCCTCAGATGGCAGTGATGCGTAACTCCCGAAGAGACACCCGGCGAAGACTGGCCGCCCTCAGCGTCGCGGCCACCGCGGTCCTCACCGCGGGACTCGTCTCCGCTCTCCCCGCCGCGGCCGCTCCCGAGGGCCGTATCCAGTACGCGGGCGCGGCCGACGCCGTGGCCGACAGCTACATCGTGAACCTCAAGGCGGACCACGCCCGTTCGGGCTCCAAGGCCGGACGCGCCCTGGTCGAGAAGTACGGCGCCGACATCGAGCGGACGTACAAGAAGGCCCTCAACGGCTACGCGATCGAGGCATCCGAGGCCGAGGCCAAGGCGCTCGCCGCCGACCCGGCCGTCGCCTCCGTCGTCCAGAACCGCACCTTCAGCATCGACGCGACCCAGACCAACCCGCCCTCCTGGGGCCTGGACCGCATCGACCAGAAGAACCTGCCGCTGAACAGCTCCTACACCTACCCGGACTCGGCGGGGCAGGGCGTGACCGCGTACGTCATCGACACCGGCGTCCGCATCACCCACAGCGACTTCGGCGGCCGTGCCTCCTACGGCTACGACGCCGTCGACAACGACAACACGGCCCAGGACGGCCACGGCCACGGCACGCACGTCGCGGGCACGGTCGCCGGGTCGTCGTACGGCGTCGCCAAGAAGGCCAAGGTCGTCGGCGTCCGGGTGCTGAACAACTCCGGCGAGGGCACCACCGACCAGGTCGTCGCCGGTATCGACTGGGTCGCCCAGAACGCGGTGAAACCGGCCGTCGCCAACATGTCCCTCGGCGGCGGCGCCGACTCCGCCCTCGACACGGCCGTACGCAACGCCATCGCCTCCGGTGTCACCTTCGCCGTCGCGGCCGGCAACGAGTCGACCAACGCCTCCACCAGGTCGCCCGCCCGCGTCACCGAGGCCATCACGGTCGGCGCGACCACGAGCGGCGACGCGCGCGCGAGCTACTCCAACTACGGGTCCGTCCTGGACCTGTTCGCGCCGGGCTCGTCCATCACCTCGGCCTGGAACTCCGGCGACTCGGCGACCAACACCATCTCCGGTACGTCGATGGCGACCCCGCACGTCGCGGGCGCGGCCGCGCTCTACCTCGCCGCCAACCCCTCGTCCACCCCGGCCCAGGTCGCCTCGGCCCTGACGTCCGCCGCCACGACCGGCGTCGTCACCAGCCCCGGCACGGGCTCGCCCAACCGGCTCCTCTACGTCGGCGGCGGCACGACCACCCCGCCCGGCCCGCGCTTCGAGAACACCGGTGACTACGCGATCGCCGACAACTCCACGGTCGAGTCCCCGGTGACGGTCTCCGGCGTCTCCGGCAACGCGCCCTCGGCCCTGGCCGTCGAGGTGCACATCGTCCACACGTACATCGGCGACCTCCAGGTCCAGCTGATCGCCCCCGACGGCACGGCGTACACGCTGAAGTCGTACGGCACCGGCGGCAGTTCGGACAACATCGACACCACGTACTCCGTGAACGCCTCCTCGGAGGCCGCCAACGGCACCTGGAAACTGCGGGTGAGCGACAACGCGAACATCGACACCGGCCGGATCGACGCCTGGGCGCTCCAGTTCTAGCGCCGGTTCAGTAGTCCCCCTCGTCCTCGCGGAACGGTTCCGGGCCAGTGACCCGGCCGACCGCGGGGACGAGCCATGTGTGAGCGGCCGACGACGAGTTGAGGCCCCGGGCCCGCACGGGGATGGCGCGTGCCCCCGCGGCGCGGCAGCCGCGTACGGCGGGAAGGGGACGTGCCGGGGGGTGTCCGCCCGCAGCGGCGGGCGTCAACGCAGGGCACCCCACTGACGTACGGCAACCGCCCGACCGAGGACGGACACCCCCGGCGCGGCCCCGACCCACCCACTGACCCGCACGCGCTACGCGAACCCCACCCCACCCGCACAGGCGCCGCAGGCATCGACGCGCGCCCCCACCGACCCCGCAGCTCCAGCCCACCGGGCGGTCAGCTCGTCGACCGCCCGGATCGTCGTATGCGAAACCCCATTACGTCCCGCCTCGCCCCCCGCTTACCATTCGCCCAGTCGTACGCCAGTTCTCACCGCCCGGCACCGCCGCCTGAACCAGGAGCACGGTACCCGTGTCCATACCTCCGCCCTCCGAACCCCAGCAGCCACCGGGGCCCCCGGAGCAGCTCCAAGGGCCGTACGCGCAGGGCCAGTACCCACCGCCGACGCCGTACCCCTACGGCGCACCCGGTGCTCCGGGACCGTACGCCTACCCGTACCACCCCTACGGCCCTCACGGCCCCTACGGCCGCCCCGCGCCCGTCAACGGCGTCGCCATCGGCGCCCTCGTCCTCGGCATCCTCTGCTTCGTGCCGGCCGTGGGGCTGGTGCTGGGGCTGATCGCGCTGGCGCAGATCAAGAAGAAGGGCGAGCGCGGCAAGGGCATGGCGATCGCCGGCTCCGTGCTGTCCTCCGTCGGCCTCGCGCTGTGGGCGCTGGCGCTGTCCACGGGCTCCGCCTCCGACTTCTGGGACGGCTTCAGGGACGCCGCGAACGGCCAGGGCACCGCCTACGCGCTCGCCAAGGGCGACTGCTTCGACACGCCGACCGGCAACCTGGAGGGCGACGCCTACGACGTCGACGAGGTGCCCTGTGCCCGCGAGCACGACGGCGAGGTGTTCGCCGTCGTCACGCTGCCGGGCGGCTCCTTCCCGGGCGACGACGAGGTCGAGCGGACCGCGGACGACAAGTGCTACGCGCTTCAGGACGGTTACGCCATGGACACCTGGGCCGTACCGGACGACGTGGACGTCTACTACCTCGTCCCGTCCCGGCAGAGCTGGCGCATCGGTGACCGCGAGATCACCTGCCTGTTCGGCAGCACGGCGGAGAACGGCACGCTGACCGGCTCGCTGCGCGGCGACTCCACGACCCTCGACGTGGACCAGATCGCCTTCCTCTCCGCGACCAACGCCATCGACACCGCGCTGTACGAGGAGCCCGAGGAATACCCCGAGGACGACCTGGCGGCGAACCAGGCCTGGGCGAAGGACGTCCGCGCGGCGCTCGGCGAACAGATCGAGGCGTTGCGCGGGCACACCTGGCCGGCCGGTGCCAAGGGGCCGGTCGCCGCCCTGATCGAGGAGATGGAGGACGCCCGCAAGGACTGGGCGCGAGCGGCCGCGGCCACCGACGCGGACACGTACTACACGCACTACGACAACGGGTACGAGTACGTCGACGGCCCCACGACCGTCACCGCGCGCAAGGCTCTGGGTCTGGACACCACCGCGCCGACTTACGAGGACGACTCCGAGAGCGAGGAGGAGAGCGGGAGCGCCGCCGGCCTCCAGGTGTGAGCGCGGCTATAGCGGGGAGAAAGTGCCTGCGTAAAGCCCTCCGCAGGCACAAGTCATCACATCGAGTGATTCTCTGGCCTTTGCTTGCGTGAGACAACCCACGGTTGCCACGCTGTTGCTGTCTGTACAACCTGATGGGAGCGGCCAGTGACTTTCGGTGAGCAGCCGGCGTACCTGCGCGTCGCGGGTGATCTCCGCAAGAAGATCGTCAACGGTTCGCTGCCACCGCACACCCGCCTCCCGTCCCAGGCCAGGATCCGCGAGGAGTACGGCGTCTCGGACACCGTCGCGCTGGAGGCGCGCAAGGTGCTGATGGCCGAGGGGCTGGTCGAGGGCCGCTCCGGCTCCGGGACGTACGTCCGTGAGCGCCCCGTGCCCCGCCGGATCTCCCGCTCCGGCTTCCGCCCGCCGAGCGGTGCCACCCCCTTCCGCCAGGAGCAGGCCGACGGCGAGGCGCGCGGCACCTGGGAGTCCCACAGTGAGCAGGCCGAGGCGAGCGGCGCCGTCGCCGAGCGGCTCGGCATCGGGCCCGGCGAACGCGTCATGTGCACGAGGTACGTCTTCCGGGACGCGGGCGAGACGATGATGCTCTCCACGTCCTGGGAGCCCCTCGCCGTCACCGGCCGCACGCCCGTGATGCTGCCCGAGGAGGGCCCGCTCGGCGGCATGGGTGTCGTCGAGCGCATGGCGGCCATCGACGTCGTCGTGGACAACGTCACGGAGGAGGTGGGCGCACGCCCCGGCCTGGCGGAGGAACTGCTGGCGCTGGGCGGTGTCCCCGGCCATGTGGTGCTGGTCATCCAGCGCACGTACTACGCGTCCGGCCGCCCCGTGGAGACGGCGGACGTGGTGATCCCGGCGGACCGCTACCGGGTCGCGTACCACCTCCCGGTGAAGTAGCGCACTCGTTCGTGAAGTAGCGCACACCTTTACGGCAGTTGCCGTCGGCTCAGTCCCAACTCCCGCCTCCCTCAACGCCGTTGGAATCTGGCCGTTCTCGCAGGTCGTGACGGGCGTGTTCGATATGCCCGTGACCGGATGCATCGACGTCTGCGCACGGCGCATTCGATGCCGTGCGCCCCCTGTGACTTGGCTGGTTGCGTACCTCTTTGTGAAAAGCCGTATTCGCTGCGTAAAGGTTAGGCGTAGGCTCGGGCATATGCGGATTGCGGTTTCCTTAGCGGGCGGGGCACGGCACAGGCCGCGAGCGAAGCGAGATGGGGGTCCCCCCGGCCGAAGGCTGGGGGAGGGACTCGGGCGGTCGTGGGCGGGAAGGGGCAGTGGGGCGCGATGAACGACAGCACGATCACTCTTCCTTGGCTCGTCGTTCGACAGGACGACAACGGCAATCGCTATCGCGTGGGCCGGTACGCGACCCGGGCGGAGGCCCAGAAGATCGCGGACAGCCTCGATGACCGTGGGCACAAGCAGCTGTACTGGGTCGAGCAGATCGCGCAGAACGGGGACAGCGCCGACCGCTGAGGTATCGCTGCTCCCGTAGGCTCCGGCGCATGACGGAACGGATCGTGGTCGGGGCCGCGCTGTTGGAGGGGGACCGCCTGCTCGCGGCGCGGCGCAGCGCGCCCGAGGAACTGGCCGGGCGCTGGGAGCTGCCCGGCGGCAAGGTCGAACCCGGCGAGACACCCGAGGCGGCGCTCGTGCGGGAGCTGCGGGAGGAACTCGGCGTGGACGCCGAGGTGGTCGAGCGCGTGCCGGGGCAGTGGCCCCTGAAGTCGCCGTACGTCCTGCAGGTGTGGGTGGCCCGCCTCCTCCCCGGCGGCGGCGAACCCAAGCCCCTCCAGGATCACGACGCGCTGCGCTGGCTGGCGCCCGGGGAACTCTGGGACGTGGACTGGCTGGACCAGGACGTGCCGGCGGTCCGGGAGGTGGCGGGCCGGCTGGGGGCGGCGGGTGCCTGAGACCGGCGGCGGGGGGTACCTGAGTCCGGAGACCGGGGGCTGTCCGAGTCCGGATGCGGGGCTGTCTGAGCCAGGCGGGGGTAGTTGAGCCACCGGATCCCTCGTGCGGTACTGCCTACCGAATATCGGGTATGTGCCAATTAACCCCATGAAATCGGACATGGGGAATCCGCTGGCCCGGGAAGTGATCGGCGTGATCGACTCCGAAGACGGCTGCGCCGAGTGGACCTTCCCCGCAGAGGCGGGTGCCGTGCGTGCCGCTCGTACAGCCGTTCGCGGCCGGTTGCGCGCCTGGGGCCTGGACAGCCTCACCGACATCACGGCGCTGCTCGTCAGTGAGCTGGTCACCAACTCCCTGCGGCACGCGACGGGGCCCATCGGCGTACGCCTGGTACGCCCCGTCGATCTCGACGGCGTCCTCCTGGTCGAGGTCTCCGACCCTCTCCCCGATCCACCCCTCGAACGCGTCGCCGAACCAGAGGACGAGAGCGGCCGCGGACTCCAACTCGTGGCGCACTCCTCGCGCCGTTGGGGAACCAGGCCGGGGCGCAACACGGGCAAGACGGTGTGGTTCGAGCTCGCGGTGCCGGAGTGACCGAGTGACCACCTGACGGCGGCGTACGTATGCCCTCGCCCTGTCGAACGAATGGTTCAGGCCAGTGGCAGTTGGCGCGCTGCGTGATTCGACTGCGTGTCCGCTGGTTAGAAGACTGGAAGTGTTTCCACGGCCGGGACCGAAAACCATCGGGAACGTGCTGTGATCGTGAACACCGTGTTGTGCGGGGCCGTAGTGCTGGATACTGCGGGCAGCCGCTGCCGGTGACCGGTGCCGGACGCGGTGAGCTGGAGGGGACGGTTCGCGTGAGCGAGATACCAGCGAAGGCCACGGAGTCCGAGGACCCGTCGGACGGCGCGAGGGTGAAGGCCGTGGGGCAGCGGGTTTACGGCACACAGGCCTCGCAGGACCCACAGGCATCCCGCGACACACAGGCCTCCGACGAGTTCCGCCCCGGCGACGCCGTCTGGCAGAGCAGTCCGCCCGGCTCGATCTACGACTACATCAAGGTCGCGTCCTTCTCCATCGGCCCCGACGGCCTGGTCGACCAGTGGAGCCTGCGCGCCGAGCAGCTCTTCGGCATCCCGGCCGAGCGTGCCGTCGGCATGGACCCCATAGAGGCGTTCATCGACCCGGACCTGCGCGAGCAGGGCCAGCGCAAGATGGCCGAGATCCTCGACGGGCGGGAGTGGACCGGCGTGGTCCCCTTCCGGATGCCGGACCACGCCGACGAAGGGGGCGGCAAGGACGGTCTCGCCGAGGTGTACGTCATGCCGACGCGGACCGAGGACGGCGAGAAGGCCGCCGTGTGCATCGTCGTCGACGTCCGCACCCTGCGCCGGATGGAGACCGACCTCGCCGCCTCGCAGGCGATATTCGGTCAATCTCCGTTCGGTTTCGTGCTGATCGACCCCGAACTGAAGGTCCGCCGCGTCAACCACCGCTTCGCCTCTCTCTTCGGCGGCACACCCGACGACCACCGCGGCCGCGACGTCCACGCCTATCTGCCCCGCGCCGAGGCCGACCGGGTCGTGGCCACCCTGCGCCGCGTCCTGGAGAGCGGCGACTCCATCACGGACATGCACGTCACCGGCTTTCTGCCGGGCTCCGACGAGCGCCGTCACTGGTCCATCAACCTCTACCGGGTGCGCAGCGGCAGCGGCCGCCCCATCGGCATCGCCTGGCTCGGAACCGACATCACCGCCCGTCGCGCGGCCGCCCGCGAGGCCGCCGCCGCCCGGCGCAATCTCGCCCTTCTCAACGAGGCCGGTGCCCGCATCGGCAACTCCCTCGACCTGGAGACCACGGCCCGCGAACTGCTCGACGTCGTCGTCCCCGGCTTCTGCGACCTGGCCACGGTCGACCTCTACCAGGGCCTGCTGGCCGGCGACGAGACCCCGCCCGGCCTCGCCGACGGCAGCGCGGAACTGCGCCGCGTCGCCTTCGCCAGTGCCGTCTCCGACGCGCCCTTCGTCGGCGGCGGCGTCGCCGTCGCGGTCGGCGCCGTGCACCACTACCCCTTCAACTCGCCCTGCGCGGACGCCCTGCGCACCGCCCGGCCGCAGTACGTGCCCGGCGAGGAGGGCGGCCTCGTGCAGTCCACGCTCGCCGTGCCGATGGTCGCCCACGACACGGTCGTAGGACTGGCGCAGTTCGCCCGTACGAAGGGCAGCGAGCCGTTCGGCGACCGGGACCGCGATCTGGCGGTCGAGCTCGCCGCACGTGCCGCGGTCTGCATCGACAACGCCCGCCTGTACCGGCGCGAGCACGAGCGCGCGCTGATACTGCAACGGTCCCTGCTCCCGCCGGGCGATCCGGTCGCGTCCGGCCTGGACATCGCGTGCCGCTATCTGCCGGGCAACTCCTCCGCGGACCGCCCGAGCGAGGTGGGCGGCGACTGGTTCGACGTCATCGAACTCCCCGGCCACCGCACGGCGTTGGTCGTCGGGGACGTCATGGGCCGAGGGCTGCGCGCGGCCGTGGCGATGGGCGAACTCCGTTCGGCCGTCCGAACGCTGGCGCTGCTGGACCTCGAACCGGCCGAGGTCCTCTCGGCGTTGGACGAGATCGCGCGCGGCCTGGGCGCCCCCGGCGGTGTCCAGCAGGCCACCCGCGCGGCCCGCCGCCCCCGCGAGGCGGACCTGTCCGAGGTGTACCTCGCGACCTGCGTCTACGCGGTCTACGACTCCGTCACGCGCCGCTGCACCTTCGCGAACGCCGGTCATCTGCCACCGGTCCTCGTCGAACCCGGCGAGGCGGCGCTGATGCTGGATGTGCCGCCGGGCATGCCGCTGGGTGTGGGCGGGGAGCCGTTCGAGGAGGTGGAGGTGGAGCTGCCGGAGGGTGCGCTGCTGGCGCTCTACACGGATGGACTGGTGGAGTCCCGCGACCATCCCCTGGACGAGGGCCTGCAAGCCTTCGTCGGCGCGCTCACCGACCCCTCCAGTCCCCTGGAGGATGTCTGCGACCACGTCCTCAACACCCTCGACAGCCACCACGGCGAGGACGACATCGCCCTGCTGATGGCCCGCGTCCAGGGCCTGCCCGCCGAGTCGGTCGGCGACTGGACGCTGCCGCGCGAGCCGCGCAGCGTGGGCCGCGCCCGCGAGTACGCCCGCGGCCAACTCCTTTCATGGGACCTGGAACCCCTGGTCGACACCACGGAGCTCCTGGTCAGCGAACTGGTCACCAACGCCCTGCGCTACGGCGAGGGCGAGATCAGGCTGCGGCTGCTGTTGGACCGCACGCTGGTCTGCGAGGTCTGGGACTCCGGCCTGGTCCAACCCCGCCGCCGCCGCGCCCGCGACACGGACGAGGGCGGCCGCGGCCTGCAACTGGTCGGCCTCCTCAGCGCGGCCTGGGGCTCCCGCCGCACCCCGCGAGGCAAGACGGTGTGGTTCGAACTCCCCTTGCCGGACGGGGAGAACGGGTTGGCGGATCCGGCGGAGGCGTTGCTGAGCCTGTTCTGAGTGGGCTCACGTTCTGAGTGGGCTCACGCGCCGGGCGTGTCGCCGCGTCGGCCCCGTGTCTGGGGGCCGCCGAAGCTCGCCGGCGGGCCGCCGTCCGGCTCGCCCGCCAGCAGGATGCCGCCGAGGACGGCTCCGGTGAGGCCGCTCGCCTCCGCGGCCGGGCCGTCGATCGGGTGGCCGTATACGCGTATGTCCTGTTCGGCCCGCTCGCGGGCCTGCTGGGCAAGGGTGTCGGCCGTGAGGAGGTCGGCCAGGTCCTGACGCGGTCTGCGGGCGCCCGGCGCGGAGGCCGGCCGAGCGAGCAGTCGCCGCGCCTCCGCCAGCCGGGTGCGCGCCTCGCTGCCCACCGCGGCCCGATGCGTCGCGACGACATCGTCCGCGGCGCCGACCGCACTGCGCGCGCAGACCAGGGCCGCCGCCGCGATCACCCCGGCCCGCCCCGCGGCGACGGGCTGGACGCCCCGCACGATCCGCCGAAGCAGGTCGAGGGGGTCGTAGGGCCGGGAGGTCAGCTCTTCCCGTGCGACGGCCAGGACGAGGTCGGCGTGTGAGGCGCGGGCACGCAGCTCGCCGGGAGGGACGTCCGCGAAGGCGTCTCCCAGCCCCTGTGCCCCCTTCAGCAGCCCCTCTGCCGCCTTCAGCGACTCCCGAGCCCCGGCGATCTCCGCCTCCCCGCCGGTCAGCGCGGCCGGAACCATCGCCGCGGCCGTCGCGAGCTCCCCGGCGAGCCGTTCGATGCCGTCGATGAAGACGGCGGCCTGGGCGACGGCCCCCTCGGCGGCACGCAACTGCCCCGCGGCCCGCTCGCCGTCGCCCAAGTCGGCCCGCTGGCGGGCCTGGTTGAGACGCGCGGTGGCGAACACCAGCCGGTCCTTGGCCTGCTCGGCATGGCCCGCGACGGCGGCGCCGGCGGACGGGGCGTACCGCTCGCCGAGCTCGCCGAGGGCCGCGCCGGCACCCCCGGCCCGCCCGGCCAGCTCCCGAAACCGGGCCTCCGCGACGACCAGGGCATGACCCAGCCCCCCGCCCAAGCCCTCCTCCAACCCCCGCACCTGGTCGAACCCGGCGGCCTGCGCATCCAGCAACCGCCCCGCCTCCGCACACCGCCCGACGATCCCCGCGAGCGCATGCCGCCGAGCCGCGCCCTCCTGCGGAACCCCGCCCTCGTACTGCCACCGCATCCGAAACGCGACCGCCAGTTCGCCTTCCGCGTCCCGCAGCGCCTGCGCGAAGGGCTCGACGTCGACCACCGTGCCGCCCGCCTTGCCCCGCTCCTCGACGAACCCGAGCTCCTCCCGGCTGACCCGCACCGAGTCATCGGCCGCGACCAGCAAAGCCCGTGCCCGCTCGTCGAGTTCGGCGACGGCCGGCTCCGCGGCCTGCACCGGCGCCCCACCGGGAGTGGTACGCCTCCGCGCCCGCCGTCGCCGCCGGAAGAACCCGTACCCCGCGACCACCGTCACCGCGACCACGGCCAGCAGCGGCAGCACGAGATCGGCGGCGGACGTCTCCCCGACCTCTCCCTGAGCCACCGCACCGGCCACCGGCCGCTCCGCGCCACCCGTGACAGAGCCCTCACCGCTGATCGGCATCCCGGGCAACACCAGCCACGCCACCCCGACCAGCCCACCCACCAGGGCAAGCACCACCCGCACGGGTATCTGCGAGGTACCGCGCCGAGGCCGGCCCCGGATCAAGGATGACGTCACATTCCGGAGCGTATGAGCAGGAATGCGACCGCGCGACCGGGGTGCGTCAGGGGTGCGTCATCGGTACGGCAGGGATTGTTACGAGGAACGCCTCCTGATCTTCGACCCCAGCCACACCAACGGGTCGTACTTGCGGTCGACGGCCCGTTCCTTCAAGGGGATCAGCGCATTGTCCGTGATCTTGATGCCCTCGGGGCAGACCTCGGTGCAGCACTTGGTGATGTTGCAGTAGCCGAGACCGTGTTCGTCCTGGGCCGCGCGCTTGCGGTCCAGGCCCGTCTCCGTGGCCGCGTCCAGCGGGTGCATGTCCAGTTCCGCCACCCGCATCAGGAAGCGCGGGCCCGCGAACGCCGGCTTGTTCTCCTCGTGGTCGCGGACGACATGGCAGGTGTCCTGGCACAGGAAGCACTCGATGCACTTGCGGAACTCCTGCGAGCGGTCCACGTCCTCCTGCATCATGCGGTACTCGCCCGGGGCCAGGCCCTCCGGCGGCACGAAGGCCGGCACCTCGCGTGCCTTGGTGTAGTTGAAGCCGACGTCCGTGACCAGGTCCCGTACGACGGGAAACGCCCGCAGCGGCGTGACGGTGATCGTCTCCTCCCGGGTGAACACCGACATCCGCGTCATGCACATCAGCCGCGGCCGCCCGTTGATCTCCGCCGAACACGAACCGCACTTGCCCGCCTTGCAGTTCCAGCGGACGGCCAGGTCGGGGGCCTGGGTGGCCTGGAGGCGGTGGATGATGTCCAGGACCACCTCGCCGTCGTTCACCTCGACCTCGAAGTCCTCCAGGCCGCCGCCCTGCACATCGCCCCGCCACACCTTGAAGCGGGCCTCATAGCTGCTCACTGGTAGAGCTCCTCTTCGGCGAGGTACTTGACCAGCTCCTCCTTCTCGAAGAGAGCGAGCAGGTCGGGGCGGACGGGGTCGGTGGTCTCGCGTAGCAGGGCGATCTGGCCGCGTTCCGGGTCCGTGGCCGCCAGCCCGCCCGTCGGGTCGGTGAGCTGGCACAGCAGGTTGATGTTGCGCCACTTGCGGTCCATCGTCGGGTGGTCCTCCCGGGTGTGGCCGCCGCGCGACTCCGTGCGCTCCAGTGCCGCCCGGGCCACGCACTCGCTGACCAGCAGCATGTTGCGCAGGTCGAGTGCCAGGTGCCAGCCCGGGTTGAACTGACGGTGGCCTTCGACTCCGGCCCGGCGGGCGCGCTCGCGCAGGTCCGCCAGCTTTTCCAGGGCCTGCTCCATCTCGGCCTCGCGGCGGATGATGCCGACGAGGTCGTTCATGGTCTGCTGGAGCTCCTGGTGGAGGGCGTACGGGTTCTCCGGCGGACGTCCGTCGTCCGCGCCCCCGGCCGGACCCTCGGCCGAGAAGGGGCGCAGCGCCTCCGCGGCCGCCGTGTCGATCTGCAGGTCGCTGACCTCGGGGCGTTCGAAGGCCCGCGCGGCCGCGTACTCGGCGGCGTGCCAGCCCGCCCGGCGGCCGAAGACCAGCAGGTCGGAGAGTGAGTTGCCGCCCAGCCGGTTCGAGCCGTGCATGCCGCCCGCGACCTCGCCGGCCGCGTACAGGCCGGGCACGCCGCGTGCGGCCGCCGTGTCCGACTCGACCGCGATGCCCCCCATGACGTAGTGGCAGGTCGGCCCGACCTCCATCGCCTCCGCCGTGATGTCCACGTCCGCCAGCTCCTTGAACTGGTGGTACATGGAGGGCAGGCGACGGCGGATGACCTCCGCCGGCATCCGGGTCGAGACGTCCAGGAACACCCCGCCGTGCGGGGAGCCCCGGCCCGCCTTCACCTCGGCGTTGATCGCCCGCGCCACCTCGTCACGCGGGAGCAGCTCCGGGGGCCGCCGGTTGTTGTCCGGGTCCTCGTACCAGCGGTCGCCCTCTTCCTCCGACTGGGCGTACTTCTCCTTGAAGACGTCGGGGATGTAGTCGAACATGAACCGCTTGCCCTCGGAGTTGCGCAGCACCCCTCCGTCGCCGCGCACCGACTCCGTGACCAGGATGCCCTTCACCGACGGCGGCCAGACCATGCCCGTCGGATGGAACTGCACGAACTCCATGTTCAGCAGCGGTGCCCCGGCCAGCAGCGCCAGCGCGTGGCCGTCGCCGGTGTACTCCCACGAGTTCGACGTCACCTTGAAGGACTTGCCGATGCCGCCCGTCGCGATCACCACGGAGGGGGCTTCGAGGACGAAGAAGCGGCCCGTCTCGCGCTCGTACGCGAAGACCCCGGAGACCCGGCTGCCGTCCTTGAGGATCCTCGTGACCGTGCACTCCTGGAAGATCTTCAGGCGGGACTCGTAGTCGCCGGTCTCCTTCTTGTCCTGCTGCTGCAGCGAGACGATCTTCTGCTGGAGCGTGCGGATCAGCTCCAGGCCGGTGCGGTCGCCGACGTGCGCGAGACGCGGGTACTCGTGGCCGCCGAAGTTGCGCTGGGAGATACGGCCGTCCTTCGTACGGTCGAAGAGCGCGCCCCAGGTCTCCAGCTCCCACACCCGCTCCGGCGCCTCCTGCGCGTGCAGCTCGGCCATCCGCCACTGGTTGAGGAACTTGCCGCCGCGCATGGTGTCGCGGAAGTGGACCTGCCAGTTGTCGTGCTCGTTGGCGTTGGCCATGGCTGCCGCGATGCCGCCCTCGGCCATCACGGTGTGCGCCTTGCCGAACAGCGACTTGCAGATCACGGCCGTACGGGCGCCCCGCTCGCGCGCCTCGATCGCCGCCCGCAGGCCCGCGCCCCCGGCGCCGACCACGACGACGTCCCACTCCTGCCGCTCGACCACGGACATCAGTTCAGTCCCCACTCAATCTAGAAGAAGCGCGGATCGTCGAAGACCCCGGACGCGACGAGATAGACGTAGAAGTCGGCGAGCGCCACGCTCACCAGCGACGCCCAGGCGAGCAGCATGTGGCGGGCGTTGAGCTTCCCGATCCACTGCCACATCCGGTAGCGCACCGGGTGTTGGGAGAAGTGCTTGAGCTTGCCGCCGACGATGTGCCGGCAGGAGTGACAGGAGAGGGTGTACGCCCAGATCAGCACGATGTTGACGAGAAAGACGAGGGTGCCGAGGCCCATGTGGCCCCACTCGTAGTGCTCGTCGCGGAAGGCGAGCACCGTGTCGTACGTCAGGATCCCGGCGACCGGGATCGCGGCGTAGAAGAAGTACCGGTGGATGTTCTGCAGGATCAGCGGGAAACGGGTCTCACCGGAGTACTTCTTGTGCGGCTCCGCCACCGCGCAGGCCGGGGGCGACATCCAGAAGCCGCGGTAGTAGGCCTTGCGGTAGTAGTAGCAGGTCAGGCGGAAGCCGAGCGGGAAGATCAGGATGATGATCGCGGGCGAGACGCCCCACCAGCTCCCGAACAGGTCCCAGTTCGGCCCGGCGCGCATGGGCTCGCAGTTCTCCGCCAGACAGGGCGAGTAGAACGGGGAGACGTACGGCGCCGCGTAGTAGTCCGCGTTGGCGAAGGCCCGCCAGGTCGAGTACACGATGAACGCCAGCAGACCGGCCGCGGTGGCGGCCGGGGCCAGCCACCAGCGGTCGGTCCGCAGGTGCGGGGCGGTGATCGCGGCGCGCGTACCGGTTCGTACGCCGCCTGGCTGTTCACCGTCGTTCGACGTCCCCTGATCGAGTGATGTGCTTGTCATCGGCTTGTAGGACCTCCGGCGATCTCGGCTAGCGGCTGGGATGCGATCCGGGATATCCGGTGGGTCGACTTCGTCGCCCCTGTTCCACCAGAGAGATGGGCCAGGGCCTCTTCGTGGTCGATTGCCTCACCGGGCGGTCCAGTTCGTGAGGGACTCCGCCCTTCCGGGGTCGGACCACGGACGGGATCCGTGTAGCCGCCCGGTCGCGAAAGCGGACGACCAGTGCGCCCAAGACCGTTCGGGGCGTGCC
Source organism: Streptomyces sp. T12 (assembly GCF_028736035.1). NCBI lineage: Bacteria > Bacillati > Actinomycetota > Actinomycetes > Kitasatosporales > Streptomycetaceae > Streptomyces > Streptomyces sp. T12. The sequence goes on from NZ_CP117866.1 coordinate 6,987,747, forward strand.
GCCGGACAGCCCCGTGCTACTCCTGTGCCAAGGAACGGTTCCGTACCAGTGGTCAACCAGACCACTCCTTCGAAGTAGCAGTAGAGGGCGTGACCGGCAGCTCCGTGAATCAGGGGGCGTGCCGGTCGCGGGCACCCAATCCCTCGTCATCGGTGTCGATCCACAGAGAGTCGTCGTACGGCGTGTCGGGGATGGTGACGAGCTCCGGCTTGCGCTGCGTGCTGGGGGTCGCGGCCGCGTCCCGCAGCAGCGCGACACTCTCGCGCAGATGGTTGGCGTCGGTGCGGACGCGCCGCATCTCCAGCCCGCCGGTGCCCAGCTGCTTCTCCAGCCGGCCCACTGACCGGGCCAGGTCGTCGAGGCAGCGCTGGACAGTTGTCAGGTCGTCTTGCACGGACATGACGTGACCTCACTTCCGTGGGCCGTTCGGCCCTGGGTGGCAACGTTCATGCGCCTGCGAGTGTTGCGCGTCACACCTATCGCTGTGAAGGGATGTGCAGCGATTGGCGGATTGCACGCCTCCGACGCGCGCCCGCATGCGCTCTGTGTACGCCGGGGGAGCCGAAGAAGTGCGCGGGCGCGTTGCTCCACCCGTGTGGGAACGCGTTGCTCCACACGGGTGGCCTTGCGCGCCCCCGCCGCCGTGTCGTCTCCGCCTGGCGAACCCTTTCCTCTTCAGTGGGGGCCCCATAGATCTGATCAACTCCAAAATACCGCCAAATGTGATCAGAACGCACTTATTGTCACCGGCGGGAGCCGCTCCCCGGAGGTACCAGAGATGTCCTACGACGGCGAGATGTCCTACGACGGCGTCGGACCCAGGCCCGGCCGCGGCGCGGTCATGCGCTCGGTCGCCTTCCTGGCCGCTGGTGTGCTCGCGGTGCCCGTGCTCGCCGGTTGCAGTGACCCGGACCCGGCCGGAAAGCCACTGGCCGGGCAGGACATCGCCCCGGCCGGCCGGGCCCTGATCGCCGACGGCGGCACGCTGCGGTGGGCCGTGGACGCCGTACCGGAGACGCTGAACACCTTCCAGTCGGACGCCGACGCGACCACGACCCGGATCGCGCAGGCCGCCCTGCCGTCGATGTTCCGGCTCGACGAGAGCGGGCGGCCGGAGCGCAATCCGGACTACCTGGAGTCCGCCAAGACCGTCGAGACCGAGCCCAAGCAGGTCGTCCTGTACAAGCTCAACCAGCAGGCCGTCTGGAGCGACGGCCGCGAGATCGGCGCCGCCGACTTCGCCGCCCAGTGGCGGGCCCTGTCGGGCAAGGACAGCGCCTACTGGACCGCCCGCAACGCCGGCTACGACCGCATCGAGAAGATCGAGCGCGGTGACAACGACCTGGAGGTGCGGGTCACCTTCGAGCGGCCGTACGCGGACTGGCGGTCGCTGTTCTCGCCGCTGTACCCGAAGGAGGTCATGGGCACGCCGGACTCGTTCAACGACGGGGCGCGGCGCAAGCTCAAGGTCAGCGCCGGGCCGTTCGCCGTGAAGAAGATCGACCGCAAGGACGACGAGGTCCGGCTCACCCGCAATCCCCGCTGGTGGGGGCAGCCGGCCAAGCTCAACGAGATCGTGCTGCGGGCCGTGCCGCGCGACGAGCGGGCCGCCCAGCTGGCCGCCGGACAGCTCGACCTGGCCGAGATCGACCCCGCCGCGGCCCGGCGCATCGCGCTCGCCTCGCCTCCCCGGGGGGCGACCGCCAGTGCCACCGGTACGGCGCTGATGGGCCCGGGCCGGAGCAACAGGACGACCACCAAGGAGCGCCGGCAGCAGGTGGTCCTCCAGGGCTTCGAGGTACGGAAGTCCCTGGAACCGGCGTACACCCAGCTCGCCCTCAACGGTGCCGACGGCCCACTTGCCGACGAGCGGGTGCGGCGGGCCGTGGCGCGCGCGCTCGACCGCAAGGAACTGGCCAAGCTGGTCCTCGCCCCGCTCGGCCTGCCGACCGAGCCGGTCGGCAGCCACCTCGCCCTCTCCGGCCAGGCCGCGTACGCCGACAACAGCGGCGCGATCGGCGGCCAGGACACGGCGGAGGCGCAGGCACTGCTGGCGGACGCGGGGTGGGTGCAGGGCGGGCCGATCAAGGAGAAGAAGGGGGAGAAGGCGGCTGGGGCGGAGGGGGAGAAGGCCGACAAGAGCGAGAAGGGCGACAAGAGCGAGAAGGGCGAGAAGCGCGAGAAAGGCGCGGAGGGCGGCAAGGCTGACAAGGCTGACAAAGCCGACAAAGGCGAGAAGGGCGAGAAGGGCGAGAAGGGCGAGAAGGGCGAGAAGGGCGAGAAGGCCGACAAGAAGTCGGAGTCGAGCTCGGAGTCGGAGTCGAGCTCGGAGTCGAAGTCGGACTCGGACGCGGAGTCGGAGGGCGGGGACGACGGGACGTACATCGTCGGGGAGGACAACAAGGCGGACGGCGGCGGAGGCCGCGACGGGGAGCACCTCGCCCAGGACGGCAAGCAGTACGGCACCAAGCAGCTGCACCAGGGCGGGGCGCCCGGCGCGTACGCCCCGCAGGGCACCGCCGCCCCGCAGGGCACCGCTGCTCCGGCGGGCGCGGCGGTCCTGCCGCTGGCGAAGAACGGCAAGCCGCTGACGCTGCGCTTCGTGGTGCCGTCGGGGGAGGGCTCTCAGACGCTGCGCACGGTGGCGGACCGGATCGGCCTCATGCTGGAGCGGGTCGGCATCCGGACCGAGATCACCAAGGTCGCGGACGAGAGCTACTTCAAGGACCACATTGCGTCCGGCCAGTACGACCTCGCCCTGTACTCGTGGCCCGCCTCCGCCTACCCCGCCACCGACGCCCGCCCCATCTACGCCAAGCCGGTGCCGGCCGCCGACGGATCCCTGAACGTCGAGCAGAACTACACGCGGGTCGGCACCGACCAGGTCGACCAGCTCTTCGACCAGGCGATCGCCACGCTGGACGAGTCCCAGGCGCGCTCCTTGATCCGCAAGGCCGACTCCCGTATCTGGGCCGCGGCCGGCTCGATCCCGCTGTACCAGCGTCCCCAGCTGACAGCGGCGAAGAGGAACGTCGCCAACGCGGGCGCCTTCGGCTTCCGGACACCGGTGTACGAGGACATGGGCTTCCTGAAGAAGGGCGCGCGGCCGTCGGCGTCGGCCTCGGCCACGGAACGCTGAGTTCCGCGCCCCCGCCGGGTTTTCGGCCCGTCTGGGGGCGCAGCCCCGGGGAGGGGACGGGCCAGGGGCGTCGGGGGTGCCTCAAAAGCCCTCCCCACCTGCCCTGACCTATCCCGGCGAGCCCCAGTGGGAGCGGGCACGTACCATGGGGTGAGGCCGTGGCGTGTCAAGCCCGGCAAGGCCCGCGTCACACAGACGTACGCGCAGGCCATCCTCACACTCCGGGAGAACGCCGCAATATGGCCACGCGCCACGACATCCGCAATGTCGCCATCGTCGCCCACGTCGACCACGGCAAGACGACTCTTGTCGACGCCATGCTGAAGCAGGCCGGTGCCTTCGCAGCGCACGCCGCCGAGTCGCTCGACGACCGCATGATGGACTCGAACGACCTGGAGCGTGAGAAGGGCATCACGATCCTGGCCAAGAACACGGCCGTGAAGTACCACCCCAAGGATGGCGGCGACGTCATCACCATCAACATCATCGACACCCCGGGCCACGCCGACTTCGGTGGTGAGGTCGAGCGCGGTCTGTCGATGGTGGACGCGGTCGTCCTGCTGGTCGACGCCTCCGAGGGCCCGCTGCCGCAGACCCGCTTCGTGCTGCGCAAGGCGCTGCAGGCCCGCCTGCCCGTCATCCTGTGCATCAACAAGACGGACCGCCCCGACTCGCGTATCGACGAGGTCGTGAACGAGGCGTACGACCTCTTCCTCGACCTCGACGCCGACGAGGACCAGATCGAGTTCCCGATCGTCTACGCGTGTGCGCGGGACGGCGTGGCCTCGCTGACCAAGCCCGAGGACGGCACGGTCCCGCAGGACAGCGACAGCCTGGAGCCGTTCTTCTCCACGATCCTGTCCCACGTCCCGGCTCCGGAGTACGACGAGGAGGCGCCGCTCCAGGCGCACGTCACCAACCTGGACGCCGACAACTTCCTCGGCCGTATCGCGCTGCTCCGCGTCGAGCAGGGCGAGCTGCGCAAGGGCCAGACCGTCACGTGGATCAAGCGCGACGGCTCCATGTCCAACGTGCGTATCACCGAGCTGCTGATGACCGAGGCGCTCACCCGCAAGCCCGCCGAGATGGCCGGACCGGGTGACATCTGTGCCGTCGCCGGTATCTCGGACATCATGATCGGCGAGACCCTCGCCGACCCCGAGAACCCGATCCCGCTGCCGCTGATCACGGTCGACGAGCCGGCGATCTCCATGACCATCGGTACCAACACCTCGCCGCTGGTCGGCCGTGGCGGTACCGGCAAGGGCGCCGACAACAAGGCCGCGGTCAAGGACCGCAAGGTGACCGCCCGTCAGGTCAAGGACCGCCTCGACCGCGAGCTGATCGGTAACGTCTCCCTCCGCGTGCTCGACACCGAGCGCCCGGACGCCTGGGAGGTCCAGGGCCGCGGTGAGCTCGCGCTCGCCATCCTGGTCGAGCAGATGCGCCGCGAGGGCTTCGAGCTGACCATCGGCAAGCCGCAGGTCGTCACCAAGGATGTCGACGGCAAGGTCTACGAGCCGGTCGAGCGCATGACGATCGACGTGCCCGAGGAGCACATGGGCGCGGTCACGCAGCTCATGGGCGTCCGCAAGGGCCGTATGGACAACATGTCCAACCACGGCTCGGGCTGGGTCCGCATGGAGTTCGTGGTGCCGTCCCGCGGTCTCATCGGCTTCCGTACCGAGTTCCTCACGCAGACGCGCGGTACGGGCATCGGCCACTCCATCCACGAGGGTCACGAGCCGTGGTTCGGCACCCTGCAGACCCGCAACAACGGCTCGCTGGTCGCCGACCGCGCCGGTGCCGTCACCGCGTTCGCGATGACGAACCTCCAGGAGCGCGGCGTGCTGTTCACCGACCCGGGCACCGAGGTGTACGAGGGCATGATCGTCGGCGAGAACTCGCGCTCCGACGACATGGACGTCAACATCACCAAGGAGAAGAAGCTCACGAACATGCGGTCGTCCTCGGCCGACTCGTTCGAGGCGATCGTCCCGCCGCGCAAGCTCTCCCTGGAGCAGTCCCTGGAGTTCTGCCGCGACGACGAGTGCGTCGAGGTCACCCCGGAGGCGGTCCGCATCCGCAAGGTGAACCTGGACGCCCGCGAGCGCGCCCGCGCCGCGAGCCGCGCCAAGCACGGCTGATCATCGGGTAATTGAGCCCGGGTTCCCCAACATGGGGGAATCCGGGCTTTTTCACGCTTTGCCGGTCGTCAGCTGTGACTGAATCGAAATTGAAAAGACGCTAGTGGGTGGTTGGCTCATGGCAGATAGTTAGCGGCAAGCTCGGGCCAGACGTCTGTACACCCACACCTGTGAAACGGACGAACTGTGACAAGTCCTATCGGCGTTGAGGGCGGAGGGACCCCGGTCGTCGCGGACGGCGAACCACAGCCACCAGCGAAGACCGAGGCGGAGCACTTAGTCGGCCGGTCACCCGGCCAGCTGATGTGGATCCGCTTCAAACGCGACCGCACCGGCGTGATCTCGGCCTACGTCGTCCTGTTCTTCTTCCTGATCGGGTTGGCGGCCCCGGTCATCTCCAAGCTCTACGGCAAGGACCCGTACACGGTCTACGCCGACGAACGCCCCGAACTCTTCGACAGCGCGGGCGTCCCCGTGCAGCCCAACGGCGGCATCAGCGGCGAGTTCTGGTTCGGCCTCGAACCCGGCAACGGCTACGACGTCTTCACCAAACTCCTCTACGGCATCCGCACCTCGCTGATGATCTCCGTCGCCGTCACCCTCGCGACGGTCCTCACCGGGATCCTCCTCGGCGTCACCGCCGGCTACCTCGGCGGCAGGGCCGACTACTGGATCAGCCGGGGCATCGACTTCCTCCTCGCCTTCCCGGCCCAGCTGTTCTTCATCGCCAGCATGCCGGTGGTCGTCTCACTCTTCGTCAGCCCGCGCGACGAGACCCCGGTCTACGTCCGGGTCGTCGCCCTCATCCTCGTGCAGTGGTTCCTCGGCTGGATGAGTCTCGGGCGGATCCTCAGGGGCACCACACTCGCCCTGAGAGAGCGGGAGTTCATCGAGGCGGCCAAAGTCAGCGGCGCCCCGCCGGGGCGGATCATCCGCAAGGAGATCCTGCCGAACGTGGTCACGCCGATCCTCGTGCAGGGCACCTACATGCTCCCCAACTTCGTGACCGCCGAGGCCGGTCTGTCCTTCCTCGGCGTGGGCATCGTCGAACCGACGCCGGACTGGGGGCAGATGTTCGCCAAGGCGTCCACCGAGCTCGTGATGCAGAACGACATCACGTACATGTTCTTCCCCGGCATCTCGATGATCGTCTTCATCGTGGCGTTCAACCTGCTCGGGGACTCCGTCAGGGACGCCTTCGACCCCAAGACGGCGCGCTGACCCAAGCTGGCCAGCTGACCAGTTGACCTACAAGGTCTGGGTTCCTTCGCACTGGTGACGACAGATGGGTGGAAACCGAGTGATGAGCAGGAGCGGACGCCACGTACACGCCGTGGTCTCGGTGCTCGCGGCCGCGGCACTCGTGCTGACCGGGTGCAGCTCGGGCGGCAGCAAGGGCGGCGGCAACGACAAGGAGCAGCAGGAGAACGCCGAGCGGCAGAAGGCGCTGATCAAGTTCGGTGACGCCGCCGCCTCCAAGGGCCCCGCCGCCGAGGTCCCGGGCGCCAAGTCCGGCGGCACCATCGCGGTGCCCGCCCGCGACAGTTACGCCCACCTCGACCCGGCCCAGATCTATGTGTTCAACGAGATGCAGGTCGCCCTGCTGCTGCACCGCGGGCTCACCGGCTACAAGGCGACCAGCAACGACGGCAGCAAGCACGAGATCGTCGGCGACCTCGCCACCGACTCCGGCACCACCACGGACGGCGGCAAGACCTGGAAGTACACGCTCAAGGACGGCATCAAGTTCCAGGACGGCTCCCCGATCACCTCCGCGGACATCCGGCACTCCGTCGAGCGGCTCTTCGCGCCCTTCATCAACCAGGGCCCGCCGTACCTCCAGCAGTGGCTGGCCGACACCCCGGGCACCGACTACCGCAAGCTGCTGCCGGACGGCCCGTTCAAGGGCAAGCACCTGCCGGACAGCATCCTTCAGACACCGGACGCCAAAACCGTCGTCTTCAAGTTCAAGAAGCCGCGCCCCGACCTGCCGTACGCGCTGGCCATGGCGGGCTACGCGGTCGTCTCCCAGAAGGGCGACACCAAGGAGAAGTACGACAAGGCACCGGTGGTGACCGGGCCGTACAAGATCCAGTCCTTCAAGTCCGGCAAGTCGATGGTGCTGGTGAAGAACACCGAGTGGGACCCGGCGACGGACCCGATCCGCCACCAGTACGTCGACCGGTTCAACATCACCTTCAACCAGCAGTACGAGGACTCCACCAAGGCGCTCCTGGCCGACAGCGGCGCCGACCAGACCTCCGTCAGCTGGCAGAACTCGGTCGACGCGGGCAACCTGTCGAAGGTCCTGAACGACCCGAAGATGAAGTCCCGCACGGTCATCGGCTACCAGCCCTACGTGGGCCAGCTGAACATCAACCTCAGCCACAAGGCGATGCAGGACAAGAAGGTCCGCCAGGCCATCGCCTACGCCCTGCCGGTCTCGCCGTTCCAGCGGGCCTACGGCGGCAGCGCGGCGATGGAGATCCCGGGCGGCATCATCAGCCCGACCGTCAGCGGCTACGACCCCTCCTTCGACCCCTGGGGCAGGAAGAAGAAGCCCGCCGGTGACCCCGCCAAGGCAAAGAAGATCCTCGAGGAGGCCGGCAAGGTCGGCATGAAGCTGACCTTCGGCTACATCAACTCCCAGGAAGGCCAGGCGTACTCCACCGCGATGGCGGCGGGCCTGGAGAAGGCCGGGTTCGACGTCCAGCGCCAGGAGGTCCCGTCCGAGTCGTACTACGACCAGGTCAGCAAGCTCAACAACACCTACGACATCTTCAACAGCAACTGGGGCGCCGACTGGCCCTCCGCCTCGACCGTCATCCCGCCGTGCTTCGACGGCCGGGTGATCGCCGACGGCGCGCAGAACTACTCGCAGGTCAACGACCCCAAGGTCAACAGCGAGATCGACCGCATCAGCACCATCACCGACCCGGCCAAGGCCGCGGCCGAGTGGGGGAAGCTCGGCGAGTACCTCGTGAAGGACGTCATCAACGTCGTCCCGACCGGCTACTTCAAGCAGACCCAGATCGCCGGATCCAAGATCGGCGGCCTCGTCTACGACGACGTCGTCGGCGGCGTCGACCCGCGCCGCCTGTACGTCAAGTAACCCCGCCCGCCCGGCATCCGGCGCGCCCGAGACGGTGCGCGCCGGATGCCCTCCGGCCCGCTGAGAGCTGCCTCTGCCATGCTGCGCTTCCTGATCCGCCGGTTCCTCGGCACCGTGGTCATCCTCTTCCTGCTGAGCATCGTCGCGTTCCTGCTGTTCTTCGGGATGCCGCGTGACCCGGCGCTGCTGATGTGCGGCAAGACGTGCACACCGGCCAACCTCGAGAACCTGCACCATGTGCTCGGCCTCGACAAGCCGATCCCCGAGCAGTACTGGATCTTCCTGCACAACCTCGTCATGGGCAGCGACGACTTCGCCCAAGGGCCGTGCCCCGCCCCCTGTTTCGGGTACTCGTACCACTCCAACGAACAGGTCTGGGGCACCCTGATGGACCGCCTGCCCACCACCGTCTCGCTCACCCTCGGCGGGGCCGTCTGCTTCCTGGTCATCGGCCTGGGCACCGGCCTGATCGCCGCCTGGAAGCGGGGCACGATCGTCGACAAGACCTTCACGGCCGGCGCCATGGTGATCAGCTCGATGCAGATCTACTTCCTCGGCCCGCTGGCCCTGGCGATCCTCGTCTACCAGACCCATGTCCTCGACAAGCCCGCCTACAACGAGTTCACCGCCGACCCGGTGGCCTGGTTCACCGGCCTGCTCCTGCCCTGGGTGGTGCTCTCCACGATCTTCGCCTCGCAGTACACCCGAATGGCGCGCTCGTCGATGATCGAGCAACTCCAGGAGGAGCACGTCCGCACCGCCCGCGCCAAGGGCATGACCCGCCGGTACGTCTTCTTCCGCTACGCCTGGCGCGGCTCGCTGATCCCCATCGTCACCATTTTCGGCATCGACCTCGGATCGCTGCTCGGCGGTGCCATCATCACGGAGTACACCTTCGGACTTCCGGGTCTCGGCCGGCTGGCGGTGGAGTCGGTGTTCTTCAGCGATCTGCCGCTGCTGCTGGGCGTGATGCTGTTCTCCGCCACCATGATCCTGCTCTGCAACATCGTCGTCGACGCCGCGTACGCCTTCATCGACCCGCGCGTGCGGCTGGCCTAGGCCGCACCGGGGAACCCTTTCCAGAGGACCTGTCGGAGGAGCACTGACGTGACCACTGTGACCAAGGAAGCCGGCGCCCCCGTCCCGGCCGACGCGGACGCGTTCCTCTCGGTGCGGGACCTGCACGTCAGCTTCAAGACCGAGGACGGCGTCGTACGGGCCGTGGACGGGCTCTCCTTCGACCTGGAGCGCGGCAGGACGCTGGGGATCGTGGGCGAGTCGGGTTCGGGGAAGTCGGTGACGAACCTGACGATCCTCGGGCTGCACAACCCGATGTTCACCACCGTCGAGGGCGAGATCCTCCTGGAGGGCCAGGAGTTGACCACCGCCCGCGAGTCCGAGCTGGAGAGGCTGCGCGGCAACAAGGTCGCCATGATCTTCCAGGACCCGCTCACCGCCCTGTCGCCGTACTACACGGTGGGCCGGCAGATCGCCGAGCCGTACATGAAGCACATGCGTGCCTCGAAGAAGGCCGCCTGGGAGCGGGCGGTGGAGATGCTGGGGAAGGTGGGCATCCCCAACCCGGGGCAGCGGGCCAAGGACTACCCCCACCAGTTCTCCGGCGGTATGCGCCAGCGCGCGATGATCGCGATGGCGCTGGTCTGTGACCCCGACCTGCTGATCGCCGACGAGCCGACCACCGCCCTGGACGTCACGGTCCAGGCCCAGATCCTGGACCTGCTGAAGGACCTGCAGCAGGAGTTCGGCTCGGCCATCATCTTCATCACGCACGACCTCGGGGTGATCGCCGACATGGCCGACGACATCATGGTGATGTACGCGGGCGGCGCGGTGGAGCGCGGCACGGTGCGCGAGGTGCTGAGAGCACCGCAACACCCGTACACCTGGGGCCTGTTGAACTCGATGCCCCGCCTGGACTCGGACCCGCACGCCCCGCTGGCCCCCATCCCCGGCACCCCGCCGTCCCTGCTCCACCCGCCCTCCGGCTGCCGCTTCCACCCTCGCTGCACCTTCCAGGACCGCGTAGGCGGCGCCCGCTGTGTCACCGAGATCCCGTTGCTCGGCCCGGACCGCTCCTCGGCCTGCCATCTGACGGCGGAGCAGAAGCGGACCATCTTCATCGAAGAGATCAAGCCCCGACTGCGCTAGCGCCCCCGATCAGCCCCCGATCAGCTCCCGATCGGCCCCGATCAGCCCCGTCTGAGGAGGACTACGGCTATGACAGAGGACCTCGTCCTCCCCGCACCCCGCGAGGCCGCCGGCGACGCCCCCGGCGAACCGCTGCTGGTGGTGGAGAAGCTCGTCAAGCACTTTCCGGTCAAGGGCGGCTTCCCGATCCGGCGGACCGTCGGCCAGGTGCAGGCGGTGGACGGCATCGACCTGACCGTGCACGTCGGCGAGAGCTTCGGCCTGGTGGGAGAGTCGGGCTGCGGCAAGTCGACGACCGGACGGCTGATCACCAAGCTCCTGGAGCCGACGGGCGGCAGGATCTCGTACCGGGGCAAGGACATCACGCATGCCACGCGCAGGCAGCTGGCGCCGATCCGCTCCGAGATCCAGATGATCTTCCAGGACCCGTACTCCTCGCTGAACCCGCGCCAGACGGTCGGCAAGATCATCTCGGGTCCGATGGAGATCAACGGGCTGGAGCCGGAGGGCGGCCGCGAGAAGCGCGTCCGTGAACTGCTGGAGATCGTCGGCCTGAACCCGGAGCACTACAACCGCTTCCCGCACGAGTTCTCCGGTGGCCAGCGTCAACGCATCGGCGTCGCGAGGGCGTTGGCGCTGGAACCGAAGCTGATCGTGGCGGACGAGCCGGTGTCGGCCCTCGACGTCTCGATCCAGGCGCAGGTGGTGAACCTGCTCCAGAAGGTGCAGCAGGAGCTGGGCATCGCCTTCCTGTTCATCGCCCACGACCTGGCGGTGGTACGCCACTTCTCGCAGCGCGTGGCGGTCATGTACCTCGGCAAGGTGATCGAGGTCGGCGACCGCGACTCGATCTACACCCGCCCCCGGCACCCCTACACCCACGCCCTGCTGTCCGCCGTACCCGAGGTGAACGTGGGAGGCGAGGACCCAGAGGACGGCGAGGACGGCGAGGACGTGCCCCAGCGGGAGCGGATCCGCCTGGCCGGTGACGTGCCCTCGCCCATCTCCCCGCCCTCCGGCTGCCGTTTCCGCACCCGCTGCTGGAAGGCGCAGGACAAGTGCGCGGCCGAGGAACCGCCGCTGATCCAGATCTCCGGCAACCGTGCGGGCCACTTGACGGCCTGCCACTTCCCGGAGGAGCCGACGATCGAGGGGCGGGACGAGGACATCGTGCTGGATCCTGCGCTGGCGGCGTTGGAGGAGTCGGACGACTAGGTCGTCGTCTTCTTCCGGGGCATGTCTCTGGACGCGCTCACGCAAGGCCTCCTCGCCATACGGCGCCTGCCACTCGCGTACGGCAAGGGCGCCGAGTGGTGGCTGCCCGAGCTCGACATGCCATGAACGTGCTCACCAGGACGCTCGCCGGGCCACCGTGATGATCTCGGGGGCGGTGGGGGTGAGTGGGGCACGCCGCCAGTCCCCGTACTGTTCGACGACGGTGAGACCGGCTTCGTGGAGGAAGGCGGACAGGGCGTCGGGGCCGTGGAAGCGGAGGGTGGTGCGGCTGACGACGGGCTCGGGCCACGTGTCGCAGGCGTATGTCTCGGCGAAGGTCACCCGGTCTCCCACGACGGGCCCTTCGACCTCGTGCCACACGCGTACGACGCGGCCGTCCGCGTCGGTGACCCGGCGCACCCGGTCCGGCGTCCACGCCTCCCAGGCCCGTGCGGCCGGATTCCGTGTCTCGAACACGAACCGCCCGCCGACGCGCAGCGCCTCGCGCACCGCCCGCAACGCCGTGAGCAACTCCTCGTCGCGGACGAGTACCTGAAACACGTGCCCGGTCATCACGGCCAGGTCGAACCGCCCGCCCCAGTCCCGGGTGAGCAGATCCCCGAGCACCCACTCGACGCCGCCACCGTGCCGCCGGGCCTGTACGAGCATGGCGGCGGCCGGATCGAGCCCCACGAGCCGCCCGCGGTGGCCCTCCGCACTGGCCCGCCGCAGCAACCGCCCCGTACCGCAACCGACATCGAGCACCGACTCGGCGGACATCACGAGCCCGAGGTAGAAGTCGTCACCCGGCCCCCACGGGTTCAGGGTGTCGTACAACGCGGCGAGCGAGAGATCCGCGAACGACCGATCGACCATTCGGTGGAGTGTGCCACAAATGCCCACCATCGACGGCCATTTCGCACCTCTCAGCGCACATCTGCTCGTCGACCCGCTCTCGCAGTACCTCTCAGCGCACGACCCGTCCCCGCAGCACGATGCGCCGCGGATGCCGCAGCACCCCCGGCTCCCGTCGCGGATCCGCGTCGTACACGGTGACGTCCGCGAGCCCGCCCTCGACCAGCCCCGGCAGCCCCAGGAAGTCGCGGGCCGCCCAGCTCGCCGCGCCCACCGCCACGTCGGCGGGCAGACCGGCGGCGATGAGGTGCTCGACCTCGGTGGCGACGTTGCCGAAGGGGGCCGAGTCGGTGCCGGCGAGGACGGTGACGCCGGCGTCGTGGGCCTCGCGGACCCGGCGGATCATGATGCGGTGGCCTTCGTGCCAGAGGCGGCCGCGGGGGTTGTCCTTGATGCGGGGTGCGCTGCGGGCGAAGGCGGTGAGGGTGGGGACGTAGACGGTCCCGTGGCCGGCCATCAGCTCGACGCACTCCTGCGGCATCCCCATCCCGTGCTCGATCGAGTCGATCCCGGCACGAGCGGCGTTGAGCACACCTCGCGCCGACTGACAGTGCGCGGCGACCCGCCCCCCGGCCGCGTGCACCGCGTCGGTCACGGCGCGCAGGATGTCGTACGGCACCGGGTCCGCCTCGAAGTCCCAGTCGCCCATGAGCTTGCACCAGCCGTCGTGGGCCTTGGCCTCCGCGACGGCTGCGGCCACGAGGTCATCGGTGACGGTGTGGAAGTCGGCACTCTTGGACAGCCCCGCCCAGGCCAGCCAGCGCCCGGCAGTGATCATGCGGGGCGCCTCGCGCAGCCCGTCCGGGATCTCGCCGAGTAGCCCCGGGAACCGCAACGCGGTCGTCCCGGCGTCCCGGTGTGCGGCGATCTGCTCGGCGAAGGCGTCGGGGGCGAAGGCGGGTTCGTCCTCGGACGGGGACCCGGGGTGCGTGTGCACGTCGACCAGGCCCGGGAGGAGGTAGCCACCGTCGGCCACCGTCTCCGCCTCGACGACCGACGGGCGGTCGAAGGTGATGCGGTCGCCGAGGATCCACAGATCGCGGGTGGTGCCGTCGGGGAGGAGGGTGCCGCGCAGGTGAAGGCCCATCGCCCCAACCTATCTGCGGGACAGGGGAGTTGCTCTGACTGGTCGCGTCGCTGTCAGCCTTCGCGACCGTCACGCGGCGCGAAGATCGCGAAGGCCTCCTCCTCGGTGGCCCGGGCATTGAGGACGTAATCGGCCCACTCCGCGGCCTGCCCGAACGTCGAGTCCGCGGCGATACGCGCGGCCGCGGCCGGCACGTCCAGCAGTGTGCGCCGCAGCTCGACACCCGGCCCGAGCAGCGCCCAGTGGGCCCCGATCCTGCCGTACGGCATGCCGACGCTGCCTGGGTTCACCACGAGCCGGCCGGCGGCGAGCCGGGTGAACGGCATATGGGTGTGGCCGCACACGACGGTGGTGACGGCGGGGTCGACATCGGCGAAGACCTCCGCCCACCGCTCGGCGCCGGAATCGGCGAGCACGACCTCCTCGTCGTCCCGCGGCGTCGCATGGCAGAACAGCACCTCGCCGAGCCCCTCCACCGGGAACGTGAGAGACGTCGGCAGCCGCTCCAGGAAGTCGACCTGATCCTCGCGCAGGCTCTCGGCGGCCGACGGGCCGATGGGGTCGGGGATCGACGTACGCAACCCACGCCGGTACTCGACGAGTTCACGGTCGGCGTTGCCCCGGATCCAGGCCGCGCGGTCGCCCAGGCCGGTGAGCAGATCCATGACCTGGACGGGCTGCGGACCGCACGCGATGTCTCCGCTCAGCACGATCAGGTCCGCGGCCGCGACCTCGGGCTCCGCGAGGACGGCTTCGACGGCGGGCAGCACGGCGTGAATGTCGGAGAGTACGGCTACTCGGGTCACCATGGGCTTCAGTATCCGCGGGGTCGATCGCCCGCGTTGCGGATCCAGCGCCTTTGAGTCGTTTGGATCGGCGCAAACCCTGGGCAGTCTGGGGTTCCGGGCGCCCGAACACCTGTACGGCAGTTGGTGGACCAGATGGTGCGCGACTTCCAGGTACCCACTGAGTTCGTCGACTCGATCCTCGCCTGGCTCAGCCCCGAGAACCTGCCCACACGGAACGGGTGCACCGTCACCTGGCCACCTTCGCCTTCGGCGCCGCGGGCACCCTGTGGGCCCTTTCCCGCACCGGTCACGAGGTACCCGCCGACCACGTCCGATGGCTGGTCGACCGAGTCAAGGCCGGCGAGTCCGGTGACGGACCCGGCTTCACCGGCGGCCTCGCCGGCCTCGGTCACACTCTCGACGCACTCGGGGGCACGGACTCCTTCGCCACGGGCCGTTCAGGCCTGGCACTGGCCGCACTCTTCCACCATCAGGTGACCGATGACGCACGCTGGCTCGACGTCGCCGTCGACCTCGCGGCCCGCATGGAGCAAGGGCCGGGCCACGCTCGCCGGGTAGGACTCCTGCACGGTCGCACCGGCCCGCCCTGCTTCACGTACACCTCCACCGTGTCACAGGAGACCCGGCCCCGTGGCCTGGGCAGCCGCCGAGCTGGGCCGTGACCTGCGGGCGCTGGACCGGGCCAGGCGGGTCGGGCCCGGGCTCGACGGAACGGGCGGCATGGCCGTCGTCGTCAGGGCGGCCATCCGGTTCGGGGCCGACGAACTGCGTGAGCTGCACGAGAAATTGGTGCGTTCGCTGGACCCGATAGCCACCGGATTCGGCCTTTGGGGAGGCAGGGCGGGGACCGTCCTCGCCCTGGCCGGCGTCCGTGAGCAGACGCCGTTGTTCCCCTTCCTGGGGCGCGACCTCGGGTGACCGGCCCCGGGAAAGGCGAGGGCCCGCGCCGGGGAGGCGCGGGCCCTCGTTCCTGACGGAAAGGGTGAGTGTCAGACCGCCGGCTGGGGGTCCTTGGAGAGGCGCTGCGCGGGGACCGTGTCCACCGTCTCCGGGTAGTGGCAGGCGGTCAGGTGGCCGGGCTTGTTGCCCTCGACCTGGACCAGCGGCGGGGCCTCGGTCGCGCACTTCTCCGTCGCCTTCCAGCAGCGGGTGCGGAAGCGGCAGCCGGAGGGCGGGTTGATCGGGGACGGCACGTCGCCCTGGAGCCGGATGCGCTCGCGGGCGGGGGTCTCGTCCACCGTCGCCTCGGGCACGGCGGACAGCAGCGCCCGGGTGTAGGGGTGGCGCGGGTTGCCGTACAGGTCGTCGCGGTCGGCAATCTCGACGATCTTGCCGAGGTACATCACGGCGACCCGCTGCGAGAAGTGGCGTACCACCGCCAGGTCGTGGGCGATGAAGACGAAGGCGATGCCCAGCTCCTGCTGCACCTTCTGCAGCAGGTTCACGACCTGCGCCTGGATCGAGACGTCGAGGGCCGAGACAGGCTCGTCCGCCACGATCAGCTTCGGCTCCAGGGCCAGGGCACGGGCGACGCCGATGCGCTGGCGCTGGCCGCCCGAGAACTCGTGCGGGAAGCGGTTGTAGTGCTCCGGGTTGAGACCGACGATCTCCAGCAGCTCACGGACGCGCTTCTCGCGGCCGCCGGCCGGGTTGATGTCGTTGATCTCCATCGGGCCGGCGATGATCTTGCCGACCGTGTGCCGCGGGTTCAGCGAGGCGTACGGGTCCTGGAAGATCATCTGGATCTCGGAGCGGACCGGCGCCAACTGCTTGCGGTTGGCGTGCGTGATGTCCTTGCCCTGGTACGAGATCTTGCCGGCCGTCGGCTCCAGGAGGCGCGTGATCAGGCGGCCCGTCGTCGACTTGCCGCAGCCGGACTCGCCGACCAGGCCGAGGCTCTCGCCCTCGCCGACCTGGAAGTCCAGGCCGTCGACGGCCTGGACGTGGCCGACCGTGCGGCGGATCGGAAAACCGCCCTTGATCGGGAAGTGTTTGGTCAGCCCGGAGACGTCCAGGAGGGGAGTGGTGCTGCTCATGGTGGTGAAATCCCGTCTCTTGTACGTCAGTTGGCGGCGCTGCCGGCCAGGTCGGAGAAGTACTCGCCGCGCTGTTCGGCGGTGAGGTGGCAGGCGGAGCCGCGTCCGTCGACGATCTCCAGCAGCGGACGCTCCGACGAGCACAGGCCTCCGTCGACCTTCTCGGCGAAGGCGCACCGCGGGTGGAAACGGCAGCCCGACGGCGGGTTCAGCAGCGACGGCGGCGAGCCCGGGATCGGGTTCAGCGGCACATCGACCGGGTGGTCCAGGCTCGGCATGGAGCTGAGCAGGCCCCAGGTGTAGGGGTGCTGCGGGTCGCGCAGCACCTCCTTCTTCGAACCGCGCTCCACGCACCGGCCGCCGTACATCACCAGCACGTCGTCCGCGATGTCGGCGATGACACCGAGGTCGTGCGTGATGAAGATGATCGCCGTGCCGAACTCCTTCTGGAGGTCCTTCAGAAGGTCCATGATCTGGGCCTGGACGGTCACGTCGAGGGCCGTGGTCGGCTCGTCGGCGATCAGCAGCTCCGGGTCGCAGACCAGCGCCATCGCGATCATCGCGCGCTGGCGCATACCGCCGGAGAACTGGTGCGGGTAGTCGTCGACGCGGACCTCGGGCTGCGGAATGCCGACCCGCCGCAGCATCTCGATCGCCCGGTCCCGGGCCGCCTTCTTGGAGCAGCCCGTGTGCTTGCGGTACGTCTCGCCGATCTGCTTGCCGATGGTGTGGTACGGCGACAGCGAGGTCAGCGCGTCCTGGAAGATCATCGACATCTTGTTGCCGCGGAGCTTCTCCAGCTTCTTCTCCGAGGCGCCGTTCAGCTCTTCGCCGTCCAGGGTGATCGAGCCCTCGACCGTGGTGCTGTCCGGGTTGTGCAGGCCCAGGATGGTCAGGTTGGTGACCGACTTGCCGGACCCGGACTCGCCCACGATGCCCAGCGTCTTGCCGCGTACGAGGTCGAAGGACAGACCGTCGACGGCCTTGACGGTGCCGTCCTCGGTCGAGAAGTGCACCTTCAAGTCCTTGATGGAGAGGAAGGGCTGCTGATCGGTGCTCGTCACGGGGACGCTCCAGTGAGGGGTGATGCGGGGTAGCTGGTGGGGGCGGGGGTCAGGCGAGCCTGATACGCGGGTCGATGAGGGCGTAGCACGCGTCGACGACGATGTTGGCGAGGACGACGAAGCTGGCCGTGACCACCATGACGCCGAGCAGCATGGGCAGGTCGTTGTTGGTCGCGGACTTGACGGCGAGCAGGCCGATGCCCTGGATGCTGAAGGTCTTCTCGGTGATCATGCCGCCGCCGAGGAGGACGCCCATGTCGATGCCGAAGATGGTGACGATCGGGCCCATGGCGCCGCGCCAGGCGAACCGGAAGAACACGTTCGGGCCGGACAGGCCCTTGGCCCGGGCAGTGCGGACGTAGTCCTCGTTGAGTTGCTCGACCATCTGGGAGCGCGTCATACGGGTGTAGTTCGCGGTGAAGATCAGCGCCAGGATCAGCCAGGGCAGCAGCAGTCCGGCGAACCATTCGCCCGGGTTCTCCGAGAACGGTGTGTATCCGGGCTGGTCGAGGATCTGCCACTGGTACACGAAGAGGTACAGGGCCAGGGTGCCCACGAAGTAGATCTGCATGGACGAGGCGACCAGCGAGGCGCTGCTGGCGATCTTGTCGGTGGCCTTGCCCTGCTTGCGGGCGGCCAGCATGCCGGCGCCGACGCCGAAGACCAGGAACACCACGGACGAACCGATGAACAGGGAGAACGTCGTCGGGAACCGGTCGAGGATGGTGCCCAGGACAGGCTCGCGGTTGACGAAGGAGTAGCCGAGGCACGGCGCTTCGCAGTTGCCGAAGCCCGGGTACTCCCGGCCGAGGAAGATGCCGCTGAGCCAGTGCCAGAACTGAACCGGCATCGGGTCCGCGATCCCCATGTTGTGGCGGATCAGCTCCAGCGTCTCCGGGGTGCAGAGCTTGCCGCAGGCGATCCGGGCCGGGTCGCGCGGCACCGCGTAGAAGAGCATGAACGTGACCGAGCTGATGATCAACAGCGTGATCACGGCGCCGAGGAGCCGGCGGACGAGAAAGCGAAGCATGGGGAGTGGCTTTCCTGGGAGGGCCGTCGTAAGGAGGGGCCGGACCGGGGTTTCCGGGGGCCACGGTGGACGAGCCGAGGGTGGGGCGGCACCGTGGCGCCGCCCCACCTCTCAGGTGTGGATCAGGACTTGACGTACATCTTGTAGAGCATGCTGCCGTCGAAGTTCGGGTCCATCTTGACGTTGCCGAGCTTGGAGCCGTGCATGTAGATGCGGCGCATGTACACGTCGGGGATGAACGCGCCGGTCTCGGTGACCTGCTTGTCCAGGGCGGCCCACATCTTGTTGGCCTTCTCCTGGTCGGTCTCGGCGGTCGCGGCCTTGATCGCGGCGTCGACGGCCGAGTCCTTCAGGTGCGAGTAGTTCTGGCCCTGGTCGACGACGTTCTTGCTGTCGAACAGCGGCTGGAACACCGAGTAACCGGTCGGCCAGTCGGAGGACCAGCCACCCCAGTAGACGTCGTACTGGTTGTCGAGCTTGCCGACCTGGTCGTACCAGGTGGTGGAGTCGATGCCCTTGGTGACGACCTCGAAGCCGGCCGCCTTCAGGGCGTTCTCGACGACGACCTTGATCTTCGCCTGGGTCGGGTCGTTCTGGTAGGCGTAGACGACCTTGTAACCGGACTTGCCGGCCTTCTTCAGGAGCTCCTTCGCGGCCTTCGGGTCGCCCGCCGGGTTCTTCAGCTTGCCCCAGACGTCCTGCGACTCGTAACCGGCCACGAGCGGGCTCATGATGCCGGTCGCGTAGTCACCGCGGACCGCGCCACCCTGAAGCTGGCGGATCGCGGCGGTCGGCCAGGCCTTGATGAGGGCCTCACGGACGGACTTGTCCTTGACGCGGGAGGTGTTGATCCAGTAGCAGCTCACGCCGCTGCCCAGCTCCGAGAAGACCCGGTCCTTGGCCTCGGTCTGCGCCTTCTGGATGCGCTCCTGCGGGATGGTGCGCCAGCTGGTGGCGTACTGGTCCTTGCCGGCGTCGGCCAGCAGACGGTCGATCGCCGTCAGCTGCTCGATGCCGAAGGTGAAGTCGAACTGGTCCGGGTAGGCGTTGCGGATCGGGTCCGTGGCCGGGTCCCAGTTCTCGTTGCGGACCAGCGTCATCGACTTGTCGGTGACGTGCGTCTTGATCTTGTAAGGACCGTTGGAGACAGGCTTCTTGTCGTAGTCCTGCTTGGTGTCCTTCTTCACCGGGGTCGGCGCGTAGGAGTGCATCGCGACCACGTAGTTGAAGTCGGGACGCGCCTCGGAGAGGTGGAAGGTGATGGTCTTCCCGCTGGTCTCGATCGACTTCAGGTGCTTGCCGCCGTACGGGCCCGGGTACGACTTGCGGTACTCCGCCGAGCCGGTCAGCCAGGTCTGGACGTAGAAGGCGCCCTCGGTGACGAAGTTGGCGAAGCAGCGCTCGATGCCGTGGCGGACGTCGTCGACGGTGACGTCGGAGCCGTCCTCCCACTTGACGCCGTCCTTCAGGGTGAAGGACCAGGTCTTGCCGTTGTCCTTCATGGTGCCCGTGTCGGTGGCGAGGTCACCGACCAGGGTCATGGAGCCGTCGTCGGCGATCTTGTAGCCGGTCAGGGTGCGGGAGAGCACCATCGCCGCGAGCGAGTTCCAGGCGTAGTAGATGCGCTGCGGGTCGAGGTGCGAGAAGTCGTCGTCGTTGAGCAGGTAGACCGTCCCGCCCTTCTTCGCGCCGGAGACCTCCGGGGCCGGGCCCTTGGAGTCCTCGGCGGTGCCGATCTTGACGACGGTCGCGTCGGCCTTGGCCGCATCCTGCTTGCCGCCGCCACCGCTGTTGTTGGTGGTGTCGCCGCTGCTGCACGCGGTGAGCACGGAGCTCGACGCCGCCACGACGCTGGTGGCTATCAGGAAGTTTCTACGCGAGAAGGACATCGCATCCTGCCTTCGAAATGAGAGTGATGAGAGAGATCCGGCACCTCGGCACCTTCGCCGAGGTCCTGAAATGAGCCGGAGTCAGCGCTTGGTCTTCGGGTCGAGTGCGTCGCGCACGGAGTCACCGAGGAGGTTGAACGCCAGGACGAAGATCACCATGGACACGCCGGGGAAGAGCAGGAAGGTGATGTCGTCCTGGTAGACCTTGGCGGCCGCGCCGATCATGACGCCCCAGTCGGGGGTCGGGTCCTGGATACCCACGCCGAGGAAGGCAAGGCCCGCCTCCGTGGTCACCATCGCCGGCACGCTGAGGGTCGCTTGGATCAGGATGGGCGTCCAGAGATTGGGCAGCAGCTCCTTGAA
The DNA here is from genome assembly GCF_028736035.1 of Streptomyces sp. T12. Classification (NCBI taxonomy): domain Bacteria; kingdom Bacillati; phylum Actinomycetota; class Actinomycetes; order Kitasatosporales; family Streptomycetaceae; genus Streptomyces; species Streptomyces sp. T12. The sequence goes on from NZ_CP117866.1 coordinate 7,008,722, forward strand.
GATGATGCGCGCCGGAGACGCACCCGTGACCTTGGCCGCTTCGACGAACTCCCGCTCGCGCAGGGCCAGTACCTGGCCGCGCAGAAGTCGGGCGATGGAGGCCCAGCCGAAGGCGGTGAGCAGGCCGACGAGGCAGACGACGGTGAGCCAGACCGGTGTGTTCTCGTCGGCGGACACGAACAGGGCGAGCACCACGGGAGTGAAGGCCACGAAGAACAGCTGCGACGGGAACGCCAGCAGGATGTCGATGACCCGGCCGATCAGCCAGTCCGTCTTGCCGCCCAGGTAGCCGGCGGTGACTCCGAGCGTCACGCCGATGATCACCACGAAGAGTGTGATGGCCGTGGCGATGAGCAGGGAGTTGCGGATCCCGTAGAGCAGGAAGGTGAACAGGTCCCGGCCGAGCTGGGGCTCGATGCCGAACCAGAACTCGCTGCTGATGCCGCCGTTCGGTCCCACCGGGTACCCGTTGTCACCCAGCAGGCCCGGGGTGTTGATCCCGTACGTCGTGTACGGGTCCTTCCCGTACAGATTGGCTATCAGAGGCGCACACAACGCGATCACGAAGAAGAAGATCACGATGCACGCGGCAGCGACGCCCGTGCGGTCCCGCTTGAAGCGTCGCCAAGCCAGCTGTCCCGGGGACTTGCTCTCGTTGGCCGAGGGGGCGGGAGAAGTGATCGACTTCTCGGCGCTCTCGTCGGTCACCTCAAGCGGGGCAGCCGCTGATGGAGTTGGGGGGGTCATGGTGCTCCTGGCCCAAGGGAGGGTCTGATGACTCCGCAGGGCACGCTCCCCTACGGGCTACGCCGGACTTTTTCAACGCAATTCATTCAAGGTCAATAAATTCTCGGGCGAGTTGGTTGTCTCTTTACGTTTTTTACCCTGCCTTTACCATTCCGTAGCTACGCGGGTAGCGCAACGTAATCGAGTCGTGCCTTGACTCGGACCAACTGGACTAATCGGGCAATGAGTTCGTTATGCGGACGGTCCAGTGCCGAAATGCGTACATCGAGGGGTCGTAATCCAACGGTTCTGCATCGGTACGTGAAGATCCATTGCGTGGCGCAGGGGAGATCCATCGGCCCGGGGTGGAGAAGTCCGTTTCGTCGCTCGCGCGGATGTCTCACGGGTGCGCGCATCCGGATGGCGCGTTGCTCCATTGGCCGGATCCCGTGTGCGATATGTGCCCTTTGGCTCGATATTGACCCGTAATGGATCAGTACCAGAGGAGGCACCCATGCGTGGAGCCACGAACGCCGGATGGGCCGCATGCGCGGTGGCGGTCGCACTCGCGGCGACGGCCTGCGGAGGCGGAGGTGACAGCGGTGGTGACGGCGGCGGTGACGGCGGCGCGGTGCTCAGCTCCTCGTGGACCGATCCGCAGAACCCGCTGGAGCCGGCCAACACCAACGAGGTGCAGGGCGGCAAGGTGCTCTCCATGATCTTCCGCGGGCTGAAGCAGTACGACCCGAAGACCGGCGAGGCCGAGGACATGCTCGCCGAGAAGATCGAGACCTCCGACTCGCGGAACTACACCGTCACCGTCAAGGACGGCTGGACCTTCAGCGACGGCGAGAAGGTCACCGCCAAGTCCTTCGTGGACGCCTGGAACTACGGGGCGAGCCTGAGGAACAACCAGAAGAACGCCTACTTCTTCAGCTACATCGAGGGCTACGACAAGGTCCACCCGGCCAAGGGCGAGCAGGGCGCCGAGACGATGTCCGGGCTGAAGGTCACGGGCGAGAGGACCTTCACGGTCAGGCTCAGCCAGAAGTTCTCGAGCTTCCCCGACACCCTCGGCTACAACGCCTTCGTCCCGCTGCCCCGGGCGTTCTACGACGACCACGACGGCTGGCTGGCCAAGCCGGTCGGCAACGGCCCGTACGCCGTGGAGTCGTACACCAAGGGCTCCGAGATGCGCCTGACGAAGTGGGACGCCTACCCGGGCGAGGACGCGGCGCGCAACGGCGGTGTCACCCTCAAGGTCTACACGGACAACAACACGGCCTACACCGACCTGATGGCCGGCAACCTCGACCTCGTCGACGACGTACCGGCACAGCAGCTGAAGAACGTCACGAACGACCTCGGCGACCGCTACCTCAACACCCCCGCCGGCATCATCCAGACGCTCGCCTTCCCCTTCTACGACAAGAACTGGAACAAGGCCGGCTCGGTCAAGGTCCGCAAGGGGCTGTCCCGGGCGATCAACCGCAAGCAGATCACCGAGACCATCTTCCAGAAGACCCGCACCCCCGCCACCGACTGGACCTCACCCGTCCTCGGCGCGGACGGCGGCTACAAGGAGGGGCTGTGCGGTGAGTGGTGCCAGTACGACGCCGCCGCGGCGAAGAAGCTGATCAAGGAGGGCGGCGGGCTGCCCGGCGACCAGGTGAAGATCACGTACAACGCGGACACCGGCTCCCACAAGCTGTGGGTGGACGCCGTCTGCAACTCCATCAACAACGCCCTGGACAACGACCGGGCCTGCGTGGGCAACCCGATCGGCACCTTCGCCGACTTCCGAAGCAAGAGCACCACCCAGAAGCTCTCCGGGCCCTTCCGGGCGGGCTGGCAGATGGACTACCCCCTTACCCAGAACTTCCTCCAGCCGCTCTACTACACCGACGCCTCCTCCAACGACGGCAAGTGGTCCAACGAGGAGTTCGACAGGCTCGTCGACGAGGCGAACGCCGAGACCGACCCCGCACGGGCCGTGGAGATGTTCCAGAAGGCCGAGCGGGTCGTCCGGGACAACATGGCGGCCATCCCGCTCTGGTACCAGAACGGCAGCGCCGGCTGGTCCGAGCGGCTGTCCAACGTGGCCCTGAACCCGTTCAGCGTCCCCGTCTACGACCAGATCAAGGTCGGCTGAGCCGGTCATGGGGCGGTACGTCGTCCGGCGCCTGGTGCAGATGGTCCCGGTGTTCATCGGGTCGACCCTGCTGATCTTCCTCATGGTGAACGTGATGGGCGACCCCGTCGCGGGCCTGTGCGGCGACCGGCAGTGCGACGCGGCGACGGCTGCCCAGCTGAAGAAGGAGTTCGGCCTCGACCAGCCCGTGTGGCAGCAGTACCTGACCTACATGGGGAACGTCTTCACCGGGGACTTCGGTACGGCGTTCAACGGTCAGGAGGTCACCGAGCTGATGTCGACGGCCTTCCCGGTCACCTTCCGGCTCACCGTCGTGGCGATCCTCTTCGAGGTCCTCATCGGGATCACGCTGGGCGTCGTCACCGGCCTGCGCCGCGGACGCCCCATCGACACCGGGGTCCTCCTGCTCACCCTCGTCGTCATCTCCGTCCCCACCTTCGTCACCGGCCTGCTGCTCCAGCTGCTGCTGGGCGTGGAACGCGACTGGATCCGTCCCTCCGTCTCGACGGAAGCCCCCTTCGACGAGCTGATCGTCCCCGGCCTCGTCCTCGCCTCGGTCTCCCTGGCGTACGTCACCCGCCTGACCCGTACGTCCATCGCGGAGAACCGGCGCTCCGACTACGTCCGTACAGCCATCGCCAAGGGCCTGCCGAGGCACCGAGTCGTCACTCGCCACCTGCTGCGCAACTCCCTCATCCCCGTCGTCACCTTCATCGGCGCGGACATCGGGTTCCTCATGGGCGGCGCGATCGTCACCGAGCGGATCTTCAACATCCACGGCGTCGGCTATCAGCTCTATCAGGGCATCCTGCGCCAGAACACCCAGACGGTCGTCGGCTTCGTGACGGTCCTCGTCCTCGTCTTCCTGCTCTGCAACCTGGTCGTCGATCTCCTGTACGCCGTACTCGACCCGAGGATCCGCTATGCCTGACCAGCCGTTCCAGTTCGAGGGGGCGATCGCCGGCAGCGGCACGGGCGGCGCGACGGAACTGAACGCGAGCCAGGTCGATCCGTCGGCCAAGAGCCCGCACGCACCGGGACCGGGACCGGTACCGGACCCCTCGGCCGCCTCCGCCGGGCGGCCCCGCAGCCTCTGGTCCGACGCCTGGCGCGACCTGCGCCGCAACCCCGTCTTCATCGTCTCGGCCCTGATCATCCTCTTCCTGCTCGTCATCTCCTTCTGGCCCTCGGCGATCGCCCCCGGCAGCCCCCTCAAGTGCGACCTCGCCAAGGCCCAGCAGGGCTCCGCGCCCGGCCATCCCTTCGGCTACGACGGCCAGGGCTGCGACGTCTATACGCGCACGGTCCACGGCGCCCGTACGTCCGTCACGGTCGGCGTCTGCGCCACGCTCGGGGTCGCGGTCCTCGGCTCGGTCCTGGGCGCGCTCGCCGGCTTCTTCGGCGGCCTGTGGGACTCGGTCCTCTCCCGCATCACCGACGTCTTCTTCGCCATCCCGGTCATCCTCGGCGGCCTGGTCCTGCTGTCGGTGGTGACCAGCAACTCCGTCTGGCCGGTCATCGGCTTCATCGTGCTGCTCGGCTGGCCGCAGCTCTCCCGCATCGCCCGCGGCGCGGTCATCACCGCCAAACAGCACGACTACGTGCAGGCCGCCCGCGCCCTGGGCGCCTCCAACTCCCGCCTCCTGCTGCGCCACATCGCGCCCAACGCCGTAGCCCCGGTGATCGTGGTCGCCACCATCGCACTCGGCACGTACATCGCCCTGGAGGCGACCCTGTCCTACCTCGGCGTAGGCCTGAAGCCCCCGAGCGTCTCCTGGGGCATCGACATCTCCGCGGCCTCCCCCTACATCCGCAACGCCCCCCACGCCCTCCTCTGGCCCTCCGGCGCCCTGGCGATCACGGTCCTGGCCTTCATCATGCTGGGCGACGCGGTGCGCGACGCCCTGGACCCGAAGTTGAGGTGAGGGCGTCATGGGGTTCGTGGTGCGCGAGGTGGGGGCGGGTCCGGGCGGTTCCCGGGGTGGTGCTGCCCGCGCAGGGTGGGTGGGGGAAGGCGGTGGTGGGACGCCCCGCATGCATGGCGGCCGGCCGCTGGACCGGCCCGCTCCTGAAGTCCGCTCCACTCGGCGGGACGCCATCCGCGCGACGCCCTCGATCCGAAGCTGAGGTGAGTCGGCGTCATGTTGCTCGAAGTTCGTGATCTGCAGGTGGAGTTCCGGACCCGGGACGGGGTCGCCAAAGCCGTCAACGGCGTCAACTACGGCGTGGACGCGGGGGAGACGCTCGCCGTGCTCGGGGAGTCCGGGTCCGGGAAGTCGGTGACCGCGCAGGCAGTGATGGGGATCCTGGACATGCCGCCCGGGAGGATCACCGGGGGCGAGATCCTCTTCCAGGGGCGGGACCTGCTCAAGCTGAGGGAAGAGGAGCGGCGCAAGGTCCGCGGTGCCGAGATGGCGATGATCTTCCAGGACGCCCTGTCGTCGCTGAACCCCGTACTGACCGTCGGGGACCAGCTCGGCGAGATGTTCGTCGTGCACCGGGGGATGTCGAAGAAGGACGCGCGGGCGAAGGCCGTCGAGCTGATGGACCGGGTGCGGATCCCGGCCGCCAGGGAGCGCGTGCGGCAGTACCCGCACCAGTTCTCCGGCGGTATGCGCCAGCGCATCATGATCGCGATGGCCCTGGCCCTCGAACCCGCCCTCATCATCGCCGACGAGCCCACGACGGCGTTGGACGTCACCGTCCAGGCCCAGGTCATGGACCTGCTCGCGGACCTGCAGCGCGAGTACCACATGGGCCTCGTCCTCATCACCCACGACCTCGGCGTGGTCGCCGACGTCGCCGACAGGATCGCCGTGATGTACGCGGGCCGGATCGTCGAGTCGGCGCCGGTGCACGACATCTACAAGGCGCCCGCCCACCCGTACACCAAAGGCCTGCTGGAGTCGATCCCACGCCTGGACCAGAAGGGCCAGGAGCTCTACGCCATCAAGGGCCTGCCCCCCAACCTCATGAACATCCCGCCGGGCTGCGCCTTCAACCCCCGCTGCCCGATGGCCCAGGACGTGTGCCGCACCGACGAGCCACCCCTGCACGAGGTGGACGAGGACCGCCGCAGCGCCTGCCACTTCTGGAGGGAGTGCCTCAATGGCTGAGCCGATTCTGGAGGTCAGCGGGCTCTGCAAGCACTACCCGCTCATGCAGGGGATCGTGTTCAAGAAGCAGGTCGGCTCGGTGAAGGCCGTCGACGGCGTGGACTTCGAGCTCGGCAAGGGCGAAACCCTCGGCATCGTCGGCGAGTCCGGCTGCGGCAAGTCCACCGTCGCCAAGATGCTGGTCAACCTGGAGCGCCCGACGGCCGGTTCGATCAAGTTCAAGGGCGAGGACATCACCAAACTGTCCGGCCGCGCCCTGAAGGCCGTACGCCGCAACATCCAGATGGTGTTCCAGGACCCGTACACCTCCCTCAACCCCCGGATGACGGTGGGCGACATCATCGGCGAGCCGTACGACATCCACCCCGAGGTGGCCCCGAAGGGCGATCGCCGTCGCAGGGTGCGGGACCTGCTGGACGTGGTCGGCCTCAACCCCGAGTACATCAACCGCTACCCCCACCAGTTCTCCGGCGGCCAGCGCCAACGCATCGGCATCGCACGGGGACTGGCGCTGCGCCCGGAGGTCATCGTCGCCGACGAACCGGTCTCCGCGCTGGACGTCTCGGTCCAGGCCCAGGTCATCAACCTGATGGACCGCCTGCAGAACGAGTTCGACCTCTCCTACGTCTTCATCGCCCACGACCTGTCGATCGTCCGGCACATCTCGGACCGGGTCGGGGTGATGTACCTCGGCCGGATCGTGGAGATCGGCAAGGACGCGGAGATCTACGACCACCCCACGCATCCCTACACCCAGGCGCTGCTCTCCGCGGTCCCCGTGCCCGACCCCGAGGCCCGCGAACGCCGCGACCGCATCATCCTCGCGGGCGACGTCCCGTCCCCGACGAACGTCCCCTCCGGCTGCCGCTTCCGCACCCGCTGCTGGAAGGCGCAGGAACGGTGCGCCCTGGAGGCACCGCCGCTCGCGGTGCCGTCGCGTTGGAGGGAGGCGAGCGGGCCCGAGGCGCACGCCTGCGCCTGTCACTTCGCGGAGGCGGTCTCATAGCCGTACATACGCACACGAACTGCGTTAACACGCAGGCAACTCAGCCGACCCGATCCCGATATACGGACGCGTCAGGCTGAACAGCGTACGGCCGTGCGGGTGCCGTAAACGAGCCGGGGTGCGCCATGTCACCCCGGCTCGTTGCTGTGCGGGCGCCTGGTCCTGAGCGAGCGGATGAGTACGGATACTCAGGACGCCCGCCCGCCCCTGCACGAGGCTTGGTCCATGCAACGTCGACCTCGCCGACCACGTGAACACGACGGTCTGCTCGCCGTCCTCGTCGGAATCTTCGACGTCCTGCTCGTGATCGTCCTCGGCTACGGCATGGTCTTCTCCGGTATCGGTGCCGGCTTCGACGAGTACGCCGACCAGCGGGCGGACGCCGCGCAGCACGGCATCCAGGTCTTCGCCGCATGGCTGGCCGCCGGCGGCTTCGCCCTCGCCGCGGTGCTGCGCTACTGGAAGACCGGCGTCGTCCACCTCCTGATCGTCGGTCTTCCGCTCCTGGTCTTCCTCGCCGAGCAGAGCAACTGACCCGGCCGCGGGGTCAGTTCCACGGGGTCAGTTCAGCCCGAGCGACCTCTTCAAGAAGTCGAGCTGGAGCAGCAGCAGGTTCTCCGCGACCTCTTCCTGCGGAGTCATATGGGTCACGCCGGACAGCGGCAGCACCTCGTGCGGGCGGCCCGCGGCGAGCAGGGCCGAGGACAGGCGCAGTGAGTGGGCGACCACCACGTTGTCGTCCGCCAGCCCGTGGACGATCATCATCGGGCGGGCCGGCTCGGCCGGGTCCACCAGGCCGGCGTCGTCGATCAGCGAGTTGCGCCGGTAGACCTCGGGCTGCTCCTCGGGGTGCCCGACGTAACGCTCCTGGTAGTGGGTGTCGTACAGGCGCAGATCGGTGACCGGGGCGCCGACCACCGCCGCGTGGAAGACGTCCGGGCGGCGCAGCACCGCGAGCCCCGCCAGATAGCCGCCGAAGGACCAGCCGCGGATGGCCACGCGGGTCAGGTCGAGCGGGAACCGCTCGGCGAGCGCCTGGAGCGCGTCGACCTGGTCCTGCACCACGACCGCCGCGATCTCGTCCTTGACCGCCTTCTCCCACGCGGGCGAGCGCCCCGGCGTACCGCGCCCGTCCGCGACGACCACCGCGAACCCCTGGTCGGCGAACCACTGCGAGGTCAGGTACGCGTTGTGCGCGGCGACCACCCTGGAGGCGTGCGGTCCCCCGTAAGGATCCAGCAAAACCGGAAGCGGGGTGTCACCGGCGTAGTCCCGAGGCATAAGCACGGCGCACGGGATGCGACGTGCGCCCCCTTCGGTGAGGGTGATGCGCGGGGTCAAACCGGGATCTTCGGCATACGACCGCACCGTCGCCGTCTGCTTGCCGTCACGCAGGACCTGGACCCGGGACCCGGGCCGGCCGAGGGTGTGCGATGCCAGCACGGTCACGCCCCCGGCCCGCACCGCGGAGTGCACGCCGGGCTCCTGCGACACGCGCTCCACGCCGAGCTCGTTCACTCGGTACACGTGCACTTCACCGATCTCGGCATCGGTCGCGGCCTCACCCGCCGATGCCGAGACGAGCACGTCGTCGTCGGAGACGTCCAGCACCGCCCGGACGTGCAACTGCGGTCCCGTCAGCGGGCGTTCGCCTACCGTGAGCACCCGCGCGCCGCCCTCGTCGGCGATGCGCACCAGCTGCCCGGAAGGGCTCCAGCAGGGCACGCCAGGGAAAAGTTCCAGCCATTGTGGATCTTCGTCGGCGTGCACCATCCGGGTCGCCCCGGTCGCCGGGTCCACGGCCAGGAACAGCTGGCTGCGCTGGTCCCGCGCCTGGACGAGCAGCAGCGGCGCACCCGCCGCTGACCAGTGCACTCGTGCCAGATAGGGGTACCGCGCCCGGTCCCACGCCACCTCCGTGCGCAACCCGTCCAGGCCGATCACGAACAGCCGTACGTCCGCGTTCTCGGTCCCCGCCGCCGGATACGCCACCTGCTGCGGCTCACGCTCCGGACGTGCGGGATCGGAGATCCACCACCGCCGCACCGGCGTGTCGTCCACGCGGGCCACCAGCAGCCGGTCCGACTCCGGACCCCACCAAAAGCCCCGGTAGCGCGCCATCTCCTCGGCGGCGATGAACTCGGCGAGCCCGTAGGTGACCCCCTCCGCCTCCGGCTCGGCGAGCGCACGGTCGCCCTCGCCCTCGGCGCCCACCACCCGCAGGGCGCCCTGCGCGACGTAGGCGATGTGCCGTCCGTCGGGGGAGGGGCGCGGGTCGATCACCGGCCCGGGGACCCGGATTTCGCGTGCTGTGCCGGCCCGCAGCTCGGCCGTGAAAAGCCGCCCTGACAAGGCAAAAGACGCCAACTCCACGGCGCTGTCGGTGGCGTGGCCGACGATGCCGGCGCCGGCCTCACGGCTGCGCTCGCGCCGTGCCCGCTCCTCGGGCGAGAGGTCTTCCGAGGCGCCGCCCAGCAGGGCGCGCGGGTCGGCCGCCACGCGCTCCCCGCCGTCCATCGTGTCGAGCACCCACAGTGAACTCGCCGGATCCGCACCGGAGGTGGAGCGCAGGAACACGACACGGGAACCGTCGGGCGCCACCGCGAACGCGCGCGGCGCGCCGAACGTGAACCTCTGGGTGCGGGCATGCCGTCGGGGGAAGGAGACAGGCTCGGTCGTCATGCCCCGACCATATTGGCCAGTGCGCCCCCTTGTGCGGCTGTGCGCCGATCGATGCGCACGTACGGATAGTTATGATCACTAGCGCATAGTGGGTATGAACCTGCTGGCTGCTGCATGGATTTATCTGCCCCCATAGTCCGACCCCCCCGCCCCTGGGATTCTTGGAGGTGAGCCGCCGTGGCACTCTCGATTTCGGCGGTGGTGCTGCTGGCGATCATCGTCTTCCTGCTGATCAAGAAATCAGGGCTGAAGGCCGGCCATGCGGTTGTCTGCATGCTGCTCGGGTTCTACCTGGCGTCCTCGACCGTCGCGCCCACCATCAGTGAGCTGACGACGAACATCGCGGGCATGATCGGCAGCATCAAGTTCTGAGCCGCGCCGGGCGGCACTGTCGGTGTGGCCTCGTAGGGTGGGGCCCATGACGGAACTGCCCGACCGGCGTCTGCTCCTGGTGCACGCGCACCCGGACGACGAGTCGATCAACAACGGCGCGACCATGGCCAAGTACGCGGCCGAGGGTGCGCACGTGACCCTGGTCACCTGCACCCTCGGCGAGCACGGCGAGGTCATTCCCCCCGAGCTTCAGCACCTGACGGGGGCAGACCTCGGCGAACACCGCCTGGGCGAGCTCACCGCCGCGATGCGCGAGCTCGGCGTCGAGGACTTCCGTCTCCTCGGTGCGAAGGGTCGCTATGAGGACTCGGGGATGATGGGCCTCGCCGACAACGACGACCCGGCCGGCCTCTGGCAGGCGGACCTCGACGACGCGGCCCGGGCCCTCGTCGAGGTGATCCTGGAGGTACGCCCCCAGGTCCTCGTCACCTACGACCCCGACGGCGGCTACGGCCACCCGGACCACATCCAGGCCCACCGCATCGCCATGCGCGCGGCCGAGCTGGCCGCCGATGCCGGGTGGGAGATCTCCAAGATCTACTGGAACCGCGTCCCGCGCACGGTCGCCGAGGAAGCCTTCGCCCGGCTTCAGGCGGATCTGCCCGGGTTGCCGTTCAGCAAGGCCGCCACCGTGGACGACGTACCGGGCGTCGTCGACGACGAGCGGATCACCACCGTGATCGACGGCACCGCGTACGCCGCCGCCAAGGCCGCCGCGATGCGGGCGCACGCCACGCAGATCGACGTGGCCGAGCTGTACTTCGCGCTCTCCAACGAACTCGCGCAACCCCTCTTCACCACCGAGTACTACGAGTTGGTGCGCGGGGAGCGGGCGGCGGACGAGGAGTCCGATCTGTTCGCCGGTGTGACCGTCGGGGAGGCGTCATGAGCTCGATGCTCGCCCAGCCGCTGAAGCGGCCTTCCGGCCTGCGGGCCCTCGCCTACCTCGGGCTGTTCGTGCTCGGCGCGGTGGTCGGTGTGGCCGGGGCGCTGGTGCAGCCCGCGTGGTTCCCGGGCGGCCTGTTGCTGGCGCTGGCCGGCGAGGCCGGGCTGTGTCTGGGCGGTGGCTGGGCGGCGGGCAGCCGCGCCGGGGCCGTCGCGCCCGCCGGCGGCTGGATGATCGCCGTCATTCTGCTCACCGCCAGCCGCCCGGAAGGCGACTTCTTGTTCGGCACGGGCGCTGCCTCCTACCTCTTCCTGCTCGGCGGTATGGCTGTGGCTGTGATCTGCGCCACCCTCGCGCCGGTGCGGCAACCAGGCGACGACCGCGTCCGACTTGGCAAGTGACGTACCACTTCTCCATGCCGCACTCGTGCGAGTCCCGTGTGGGTTTCCCAGGCGGTCGTGGGATACGGGCCGGAGGTGGCCAGTATGGTGGTGCGCGCCGCCGAGCCGTCCGAAGCAATGAGGTCGAACAGGCGGTGGAGCCAACCGGGAGAACCTGCCTTGAGTCGTGAAACTGACACTCCGTCCTCCGGGCCCAACGGGCGCGGCGGAGCCGCATACCCCTCGGGCACGCCGCCGTACGGGACCCCCATGGCTTCCGACAGCGGTACGGGCGCGGGCCGTTCGGCCGCGCAGCCGGAGGAACGCAAGACCGAGACCACGCTGACGACCCGGATCCGGATCAACATCCCCGGGTCGCGGCCCATCCCGCCGGTCGTCGTGCGCAAGCCCGTCGCCGAAGCCGAGGGCGCCGGGGACAGCGCGGACACCGAGACGTCGGCGCCGTCCGCCGCCACGTCCATGTCCACGGGCACTGTCGAGCCCCCGGCCGACGCCGCCCCGCAGCCGGGTGAGAAGACGAGCGACTGGTTCGCGCCGCGCAAGTCCGGCGCGCCCAAGGGCGGTCAGGGCGGCCCGCCCTCCAACGGGGCAGGTCTGCCCGGCGGTTCGGGCCCCGGTGCGAGCGGTCCCGGTGGCGCCGGTGCCGGTGCGCCCGGTGCGCGCCCGGGTACCGGTGCCGGGCGGCCCGGTGGTGTCGTCGGCGCGATGAACGTGCCCGGCGGCGCACGCCCCGGCGGTACGAACGGCGCCGGCCTCCCCGGTGCGACCGGCGGTCCGGTGGCTCCCGGGCACGGCGGAGGCACCGGTTCCTTCGACGTCACCGAGGCACTGGCGGCGGGCCCGATGGGCAACGGCAACGGTTCCCGCCCGGGTGGCGAGGCGCGCCGCGACGACCTGCCGTACTTCTCGGAGGACGGGAACGGCGGCCCGAGCGGTCAGAACGGATACGGCGCCCAGGGCGGCCCGAACGGCCAGAACGGTTACGGTGCCCAGGGCGGCCCGAACGGCTTCGACGGTTCCGCCGACTTCAACGGCCTGAACGACTTCAACGGCCCCAGCGACTTCGGAGGCCCGAACGACTTCAACGGCCCCAGCGACTTCGGCGGCCCGAACGACTTCGGCGGCCCGAACGACTTCGGCGGCCCGAAAGGCCGTGGTGGCCAGGGCGGCCCGCAGGGTCCCACGGGCCCGACGACCGGTCCGGTCACCGGCGACGGTCCGGCGGTGCCCCCGGTCGCGGGCGGCGGGCAGGGCGGCCGCGGTGGGCCCGGCGGTCCGGGTGGCCCGGGTGGTTCCGGTGTGCCCGGCATCTCCACCGGCCCGAGTCGGCCCGGCGGACCCGGCAGCGGCCCGGCGGGCCCCGGCGGTCCCGGCGGCCCGGGTGGCCCCGCCGGCGCCCTCCACACCCCGGGCCATGGCCCCGGCGGCGGTCTGAGCGACGACACCGCGATCCTCACCCCGCAGAAACCGGCCCCCGAGCCCGGCACCCCGCACTACGGCGGCGTCGCCGACAACGTCTCCGGCCACACCGTCACCAGCGGCATCCCCGTCGTACCCTCCGGCGCCCAGAGCGGCCCCTTCGGCCCGGGTGCCACCGACGCACCGGCGCCGCACACGCCTCCGAAGCTGCCCGAGCCGGGCTCGTCGAACGCGTCGGCCTCCCGCGCGCCCAAGAAGAAGGGCCGCAGCAAGCTGCCGCTGCTCGTCGGCGGAGTGATCGTCCTCGCCGGTGGCGTCTACGGCGCCGGCCTGCTGATGAACCACTCCGACGTGCCCAAGGGCACCACCGTGCTCGGCGTCGACATCGGCGGCGGCACCCGCGACGACGCGGTCAAGAAGCTCAACGACGCCTTCGACAAGCGGGTCGGCCAGCCGCTGAAGCTGTCGGTGGACGGCAAGACCGTCACCCTCGCGCCGGACAAGGCCGGGCTGCAGTTCGACATGCAGCAGACGGTCAGCGCGGCCGCGACCAGCGACTACAACCCGGTCTCGGTCATCGGCTCGCTCTTCGGCAACCACCGGACCGTGGACCCGGTCATGCCCATCGACGAGGAGAAGCTGCACGCGGCCCTGGAGGACGTCTCCGGCGGCTCCGGCTCCGTGACCGAGGGCACGATCAAGTTCGAGTCCGGCAAGGCCGTCGCCGTCTACGGCAAGGCGGGCAGGGGCATCGACGTCGCCCAGTCCACCGAGGCGGTCGAGGAGGCCTACCGCACCCAGGTGGAGACCGGCACCACCGACCCGGTGACCGTCCCGACGACCACGCAGCAGCCGACGGTCTCGAACGCCGAGGTCGACCGGATGATGAAGGAGTTCGCTCAGCCGGCGATGTCGGCCCCCGTGACGCTCAAGGCGGACGGGGCGAGTCCCCTCCTGATGAGCCCGGAGAAGTCCCTGTGGAAGTTCCTCCGAGTCAAGGCGGTAGGCGGCAAGCTCGTCGAAGCCCCTGACCTGAACGCACTGAAGGAGCTCTACGGCGGCGCGTTCGACGGCGTGCTCATCACCCGGGGCAACGGCAAGAAGACGGCGGTCACGCCACAGGACGTCTACGTCGCCCTTGCCGAGGCACTGAAGAGCAAGACCAACCGCGTGGCCGTCATCGAGACGAACCCCAGCTAGCGCACGGCCGCTGAGAGAGGGCACCCGGTGCACGCCGGGTGCCCTCTCGTCGTATGACATCTGTCATCCGGCACTCAGGATCGCCGACACTGCCGGGGCACCGGCCCGCGCGGCCACCCTGGAGCACATGACAACGACAGTGGTCGGATTCGACCAGGTGAGCAAGAGCTACGGGAGCGTACGGGCCGTCGACGGGCTGACGCTCACGCTGTACCCGGGACAGACCGTGGCCCTGCTGGGCCCGAACGGGGCCGGCAAGTCGACGACGCTCGACCTGCTGCTCGGCCTGAAGCAGCCCGACAGCGGCACGGTGCGGCTCTTCGGCACCGGTCCGCGCGAGGCCATCGTCGCCGGGCGGGTGGGCGCCATGCTGCAGAGCGGCGGACTGATGGACGAGGTCACCGTCGCCGAACTGGTGCGGCTCGCCTGTGACCTGCACCCGAGGCCGTACAAGGTCTCCGACGTACTGTCCCGCGCGGGCGTCACACAGATCGCCGACCGCAAGGTCAACAAGCTCTCCGGCGGCCAGGCCCAGCGCGTCCGCTTCGCCCTCGCCACCGCCGGCGACAGCGACCTGATCGTCCTGGACGAGCCCACCACCGGCATGGACGTCACCACCCGCCAGGCCTTCTGGGCCACCATGCGCGAACAGGCCGACCAGGGCCGTACGGTCCTCTTCGCCACCCACTACCTGGAGGAGGCCGACGCCATCGCCGACCGGGTGCTGGTGCTGCACCGCGGCCGGCTGCTGGCCGACGGCACGGCGGCCGAGATCAAGGCGAAGGCGGGGGTGCGCAGGATCTCCTTCGACCTGTCCGACGGCCCGGTCGACGAGGCCTCCCTGCGGGCACTGCCCTTCCTGACCCGGCTCGACGTATCCGGCCACACGGTCCGCATCCAGTCCGCCGACGCCGACGCCACCGTCCACGCCCTCTACGGCGGCGGCCTCTACCCCCGCAACCTCGAAGTCGCCGGGCTCGGCCTGGAGCAGGCGTTCGTGGCCATCACCGAGGCCGAGGAGGCCCGTACATGAACAGTCTGATCAGGCTCGAACTGACCCGCGCCCTGCGCAACCGCAAGTTCCTGTTCTTCTCCGTGCTGTACCCGGCGCTGCTCTTCCTGCTCATCGCGGGCAACGCCGACAGCACCTCGAAGGTCGACGGGACGGGTCTGACCCTGCCGACCTACATGATGGTCTCCATGGCCTCCTTCGGCGCCCTCACCGCCGTCCTGATGGGCAACAGCGAGCGCATCGCCAAGGAGCGGGAGGGCGGCTGGGTACGGCAGTTGCGGCTGACGACGCTGCCCGGGCACGGCTATGTCCTCGCGAAGACGGCCGGTGCGGCCGTGGTGAGCCTGCCGTCGATCGTGGTCGTCTTCGTCGTCGCCGCGGTCGTGAAGGACGTACGCCTGGACGCCTGGCAATGGCTCGCCCTCACCGGCGCGATCTGGGCCGGCAGCCTCGTCTTCGCCGCGCTCGGCGTGGCCCTCGGCTACCTCGCGAGCGGGGACGCGGTCCGCCCGATCACGATGATCACCTACTTCGGGCTGTCCATCCTCGGCGGCCTGTGGATGCCGACCACGTCCTTCCCGGCCTGGCTGCAGGACATCGCCGACTGGGTGCCCACGCACGCGTACGCTGCCCTGGGGCAGGCGATCGAACAGAGCCAGGCCCCTCATGCCAAGGACATCGCCGTCCTCGCCGTCTTCTTCGCCCTGTTCACCGGCGGCGCGGCCTGGCTGTACCGGAAGGACACGTTGAAGGCGTGAGCGGCGTCGGCATCGGGCAGCGCCCGCAGAACCGCAGGCAGAAGGTCGTCAAGGTCCTCTGGATCGGGATCTGGCTCGCCTACCTGAGCGCGCCGGTGGGCGACCTGCTGCACGGAGGGCACAGCGACGGCGTCGTCGTCCTCGGCTGGATCGGCCTGGTCGCCTTCGTCGCCTGGTACCTCGCCCTGATCTTCCGCACCGGACGCGGTGAGACCGACGGCGTGGTGCTCGGCTCGCTGGCCGTCCTGGCCACCCAGTCGACCGTCCTCGCCCTCACCCTGGGCCGCGAGTGGCTCGTCCTGTTCGTGTACGTGGCGATCTGCTCCGGCGCCGCCCTGCCGTTCCGCCTCGCCCGCTGGACCATCCCGGCCGTGTCCGTCCTGCTGACCGGGGTCGCCTTCGCGGTCCCCGGCGGCACGTCGTTCCTGGCCTCGCTGCTCTTCCCGGCCCTCCTCGGCGGCTTCTCCATGACCGGCGTACGCGAGCTCATCCGCACGACCATAGAGCTGCGCGAGGCCCGCGCCACGGTCGCCCAACTGGCCGCGAACGAGGAACGCTTGCGCCTCGCCCGCGACCTGCACGACCTCCTGGGCCACTCCCTCTCGCTGATCACACTGAAGAGCGAGCTCGCGGGCCGTATGCTCCCGGCACACCCCGACAAGGCGGCCCAGCAGGTCGCCGACATCGAACAGGTCAGCCGCCAGGCCCTGGTCGACGTACGGGAGGCGGTGTCGGGCTACCGCCGCCCCCGCCTGTCCGCCGAACTGGCGGGCGCCAAGGTCGCGTTGACGGCAGCCGGAATCACCGCCGAACTGCCCGCCGAACCGGACCTCACCGGCGTCCCCCAGCCCAGCGAGACGGCGGTGGCCTGGGCGCTGCGCGAGGCGGTCACCAACGTCGTACGCCACAGCGGCGCCCGGCGCTGCACGGTGGAACTCCTGCGCCGCCAGACCCTCGACGGCCCCGTCCTGGAACTCTCCGTCGAGGACGACGGCTCGGGCGACCAGGGCGGCGGCCCCGGCAACGGCCTGGCGGGCCTTACGGAACGGCTGGCCAAGGAGGGCGGCACCCTGGAGGCGGGCGGGACCCGGCGCGGCTTCCGCCTGACCGCCCGTGTCCCGGCGGCCGGGGCCGGGTCGGCCGACCCGGCCCCGGCGGACGTAGGATCCCCGTCATGAGCCAGACGATCAAGGTTCTCCTGGCCGAGGACCAGTCGATGGTCCGCGAGGCCCTGGCCGCCCTCCTCGGCCTGGAGGACGACATCGAGGTCGTCGCCCAGGTGGCCCGCGGCGACGAGGTCCTGCCGGCGGCCCGTGAGCACGCCGTGGACGTGGCGCTCCTGGACATCGAGATGCCGGGCGCGACGGGCATCGAGGCGGCGGCGCTCCTCCACGCGGAGCTCCCGGCCGTGAAGCTGGTCATCCTCACCACCTTCGGCCGCCCCGGCTACCTGCGCAGCGCGATGGAGTCGGGCGCCGACGCCTTCCTGGTCAAGGACGCCCCGGCGGCCCAACTGGCCGAGGCGGTACGGAAGGTCCTGGCGGGGGAGCGGGTCATCGACCCGACGCTGGCCGCGGCGGCCCTGGCGGAAGGAGCCAACCCGCTGACGGACCGCGAGCGGGAGATCCTGCGAGCGGCGGAGGACGGCTCCACGAACGCCGAGCTGGCGGCGACCCTGCACCTGTCCCAGGGAACGGTCCGCAACTACCTCTCGACGGCAATCCAGAAGCTGGCGGTACGCAACAGGGCGGAAGCGGTACGGATCGCCCGGGAAAAGGGCTGGCTGTAGTCAGTTCAACATCGCCCGAGCTGCCCGAGCCTGCCCCCGCACCTTCTCCGCGGCGGCAAGATCAACGCCGGCCACCACGTCGGCATACGCCTCCAACTCCGCGGCCCCGTCGACGAAGTCACCCCGCTGCACCAGCAACTGCGCCCGATCGAACCGCAACCGAGCCGGATGCGACGGCAGCAGCAACGACAACTCCACCGCCCACAGGGCCACATCCGTCCGCTCGGGCCGGGTCGCGGCCCACGCCCGGATGTTGTTCAGGATCCGCACCACCACGTCCAGCGGATCCGCCGGCGAAAGCATGGACGGCTGCAGCGGCGCCCCCGTGGCCCCCGCCACCAACAACTCCGCATCGCTCCCCGTCAACACCCGCCCCCCGTCGAACGGGTCGGCGAGCACCTGCTCATCGGTCGGCCCGAAGCCCACCACGAAGTGACCGGGCAGCGCGACCCCGTACACCGGAGCCCCCGCCCGCCGCGCGACCTCCATCCACACCACCGACAACAGAATCGGCAGCCCCCTGCGCCGCCGCAGCACCTGATGCAGCAACGACGATTCCAGCCGCCGATAGTCAGCGGCGGAGCCGCGAAACCCGTACCGCTCCCCGAGCAGCTCCCGCAGAGCGACCGCCCACGAGCGCGGCCCGCCGGGGCGGAACGGCAGCTGCCCCGCCAGGGCGTCCAGTTCCACCTGTGCC
Organism: Streptomyces sp. T12; assembly: GCF_028736035.1. Lineage (NCBI taxonomy): Bacteria > Bacillati > Actinomycetota > Actinomycetes > Kitasatosporales > Streptomycetaceae > Streptomyces > Streptomyces sp. T12. Next base: position 7,026,959 of record NZ_CP117866.1, read on the forward strand.
GCGTCCATGCCCGCCTCGTCCAGCGCCCCGTCCGCCTCGGCTCCCACCAGCAGACACAGCGTGGACAGATCGGGCCGCTCGGACCGCGCCTCTTCGGCGAACCGCCGCCGCAGCTCGGCGGAGCGTTCGGGCGGTGGGGGGTAGGGGGGACGCATAGCTGGCTCGTGCCCTTCCACGGCGATCGGTACTACCGCCCGGCGCCGGTCGTGCCCGGCGATTCCGGCTCGCGATAGTGGTGGTACGCGTGATGCGCGGCGAACCCCATCCCGGCGTACATCTCCCGCGCGCCCACGTTCTCCTCCTCGACCTGCAGCCACGCCGCCGACGCCCCCTCGTCGAGGGCCCGCCCGGCCAGCGCGGCCATCACCCGGGTCGCCAGCCCCCGCCGCCGCAGCGCCGGATCCACCTCGACGGCGGCGAACCCGGCCCACCGCCCGTCCACGACACACCGCCCGATGGCGGCGGGCGCCCCGCCGCCCTCACCGGGCACCGTCGCGAACCACACCGACGGCCCGCTCTCCAGCACCTTCAGGGCCACCTCACTCACCCCCTTGCGCTGATACCGCGCAAGCCAAGCCTCGTCCGCCTTCCGGGACAGCACCACCCCGGCCACCTCGTCCGGCTCGCCCCGGTCGGCGATCGGCGCCAACGCCCCGATCCACATCCCGGCGGACACCTCCCGCACCCACCCCAGCCGCTCCAGCTCCGCGCACAGCAGCTCCTGCGTGCCCTCGGCCCCGGTCGTGGTCTGGACGTACGCGGGAAGCCCACGGTCGCCGTACCAGCGCCGTACGACGTCGAGCGCGGCCGGCAGCGGTATCCCGGGGTCGCCGAGCGGCAGCACCGAGTTGGCCCGCCGGGTGAACCCGGACGCGGCCCGCAGCTCCCACTCGCCGAGCCGCTCGCTCTCCACCGGCCGCCACGCGCGCGTGGCGACATGCGCGAGCTCCTCGTACGAGGCGGCGGGCCCCCGGCGCCGGGCTGGAGCGGCGGGCACCACCTTGCCCGCCACCAGCGACGCTTCCGGAATGCGGACGGTCTCGCCACTCTTCTTTGTGATCCGCAGCACATCGTCATCCCATGATGCGAGAACACCCACCGTGTCGGTGAACTTCTCACCCTCGGCCGCAAGATCGTTCAGGCGGCGTACGGAGACTCGTTTACCCACGTCAGCAGCGGTGATGCGGACCTCAAGGCGCCCCGTCGCAGAGATTTCCACAGGTCAGTTCACCCCTCCTGTTCGGATCATGCCCAAGAACGGAGATACTAGGGGCGGGCATCGACGACGCCGCGCTCCCGCGCGCCAGGCGGCGGAGCCTGAGGAGGCCCGCCAGCGCCCTATCGAGGAGGAACGACAGCGTGACCTACGTCATCGCGCAGCCTTGTGTCGACGTCAAGGACAAGGCGTGCATCGAGGAGTGCCCGGTCGACTGCATCTACGAGGGCCAGCGGTCCTTGTACATCCACCCGGACGAATGCGTCGACTGTGGTGCCTGTGAGCCGGTATGCCCGGTCGAGGCGATCTTCTACGAGGACGACACTCCGGAGGAGTGGAAGGACTACTACAAGGCGAACGTCGAGTTCTTCGACGAACTCGGCTCGCCCGGCGGCGCCAGCAAGCTGGGTCTGATCGAGCGCGACCACCCGTTCGTCGCCGCGCTCCCGCCGCAGGCCGAGTAATCCCCACCGGCGACCCGCACAGCGTGCCGCCTCGGTCCCGTACGGCCTGATCGCCTTGATCGCCGTACGGGACCGAGGCGTTGCCGTATCCGGCATGAGCAGTGGCAGTACCAGCGGCTGTACCAGAAAGTGAGCCAGATCCCGTGTCCGCAGTCTCCGACCGCCTTCCGACCTTCCCCTGGGACAAGCTGGAGCCGTACAAGAAGACGGCCGCCGCGCATCCGGACGGCATCGTCGACCTCTCCGTCGGCACGCCGGTCGACCCGGTCCCCGAGCTGATCCAGAAGGCCCTGATCGACGCGGCGGACTCCCCGGGCTATCCGACGGTCTGGGGCACCCCGGCACTGCGTGACGCGATCACGGGCTGGGTGGAGCGCCGCCTGGGCGCCCGCGAGGTCACCCACCGCCACGTCCTGCCCATCGTCGGCTCCAAGGAACTGGTCGCCTGGCTCCCCACCCAGCTGGGCCTCGGCCCCGGCGACAAGGTGGCCTACCCGCGGCTGGCCTACCCGACGTACGAGGTGGGCGCCCGCCTCGCCCGCGCCGAGTACGAGGTCTACGACGACCCGACGGAGCTGGACCCGCGGGGCCTGAAGCTGCTCTGGCTGAACTCCCCGTCCAACCCCACGGGCAAGGTCCTCGCCAAGTCGGACCTGACCCGGATCGTCGCCTGGGCCCGCGAACACGGCGTCCTGCTCTTCTCCGACGAGTGCTACCTGGAGCTGGGCTGGGAGGCCGACCCGGTCTCGGTCCTGCACCCGGACGTGAACGGCGGCTCGTACGAGGGCATCGTCGCGGTCCACAGCCTCTCCAAGCGCTCGAACCTGGCGGGGTACCGCGCCGCGTTCCTGGCCGGCGATCCGGACGTCCTCGGTCCCCTCCTGCAGATCCGCAAGCACGGCGGCATGATGACGTCGGCGCCGACCCAGGCGGCGGTGATCGCGGCCCTCGGCGACGACGAACACGTCCGCGTCCAGCGCGACCGCTACGCGGCCCGCCGCGAGGCCCTCCGCGGGGCCCTGGAAGCCCACGGCTTCCGCATCGAGCACAGCGAGGCCAGCCTCTACCTCTGGGCCACGCGAGACGAGTCCTGCTGGACCACGGTCTCCCACCTGGCCGAGCTCGGCATCCTGGTGGCTCCGGGCGACTTCTACGGCGAGGCGGGCGGCCGGCACGTACGCGTGGCGTTCACGGCGACGGACGAGCGCGTGAGGACGGCGGTGGAACGCCTGTCGTAACGGCGGCCCCTGCCGACGTAGGACAGGCAAAAACCGACGGGGCCCAGGGAAGTCCCTGGACCCCGTCGGCGGGTCAAGCCAGGCGCAGCCGAACGGCAGCGGACCGTCAGCCGAGGGGAAGCGCCTGCACCGGCAGCGAGCCGGTCGACGGCACGCCGCTCGTCGTGGCCACGCCCGCCGTGTCACCGAGAACGCTGCCGACCGACCCGGCCACGCCGCCCGCGGTCTCCTGTGCAGCGGGCGTCGCCTTCTTCGCGACCTTGCTGCCGGCCTTGGTCGCGGTCGGCACCGCCTTCTTCGCGGCCTTGCTGCCGGTCTTGGTCACCTTGTCGCCGGCCTTCTTCGCGGTCGGCAGCGCGCCGTCGACCGCGGTGTCGACGGCGCCACCCGCGAGCCCGGTGGCGTTCGTGGCCGCGCCGTCGACGACGCTCGCGCCGTCCAGGGCGGTCAGCCCGCCGACCTTCGAGGCGTCGGGCAGTTCAGGGGCCGCGCTGGCGGAGCCGGCCGCACCGACCCCGGCAGCCGCTCCCGCAGCGACGAGCAGCGCGGCACGGGCGATCCGGCGGGTCAGGGGGAGGGACATGATGCTCCTTCGACGGTTATGTCGGATCAGGACGATGAAATGTCCGACCACGCCCGGCAGTTGACCGACTGGCTGTTGATCTCCGGGCTCGGACGCAGTGACTACCGCTCGAAGCCCCTGAAGGTTGCGGCGCGCCAATGTAAAGAGTTGGCAATGCGTCGCATTATCGCCTGCGGATAAAAACGGGCAAACGGAGCCGCGCCCGAAACCCTGCCGAATCCTTACAGCCCTTTGTTCTCAAGGCTTTTGACGGATACGAGAGTGACCGCGCGAAAACCTGCCCACGCCGCCGCCGACCGACACCTCGGGTAACCCGCGAGGGTGATCCTCCGAACGGCCGCACGGGTGCTGCGCGAGTACGGCTGAGCCGACTGCTGAGTCAGCTGCTGGGCCGACTACTGAGCCGTGACGATGCGGACCGCGTCCAGACCGCTCTCCGCCCCCGAGGCACTCTCCGAGGCGCCCTCCGTGGCCATCGCACGCCACTGGCTGTCGGTGTTCCCGGCGGTCCACTCCCGCCCGGCATACGACACCCGCTGGATGTGCAGATCGGAGGCGTTGGCCACGGCCCAGTGGGCCAGCTGCCACCCGCGCTCGCGGACACTGCGCCCGGCGCCGGACCCCCCGTCGGCGGTCACGGGCAGTACGACGGTCCGCCCGTCGCTCTCGATCGCGGAAGGAGCGGGCGTGGGCGTGGCCTTCTCGGCGCCCACCTCCGCGGCGGCCGACTGAAGCGCGTCCTGCCCGAAGTCCCGTACGAGCGCGGCCCGTACGGCGTCAGGACCCGCGGTCCGCGTGGCGCCGGGACGCCCCTCGCAGGTCAGTGTCGCGGCCGAACGCCCGGTGAGCGCGGCGGCGAGCAGCGTCGCGTCCGGCTCGTGCTTGGCGTACGCCTCAGGAAAGCCGCTGCGCTGCACGCGCTGCGCGGCGACGGTGAGCGGCAGCTCCGTGTAACCGCGGACCTTGACCAGGTGCTCGTAGAAGATGCCCGACGAGTAGATCGGGTCCTGGATCTCCTGCTCGGTGCCCCAGCCCTGCGAGGGCCGCTGCTGGAACAGGCCCAGCGAGTCGCGGTCGCCGTGGCTGATGTTGCGCAGTCCCGACTCCTGCAGCGCGGTGGCGAGCGCGATGGTCACGGCCCGCTCGGGCAGCCCGCGGCCGGTGCCGACGGCGGCGATCGTCGCCGCGTTCACCGCCTGCTCCGGCGTGAACGCGTATCTCGATCCGTCGCCCCTGCCCGAGACGACCTCGCAGCCCGGCTCGCCCGTGCCTCCGGTGACGTACTGCACCGCGAGATACCCCGCGACGGCGAGCAGGACCACGAAGGCCGCCCCGCGACGCAGGAGGCGGCCACGACGTTTGGGAGAGGGGGACGGCTTCGGCACGCCCTACAAGGTAGCCGAGGTTACTGGGGGGTATGGGTCGAGTGGGGAAAGTGGGCCCGCGACCGGGGGCGTTAGGGTCGGCACCATGGCCGACACCTCCCTTGACCTCACGCTGGACGCCGCGCGGCTCACCGCGCAGCTCGTCGACTTCCCCTCCGTCAGCGGCGCCGAGCAACCCCTCGCGGACGCCATCGAGACGGCCCTGCGCGCCCTGCCGCATCTGACGGTCGAGCGGTACGGCAACAACGTCGTGGCGCGTACGAACCTGGGGCGGCCCGAGCGCGTGATCCTCGCCGGCCACATCGACACGGTGCCCATCGCGGACAACGTCCCGTCGAGGCTGGACGAGGACGGCGTCCTGTGGGGCTGCGGCACCTGCGACATGAAGTCGGGCGTCGCGGTCCAGCTGCGCATCGCGGCGACGGTCCCGGCCCCGAACCGCGACCTCACCTTCGTCTTCTACGACAACGAAGAGGTGACCGCGGACCTCAACGGCCTCAAGCATGTGTCCGAGGCCCGCCTCGAGTGGCTGGAGGGCGATTTCGCGGTGCTCCTGGAGCCGTCGGACGGCGAGGTCGAGGGCGGCTGCCAGGGCACGCTCAGGGTCCTGCTCAAGACCAAGGGCGAGCGCGCCCACTCCGCGCGCAGCTGGATGGGCTCGAACGCGATCCACGCGGCGGCGCCGATCCTGGCGAGGCTGGCGTCGTACGAACCCCGTTACCCGGTGATCGACGGCCTGGAGTACCGGGAGGGCCTGAACGCGGTCGGCATCTCGGGCGGCGTGGCGGGCAACGTCATCCCCGACGAATGCGTCGTGACCGTCAACTTCCGCTACGCGCCGGACCGTACGGAGGAGGAGGCCGTCGCGCACGTCCGCGAGGTCTTCGCCGACTGCGGGGTCGAGGAGTTCGTGGTGGACGACCACAGCGGCGGCGCGCTGCCGGGGCTGTCCCACCCGGCGGCAGCGGCGTTCATGGAGGCGGTCGGAGGGATTGCTCGCCCCAAGTACGGCTGGACGGACGTCTCCCGCTTCTCGTCCCTGGGCATCCCGGCGGTCAACTACGGCCCCGGCAACCCGCACTTGGCGCACAAGCGGGACGAACGGGTGGAGACCGGGAAGATCCTGGCGGGGGAGGAGCGGCTGAGGGCGTGGCTCACGGCGTAGCACCGCGGTGACGGGCGGGGGTGGGGAGTGCGGGGAGGGCGCTTTATGGCGGTCATGCTCACGTCCCCCGTCCGTAACCCGCGTGGATCTACGCTGAGGTGGAACGACCTGCAACACCAGCAGGCCCCGCAGTGGAGGGAGCGCACATGGCTACCGGCAACCCCGAGGGGAAGAAGCAGCCACCGTCGGAGCAGCGTCTGGGCCCGGTTCTCCGGAGGCGGGACCAGGTGACGGCGAGTACGACCGACCAGCGACTGCTGGACGCGGGCGGCCCCTCGGACTGGGTCCACACGGACCCCTGGCGCGTCCTCCGTATCCAGTCGGAGTTCATCGAGGGCTTCGGCACGCTCGCCGAACTCCCGGCGGCGATCAGTGTGTTCGGCTCGGCGCGTACACCGGTCGACTCTTCCGAGTACGACGCCGGAGTCCGGCTCGGCCGAGGCCTGGTCGATGCGGGCTTCGCGGTGATCACGGGCGGTGGCCCCGGCGCCATGGAGGCGGCGAACAAGGGCGCGTGCGAGGCGGGCGGCATCTCGGTCGGCCTCGGCATCGAGCTCCCCTTCGAGCAGGGCCTCAACCCCTACGTCGACATCGGGCTGAACTTCCGGTACTTCTTCGTCCGCAAGATGATGTTCGTCAAGTACGCCCAGGGCTTCGTGGTCCTCCCCGGCGGCCTCGGCACCCTCGACGAACTCTTCGAGGCCCTCACCCTGGTCCAGACCCAGAAGGTCACCCGCTTCCCGATCGTCCTGTTCGGCAGCGAGTACTGGGGCGGCCTCGTCGACTGGCTCAAGAACACGCTGATTGCCCAGGGCAAGGCTTCGGAGAAGGACCTGCTCCTGTTCCACGTCACGGACGACGTGGAGGAGGCGGTGGCGCTGGTGTCGAAGGAGGCGGGGCGCTAGCGCTGGGCTTGAGCCGATGAGTAAAAGGGTGCGGCCCCTTGGGCAACTGTCCCAGGGGGCGGAGCCGAAGGGGCGGCAGCCCCTGGGGATGGGACGGGTAGGGGCGGCGGGGGCGAGGAAAGCCGTCAGGCCAACCCCCGCCGCGCCGCCGCCGGCGGCCGGTGCCCCGCGATCGACGCCACCATGTCCAGGACCTGCCGAGTCTCCGCCACCTCATGGACCCGGTACACCTGCGCCCCCAGCCACGCCGACACCGCAGTCGTAGCCAACGTCCCCACCACCCGCTCCTTCACAGGCTTGTCCAGCGTCTCCCCGACGAAGTCCTTGTTGGAGAGGGACACCAGCACCGGCCACCCCGTCTCCACCATCTCCCCCAACCGCCGAGTCGCCTCAAGACTGTGCCGCGTGTTCTTCCCGAAGTCGTGCCCGGGATCGATCAGGATCGACTCCCGCGGCACCCCCAGCGCCAACGCCCGCTCGGCCAACCCCACCGTCACCCGAAGAATGTCGGCCATGACGTCGTCGTACGTCACCCGATGCGGCCGAGTCCGAGGCTCGGCACCTCCCGCATGCGTGCACACCAGCCCCACCCCGTACCGCGCAGCGACCTCCGCCAGCCCCGGATCCACCCCACCCCACGCGTCGTTCAGCAGATCCGCCCCCGCCTCGCACACCGCCACACCGACCTCGGCCCGCCAGGTGTCCACACTGATCACGACGTCCGGGAAACGCCGCCGCACCTCGGCCACGAACCCGACCGTCCGCCGCGCCTCCTCCTCGGCGGTCACCTCTTCCCCCGGCCCGGCCTTGACCCCACCGATGTCGATGATGGCCGCCCCTTCCGCCACCGCCTGCTCCACGCGCGCGAGGGCGGGCTCGTCGCGGAACGTCGCCCCTTGGTCGTAGAAGGAGTCCGGGGTCCGGTTCACGATCGCCATGATCACCGGCTCGTGCGTGTCGAACTCACGCCTGCCCAGCCTGAGCATCCCCTGTGACCTCTCCTAGTACGTCCTGGCAAGTCGTCGGCCTTCGGCCGCCTGTGACCCTAACTGTCAGAGTCGCATGGCACGATCGGACCCTGACACACTCGACCGCTCGCATTCACCGACCGTGGGGGCCACAGCGATGGTTATGTTCTTGTTCCTGGTCGTCGCGCTCGCCGTCGTGGTCGCCGCGGTGACGCTCGCCGTGGTGGGCGGCGGCGACGGCGACGGCCCCTTGCCGGAGGCCGCGCCCGAGCGCCTGCAGGACCTGCTGCCGCTGGACCGCCCGATCAGCCGCGTGGACATCGAGACCCTCCGCTTCCCGCTCGCCGCCCGCGGCTACCGCATGTCCGACGTCGACGACGCCCTCAGCCGCCTCGGCGCCGAGCTCGCCGAGCGCGACGCCCGCATCGCCGACCTGGAGTCCGCGCTGGCGGGCGCGCAGGCGTCGGCCGGCCATGTGTCGATGGAGAAGCGCGCCCAGGAGGACCAGTGATGAGCGACGGTACGGCCCTCGCCGGCCCGGACGGCGCCCTGCGCTGCCCGTGGGCGCTGTCCACCGCGGACTACGTGACCTACCACGACGAGGAGTGGGGCCGCCCGGTCCACGGCGACGACGCGCTCTACGAACGCCTCAGCCTGGAGGCCTTCCAGTCGGGCCTGTCCTGGATCACGATCCTGCGCCGCCGCGAGGGCTTCCGCGCCGCCTTCGCAGGCTTCGAGATCGCCAAGGTCGCGACCTTCACGGACTCCGACAAGGACCGCCTCCTCGCCGACGAGGGCATCATCCGCAACCGAGCCAAGATCGACGCGACCCTCGCCAACGCACGCGTGCTCGCCGACTGGACCCCGGGCGAACTGGACGCCCTGATCTGGTCCCACGCGCCGGATCCGACCACCCGCCCGGTCCCGAAGACCTTGGCGGACGTCGCGGCGGTCACACCGGAATCGACGGCCCTGTCCAAGGCCCTGAAGAAGCGCGGCCTGCGCTTCGTGGGCCCGACGACGGCATACGCCCTGATGCAAGCGTGCGGCCTGGTCGACGACCACTTGGAAACCTGCGTCGCGAGAAGCGCCCCCTGAGGGGCGCGGGGCCCTATCGACATGCGACCGCGCCGCGTGGGCGCGATCAACCCGAACGAACCCGCAGCCCCTGACGGCGCTACCGCCCCGAGCTCACCGGCCCAAGTACTTCGGCTTCTCCTTGTTGACGAAGGCCTGCACAGCGATCGCGTGATCCTCCGAAGACCCCGCCCGCGTCTGCAGCTCGTCCTCCTTCTCCAAGGTCTCGGCCAGGGAGTGCGACATCCCGAACGCCATCGCCTCCTTGATCGCCCCGTACGCCACCGTCGGCCCCTCGGCAAGCGCCCGCGCCACCTTCTCGGCCTCCTCGCGCAGCTCACCCGCGGGCACCAGCCGGTTGGCGATACCGAGCTCGTACGCCTCCTGCGCCTTGATGCTCCGCGGGAAGAGCAGCAGGTCGGCGGCGCGGCCCGGGCCGACGACCCGCGGCAGCGTCCACGAGATCCCGGAGTCGGCGGTCAGCGCGACCCCCGCGAAGGACGTGTTGAACGCAGCCGTGTCGGCCACGACGCGATAGTCCGCGGCCAGCGCGAAACCGAAGCCCGCCCCGGCCGCGACCCCGTTCACCCCGGCCACCACGGGCTTCGGCATCTCGGTCAGCGCCCGCACGATCGGGTTGTAGTGCTCCCGCACCGTGTTCATCGTCTGCCGGGTCCCGGTCTCCCGGTCGGAGATCAGCAGCCCGATGTGCTCCTTGAGGTCCTGGCCCACGCAGAACGCCCGCTCCCCGGCCGCGGTCAGCAGCACGGCCCGTACCGCGTCGTCGCCCGCCGCAGCCTGGACCGCGTCCCGCAGGGCGACCTTGGCCGCGATGTTCAGCGCGTTCATCGCCTCGGGGCGGTTCAGCGTGATCGTCGCGAGTCCGTCGCTCACCTCGTAGAGCACGGTGTCGGCCATGGTGTATCCCCTCCGGTGTCGCGGCTGGGCGTACTCGTCGGTACGCACTTGTCTGAGGGACAGCATGGCGGAGATCACCGGCAACGGCGCTGACCGGACGTGTGACCTGCGTCAAAGAATTCGTGACCGGTTCTGTTCGGCCGAAGCGTGTGCGGTGGCGCAGTATCGCAGTCACATCGCCGAATTGAGTGGTTTTGCTCGCGCGCGTTGCCCAAGCGATGCCGACTGATGTTGGTCATCGGGTCCTGAGATGCGGGATAATGGCTTGGAAGCAATGTGTTCGATGCCGGTGTCGCGTGTCTCATGCCAGACGCGCGTGCCCTCCATGGGGCCGTCGGCTTTGACGATGAGCTGGTTTCAGGAAGGGGAACGAGCATGGCGGCCATGAAGCCGCGGACGGGCGATGGCCCGCTCGAGGTGACCAAGGAGGGGCGGGGCATCGTCATGCGCGTTCCGCTCGAAGGCGGCGGTCGGCTCGTCGTCGAGCTGACCCCTGACGAGGCCGACGCGCTCGGCGACGCCCTCAAGAAGGTCGTCGGCTGACGCGGCAGCGACCCTTACCTTTCGGCGGCCCCGGCATCGCACATGGTGCCGGGGTCGTTGCTTGTTCAGTTCGTCGCTTCGTCAGGTCGCTTCTTCCGTACGTCCATGACGTACGGTCGGTCAAACGGTCATCGCTTGACCGCGCACAGCAGCCCGTCCCCGACCGGCAGCAGCGACGGCACCAGCTCCTGGCTCTCCCGCACCGCGCGCAGCAGCTCCCGGATACGTATGACTTCCGTGGGCTGCGGGCCCGAGTCCACCGTGCGGCCGTTGGCGAAGACGCCCTCGAAGACGACGAGGCCACCCGGACGCAGCAGGCGCAACGATTCAGCGAGATAGTCGAGGAACTCCAGCCGGTCGCCGTCACAGAAGACGAGGTCGTAACCGGCGTCCGCGAGGCGGGGCAGGACGTCGAGGGCGCGGCCCGGGATGAAGCGGGCGCGGTTGCTGGCGAAGCCGGAGGCGCGGAAGGCCTGGCGGGCGAACTGCTGGTGTTCGGGTTCGGGGTCCACCGTGGTCAGGACGCCGTCGGGGCGCATGCCGTGCAGGAGGTGGATGCCGGAGACGCCGGTGCCGGTACCGATCTCCGCCACCGCCTTCGCGTCCACCGAGGCCGCCAGCAACCGAAGCGCCGCGCCCGTGCCGGGCGACACCGAGCGCAGCCCCGCCTCACGGGCCCGGTCGCGGGCCCAGCGCAGGACTTCGTCCTCGGCGACGTAGGCGTCGGCGAACGCCCAGCTCGTCTGCCGGTTGCCGGTAATGGCCCTCTCCTGTCCCCGTGGTTGCCTGGGCGTGACTGTATCCGTTGCCGACGGGAACCCGCAGATGGGACCGGGCGTTTAGAGGGGTGGGAAGACGAGCGGGGGGACACAGTTGGATCACGATGGCGAGCAGGGCCGAGAGCAAGTGCTGACGCAGGCGCACCAGCCGTGTCAGCCCAGATCAAATTCTCGTAAAACCGCTTATCCGGAGCTAACGGGCGAGGTGGCTATGGTAGGGGCTCCACTGGACACCACCAGAGCCGACAGGGGAGGTGCGGCTGCGCCTGTGGACCGGGGAGGAGTGCTGCGGCGCTTTCTCGGGTCGGCGGGCAGGCCGAAATCCGTGAACGACACCGCTGACCACAGCCACGCCGGCGACTACGCCCAGACCGCGACCTTCTCCACCGACGCGGACGGGCAGGCGTGGACTCCGCCCACGTGGGAGGAGATCGTCAGCACGCACAGCGGCCGCGTCTACCGTCTGGCCTACCGCCTGACGGGCAACCAGCACGACGCCGAGGACCTCACCCAGGAGGTCTTCGTCCGCGTCTTCCGCTCTCTGTCGACGTACACGCCGGGCACCTTCGAGGGCTGGCTGCACCGCATCACCACGAACCTCTTCCTGGACATGGTCCGCCGCAAGCAGCGCATCCGTTTCGACGCGCTGGGCGAGGACGCGGCCGAGCGGCTGCCCAGCAAGGAGCCCACACCGCAGCAGGTCTTCAACGACGCGCACTTCGACGCGGACGTCCAGCAGGCCCTCGACACCCTCGCGCCCGAGTTCCGCGCCGCGGTCGTCCTGTGCGACATCGAAGGACTGTCGTACGAGGAGATCGCCGCGACCCTGGGCGTCAAGCTCGGCACCGTCCGGTCCCGTATCCACCGTGGCCGCTCGCAGCTGCGCAAGGCCCTCGCCCACCGTTCGCCGGAGGCGCGCGCCGAGCGCCGCTCCTTCGTGCCGCGGGTGGCCGCACTGGGAGGAGGGGGCGCGACCGCGTGAGTGGCTCTCGACCCAACCCCGCAGAACGGCTCCTGGCCGAGCAGCACCTGGGAGACCGACTCTCCGCCCTCGTCGACGGAGAGCTCGGTCATGAGACGCGCGAGCGCGTCCTGGCCCACTTGGCGACCTGTGCCAAGTGCAAGGCCGAGGCCGACGCCCAGCGCCGGCTGAAGAACGTCTTCGCGGAGGCGGCCCCGCCGCCTCCCTCCGAGAGTTTCCTGGCCCGCCTTCAGGGCCTCCCCGGGGGAGGTGACCTGGACGGCGGCGGCTCGCCGCTGGGCGGGGGAGGATTCGGCGGACTGACCGGGCGGCCCGGCGCCACCGGGGTGTTCGGAATGAAGCAGGGCGACCGCTTCGAGTTCGGATACGTCCCGTCGCGTCCCCATGCCCCGGCGCTCCCCGCCTCGGACCGCGGCTTCCGCACCCACCCCGTGGGCCGTCCTGACGCCGATCGCTCCGGGTCCTCCCGTATGCGGTTCGCGTTCGTCGCGGCGGGCGCGGTGTCGCTGGCCGCGATCGCGCTGGGGGGTGTCACGTCGAGCGTGCCGACCGACGCGGAGGCGCGCGGCGGCTCGGGCGGCAGTAATGTGACACCGGCCCGGACCCAGGGCACCGGCGCCGCGACGGCACCCGAGAACCAGCGCCGCCGTGGAGTCGGCCCGCTGCTCGCCCAAGGCCAGGGCGAGCGGACGCTCGACACCCCGGCCGCCCCGACCGAGGTATCGGCCCCCCTCCTGCCAGGGATGCCGGCCCAGCCCGCCGACCAGGACATGCGCACCCTGACGGCGCCCGTGGTGGCCGGCGCGGCCGCCATGTCCCCACTGATACGCCCGCTCAGCGAGACCCCGCCGCTCGCCCTGACCGCGTGGTCCACGACCCCCGAGGTCAAGGCGACCCCCGACCCGCTCGCCGCACCCGTCCCCGACGCGACGTCATCCCCCTCCACCTCCTCCGCCACCGGTCGCTGACCCGGCCTCTGCGCAGCGGCCCACGAACCTGATTGAATCCGGGGGTGGGCCGCGCGCCGTGCCTGCGGGCCGGGCGCGGAGTCGATGAACCGCGGCCGCCGTTGACGCCGCGTGCCGGATGGGGGAGGTAGCACGAAGTCGCCGGTTTCTGCGGGGACTTGAGCGCGACAGCGCAGAGTTGAGTAGGCATTCGGGCGCCGGGACGTTCCCGGTGACGGCCTGCCGAGGAACCAGGGTCGGCAAGCCGGCAGACCTCAGTCGTCTCCGCGGGCTGCGGGATAACGGCCGATCGTTTCTCTTGGCGCGGCGGTGAGCGAAGCGTCCTACTCGGGCAACGGTCAGCAGCGAGCAGGAAGCAGAGCATGAACGAGGGGAAGCCCGCGAAGGCGAAGTGGTGGAACCGACCTCGGCCGCAGGGTCCGTCGGCCCGGGCGGAGGACACCGAGCCGACGCCGGACGAGACGAGCGGGACGGCGCCCGGCGCATCGAACGCGACCGAGCGCAGGGCACCGGACGGCACCGGCGAGCGCGGCGCCGATGGCGACGCGAACGGTATCGGCGACGCGAACGGTGACGGCGACTTCGAACTGGCGCTGCCCGCCGCGCGGGGCGGGGCCGACGGCGTGGCTTCGTCTGAGGGTGACTTCGAGCTTCCTCGCCCGGCTGTGAAGGGCAGCGGTGGTGTGGCTTCGGCGGAGGGTGACTTCGAGCTTCCCCGCCCTGCCGTGATTGGCGGTGGTGGCGGCGTGGCTTCCGCTGACGGCGACTTCGAGTTGGCGCGGCCGGGTGGGGTGCCCGTGTCCGGCCCGTCTGCGGGTGACGCTGCCGCGGTCGCGGGGGGTGCCGATGATGCCGGTGCCGCGGCCGTGGGGCCCGTCGCCGACGCAAGTACTGGGGGCACGGAGTCCGCCGGCGGTGCGGTCAGTGTCCCCGCGGTGTCCGCCGACGGTGCCACCGCCGCTGTGGCAGAGCCCGTCGACGAACGCCCCAAGCCCCTGCACGACCCCGACCCCTACAGCACCCCGCCCTATGGCGAGCCCGGTCCTTGGGCGCCCGCTCCGCCGGTCCAGCACCCGGCGACCACGCCCGCGCACGGGACGGCCGCACCGATGCCGACACCACCGACGCACACCTTGCCGGCCCCCACGCCCGGCCTGCCGACTCCGACGCAGGGCGCGCAGAGCGCAGCGCAAGGCACGCCCGTGCCGTCGACAGCCGCGGCCCCGACCGCCGGCGTACCCACTCCGGCGCCGACCCCGGCCCCCGGCACTCCTGCCCCGTCACCGGCCCATGGCATCCCCGCACAGGCGGCTCCCGCGGCTCCCGCGGCCCCCGCCGCCCCCGGCGTGCCCACCCAAGCAGCGCCTCTAGGATCCGGCGTGCCCACGCCGCCGCCCCCTGGCCCCGGCGCCCCTGCCCCGACGCCCGGCATCCCCGCCCCGGCGGCCCCGCTGGCCGGCATCCCCGCCCAGGCACAGTCGGCCCCCGCCCAGGCGACCCCCGACCCCGCCTACGCCGACGCCCCGCCCCCCACCAACCCCTGGCAGAACTACGACCCCTGGGCCCGCCGCGGCCACCCCGCCGACCCCGCGCACCCCACCCACCCGACTCACCCCTCCGCCCCCCTCCAGCAGACCGGCGCCGCCGTCGCCACCGACGGGCAGCAGCGTAAGCGTGCCAAGAAGGTGCTCCTTGCCGGGGCCCTGTTGATCGCCGTCGTGTCCGGTGGCGTCGGCGGTGTGGTGGGGGCGTATCTCGAGCGCAACGGTGGTGTGGGGGACGTGGAGCTGCCGCAGGCCGCGGCCGAGGTGCCCGGGAGGGCGCCGGACAGTGTCGCCGGGATCGCCGCTCGTGCCCTGCCCAGCGTCGTGACGCTGCATGTGAGCGGGAACGAGGAGCAGGGCACCGGGACCGGGTTCGTGCTCGACGACCGCGGTCACATCCTCACCAACAACCACGTCGTCGAACCCGCGGGTGACAGCGGCGAAATATCCGTGACCTTCCACAGCGGTGACACCGCCAAGGCCACCGTCGTCGGACGGGACAGCGGCTATGACCTCGCCGTGGTCAAGGTCACCGACGTCAGCGGCCTGAAGCCCCTGCCGCTCGGCAACTCCGACAACGTCCAGGTCGGCGACCCCGTCGTCGCCATCGGCGCCCCGTTCGACCTGGCCGGCACCGTCACCTCCGGCATCATCAGCGCCAAGGAGCGGCCCATCACGGCCGGCGGCGAGAGCGGCGACGGGAGCGATGTGTCGTACGTCGACGCTCTCCAGACCGACGCGCCCATCAATCCCGGCAACTCCGGTGGCCCCCTCCTCGACGCCCGCGCCCGCGTGATCGGCATCAACTCCGCCATCCGCTCCGCCGACACCGGCTCCGACCTGGACGGCGGCCAGTCCGGCTCCATCGGCCTGGGCTTCGCGATACCGGTCAACCAGGCCAAACGTGTCGCCGAGGAGCTGATCAACACCGGCAAGGCGACCCACCCGGTCATCGGCGTCACCCTCGACATGGACTACAGCGGCGACGGCGCCCGCGTCGGCACGAAGGGCGGCGACGGCGGCTCCGCGGTCTCCGAGGGCGGCCCCGGCGACAAGGCCGGCATCAAGTCGGGCGACGTCATCACCGAGGTCGACGGCCAGCGCGTCCACTCCGGCGAGGAACTCATCGTCAAGACCCGTGCCCACCGCCCCGGCGACCGGCTCGAACTGACCTTGGAGCGCGGCGGCAAGGAGATCAGGATCTCGCTGACACTCGGCTCGTCGAGCGGGCACTGAGACTCACAGAAACCTCACAGCGCACGTCGCCCGACCGCCTTACTCGGGCCCTGACAAGGCAAACAACCCGGAAAACCGCACGCCCATCCCATTCGGAGGCCTCGGGACAGTACCGGTCGTAGCGGATCGCCGGGTACCGTGGATCCGGCCCGGACCACGGAAGACCCAGAGACCGCCGAGGGCCGAGGACCGAGGACATCGCAAGGAGCTTCAGGTGTTCAATGACATAGGACCGCTCGAGCTGGTGACGCTCATCGTCCTCGCCGTGCTCGTCTTCGGTCCGGACAAGCTCCCGAAGCTCATCCAGGACGTCACGCGGACGATCCGCAAGATCCGCGAGTTCTCGGAGAGCGCCAAGCAGGACATCCGGCAGGAACTGGGACCGGAGTTCAAGGACTTCGAATTCGAGGACCTCAACCCCAAGACGTTCATCCGCAAGCAGCTGGACAACGACGACCTGGGGCTGAAGGAGATCCGCAACGGCTTCGACCTCAAGAAGGAAATGGCCGAGGTCACCGACGCGGTCCACAGCCGTGACTCGGAGTCGTCCGGATCCTCCTCGTCGTCTTCCTCGCCGTCCCCCACCTCCGGTTCCTCCGGCGGCAGCATCGACATGACGAAGAAGCCCGAGAGCCCCCGCGAGGAGCGCCCGCCCTACGACGCGGACGCCACCTGAGCCGTACGAAAGCCGTACGAACACAGGGGCGGATCACCACTCATACGTGACGCTTCTCATACTCCGCGCGGGTCGCGCACGGCCTGAACCCGCCCCCTGCGCGCCTCGCGCGCCGGGCGCTTTCCATACTGCCAGGAGCGGTGTGGCTATGCTGCCGAGTTGTTGTGCGGACCGGACGAGTACGCCCGAAGGGGGGCGGGCCGGGCTGGTCCGGCGAGAACGAGGAGGCGTCCGGGCACATGGAGACGACGAGTCAGACGACTGGTCGGGCGGTCGCGCAGGCACCGGCCGTGGAGAGCGGACAGCAGGTCCCCTCCGCCCGGCGCACGGTCGACGGCTACCTGTTGGCGCCCTTCCCGTGGTACGGCCTCGACGAGGCCTTCACGGGGCCGCGCTGGCTGATGCAGGTCGGTATGGCGGCCGACGGGGCCGTGGAACACGGATCGATCGGGCACGGTGACGAGCCCTCCGTGCGGAACGAGGGGACGGAGGACCGGGAGAAGTTCGCGGTGGTCGTGACCGTCGCGGCGAATCCGTCCCGCAGGAGCGCCGACGGCACGGGGCTGCTGGAGGCCACGTCGGTGTCCTCGGCGGCGTGGCTCGCCGGGGTGGGGCTGCTGTCGTTCACCTGGCCCGGGCAGATGGACCACTCGCTGCGCGACGACTGGCTGGAACAGCAGACGGAGACCGCCTGGGCCCTCGCGGACGACCTGGCGGGTCCGGACTGGTCGACGCTCTCCCTGCCGGTGGACGGCGTCCCGACGCCCTTCCACTACCGCGAGTCCGAGTTCGGCTGGGTACTGGCCGGCTCGACCCAGGAGGGGGTGCACGTGGGGGCGTACGGGAGAGGCCTGAGCGCGTATGGCCTCGGGTTCGCGATGATCAAGGACATCTCCGCGTACGCCTAGGCGTCGCCCTGCACCCGGGCACAGTTACGCCGATGGGGGCGCCGTCTCACCGGACGGCGCCCCCATCGGCGTACGGGAATCAGAACTTGTTGCGCGGCGTGATGCCCAGCGACATGCCCGACAGGCCCCGCTGCCGTCCCCCCAGCTTCCCCGCGATCGACCGCAGGGCCGAGCCCGCCGGGGAGTCCGGGTCCGTCAGGACCACCGGCTTGCCCTCGTCGCCGCCCTCGCGCAGGCGGACGTCGATGGGGATGTTGCCGAGGACCGGGACGTTCGTGCCCGTCGTGCGGGTCAGGCCGTCGGCGACCACCTGGCCGCCGCCCGTGCCGAAGACGTCGACCATCTCGCCGCAGTGCGGGCAGGGCAGGCCGGACATGTTCTCGACCACGCCGACGATCTTCTGGTGGGTCTGTACGGCGATGGAGCCCGCCCGCTCGGCCACTTCCGCGGCCGCCTGCTGCGGGGTCGTCACGACCAGGATCTCGGCGTTCGGGACCAGCTGGGCCACGGAGATCGCGATGTCGCCGGTGCCGGGCGGGAGGTCGAGGAGCAGGACGTCCAGGTCGCCCCAGTACACGTCCGCCAGGAACTGCTGGAGCGCGCGGTGAAGCATCGGGCCGCGCCACACGACCGGGGCGTTGCCCGGCGTGAACATGCCGATGGAGATGACCTTCACGCCGTTCGCGGACGGCGGCATGATCATGTTCTCGACCTGGGTCGGACGCCCGTCGGCGCCCAGCATGCGCGGCACGCTGTGGCCGTAGATGTCGGCGTCGACGACGCCCACCTTCAGGCCGTCGGCCGCCATGGCAGCCGCCAGGTTGACCGTCACCGAGGACTTGCCGACGCCGCCCTTGCCGGACGCGACCGCGTACACGCGCGTGAGCGAGCCGGGCTTGGCGAAGGGGACCTCGCGCTCGGCGGTGCCGCCGCGCAGGGCGTTCGCCAGCTCCTTGCGCTGCTCGTCGCTCATCACGTCGAGCGTGACGTCGACTCGGGTGACGCCCTCGACCCGGGAGACCGCGTCCGTCACCCGCTGCGTGATCGTCTCGCGCATCGGGCAGCCGGAGACCGTCAGGTACACGGTGACCGCGACCGCTCCGTCCGCGCCGATCTCCACCGACTTGACCATCCCGAGCTCCGTGATGGGTCGGTTGATCTCCGGGTCGTTCACCGTCGCCAGTGCTTCGCGCACCGCGTCTTCCGTAGCCATAGAGACGATGGTACGGCGCGGTAGCCATGCCCCGGAAAGCCTGTCACCGGTCGTCTACGTCACGTCCCGGCGACCGATCTGCCGGGAATACCCCGTGCCCGTGGTGACCGTCGTGCCGCTCCTCCAGCTCTTTCGTCAGGTCCTGCAGCTCCGAGCGCATCCAGTCGCGGGTGGCGACCTCCCCGAGCCCGATGCGCAGCGCGGCGATCTCGCGGGTCAGGTACTCGGTGTCGGCGATCGACCGCTCGTTCTGCTTGCGGTCCTGTTCGAGGTTGACCCGGTCGCGGTCGTCCTGCCGGTTCTGCGCGAGCAGGATCAGCGGGGCGGCGTACGAGGCCTGCAGGGACAGGACCAGGGTGAGGAAGATGAACGGGTACTCGTCCCAGCGAAGGTCGCTCGGTGCGGCGATGTTCCACAGCACCCACACGATGATCACGACCGTCATCCAGACGAGGAACCGCCCGGTGCCGATGAAGCGGGCGATCCGCTCCGACAGCCGTCCGAAGGCCTCCGGGTCCCACTCGGGCAGGATGCGGCGGCGCGGCGGCCGGGGTTGGTCGAGGCGCGCGCGGGGCGCCCTGGTGGTCGCGGTGGCGCCCGACGCCACGCGCTCGCGCGTGCCCTCCCGCTCAGGAGCCATGGGCCGCCACCCCCTCGCCCGTGTCCTCGTCCAGGTGGAACTCCGTCTCCCGCCAGTCCTCGGGCAGCATGTGGTCCAGTACGTCGTCCACGGTCACCGCGCCCAGCAGCGACCCGGACTCGTCGACCACGGGCGCCGCGACCATGTCGTACGTCGCGAAGAACCCGGCGACGACCGGCAGCGAGGCCTCCGGCGCCAGGGCCTCCAGGGCCTCGTCGACGAGCGAGCTGACCAGGGTGTACGGCGGGTCGCGCAGCAGGCGCTGGAAGTGGACCGTGCCGAGGTACTTGCCGGTGGGTGTCTCGTCGGGCGGGCGGCAGACGTAGACCTGGGCGGCGAGGGCGGGGGACAGGTCGGGGTTGCGGACCCGGGCGAGGGCGTCGGCGACGGTGGCGTCGGGGCGCAGGATGATCGGCTCCGTCGTCATCAGACCGCCGGCCGTGTGCTCCTCGTACGCCATCAGGCGGCGCATGTCGGCCGCGTCGGCGGGCTGCATCAGGCTCAGCAGCCGCTCCTGGTCGTCCTCCGGGAGCTCACCGAGCAGGTCAGCGGCATCATCCGGGTCCATGGCCTCCAGGACGTCCGCGGCGCGCTCCTCCTTCAGCTTGCCGAGGATCTCGATCTGGTCGTCCTCCGGGAGCTCTTCGAGTACGTCGGCGAGGCGGTCGTCGTCGAGGGCGGCGGCGACCTCGGCGCGGCGCTTGGGGGAGAGGTGGTGCAGGACGTTGGCGAGGTCGGCGGGGCGCAGCTGCTCGAAGGTGGCCAGCAGGCTCTCGGCGCCCTGCCCCTTCTCCTCCGCGGAGAAGCCGGTGACGGCGGACCACTCGACCGTCAGCGACTCGCCCTTGGCGCGCCGGAAGGTGCCGCTCTTGCCGCCCTTCCGTACGAACACCTTGTCGATCTCCCAGTCCCTGCGGGCCGGCAGCTGGTGCACCGACAGATCGAGGACGGTGACCTCCTCGCCGGTCTCGACGAGGGTGACGCGCCGGTCGAGCAGCTCGCCGAAGACGAGGCGCTCGGTGGGGCGCTGCTCGAAGCGGCGGACGTTGAGCACACCGGTGGTGATGACCTGGCCGGACTCGATGCTGGTGACGCGGGTCATGGGCAGGAAGATGCGGCGCCGGGTGGAGAGTTCGACGACGAGGCCGAGCAGCCGCGGGGGGCGTCGGCCGACGCGCAGCATCACGACCAGATCGCGGACGCGGCCCACCTGATCGCCGTTCGGGTCGAAGGCGGCGACGCCTGCGAGGTGCGAGACGAAGATCCGGGGGGCGCCGGCTGCCATGGCTGCGGCTCCTTTGCGTGCGGGGTGTGCCGTGTTGCTGTCGCTGTTTGTTTGCTGGGTGTTCGCTGTTTCGCTTGCTGTGCCGGTTTTCCGAATTGCCCGCTCGGGTGGGCTTCAGGCTAGCCCGTCCGGATCCGATACGCCCTGGTGAGCGGTCCGGACGGACTGGCTCCGCCGGGGGCCTGACCGCCCGGTACGCTGCCGTACGCCGCTCGGGTCCCATGACAGAAAGGCAGCCCCACCTGTGACTGCGATTCCCCAGGGTCGTACTCGCCGGGCCGCGCTGGTGAGCGCCGTATGCGCCCTGGTCGTGTCGGGAACGGCACTGACGGGATGCAGCGAGGACCCCGACGAGGGCACCAACGGGGTGGGCAAGCTGCCCGCCGCCGAGATCCAGCGCAAGACCCGTGCGGCCGCCGATGCCACCGATGCGGTGCGCCTCTCCGGGAACGTGGTGACCAGTGGGCGCACTTACAAACTCGACATGCGGCTGAAATCCGACGGCGCGACGGGGTCGGTCACCGCGCAGGGGGCGACGTTCCAGCTGCTGCGGATCGGTGAGCAGCTGTATCTGAAGGCCGACGCCGGATTCTGGAGCGATGCGGGCGGCGAGGCCGGCGAGGGCAAGGGGGACGCCGCGGCCGCGGACAAGCTGAACGGCAAGTTCGTCAAGGTGCCGCAGGGCGACCCCTCGTACAAGAAGTTCAGCGGCTTCACCGACAAGGACGTCCTCCTCGACGGCCTGCTGACCCTCCACGGCACGCTGGCGACGGACGGCCACCACGAGCAGGACGGCACCCGCACCATCCGCATCACCGGCGACGCGGGCTCCGGCGGCACCCTCGACGTCTCCCTGGAGGGCACCCCGTACCCCCTGCGCCTGACCCGGGCCGGCGGCGGGGGCACCTTGACCTTCTCGTCCTGGGGCAAGGACTTCACCCTGGAGAAGCCGGCGAAGGGCGAGACGGTGGACTACGGCAGGCAGCTGCCGACGTCGTGACCGCCTATCGGCGCCGCTTCTTCTTCAGCAGCAGCCGAGGAAGCCCGGCGGGGATCGGCTGACGGGTCGTGGCCGGGGAAGGCAACGGAGCCTCGGCCAGGGAGCCGTCCGGCAGCGGGGCGATGGTTCCCGTCGGCTCCAGGCGCAGCACCCGGCACTCGCGGGCCCAGCGGGACGGCATGGCCTCGCCGTCGGGGGCGTTGAGACGCTTGCCCTTCAGCTCGGCGACCGTCGCCTCCCACTGTTCGGAGCCGGAGGCGAGTTCGACCACCTTCGCGCTCCAGGAGACCAGCCGGCCGCCCTTGTCCTTGCTGCGCACGGTGACCTCGGCGGAGCCGCCGTCGGCGAGCCCCGGCAGCGGCTGCTCGCCCGGCCCGTCGCCCACGACACACGCCGCACCCTCGTGCCACACGTGCCACAGCGCCCGGGCGGGGACACCGGGGCCCTGGACCCAGATGAGGCCGGACTTCTTCGTGGCCTCCTCGACGAGGGCCTGGTCGAGCAGCTCGCTAGTCATGGCCCAAGCCTATCCAGCGGTCTCCGGCCGGGTCAGAGCCAGCCGTTCCGCTTCAGCGTGCGGTGGATGCCCAGACAGATGGCCACCGTGATGCTCATGATCACCGGGTAGCCGTACTTCCAGTGCAGCTCGGGCATGTGCTTGAAGTTCATCCCGTACACCCCGCACACCATCGTCGGTACGGCGATGATCGCGGCCCACGACGTGATCTTCCGCATGTCCTCGTTCTGCGCCACGGACGCCTGCGCGAGGTTGGCCTGGAGGATCGAGTTGAGGAGCTCGTCGAAGCCGATGACTTGCTCCTGCACGCGGGCGAGGTGGTCGGCGACGTCCCGGAAGTACTTCTGGATGTCCGGGTCGATCAGCCGCATTGGCCGCTCGCTCAGCAGCTGCATGGGGCGCAGCAGGGGCGACACCGCGCGCTTGAACTCCAGCACCTCACGCTTGAGTTGGTAGATCCGCCCCGCGTCCGTACCGCGCGGCGACCCCTTGCGCCCCGGCGAGAACACCTCCGTCTCCACCTCGTCGATGTCGTCCTGCACCGCGTCGGCGACGGCGACATACCCGTCGACGACATGGTCGGCGATCGCGTGCAGCACGGCCGACGGCCCCTTGGCGAGCAGCTCGGGGTCGTCCTGCAGCCGGTGCCGCAGCGCCCGCAGCGAGCCCTGGCCGCCGTGCCGGACGGTGATGAAGAAGTCCCGTCCGGTGAAGCACATGACCTCGCCGGTCTCGACGATCTCGCTGTTGGCGGTGAGTTCGTCGTGCTCGACGTAGTGGATGGTCTTGAAGACGGTGAACAGCGAATCGTCGTACCGCTCCAGCTTGGGGCGCTGGTGGGCCTGCACCGCGTCTTCCACGGCCAGGGGGTGCAGCCCGAACTCGCTGGCGATGCCGGAGAATTCGGCCTCGGTCGGCTCGTGCAGTCCGATCCACACGAAGCCGCCGTCACGCCGCGCCTGACGCATCGCCTCGTGCGGGGTCAGGGGCTTCGGGCTCTCGACGCGAGCGCCGCTGCGGTAGACGGCGCAGTCGACGACGGCGGAGGGCGTCGCCGGGTCGCGGGTGGTGTCGTACGCGCCGGTGTCCTTGCGCAGTGAGATGCGGGACGGGCGGACCACGGCACGCAGGTCGCGGATCATCGACATGGGCAGGCTCCTTCGCAACGGGCAACGAAGCGCGGAGGGCCGCCGAACGGGTGGAACTGCCCGGAATGGGGACGTCCTGACCTCAGGATGTTTGGCACGTCCACAAAGCGGGGAGCACCGCACCGTCGCGGTGGCGGGCTTCGTTGCTGATTCAGATCAGACAGATCAGGCAAAGCGAAACGAAGTGCTCTTCCGTATGAAGACGCGAGCGTGAAAGGGCGGCGGTCAGCCGGAGCGGAACAGCCGAATCAGCTACATCAGTGGCGGGAAGAGCGAGTGGTACTGCACGGTCGACTTCGATCCATTGCAGCCCCACCTCCTCCGGCCGGTCCCTCGTGAGGGACGTTCCATACCCCGTTCGGGGTTCCCCGTAGGGGAGTCGATCTGGCGTCGGGACTCGATCGCGACGCTTCTGCGTGCTGCCCCGAACACCGGGCAAGAGTATCAGCCGACTGAAGTGTCAAGGCGCTGCTTTGCCCGGTACTGACGAGTTCTATGCTCGCCGCATGGCTGATGTTCTTCCTCTGGTCGAGGCCCGGTTGCGCACCGCGCTGGGCGAACCGGACGCGCGCGCGGCGGTCACCTTCCTCGGTACGGACCGCATCGAGGTGCTCCGTTTCCAGCAGGGCGAGATCGTCCGCTACGCCACGCTGGGCATGTCCGCGCAGCCGATGAGCGACCCCACCGCGGTGCTCGCCGACCCGGTCAAGGGGCCGCGCGCCGAGCTGGTCCTCTCCGTCCGTTCCGGCATCGCCGACACCGACAAGGTGCTCCGCCCGCTCGCCGTACTCGCCGCGTCCCCGCAGGTGGAGGGCGTGATCGTGGCCCCGGGCGCCTCCCTGGACGTCGGGGAACCGCTGTGGCCCGGCGCCCCGTTCACCTCGGTCCTGGTCGCCGAGGCGGGCGGCCTGGTGGAGGACCTGGAACTCGACGAGCCCGCCGACCCCGTGCACTTCCTGCCGCTGCTCCCCATGACGCCGAACGAGGCCGCCTGGAAGCGCGTGCACGGCGCCCAGGCCCTCCAGGAGCGCTGGCTGGCGAACGGGACGGACCTTCGGGATCCCGCCCGCACGTCCGTCCCGCTGGAGTGAGGAACCTCACCAACCAGTGGCCGAAAAGCATCAGTTGGCGAACACGGTGACGCTGTCCTCGGTCGCGTGCCGCGTCTCCAGCTCCTGCGCCTCGTGCGTGAGCGCCTTCCGCCGTACGACGACCATGAGAGCGCCCGCGACAGCCGTGACGGCCGCCACCACGAACGGGATGCGGATGCTGCCGGTCCACTCCTCGATCCGCGGCGCGAAGAAGGGCGCGGCCGCCGCCGCGAACCACCGCACGAAGTTGTAGCCCGCGCTCGCCACGGGGCGAGGCGCGTCGGAGACGCCGAGGGCCAGCTCCGTGTAGACGGTGTTGTTCACGCCGATGAACGCGCCGGACAGGATCGTGCAGACGACGGCGGTGGTGTGGTCGCCGTAGCCGAGGACCAGCACGTCCACGGCGAGCAGCACCAGTGAGCCGCCGAGCACCCGCAGCGAACCGAACCGCTCCTGCGCGCGCGGCGCCACGACAACGGAGAACACGGCGAGCAGCACACCCCAGGCGAAGAACACCGCGCCCGACCGGTACGGGGTCATGTCCAGCACGAAGGGCGTGAAGGCCAGCACCGTGAAGAACGTGTAGTTGTAGAAGAACGCCGAGACCGCCGTGGACGCCAGGCCGCCGTGTCCGAGTGCCTTGACCGGGTCCAGCAGCGAGGTCTTGCGGGCCGGCTTCGGCTGCTCCTTGAGGAACGCCGCGATGCACAGGAAGCCGACCGCCATCAGGAAGGCCGTACCGAAGAACGGGTAACGCCAGCTGGCGTCGCCGAGCAGCGCGCCCAGCAGCGGGCCGCACGCCATGCCGAGGCCGAGCGCGGACTCGTACAGCAGGATCGCCGCCGCGCTGCCGCCGGCCGCCGCGCCCACGATGACGGCGAGGGCCGTGGAGACGAAGAGCGCGTTGCCGAGCCCCCAGCCCGCCCGGAACCCGACCAGTTCGCCGACCGATCCGGAGGTGCCCGCGAGCCCGGCGAAGACGACCACGAACGCGAGGCCGAGCAGCAGGGTCTTGCGGCCGCCGATCCGGCTGGAGACGAAGCCGGTGACCAGCATCGCCACGGCGGTGATGAGGAAGTACGAGGTGAAGAGCAGGGAGACCTGTCCGGCCGTGGCGTTCAGACCGCTCGCGATGGACGGCAGGATCGGGTCGACGAGTCCGATGCCCATGAAGGCGACGACGGACGCGCCGGCGGTCGCCCACACGGCCTTCGGCTGACGCAGCAAAGAAGTAGATGCCATATACACATATTAAGTTAGGCAGGCTAAATGATGCAAAGGGCATCCGGCCGCTTCGGCGTGCGGGTTCCGCCCGGACGGGTGATCGTCCTTGACGTGACGCACCAGGGGTAGGACCGTGGGGCCCTATGAGGGGCGAACCCAGTTGCCCGAGGTGTGGTGGCCGGGTCAGGGCTCCCGGACTCTTCGCCGACACCTGGCAGTGCGATGTGCACGGCACCGTGCATCCGGTGCAGCCCGTGATCCCGCCCAGCGTCGAGGCCCTCGGCGTCGTCGTGCATCGCACGCAGGTGCCCGTGTGGATGCCGTGGCCGCTGCCGGTCGGCTGGCTGTTCACGGGTGTGGCGAGCGCGGGCGACGACCGCAGCGGCGGCCGCGGGGCGGCCGTGGCCTGCTCCGGACCCGGCCCGCTCGGCGGCATGGGCGAGCTGATCCTGGTCGCCGAGGAGCTCGGCGTCGGCTTCGGCGCCCGCTACGCCGGCCTCGACGGTCCGGACCCGGGGCCGTATATGAACGTCGAGAAGCCACCCCAGGCCAAGGTCATCGCCGCCGGCCGCCCGACGCCGCTGTGGCATGTCTCCGGCACCCCGGACGACCGTGCCGTGTTCGCGGGGGAGGCGCTCGGGATGTGGCTGTGGGCGGTGATGTGGCCCGAGCAGTCGGGGCTGCTGATGTACGACGAGCTGGTGCTGACGGACCTGCGGGACGCGGGGGCGGAAGTGGAGCTGGTGCCCTGTGGGGCGTTGTCGCCGCGCCTGCTTGAGCCGTAGCGCTCCGCTGGGTTGAGCCGTGGGGCGCCTTCGAGCTCAGGTGGTCGAGCGTGGTGTGCGGCTGCGGGTGGTTTGTGGCTGGTCGCGCCCACGCGGCGGAGCCGCATATCGACACAGCCCCGCGCCCCTGGGGGCGTGTGTAGGGGGCGCTAGTGGTGTGCGGGTGTGACAGGGGTCGTTGAAAATGCGGTTATCCTTGAGCGTCCCCTTCCGCGCCGTCATCGACTGGAGTTCGCGTCGTGCGCATCGATCTGCACACCCACTCCACCGCTTCCGACGGCACGGACACCCCGGCCGAGCTCGTGCGCAACGCCGCCGCAGCCGGACTGGACGTCGTGGCGCTCACCGATCACGACACCACCCGCGGGCACGCCGAGGCGATCGCCGCGCTGCCGCACGGGCTCACCCTGGTGACCGGTGCGGAGCTGTCCTGCCGTGTCGACGGCATCAGCATGCACATGCTGGCCTACCTCTTCGACCCCGAGGAGCCGACGCTGCTCGCCGAGCGGGAGCTGGTGCGCGACGACCGGGTGCCCCGGGCCCAGGGCATGGTCGCCAGGCTCAACGAGCTGGGCGTGCCCGTCACCTGGGAGCAGGTCCTGCGGATCGCCGGTGACGGCTCGGTCGGCCGGCCGCACGTCGCCTCCGCACTGGTCGAGCTCGGTGTCGTACCGACCGTGGGCGACGCCTTCACCGAGGACTGGCTGGCCGACGGCGGCCGGGCCTTCGTGGAGAAGCACGAGACCGACCCGTTCGAGGCGATCCGGCTGATCAAGGCCGCGGGCGGCGTCGCCGTCTTCGCGCATCCGGCCGCGAGCAAGCGGGGCCGTACGGTGCCGGAGTCCGCGATCGCCGACCTGGCCGCGGCCGGGCTCGACGGCATCGAGGTCGACCACATGGACCACGATCCCGACACGCGTGCGCGGCTGCGCGGGCTCGCGAAGGAGCTCGGGCTGCTGACCACCGGGTCCAGCGACTACCACGGCAGCCGCAAGACCTGCGTGCTCGGCGAGTACACGACCGATCCCGAGGTGTACGGCGAGATCACGCGGCGGGCGACCGGAGCGTTTCCCGTCCCGGGGGCCGGCGGGGTCTAGGTCGGTCGCACTTTACGTTCGTTTCTGAGGCACCCGGCGCTGTCGGCCGTGCCCACCCGTTCCGCCCTGCGGAACGACTGCCCACAGCGGCAGCGGCACAGCGGCTGTAGCCCGGTGCCGCCTGCCCACCGCGCGTTCACTCACCTCGCAAGGCCCTCCACTCATGTTCGACCTCGCCGTCTTCGGCTCCCTCTTCCTGACCCTCTTCGTCATCATGGATCCCCCCGGGATCACCCCGATCTTCCTCGCGCTCACCGCCGGTCGTCCGGCCAAGGTGCAGAAGCGGATGGCCTTCCAGGCCGTCTGTGTGGCGGGCGGTGTGATCGCGGTGTTCGGGCTCCTCGGCCACCAGATCCTCAACTACCTGCACGTCTCCGTGCCCGCGCTGATGATCGCGGGCGGGCTGCTGCTCCTGCTGATCGCGCTCGACCTGCTCACCGGCAAGACCGACGAGCCGAAGCAGACCAAGGACGTCAACGTCGCCCTCGTACCGCTGGGCATGCCGCTGCTGGCGGGGCCGGGTGCGATCGTGTCGGTCATCCTCGCCGTGCAGAAGGCCGACAGCGCCGCCATGCAGGTGTCGGTGTGGACGGCGATCCTCGCCATCCATGTCGTGCTGTGGCTCGTGATGCGGTACTCGCTGCTGATCATCCGGGTCATCAAGGACGGCGGCGTGGTCCTGGTGACGCGGCTCGCGGGCATGATGCTGTCGGCGATCGCGGTGCAGCAGATCATCAACGGCGTCACGCAGGTGATCCAGGTCGCCTGAGCGGTAAGCACGCGCGAAGCCCCCGTACGGCATCCGTGCCGTACGGGGGCTTCGAAGCTTCTGCGGTGATCCGCGTCTGTTATGAGGCCGTGGTCTCGGCCGGTCGGATCCACAGCCGCTGTCCGATCGCGGCAGCCTGCTGAACGATCCGGTTGACGGAGGCGGCGTCCACGACGGTGCTGTCCACGGGTGTGCCGTCGACCTCGTCGAGTCGCATGATTTCGAAGCGCATGGCTTCTCCCTTCGTCTGGTCATCCTCCTGAGGAGAACTACTGAGGTACGTCTTGGTTGGTTACACACGTATGCAACGGGCTGCGTGTTACAAACATTCCCTACGCTAAAGAAATTTTTCGAACGGCTAACTACTGACCGGTAAGTGGTTGCTGAGGGATCAAGGCGGGACTGACCGGGACCGGTTGTGTTCGCAGCGTGACCGCCGGGACAATGGAGACGATGAACGACGACCTCGCGGCGCTCGCCGCCCGCATCGACCGCACCAACGAGCTGCTGCAACGCATGCTCGCCGAGGTGGCGAAGACGCCCTCGACCCACGCGATCTTCGTCGACGCGGGCTATCTGTACGCGGCCGCGGGACGGCTGGTCGCCGGGACGGAGGACCGCCGGGCCTTCGATCTGGACGCCGAGGGGCTGATCGAGGCGCTCATCGACCGGGCGCGCACCATCTTCGCGGACAGCAGGCTGCTGCGGGTCTACTGGTACGACGGCGCGCGGCGCCGTATCCACACGGCGGAGCAGCAGTCGATCGCCGAGCTCCCCGATGTGAAGGTGCGGCTGGGAAACCTCAACGCCAACAACCAGCAAAAGGGCGTCGACTCACTGATCAGGACCGACCTGGAGTCCCTGGCCAGACACCGCGCCATCAGCGACGCGGCCCTGCTCGGCGGGGACGAGGACCTGGTGTCGGCGGTCGAGGCGGCGCAGGGGTACGGGGCGCGGGTGCACCTGTGGGGCATCGAGGCGCCGGAAGGCCGCAACCAGGCCGAGCCCCTGCTCTGGGAGGTCGACAGTCAGCGCACCTTCGACCTCGACTTCTTCAAGCCGTACGTCTCCCGGCGCACGGCCGCCGCGTACGAGGCGGCGGGGGCCCGGCCGACGCGGGAGGACGTCCGGTTCGTCGGCGCGCAGATCGTGGCGAAGTGGCTCGCGGCGCGCGGGCGGGAGTCGCTGGTGGAGCTGCTGCCCGGGCATCCGTATCTGCCCGGGTCGGTGGACCAGGACCTGCTGGTGGAGGCGGAGGGGCTGCTGCAGTACTCGCTGCGCGGGCAGGCGGACCTGCGGCGGGCACTGCGGGACGGGTTCTGGGAGCACTTGCAGGCGCAGTACTAGCTGCGCTGCCGGTGCCGGGCGTCAGCGCTGTCGAGCGCTGTCGAGCGCTGACGAACGCCGTCAAGCGCTGTCGAGTGCCGTCGGTACTAGGTGTCGGTCCTGTCGACGGTGTCCCAGAAGTCGGCGACGGCCTGGGCGGTGCGCAGGGGCTGGTCGGCGTTGGGGGAGTGCTCGGCGCCGGGGATGATCGTCCGGCGGGCGTTCAGCCGTGCGGCCATGTCGTCCAGGACCGGGACCGGCCACGTGTCGTCGCTGGCGCCCGACAGGACGTGGAACGGGAGCGGTACGGCGGCCAGTTCGTCGACACGGTCCGGTTCCGTGCACAACTGACGTCCCGTCGCGAGGAGTTGCGCGGGCTTCGTGCCGAGCCAACGGCGGCGCAGCAGCTCCTGGCCACCGATGCCGCGCGCCGGCCCGCCGACCTCCTCGGGCGGCCCCATGGCGCGGATGGCCTCCCAGGTCTCGGCCATGGTCATCACCGCGAGCGCGTCCCGCAGCAGCTTCACGCGCTGCTGCTGGGAGTCGGAGATCTGCGCGGGGCCCGACGCCATGAGGGTGAGTGAGCGGAACGGGGCGTGGTCGAGGAGGACGGCCGCGCGCGCGATCTGGCCGCCGAGGGAGTGGCCGAAGAGGTGGAGGGGGCTCTCGAGGGTGCCCCCCAGGGCTGCCGCCTGAGCGAGGACGTCCAGAGCCAACTCGCCCTGCGTGTACGCGGATTCGTCCTGCTCGGGGCCGTCCGACTCGTGCTGCCCGCGACCGTCGACGGCGACCGTACGGTAGCCGCGCGCCGCGAGCGGCTCGTGCATGAGCGTGAAGTCCTCCTTGCTGCCGGTGAATCCGGGGAGCAGCAGGGCCAGACCTCGGGGCTCGACACCGGGGGCGGCGGGGGAGTCGACGACGGCGAAGGTCCCGCGGGGGGTGTGCAGGGGGTAGGCGCGGGCGTTCGGGGGCGGCGTGAAGGCGGGTTGGGTGGTCACGGGGGGAGGGTAGCCGGTGCGCCGCCAGACCCCCACCCGCGGCCCGGGAACGCCGACGGCCCGGCCCCGCGCGAGGCGGGACCGGGCCGTCGTACGGGAGATCAGCTCTCCGCGGGCTCCGTGGCGGCCGTGGCCTTACGGGTACGGCGCACCTTGGGCTTCACCTCGGCCGTGCCGTCGACGGCCTCCACGGTCGCCGCGGCCTTGCGGGTACGGCGACGGGGCGCGGGCGCCTCCGTGGCCGTCGGCTCCTGCGTGGCCTGGGCCGGGATGCCGGCCGCGGGGGCGGCGGTGGCCTCGGTCGCGGACGCCGCGGTCTTGCGGGTGCGGCGCGCCTTGGGCTTGGCCTCGGTGGCCTCGGCCGTGTCGACAGCCGCCTCCGGCTTCGCGACGGTCGCGGCGGCCTTGCGCGTACGGCGCGGCTTGGCCTCAGCGGCCTCGGCCGTGTCGACCGCGGCTTCGGCTGCGGCCGTTGCCTTGCGGGTGCGGCGCGGCTTGGCCTCGGCGGCCTCGGGCTCCGCGACGGTCGCGGCGGCCTTGCGTGTACGGCGCGGCTTGGCCTCCGTGCCCTCGGCCGTGTCCACGGCGGCTTCGGCCGGGGCCGCGGCCTTGCGCGTACGGCGCGTCTTGGGCTTGGCCTCCACGGCCTCGGCCGTGTCGACGGCGGCCTCTGCGGCGGCGGTCGCCTTGCGGGTGCGCCGCGGCTTGGCCTCGGCGGCCTCCGGCTCCTGGGCCGTCTGGGCCGGGATGTCGGCGGCCTGGGTGGCGGACGCCGCGGTCTTGCGGGTGCGGCGCGCCTTCGGCGTGGCCTCGGTGGCCTCGACGGTGTCGACGGCGGTCTCGGCAGCGGCCGTTGCCTTACGGGTCCGGCGGCGCGGCTTGGACTCCGTCGCCTCCGGGGTCTCCTGTGCGGCCTCGGGGGTGCCCTCGGCCGTGTCGACCACGGCTTCGGCGGCAGCCGTTGCCTTGCGGGTGCGGCGGCGCGGCTTGGCGGCGGGAGCCTCCTCGGGCTCGGACGCCTGCACGGCCTCCGCCGGCTCCGCAACCTTCGCGGGCTCCGAGACCGTCGTGGCCTCCGCCTCCGGCGTCGGCAGCGCCTCGGCCGAAGTCGCCGTCGGCTCCGCCGACTTGCGCGTCCGGCGGCGGCGCGGCTTCGCCGGGGCCTCCTCGGCGGCGTCCAGGGACGGGCCCTCTGCCGTAGTGACAGCTGCCTCCGCGGCGTCCGCGGAAGTGGCCGTCACGGCTGCGGTCGGCTCCGCTGACGCCCCGCTGCGAGTGCGGCGACGGCGGCGCGGGGTGCGAGGTGCGGTGACGGAGTCCGCCGTAGTGGCCTCGACGGTCTCCTCCGGCGTCGCGGGACCGTTGGCGGGCGTCGGCGCCCCCTCCAGCGGGGTTCCGTTACGGGTACGGCGGCGGCGACGCGGCGTACGCGCCGGGCGCTCGCGCTCCGGCGAGGACGAGCGGGACTCGTCCCGGCCGCCACGGCCACCGCGACCGCGCGCACCGCGTCCGCCGGTCTCGCCGAGGTCCTCCAGCTCCTCCGCCGCCAGCCCGGCGCGCGTGCGCTCCGCGCGGGGCAGGACGCCCTTGGTGCCGGCGGGGATCTTCAGTTCCTCGAAGAGGTGCGGGGACGTGGAGTACGTCTCCGGCGGGTCGTTGAACTTCAGCTCCAGCGCCTTGTTGATGAGCTGCCAGCGCGGGATGTCGTCCCAGTCGACGAGGGTGATCGCCGTACCCGTGTTGCCCGCGCGGCCCGTACGGCCGATGCGGTGCAGGTACGTCTTCTCCTCTTCCGGCGACTGGTAGTTGATGACGTGAGTGACACCCTCGACGTCGATGCCGCGGGCGGCGACGTCGGTGCAGACGAGGACGTCCACCTTGCCGTTGCGGAAGGCGCGCAGCGCCTGCTCGCGGGCGCCCTGGCCGAGGTCGCCGTGGACCGCGCCGGATGCGAAGCCGCGCTGCTGGAGCTGGTCGGCGAGGTCGGCCGCCGTGCGCTTGGTGCGGCAGAAGACCATGGCCAGTCCTCGGCCGTCGGCCTGCAGTATGCGCGCGACCATCTCCGGCTTGTCCATGTTGTGCGCGCGGTAGACGTGCTGCGCGATGTTCGCGACCGTCACGCCCTCGTCGTCCGGCGCGGTGGCGCGGATGTGGGTGGGCTGCGACATGTAGCGGCGCGCGAGGCCGATGACCGCGCCCGGCATGGTCGCCGAGAACAGCATGGTCTGGCGTCGCGCCGGCAGCATGTTGATGATCTTCTCGACGTCGGGCAGGAAGCCCAGGTCGAGCATCTCGTCGGCCTCGTCGAGGACGAGCGCCTTGATGTGCTTGAGGTTGAGCTTCTTCTGGCCCGCGAGGTCCAGCAGTCGGCCCGGGGTGCCGACGATGACGTCGACGCCCTTCTTGAGGGCCTCGACCTGGGGCTCGTAGGCCCGGCCGCCGTAGATGGCGAGGACGCGGACGTTACGCACCTTGCCCGCGGTCAGCAGGTCGTTGGTGACCTGCGTGCACAGCTCGCGCGTGGGGACGACGACGAGCGCCTGCGGGGCGTCGGTGAGGGCCTCGGGCTTGGCGCGACCGGCCTCCACGTCGGCGGGGACGGTGACGCGCTCCAGGAGCGGGAGACCGAAGCCCAGCGTCTTGCCGGTGCCGGTCTTGGCCTGGCCGATGACGTCCGTGCCCGAGAGGGCGACGGGGAGGGTCATCTCCTGGATGGGGAAGGGGTTGACGATGCCGACGGCCTCAAGGGCCTCGGCGGTCTCGGGAAGGATTCCGAGCTCTCGGAAAGTCGTAGTCAGGGTGCTGCCTCTTCTGTGTACGCGGTGCGAGGCGAGCGCGGGGGTCTTGACGGACCGTGCCGGGGACGTCGGCTGCCATACGGTCAGGCCGTTAGGCACGGGACCACTGCCGACGCTCTAGCGCTCGTACCGCTGAGGGTGTCCCTCCGGTCGTCGTACGCATAGTGCCGTACGGCCGGGGAGGGCTGTCGGGTCGGAGCCGATCGGGCCACCGACCGGGCATCCTCATAACGTGCGGCCCGTCGAGATACGTCTGAGTACTCAGCGGGCGCATTACCACCATACCCCGGAAACGCGCACATGCGATGGCCGAATTGGTCACGTAGTCGGCGTCACAGTCATTGACCAGGGACTTCCCCGACGCGGTGAGCGGGCTATTGTGCGCTTCATGACGACGCCTGACAACACGCCTGACGCCTCTGACACCGCTGACTCGACCGTCGAACACACCGGGGTCGCCGCCCAGGACTGGGCGCAGGCCTCCGCCGATCCGCAGTACCGGGCCGCTGTCGTGGACCTGCTCGGCGCGCTGGCCTACGGGGAGCTGGCGGCGTTCGAGCGGCTGGCGGAGGACGCCAAGCTGGCGCCGACGCTGGCGGACAAGGCGGAGCTGGCGAAGATGGCGTCGGCGGAGTTTCACCACTACGAGAAGCTGCGGGACCGGCTCACCGAGATCGGGGCCGAGCCGACCGAGGCGATGGAGCCGTTCGTCGCCGCGCTGGACGGGTTCCACAAGCAGACGGCGCCTTCGGACTGGCTGGAGGGGCTCGTCAAGGCGTATGTCGGTGACTCGATCGCCAGTGACTTCTACCGCGAGGTCGCCGCTCGGCTCGACTCGGACTCGCGGGGGCTGGTGTTGGCCGTGCTCGACGACACCGGGCATGCGTCGTTCGCCGTCGAGAAGGTGCGGGCCGCGATCGATGCCGATCCGCGTGTGGGTGGGCGGCTTGCGTTGTGGGCGCGGCGGTTGATGGGGGAGGCGCTGTCGCAGTCGCAGCGGGTGGTTGCCGATCGGGACGCGCTGTCGACGATGCTCGTGGGTGGCGTCGCGGACGGGTTCGATCTCGCGGAGGTCGGCAGGATGTTCTCGCGGATTACTGAGGCGCACACGAAGCGGATGGCTGCGCTGGGGTTGGCTGCGTAGGTTTTTCGCCCCCGCCGCCCCTACCCGTCCCGTCCCCCAGGGGCGCTGCCCCTTCGACCCCGGTCCCTGGGGGCCTGCGGCCCCCAGACCCCCGCTTCGGCCCTGAACGGGCCTCGTCCTCAAACGCCGGACGGGCTGAGATGCGCGTGCCGGCGTCAGTTCTCCGGCGGCCGGTCGTTCTCTGAACTCACGCGGTCGCCGAGTGGCGGTGGAGTCTTCCCGCGGGGCGTACCAGCAGGGAGAGAGAGGCGGCGGAGACCGCTGCCGCGCCGATGAGGATCAGGAAGAGGTTGCCGAAGCCCAGCGCGGTGTGCGTGATGAAGGCGCCGAAGAGGGCACCGGCGACACCCGTCGGCAGGACCAGGGAACGCGCGGGCAGGCGGTGCGGCAGGCGGTGGGCGGCCGCCCATGCCAGGGCCAGGCCGAGGATCGCGGAGCTGAGCGCTTCCAAGAGCATGTTGGGGTCCCTCCCACATGGCCGGCCTGCTCGAAACGGTCGTAGCCCGTCATACCCGTGACCTGCGGAATGCAATCCTCCTCTGTGATCGACCTGTGCTCCATCTGTGGAGGAAGTCCATGGGGGCGGATCGGGGTGGACGGGGGGATGGGGAGGAAAAAGGGGAGGGGCCCGGCGACGACTGTTGGTTGCCGCCGGGCCCCTCCCCTTTACGCCTGTCTGTCGGCGTCTTCCTACAGCGCGCCGAAGCCCACCTTGCGCGGGGCCGGCTCACCGAGCTCCACGTACGCGAGGCGGTCGGCCGGGACCAGGACCTTGCGGCCGTGCTCGTCCACGAGGGTCAGCAGCGCCGACTTCCCGGCCAGCGCCTCGGACACGGCCCGCTCGACCTCCTCGGCACTCTGACCGCTCTCCAGAACGATCTCGCGGGGCGCGTGCTGCACGCCGATCTTGACCTCCACGGCTATGTCCCTCCGACGGTCAGTGAAGTGCGCGACCTTCCGCGCCGTACCCAGCACACATTAGCCCGGTGAGGGGACGTACACGCTCCGCCCGAGAACGCCAGGAGCGAACAGCGGACGGGAACAAACGCCCCGCACACGCGCGTGCGCGTCAGTGGTGCTCCGTGCCGTGCAGCGGGAAGCCCGCGATGCCGCGCCACGCCAGGGACGTCAGCAGCTGCACCGCCTGGTCGCGCGGAACGCTGCGGTCGCTGTGCAGCCAGGAGCGGGCCACGACCTGGGCGAGGCCGCCGAGGCCGGAGGCGAGCAGCATGGATTCCGCGCGCGAGAGGCCGGTGTCCTCGGCGATGACGTCGCAGATCGCCTCGGCGCACTCGGTCGTGACCTTGTCGACGCGCTCGCGCACGGCCGGCTCGTTCGTCAGGTCCGACTCGAAGACCAGGCGGAAGGCGCCGCCGTCGTCCTCGACGTACGCGAAGTACGCGTCCATCGTCGCCCGTACGCGCTGCTTGTTGTCGGTCGTCGACGCCAGCGCGTTCCGTACGGCCTGGATCAGCGACTCGCAGTGCTGGTCCAGCAGTGCGAGATAGAGGTCGAGCTTGCCCGGGAAGTGCTGGTAGAGCACCGGCTTGCTGACGCCGGCGCGCTCGGCGATGTCGTCCATCGCGGCAGCGTGGTAACCCTGCGCGACGAAGACTTCCTGGGCGGCGCCCAGAAGCTGGTTCCGTCGGGCACGGCGCGGCAGGCGAGTGCCCCGCGGGCGTGCCGCCTCTGTCTGCTCGATGGCTGTCACGCCGCCTCCCAATGTCGTCCACATGCGGTGTGCGCCGCGCCGCCATCGTACTTTTCGGTAACCCTGCTGTGCGCGGTGCGAGCGCAGAATTTCACGGACCGGACGGTGGCGAAAGTCGTGCAGAAGGTTTGAAACCGGGCCGGAACGGGCAACAAATGTCCTCATTCCTGCTCAGCGGCGCTCTTCTTACGCGCTCTTTCGCGCCCGGCTGCACCTTCGCCGGCTGCACTTTCCTTCGCGGTGCACCTTCGTTCGCGCTCAGCGGGCGCCTTCGGGGCGGCTGCCGTCGCCGGTGGTCACCGATAGTCGTCCTCGTCGATGGAGACGACACGTGCCTGTTCGGCCAGATCGGCCTCGTTGGCCCGGTCCTGGTTCGCGCCGGTCAGTGGGTCGTCGCGGTCGGGCCGGACGTCGGCGTGCTGCTCGGCCGCGTCGGCCGCCGGGGCCTCGACGTCGAACTCCTGGACTTCCTCGGTGTCGTCGTTCACGAACGTCTCGGGGTCGGTGGGATCGACGGCCATGGCGGGCTCCCTTCCTAGAACGTCCCCGTGGGGGGCACGGCGTCCCTGTGTGAATCAGGGGTCCATATACGGGTGCCCTGCGTATGAGCCTAGGAGACACAGGTTCTGGACGCTATGCGATCTGTGGCGGATCTGCGGGCAATTCGGGCGGGCATTTCGGGCGGATGGTTCGGGCGGGCTGCGGGCGGGCTTCGGGCCCGGCCGGGCGCGGGCATGCGGCTGCCATGTACGTGTCGACTTGTGACGGCGAACACATGAACCACGGCGTGATCGTCTCGTAACATTGCCGCATGTCTTCGACCGAACTCCCGTCCGCGCCGGCGACCGCCAATGTGCTGCCCAAGGTGGCGACCGTCAGGGTCGCGGAGGGAGAGCGGCTTCGATCGGTCGGGCTGCCGGGGATCACGCTGACAGTGCGTTCGAGGCCGCCCGCGGGCGAGGGTCTGCCGCCCGCGCTGTACGTCCACGGGCTCGGCGGTTCCTCGCAGAACTGGTCGGCGCTGATGGAGCAGCTCGAGGGCGACCTCGACTGCGAGGCCGTCGACCTGCCGGGCTTCGGCGACTCACCGCCGCCGGACGACGGCGACTACTCGATCACCGCGCACGCACGCGCGGTGATTCGCTATCTCGACTCCTCCGGCCGCGGCCCCGTACACCTCTTCGGTAACTCGCTCGGCGGTGCGGTCACCACGCGCGTCGCAGCGGTCCGTCCCGACCTGGTCCGTACGCTCACTCTCGTGTCGCCTGCGCTGCCGGAAGTCCGCGTCCAGCGCACGGCCGTGCCCACGGCACTGCTCGCCGTGCCCGGAGTGACCGCGCTCTTCACCCGGCTCACCAAGGGCTGGACGGCGGAGCAGCGGGTCCGTGGCGTGATGCACCTGTGCTACGGCGACCCGGAGCGGGTGACGCCGGAAGGGTTCCGCAACGCCGTCGAGGAGATGGAGCGGCGGCTGCAACTGCCGTACTTCTGGGACGCGATGACGCGTTCCGCGCGCGGGCTGGTCAACGCCTACACGCTGGGCGGCCAGCACGCGCTGTGGCGCCAGGCCGAGCGGGTGCTGGCACCGACGCTGCTCATCTACGGCGGCCGGGACCAGCTCGTGGGCTACCGCATGTGCCGGCGGGCCGGGCGCGCCTTCCGCGACTCCCGCCTGCTGAGCCTGCCGGAGGCCGGGCACGTGGCGATGATGGAGTACCCGGAGGCGGTCGCCCGGGCGTTCCGCGAACTCCTCGCGGAGGCGGGGGAGTCGGCGGCCGTCGGGGGTGTCGGGCGCGGTGAGGGTGCGACGGGGGCCGTGCGTCGGGGTGCGGGCGAGGCGGAGGGTGCCCACCGTGGCGCGGATGCCGTCGGGGGCAGGGCCGCCGCCGCGGGCGAAGATGAGGCCGTGACCGAGAACGCGGGGAGCTGAGGCGCGACGTGGGACGCCACAGCCGCCGCGGGTCTGCCGCCAAACGCGACACCGCGGACACAACTGCACGACAGGGCTCTCGGGGAGCGCAACCGGAGACGGGCGCGACCCAGCGGGGGCCGTCCGCGCCAGGTGCGGGAGCCGGCAGGGTCCCCGCTGCCCGGCCGGGTGCGGCTCCGGGCGCGGGCCAGGGCGGTTGGCCGCAGGGCGGTGGTCCTGGCGGTGCCGGTGGTCCTGGCGGTGCCCGTGGAGCTGGCGGTCCTGGCGGTCCTGGTTCTCTAGGGGGGCCTGGTGGTCCTGGTGGCCCTGGCGGTCGCAGAGTGCCCGGTCCGCCGCCCGCCGCTCGGCAGGGGATGCCGACGGGTGGGGCGCCGGCCTATGGAGGGCGGAGATTCCCGGACGGCACGCCCGCGCAGGGGATTCCGAGGCTGCCCGATGGCACGCCGGCGCATGGTTTTCCGAGGCTGCCCGATGGCACCCCCGCGCACGGCTTCCAGCGGCTGCCCGACGGCACCCCCGCCCACGGCGTTCCTCGCCTGCCGGACGGCACCCCCGCCCACGGCGTCCCCCGCTTCGCGGACGGCACCCCGGCCCGCGGCGGGCATCCCGAGCAGCGTGAACCGGGTGGTGGCTGGGGCGAGTTGAGGGGGCGCCCCGGGGTTGCGTACGGGGCTGCTGCGGCGGCCGGTGCTCCGCCGGTGACCGGTGCTCCCCTGCCGCGGCCCCGGCGGGCATCGTCGGCCGAGGGGCCCCGGCAGGACTATCTCGACGCCTTCGGCGGGGACGCCTTCGACGGGGATGTCGACGTCTTCGCGCCCCGTACGTCCGAGGCCGCGCACGCCGCCGACCCGTACGCCTCCGTCACCGACTGGGACACCGAGGCAGGGGCCCGTATCGGCGTCGCGAACGACACCGACGCCGACCTCGACGACGACGCCCCGCCGACCGGCGAGCCCGTGTCGGCGAAGGGTGCCAAGGGCCGGGCCTTCACCGGCATCGCGGCCGCCGCCGTCGTCACCGTGCTGGCCGTGGTCGTCGCCGGTCAGGTCACGAAGGGGCGGGAGGACAGCGACGTACAGTCGCAGTCCGCCGCCGATCAGGCGCGGGACGCCCGTGACTCGGCCTCGCGCGGGGACGGGCGGCCGGCGCCGAGCGAGGCGCCGCTGACGTACGAGCAGAAGATCGGCGCGAGGTACGCGCTCAGCGCCGAGCTCAAGGGCTCGGGGAAGTTCGTCGCGGTCCCGGGGATCGACAAGGCGCCCGGCGCGGGGCAGAAGTTCACCTATCGCGTGGATGTGGAGCAGGGGCTCGGGCTCGACGGTGAACTCTTCGCGCAGGCCGTGCAGAAGACGCTCAACGACGACCGCAGCTGGGCCCACAACGGCGCCCGCACCTTCGAGCGCATCTACTCCGGCAAGCCCGACTTCGTGATCACGCTGGCCAGCCCCGGTACGACGGCCGACTGGTGCGCCAAGTCAGGCCTGGACACCACCGTCGACAACGTGTCGTGCGACTCCCTCGCCACCGAGCGCGTGATGATCAACGCGTACAGATGGGCGCAGGGGTCGGAGACGTACGGTGATCGGATCCACGCGTACCGGCAGATGCTGATCAATCACGAGGTCGGCCACCGGCTCGGCAACAACCACGTCACCTGCGACAAGGACGGCGACCTCGCCCCGGTCATGCAGCAGCAGACCAAGTTCCTCGACCACAACGGGATCCACTGCCGGGCCAACCCCTGGCCGTATCCCGGGAGTTGACGGGTGACTCACGAGTCACATTGACATGTGCAGCGAGTTCGTACATATTTCTGCACATGTCGACCCGTCACGCCTCCTCTCGCGCAGCCATCGAGCTGGCGCTCATCGGTGTGACCGCTCTGTGCGTGGCCGACATCCACTGTCGCTGACGCCCGCCTTTTCGGCGTTCGCGTCGCGATCTTTTCCCCCTCCTGTGAGTCGCTGACGGGCTTCCCGGCCCGCGGCTCGTTCAAGGACCTCCGACGACTCGGCGCCGGGGCAGACGTCTACTCCTCCCCGTCTCACTCCTCGTCAAACCGTCTCGCTATTCGAGAATGGGTGATTCTCCACCCGTCGACGCGAGATCGGCCAAGTGCGAGAGCAATCAATCCGAGAGGTCGTCTCCGATGCGTCAACCGTCCGTCATAGCGCGCCGCGTGGCCGCGGCATCCGTCAGCCTGGTCGTGGCAGCGGGCGCCGCCGCCTGCGGGCCTGAGGACAACGATGCCAAGGCTGCCGGCGGCGACTCCACGCCTCACAAGGGCGGCACGCTCACGGTCCTGAACTCCAACCCGCAGGAGGACTTCGACCCCGCCCGTCTGTACACCTCCGGCGGCGGCAACGTCCCCTCCCTCGTCTTCCGCACGCTCACCACCCGCAACCGCGAGAACGGCGAGGCCGGCGCCGAGGTCGTCCCCGATCTGGCCACCGACACCGGGCGCCCCAACAAGGACGCGACGGTGTGGACGTACACCCTCAAGGAGGGCCTCAAGTACGAGGACGGCACCAAGATCACCTCGGCCGACATCAAGTACGGCATCGAGCGCTCCTTCGCGCCGGAACTGTCCGGCGGCGCCCCCTACTTGCGGGACTGGCTGGTCGGCGCCGCCGACTACCAGGGGCCGTACAAGGACAAGAAGGGCCTCTCGGCGATCGAGACGCCGGACGAGCGGACCATCGTCTTCCATCTGAACAAGCCCGAGGGTGAGTTCCCGTACCTGGCTACGCAGACGCAGTTCACGCCCGTGCCGAAGAGCAAGGACACGGGCACGAAGTACGAGGAGCACCCGGTCTCCTCCGGACCGTACAAGGTCGTCGAGAACGAGAACGACGGTGAGCGGCTCGTCCTGGAGCGCAACACCTACTGGTCCGCCGCGACGGACGCCGAGCGCAAGGCCTACCCCGACAAGGTCGACGTACGGTCCGGGCTCGACTCGTCCGTGATCAACCAGCGGCTGTCCTCGTCCCAGGGTGCGGACGCGGCCGCGGTCACCACGGACACCAACCTCGGCCCGGCCGAGCTGGCCAAGGTGACCGGCGACAAGGACCTTGCTTCTCGCGTCGGTACCGGACACTTCGGCTACACCAACTACATCGCGTTCAACCCGACGATCAAGCCGTTCGACAACGTCAAGGTGCGACAGGCGATCTCGTACGCCATCGACCGGTCGTCCGTGGTCAACGCCGCGGGTGGTTCCGCGCTGGCC
Source organism: Streptomyces sp. T12 (assembly GCF_028736035.1). NCBI lineage: Bacteria > Bacillati > Actinomycetota > Actinomycetes > Kitasatosporales > Streptomycetaceae > Streptomyces > Streptomyces sp. T12. Next base: position 7,068,419 of record NZ_CP117866.1, read on the forward strand.
GAGCCCGCCACCACCTTCCTGCCGAACCAGAAGTCCTTCGGCTACGAGCCGTACGACCTGTTCCCGGCCGGCAAGGCGGGCAACGCCGCCAAGGCCAAGGAGCTGCTGGCTCAGGCCGGTTACAAGAGCGGGCTCACCGTCACCCTGACCCACTCCAACGCCAAGGACTTCGAGACCAGCCCCGAGATCGCGACCGCGATCCAGGACGCGCTGAAGAAGGCCGGCATCACGGTCAAGCTGCAGGGGCTGGAGGAGAACGACTACTCCGACAAGATCCACAACGTGAAGACCGAGCCCGGCTTCTTCCTTGCCCACTGGGGTGCCGACTGGCCCTCCGGAGGTCCCTTCCTCGCCCCGATCTTCGACGGCCGGCAGATCGTCAAGGACGGCGCGAACTTCAACACGGGCCTGCTCGATGACAAGTCGGTCAATGCCGAGATTGACGCGATCAACAAGTTGACCGATCTTGACGCCGCCGCCGAGCGGTGGGGTGCACTGGACAAGAAGATCGGTGAGCAGGCGCTGACCGTGCCGCTGTTCCACCCGGTCTACAAGCGGCTGTACGGCAAGGACATCAAGAACGTCGTGATCAGTGACTGGACCGGTGTTCTGGACATCTCCCAGGCCGCGGTGAAGTAGCGCCGTGAGTGAGGCAGTTCTCGCCGTCGAGGCTCCCGGGGTGTCTGCTCCGGGGGCCTCGGGGGCTCGTCAGTTCTGGCGGCGGCTGCGGACGCAGCGCGCCGCCCTGGTCGCGGCGGTCGTCGTCGCGCTGCTCGTCCTGGTCGCGCTCGCCGCACCGCTGCTCACCGCGATCGAGGGCCAGGACCCGACCACGTACCACCCGTCCCTGGTGGACTCCGCGCGCGGGGGCGTACCCATCGGGTCGTTCGGCGGAGTCAGCGCCGAGCACTGGCTCGGCGTCGAACCGCAGACCGGCCGGGACCTGTTCGCGCGGCTGGTGTACGGCGCCCGGGTCTCCCTCGGCGTCGCGGTGGCCGCGACCGTCGTCCAGGTCGCCATCGGCGTCGTGGTGGGCGTCGCGGCCGCGCTGGGCAGCCGCTGGGTCGATCAGCTGCTGAGCCGCTTCACCGACGTCATCGTGGCGATGCCGTTGATGATCATGGCGTTGGCGCTGCTCGCGATCGTGCCGTCGAGTTTCCCGCGGCCCGTGCTGGTCGCCCTCGTGATCGGGCTGATCGCATGGGGCAGCCTCGCGAAGATCGTGCGCGCCCAGACGCTCACCCTCAAGGGGCTCGACTACGTCGCCGCCGCCCGGCTCAGCGGCTGGCGCACCTGGCGGATCGCCGTCCGCGAGCTGCTCCCGGGACTCGCGGCGCCGGTCATCACGTACGCCGCGCTCCTGATCCCGCAGAACATCACCGTCGAGGCCGCCCTGTCCTTCCTGGGCGTCGGCGTGAAGCCGCCGACGCCGTCCTGGGGACAGATGCTCACCGCCGCCGACGTCTGGTACCAGGCCGCTCCGCAGTACCTGCTGCTGCCCGCCGGCGCGCTCTTCGTGACCGTCCTCGCGCTGACCGTCCTCGGCGACGGTGTGCGCACGGCGCTCGACCCGCGCGCGGCGTCCCGGCTGCGCGTCGGCACCGGCCGCAAGAGGGAGGCCAAGGCATGAGGGCCATGGGAGAGGGGGCCAAGGCATGAGCGGCTTCGGTGGATTCGCGCTGCGCCGGACCGTCGGTGCCGTCGTCACCCTGTTCGCCATCTCGGTGATCGTCTACGTCGTCTTCTACGTCACCCCCGGCAACGTCGCCCAGATCACCTGCGGCCCGCGCTGCTCACCCGCCCAGGTGCAGCAGGTCGCCGAGCAACTGCATCTGAACGACCCGCTGTACACGCGCTACTGGCACTTCCTGCAAGGCCTCGTCGCCGGCCAGGACTACTCGACGGGCACCTCGGTGCAGCACTGCCCGGCACCCTGCCTCGGGCTGTCGTACCAGAGTGACCAGCAGGTCACCGCGCTGATCCTGGCGAAGCTGCCGGTGAGCCTGTCGCTGGTGTTCGGCGCCATGGTGCTGTGGCTGATCCTCGGCGTCGGCACCGGTGTCCTGTCCGCCTGGCGACGCGGCCGGCTCACCGAGCGGCTGCTGACCGGCGTCACGCTCGCCGGCGTGGCCACGCCGGTCTTCGTCATCGGGCTCGTCCTGATGATCGTCGTCTGCGGGCAGCTTCAACTGCTGCCGTTCCCGCAGTACGTCGCCTTCACCGACGATCCCGAACAGTGGGCGTGGAACCTGCTGCTGCCCTGGCTCTCGCTCGCCCTGATCGAGGCCGCCGCCTTCGCCCGGCTGACCCGGGCGGCGATGCTGGAGACGCTGGCCGAGGACCACATCCGCACCTTCCGGGCCTACGGCGTCGGCGAGCGGTCGGTCATCGGACGGCACGCGCTGCGCGGGGCACTCGCGCCGGTCATCGCGCTCAACGCCAACAACTTCGGCAGCGCGGTCGGCGGCGCGGTGCTCACCGAGACGCTCTTCGGACTGCCCGGCATCGGGCAGGAACTGGTCCACGCCGTGAACGTGGTCGACCTTCCGGTCGTCGTCGGCATGGTCCTGGTCATCGGATTCTTCGTGGTCGTCGCCAACGCGGTCGCGGACGTGCTGTACGCGGTGGCCGATCGACGGGTGGTGCTGGCATGAGCCTGGTGAACGTCACGGACCTGACGGTCGAGTTCGGGTCCCTGCACGCGGTCGACGGCCTCACCTTCCGCCTGGAGCAGGGCGCCGCCCTCGCCCTGGTCGGCGAGTCCGGCTCCGGCAAGTCCACGGTCGCCTCGGCCTTGCTCGGGCTGCACCGCGGCACGGGCGCGCGGGTCGGCGGCTCGATCGAGGTCGCGGGCGTCGACGTACAGGTGGCGTCCGACGACGAACTGCGGCGGCTGCGCGGCGGGAAGGCCGCCATGGTCTTCCAGGACCCGCTGTCGTCCCTGGACCCCTACTACGCGATCGGCGACCAGATCGCCGAGGTGTACCGCGTGCACACGCGTGCCTCGCGACGGGTGGCACGCGCGCGTGCCGTGGAGGTGCTGGACCGGGTCGGCATTCCGGACGCGGTACGGCGATCCCGTGCGCGCCCGCACGAGTTCAGCGGCGGCATGCGCCAACGCGCCCTCATCGCCATGGCGCTGGCCTGCGCACCCGACCTGCTGATCGCCGACGAGCCGACGACCGCGCTCGACGTGACCGTCCAGGCCCAGATCCTCGACCTCCTGCACACGCTCCGCGAGGAGACGGGCATGGGGCTCCTTCTCGTCACGCATGACGTCGGAGTCGCCGCGGAGAGCGTCGACGAGGTGCTGGTGATGCGGCACGGCCGGGCGGTGGAACACGGGCCGGTCTCCGCCGTACTGGGATCGCCCGTGCAGCCGTACACGCGCGAACTGCTCGGCGCGGTCCCGCGCGTGGATGCGGCGCGCGGCGATTCCGACGTTCCCGAGAGGCAGGCCGAGGTCGTCCTGGCGGCGACCGGCCTCCGGCGTGAGTTCGGGCGTGGGAAGCGGGCGTTCACGGCGGTGGACGACGTGTCGCTGACGATCCACCGCGGCGAGACCCTCGGGATCGTGGGGGAGAGCGGCAGCGGCAAGACCACCCTCGGGCGCATGCTGGTCGGCCTCCTGGAACCGACGGCGGGCGAGGTCCGTTACGACGGCCACGCGCGCGTGGGCGTGAATCCCGCAGTACAGATGGTCTTCCAGGACCCGGTCTCCTCCCTCAACCCCCGCCGCAGCGTGGGCGAATCGATAGCCGACCCGCTCCGCGCGCGTGGCGAGGGCGATGAGGGGCGCATCCGGGGGCGTGTGCGGGAACTGCTGGAGCGCGTGGGGCTCGAAGCGGCGCACTACGACCGCTATCCGCACGAGTTCAGCGGCGGCCAGCGCCAGCGCGTGGGCATCGCCCGGGCGCTCGCGGCCGACCCGCGCGTCATCGTCTGCGACGAGCCCGTCTCCGCACTCGACGTGACCACGCAGGCCCAGGTGGTCGCCCTGCTCGGCGAGTTGCAGCGCGAACTCGGACTCGCCCTCGTCTTCGTCGCGCACGACCTCGCCGTCGTACGCCAGGTCAGCGACCGGGTCGCGGTGATGCGGCGCGGGCGGATCGTCGAGGAAGGCCCCGCCGACGAGGTGTACGACAGCCCGCAGGACCCGTACACCAAGCAGCTCCTGGCCGCCGTACCGGCACTCGATCCGCGGATCGCGGCCCAGCGGCGGGCAGCACGACGGGAGTTGGCCGTGGTGTGACCCTCCCGGTGGCCCGGGTGGCCTCGGTGGCCCCGGTCGTTCAGGTGTGACGATCCGTGCGCGTTTGATCTCTTAGCGCGACGGAACGCGACCTGCACGGGAAAGTTACGACCGTTCACCCCTTTTGGTGGCGCGATGGACAACCGTCCGTCGCGCCACCGCCTTGTCCCCTTACGTTCGTCCCGCTGCGAGCCGCCGGAGGAACGGTGGCTCCCCTTAGGGAGATCGGGGGTGTACTCGTGCGCATCGGACTGATTGCGGAGGGTGGCTATCCGTATGTGAACGGTGACGCCAGGCTCTGGTGCGACCGGCTCGTGCGCGGGCTCGGACAGCACGAGTTCGACATCTACGCGCTCAGCCGCAGCGAGCGCCAGGAGGACGAGGGCTGGGGCCCGCTGCCACCGCAGGTCAGCCGCGTGCGCACGGCGCCGCTGTGGACGGCCGAGGACGACGGGGTGGTGTACGGGCGCCGTGCGCGCCGGCGGTTCGCCGAGTGCTACGGCGAGTTGGTGGCCGTGCTCTGCGCAGGGGGCACCAGAGACGCTACCGGGGCCTCGGAGGACGCGTCGGCCACTGAGGCGGACCGTTTCGGCAACGCGCTGTACGGGCTCGCCGAACTCGCCCGCGACGAGGGCGGACTGGTGGGAGCGCTCCGCTCCGAGGCCGCCGTACGCGCCCTTGAGCGCGCCTGCCGGGCGCGGGGCGCCCTGCGCCAGGCGCGTGAGGCGCGCGTACCCGATCTGCTGGCCTTCGCCGCACATCTGGAACGCGCCCTGCGCCCCCTCTCGCTCGACTGGTACGAGGACGACGGCCTGGGCTCGGTCGACCTGTGCCACGCCGCTTCCGGCGGCTCGGCGGCCCTGCCGGGCCTGCTCGCCCACCACTTCTGCGGCGTACCGCTGCTGCTGACCGAGTACGGGGTGCGGCTCCGCACGCACTACCTGGCCGCCACCGAGTCCTCGCCCGCCGTACGGTCCCTGCTCGCCGCCTTCCACGGCAGGCTCGCCGCCGAGACGTACGCCCGGGCCGCCGTCATCACGCCCGGCAACGCCCACGCCCGCCGCTGGCAGGAACGCTGCGGCGCCGACCGCGCGAAGCTGCGCACGGTCTACCCCGGCATGGACGCTTCCCGCTTCGCGGAGGTCGGCGAGGCCCAGGAGTGCGCGGACCCGGACACGCTCGTCTGGGTCGGCCGTATCGAACCCGCCAAGGACCTGGTGTCGTTGCTGCACGCCTTCGCCGAGGTCCGCAAGGAGGAGCCGAAGACGCGGCTGCGGATCGTCGGTACCCCCTCGGGCCCCGAGGGCGCCGCCTACCTCGGCCACTGCAGGGCGCTGGCCGCGCAGCTCTTCCCCGACGAGGCCGAGGGCCCGCACATCGTCGGCGACAACCCGGTCTCCTTCGAGGAGATCGGCGGCCCGGAGATCCCCACGCTCGCCGACGCGTACGCCTCGGGTGCCGTGGCCGTCCTGTCCAGCGTCGTCGAGGGCTTTCCGATCAGCCTGGTCGAGGCCATGTTCTGCGGCCGTGTGACGGTGTCCACGGACGTCGGCGCGGTGGTGGAGGTCATCGGCGGCACCGGTCTCGTCGTACCCCCGCGCAACCCACGGGCGCTCGCGGAGGCCTGTGTGGCGCTGTTGCGCGACCCCGAGCGCCGTGAGCGCCTGGGCGCGGCGGCACGCGCGCGTGCGCTCGAACTGTTCACCGTCGAGCAGAACGTCGCAGCATTTCACGGCATTTACCTGGAGATCGTCTCGCGCACGCCGGTCCGCCGTAGCGTCGTCCTCGACGAGGCCGGAGCCCCCTTGCCCTTCGCCGTACCCGCCGAGGCCCACGTCCCCGGCCGCTGGACCGAGCGATCCGCACGCCTGGTGGCCCGCGGCGGCCCGGCCCGCCCGAGCGGAGCCCCCGTACGCGCCACCGCGTCGCCTGCGACGCCCGCGACGGAGGCGGCGCGATGAGCGGCCTGGGAGGCCTGGACCGTCCTGGCGCCCCGACCAGCCCCGGGGCTTGGGACGAGCGGTCGGAGGAGTGGCTCGTGGCAGAGACGGACGTACACGAGACGGGAGCCGACGCACCCCTTAGCGGCCAAGAACCGACCGCCACCCGCACCACCACCGGCCCACGGCCGACCCCCACCCGCCGCACCGGCGCCGACCCCGTGAAGGCGCTGCTGCACCGTCACCGCGCCCTGTGCGAACGCGCGGTGGACCCCCTGGAGATCGCCGCCGGCCTGGAGGCCCACGGCGTCACCGACCGCACCGCGGCACGCTTCCTGCACCGGGACGTCTTCTCCCTCGCGGAGGAGATGTACGCCCGAGTGGCCCGCGACGGCGAAACGCCCGTCGGCCCCCCACCCCTCACCACCCCCCGCGCGCGAGCCGACTGGATTCTCCTCACCCTCCTCCCCGGAGCCCTCTGCGCGGCGGCCGTGACCGCCCTGCACCTCACCCACGGCCAGTCTCGCCTGATCGCGGCCGCCGTGGGAGCCCTCGCCGTGACCCTCGCCCTGCGCGCGGCACTGGCCCGAGGCCCCCTCGCCACCACGCACGCCGCACGCCCGGCGGTCACACGCCCGACGGCCACCCGGACCTGCTGGCTCCTCGCCTACGCCCTCATCGGTGACGGACTCCTCCAGGCAGCCGTCACCGCAGGCCCCGACGCCCTCCCCAACGGCACCGCCGACGGCCTCTGGCCCCTCACCACAGCCCCCGTCCTGGCCCTCGCCCTCTCCTGCGCCCCCGCGGCATGGTGCGCGCACCTCCTCGCCGTACGAGCCCGCCGCAAACTGTCGGCCAGCCGAGCCCTGGAGGACTTCGCCACCTCCGTAAAGCCCCTGCTCCTGGGCACCTTCGCCCTCTACCTCGGCGCCCTGACAGCCCTGCTCGCCCTGACCACCACGGCCCTGGACGAGCCCGCCGCCTACCCCCAGACCCTCGCCCTGGGCGCCCTTCTGCTCCTCTCCCGCCTCCTCGCCACCCACGGCTTCACCCACGCCCCCGCACTGGTCCTCACCGCCGCAGTCACAGCCGAGGCCACGGCCCTGACCACCCTCTTCACAGCCCGCCTCCCCGGCTGCGCCTGGCTGGCAACCCCCGTCCAGTCCCTGATCGACGCATGGGGCCCGGCCGCCATCCCCACCATCGCCTGCGGCACGGGCGCCCTGACCCTCCTGCTCCACGCCACACGCACCCTCACGAGGGCGTCGGCGCACGCAACCGCGGACCAGCCGTGTTGACGCGGCAGCAGCTCCCGCAGACGCGGCGCCGTACTCGCGTACGGCGGGAAGGGGACGTGCCGGGGTGCGCCCGCCCGCAGCGGCAGGCGTCAACAATCGGTGCCCCTTTGAGCGACCGAGCCGCGGGACCGAGGACGGACATCCCCCGGCGCGCGCCAGGACCGTGCCGCGCACGCCGCGCACTCCGCGCCGGCCCCGACCCACAACGCACCCGCAGGGGATCCGCGTACCCCCACGCAGCAGCACAGGCCGCCGCAGGCACCCCGGCCACACCGCCGGAGGCACCCGCACAGCCCGCCGCGGGCATCCCGCCCCGACCGACGGAGGCCCCCGCAGGCATACGCGCCCACGAACCAGCTGCCCTTCTGCCTGAAAGCCCTTCTGCCTGAAGCCCTTGTCCTTGAAGGAGACCCCCAAATGATCACCTCCCGACCCGACCACGACTCGGCCCCGGGAGCCGCCCGATGAGAGTCCTGCTGATCGGAGCCAACGGCTACCTCGGCCGCTTCGTAGCCGACCGCCTCCTCGCGGACCCCGCCGTCCAACTCACCGCGCTCGGCCGCGGCGACGACGCCGACGTCCGCTTCGACCTCGCGTCCGGCAGCCCCGGCGCCCTCACCCGCTTCCTCGACGCGGTCCACCCCGGCGTCGTCATCAACTGCGCCGGTGCCACCAGAGGCGGCGCCCGCGAACTCACCCGCCACAACACCGTCGCCGTCGCCACCGTCTGCGAGGCCCTGCGCCGCAGCGGCTGCGGCGCCCGGCTCGTCCAGATCGGCTGCGGTGCCGAGTACGGCCCGAGCCAGCCCGGCTCCTCCACGGCCGAGGACGCCGTTCCCCGCCCCGGCGGCCCGTACGGCGTCAGCAAACTCGCCGCCACCGAACTGGTCCTGGGCTCCGGCCTGGACGCCGTCGTCCTGAGGGTCTTCTCGCCCGCAGGCCCCGGCACCCCCGCCGGCTCCCCCCTCGGCCGCCTCGCCGAGGCCATGCGCCGCGCCATGCAGTCCGGCGACGGCGAGCTCAAACTCACCGGCCTCGGCGCCCAGCGCGACTTCATCGACGTCCGCGACGTGGCCCGCGCCGTCCACGCCGCCTCGCTGTCCGCCGCGCAGGGCGTCATCAACATCGGCTCGGGCCGCGCCGTCCGTCTCCGGGACGCCGCCGCCGTCCTCGCCCGCGTGGCCGGATACGGCGGCGCCCTGCACGAACTCGACGGTCCGCCCGGCCCGTTGCGGCCGTCCATCGGGCATCCCCGCGCCGACTCGGACCACATGGCCCATGCGACCCATTCGACCCATGCGGCGCATGCGGGCGCCGGCGCCCCGGTCGCGTACCCGGACGGCTGCGGCAGCTGGCAGCAGGCCGACGTGCGCACCGCACGCGACCGGCTCGGCTGGCGCCCCCGGATCAACCTCGAAGAGTCCCTGGGGGACATCTGGATGGAGGCGGCATGCCGTATCTGACCGGCACCCCACCGACGGCAACGAGCACGGGCCTCCGCACCGGCCTCGGCATTCCCGGCTACGCCCACCCCCTCCTCGCCCCCACCGAGTGGGGCGAACTCACCCGCCCCGGCACCCCCGTGCACTGGGTGGTCCTGAACGTCGCGGACGGCCCCGGCACCCGCCCCGACCCGCACTGCCTCGAGACCACCGGACGGCTCCGCAACGCGGGAGTCCGCGTCCTGGGCCACCTGGACGCCGCCCACCTGGGCACGGCCCATTTGGACACGGCGCACGTCGCGGGGGCGGACGTCGAGGCGCCGCACGTCGCGGCGGCCCAAGGCGCCCGCGCCTTCGGTGAGGTGATCTCCGAGGCGCACCGCTACCTCGACTGGTACCGGGTCGACGGCTTCTTCCTGGACCGCTGCCCGACCGAACGCGCCGCCCTGCCCGCGATCCGCCGCACGATCACCACGCTCCGCGCGCTGCGTGACGAGGCCCACATCGTCCTCGGCCACGGCACCCACCCCCACCCGGGCTACGCCGAGTGCGCCGACCAGTTGGTCACCTTCCGGGGCTCGTGGAGCGACTACCGCTGGTCGCAGGTGGCGGAGTGGACCGCCGACTACCCGCCCGACCGCTTCTGCCACTTCGTTCACGGAGTGCCCCGACCCCACCTGGACGAGGCACTGCGCATCGCCCGCTGGCAGGGCGCGGCGACCATCTATTTCACCGACCACACGGACCGCACCGACCGTGGCGGGCGTGGCGGCCGCGCCGACGCCTGGGGGACCATGCCCGGCTACTGGGACGAAATCGTCTCGCGGATCGGAACAGGTGTCTCGGAATGAAAAAGGCCATGGCACTGTTACGGAGAGAACAACCGTAGTGATCGACCGACCAACGGAGTCCCCGTGTCGCTGCCACCCCTGGTCGAGCCCGCATCCGAGCTCACCGTAGACGAGGTCCGCAGGTACTCCCGCCACCTGATCATCCCCGACGTGGGGATGGACGGGCAGAAGCGGCTGAAGAACGCCAAGGTGCTGTGTGTGGGCGCCGGCGGCCTGGGCTCGCCGGCGCTGATGTACCTGGCCGCGGCGGGCGTCGGCACGCTCGGCATCGTGGAGTTCGACGAGGTCGACGAATCGAACCTGCAGCGCCAGATCATCCACAGCCAGGCCGACATCGGCCGCTCCAAGGCCGAGTCCGCGCGCGACTCCGTCCTCGGCATCAACCCGTACGTGAACGTGATCCTTCACGAAGAGCGGCTCGAAGCCGAGAACGTGATGGACATCTTCAGCCAGTACGACCTGATCGTCGACGGCACGGACAACTTCGCGACCCGCTACCTGGTCAACGACGCCTGCGTGCTGCTGAACAAGCCGTACGTGTGGGGCTCGATCTACCGCTTCGACGGCCAGGCCTCCGTCTTCTGGTCCGAGCACGGTCCCTGCTACCGCTGCCTCTACCCGGAGCCCCCGCCGCCGGGCATGGTCCCCTCCTGCGCCGAGGGCGGCGTGCTGGGCGTGCTGTGCGCGTCCATCGGCTCCATCCAGGTCAACGAGGCGATCAAGCTCCTCGCGGGCATCGGTGAGCCGCTGGTCGGCCGACTGATGATCTACGACGCCCTGGAGATGCAGTACCGCCAGGTCAAGGTCCGCAAGGACCCCAACTGCGCGGTCTGCGGCGAGAACCCGACCGTCACCGAGCTCATCGACTACGAGGCCTTCTGTGGCGTCGTCTCCGAGGAGGCCCAGGAGGCGGCCGCCGGCTCGACGATCACTCCCAAGCAGCTCAAGGAGTGGATCGACGACGGCGAGAACATCGAGATCATCGACGTCCGCGAGATCAACGAGTACGAGATCGTCTCGATCCCCGGCGCCCGGCTGATCCCGAAGAACGAGTTCCTCATGGGCACCGCCCTGGAGACCCTCCCGCAGGACAAGAAGATCGTCTTGCACTGCAAGACGGGTGTCCGCAGTGCGGAAGTCCTCGCAGTCCTGAAGTCGGCAGGCTTCGCCGACGCCGTACACGTCGGCGGCGGCGTCATCGGCTGGGTCAACCAGATCGAGCCGCACAAGCCGGTCTACTAAACGGCCCGCCCGCTGACCAGCGGAACAGAAAAAGCCCACGGCTCTGACCAGTTCAGATGCCGTGGGCTTCTGTCGTTGTCGTTGTCGTTGTTGGTTGGCGTCGGCAGTTCTCCGGGCAGGCTCACGGATCAATGCCAAGTGGGCCTACCAGGGGTGCGAGGGCCCTGTGGGCGGATGTCCGGGGAGGCAGCTGATTGATCTTCTTGATGAGGTGCCCAGGCGCTTCTGCCGGGCGTCTGAATATTCTCTGCGAGGTTGTTGAGCGCTGGGCCCAAGACGAAGGTGGGATTCCAGGGTCACAGTCGATGACCTGATCGACAGCTGTGTCGAGCATGTCTGGTGCCCCCCTGCCCGCCATGCGCTCAGGCACTTCTACGCGTGCTTGGGGCACCACGCCCCGGGCTTCGCAGGTGCTCGAAGTCCCCGCCGCCGTCATGAGCAGACCTTGCCGTCCTTCGGTACCGTCCCCCGCAGCAGGTACGCGTTCACCGTGGAGTCGACGCAGTCGTTCCCCTTCCCGTACGCGGCGTGGCCCTCGCCCTTCCAGGTGAGCATCACGCCGACGCCCTTGCCCAGTTCGTCGGCCATCTTCCGGGTGCCCTCGTAGGGCGTCGCCGGGTCGCCGGTGTTGCCGACCAGAAGGATGGGTGCCGCACCCCGCGCACTCACCTCCGGGGTGTCGTGCTGCCCGGCCACCGGCCAGTCGTGGCACCAGCCGGCCGTGTCCCAGCCCAGCATGGGACCGAACACGGGCGAGACCTTCTCGAACCGCGGCAGCAGCTTCTTCGTCTCCTCGACCGTCGGCCGCTGCTTGGTGTCCAGGCACGATATGACCCGTTGCGAGTGGGTCCCCGTGCTGTAGTGCCCCGAGGCGCTGCGATCGTTGTAGTCGTCGGCGAGTGCCAGGAGTTCCGAGCCGTCTCCCTCCTCGGCCGCCTCCAGGGCGCTGGTCAGGGTCGGCCAGCTCGCTTCGCTGTACAGCGGCCTGATGATGCCGATGAGCGCGAGTGCCTCGGTGAGTTTCCGTCCGGACGACGTCGGCAGCGGGCTCGCGTCGATGCGCTTCAGCAGGTCCACGATCTTCTGCGTGCCTTCATCGGCGCCCTGGCCGGTGGACTCGAGGTAGTTGTTCAGCGCGCGCTGGAAGCCCCTGGCCTGGTTCTCGGCGTGTCCCTCCCCGTCGGCGCTCGGGTCGACGACCGCGTCCAGGATCAGCCGCCCCACGTTCCTCGGGAACAAGTGGGCGTATACGCCGCCGAGTTCGGTGCCGTAGGAGATGCCGAAGTAGTGCATCTTCGTGTCGCCGAGGACCTGGCGCATCAGGTCCATGTCGCGGGCGGTGTCGGTGGTCGACACATGCGCGATCAGCGTCCCCTCGGACTTCTGGCAGCCCTTGCCGAAGTCGGCGGCGTCCCGGAGGTAGGCCGTCTCCTCCGCCGAGGTGTCCGGCGTGATGTCCACGGACTCGGAGGCCTGGATCTCCTTGTCGCCGCGGCAGCGCACGCCTTCACTGGCGCCGACCCCGCGCGGGTCCCAGCTCACCAGGTCGTACCGCTTGGCGAGCTCGGAGGTGGAGGAGGCGTACCACGGCAGCGTGGACACCCCCGAGCTGCCGGGACCGCCGAAGTTGAACAGGAGCGAGCCGATGCGGTCGTCGGCACTGGCCTTGGTGCGGATCAGGGCGAGGTCGATCGTCCTGCCCTCCGGCTTCGCCCAGTCCAGCGGCGCCTCGAGCGTCGCGCACTGCCACTCGTCGCCCGGCGCGGGGGAGTCCCCGGTGGCCTTGCAGCGTCCCCAGTCGAGCTTTTGCGAGGTCAGGGAGGACGGCAATGGCGTCGCCGAGCCGGCGGACGTGGCCGAGGAACTCGTCCCGCTCGCCTTCCCGCCGGCCTTGCCGCCGTCGGACGAGCCGCCACTGCAGCCCGTCGCCAGGAGCGCGGCGGTGGCCGTCAGGGCCGTCCACCATGCGAATCGCGCCATGCCATTTCCCCCCTCGCAGGCCGTCCGCACCGTGCCGCGGATGGCGGTCAGGCCATAGTAGGCGGATCACGAAAGGGCCGTAGCGGCCTGTGGGTAACCCTCTGACCTGCCAGTTTGGCGCTTCCTCGGTCAGTTTCAGGAGCAGACGGTGCCCGCCGCCGGCGCCTTCCCGTCCAGCAGATAACCGTTCACCGCGTCCTGCACGCACTTGTTCTTGCTGTTGTACGCCCCGTGTCCCTGCCCCTTGTACGTCAGCTCGACGCCCACCCCCTTGCCCAGCGCCTGGACCATCCTCCGCGCGCCCTCGTACGGCGTGGCCGGGTCGCCGGTGTTGCCCACGACGAGGATCGGCGCCGAGCCGGGCGCACCGACCTCGGGATGGTCGGCGGCGCCCGCCACGGCCCAGTCGGTGCAGCTGAGCATGGACCAGGCCAGGGAGTCGCCGAACAGGTTCGAGGCGGCCCGGAACGCGGGCAGTCTCCGCTCCACGTCCTCGGCTGTGTACCGGGGCTTGTCATCGGCACAGTTGATCGCCACGTTGGCCGGGATGATGTTGCTGTACTCGCCGTTCTCGCGGCGTCCGGTGCTCGAGTCGGCCAGCAGCATCAGGGAGCTGCCGTCACCGTCGTACGCCTGCACCAGGCCCTGGGTGAGGTACTCCCAGAAGTTCTTCGAGTACAGCGCCTGCATGATGCCGGACGTCGCGGCGGTCTGGGTCAGCTCGCGCGGGAAGATGCCCTGGATCGGTTTGCTGTCGAGGTCCTTCAGCAGCTTGGCGATGCGGTCCTTGACGTCCTGGGGGGTGTCGCCGATCGGGCAGGCCTCGGTCTTCGACGTGCAGTCCTCGGCGAAGTTGTCCAGTGCGAGCTGAAAACCCTCGGCCTGCGCGAGCGCGTTCTGCTCGGCGTTCTTCGTCGGGTCGACGACCGCGTCGAAGACGGCGCGCCCCACGTTTGCGGGGAACAAGTGGGCGTATACGCCGCCGAGTTCGGTGCCGTAGGAGACGCCGAAGTAGTGCAGCTTGTCGTCGCCGAGGACCTGGCGCATCAGGTCCAGGTCACGGGCCGCGTCGGTGGTGATCACATGGGGCAGCATCCCGTCGGAGTTCTTCTCGCACGCCGCGTTGAACTCCTTGGCGCTGTCCAGCAGTTCGGTCCGCTCGGCGGCGTCGTCGGGCGTTGCGTCCTGCTGGAAGTAGGCGTCGAGGTGCTGGTCGTTCCCGCACCGCACGGGCTCGCTGCGGCCGACCCCGCGCGGGTCGAAGCTCACCAGGTCGTAGCGGGCGCGCAGCTTCTCATACCCGCCGGCGAAGGAAGGCAGGCTGGTGACGCCCGACCCGCCGGGCCCGCCGAAGTTGAAGATCAGCGAGCCGATGCGCCGGTTCGCGTCGCCGCTGGCCTTCACCCGGATCAGCTCGATGTCGATCGTGTCGCCCTTGGGCTCGTCCCAGTCGCGCGGTGCCTTCATCGTGGCGCACTGCCATGCGCCGCCGCCCGGCAGAGGTGACGGGCTGCCCCCGCCGCCCTGCGCCTGGGAGGGGGCCGGGCAGTCCTTCCAGCTCAGCTCCTGGGCCGTCAGATCCTCGTCCCCGGAGTCGTCGTCGCTGCAGCCCGCCAGCAGGGCGGACACCAGCAGGGCCGTGGCGGTCAGGGCGGCTGCGCGCATCCGGGGAGGGTTCGGCATGGTCCCATCCTGCGGTCGTACGTGGTGAGGCGCTCGGGGCGCGTGCCGTACGAGGGACCGCGGCGCCTCACCTGTGCCGTGCCCTTGCAACATACGGCGCCACGCTCCTCGTACGACAAGGCCCCGCACACCGAGGCCTCCGCACTCCGCACGAAGAGGCCTCCCGCACGACAAGGTCTCCGCACGACGAGACCTCTCCTACGAGGAGACCTCTCCTACGACAAGACCTCCCGCACGACGGGGCATCCCGGCCCTCCGTACGACGCCCCGCGCTACAGCGCGCCCTTGCGCGTCAGGTGGTTGAAGGCCAACCAGCCCGGCAGCACCGGCAGCCACAGCGTCAGCATCCGGAACAGCAGCACCGAGGGGGTGGCGACCTCGCTGGGCAGGCCCACGGCGATCAGACCGAAGGTCAGGGTCACGTCCACGGCGCCCACGCCGCCCGGGGTCGGGGCCGCGGAGCCGAGCGCGTTGCCTGCGAGGAAGACGACGGCCACGCTGGCGATGCTGAGCGAGGTCCCCTCGCTGCCGAAGGCCCGGATCGACGCGTCCAGGCACATCACGAAGCACGCGGTCAGCAGCAGCATGCCACCGATGCCGGTGACCAGCTTCTGCGGCCGCTGCAGTACGTCGAGCATGCGCGGCACGACACCCGCGAACAGCGACCTCACGCGCGTGACGACGAATTTCCGCAGGAAGGGCACCGAGGTCACCACAAGCACGAGGACCGCCACCGTCAGCAGGCCCGCGATGACGGTCCGGGACGGCGACAGCGACGGCGTCTTCTCGGTGCCGGTGAGATAGCCGAAGGCCAGCAGCATCAGGATGTGGCAGCCGAGCCCGAACAGCTGTGACGCGCCGACGCTCGCCACCGCGAGCCCCGGCCGCACCCCCGCGCGCTGCAGGAAGCGCGTGTTGAGGGCGACGCCACCGACCGCGGCCGGCGCGACGATCTTCACGAACGACCCGGCGACCTGCGCCGTGACGGTGCGCCGGAACGGCACCCGCTCGGGCACGAACCCCAGCAGCGCCATCGCCGCCGCGAAGTAGCTGGCCGCCGAAAACAGTACGGCCGCGGCCACCCAGCCCCACTGGGCGTTGGCGATGACCGGGCCGAACTCGATGTGGGTGAGCTGCGTCAGCAGGAAGTACGCGGCGATGGCACCGGCGATGAAACTGATCAGCGTGCGCGGCCGTACCCGCTCAAGGCGGGCCGGTTCGACCGGAGCCTGCGGCCTGATCCGCAGCATCTCGTGGCGGATCTGCGTGAGCAGATCCTCCTCGCGCGCCTCGTCCAGGGCCTCGTCGATGGCCCGCTTCTCGGCCCGCGCCTGCGCCCGTACCGTCTTCTTGTCCGGCTTGCCGAGTACAGTCCCGGCGCCGTCCGTTGCCTCCTCGCTGCGGGCGTGCTTGGCGAGCCGGGACGCCTCCAGCACCGCCTCGCGCTCGCGCTGGGCCCGCTCCCGGGCGAGTCTGCGCAGCGTCGCGCGCGTGGAGCGGCTCAGCGCGATGGGCTGCAGCATCGGAAGACAGTCGGCCACCGCGTCGGGCCCGAGCACGCTCACCGCCGAGGCCACCGCGCGCTCGGCGCCCACCCGGAGGCCGAGCGTCACCAGCAGCTGGGAGATGTCCATCCGCAGCAGCAGATTGTTGGCCGCGATCTCGCCGATGCGCAGGTCAGTGATGATCACCTTGCTGGAACGATCCACCAGAATCGCGTCACCCACCAGCCTGCGGTGCGCGATACGCCGGGACTGCAGGGCCTTGACCTGGAGCCAGGCGCCGCGCAGCAGGTCGTCGGTGATCTCCTCGTCCGAGAGCGAGTCCAGGGTGTGGCCGCCGGTGTGCTCGTAGACCAGCATCACGGCGTCCGGGCCGAGCTCGGAGGTCGCGATCAGCTTGGGCGCGTTGGCGCCGGCCGCGATGGCCGCGTAGGCGAGCAGTGCCTCCTGCTCCAGAGCCTGGCGCAGCGACTGGAGGCTGCTTCGGGTGGCAAAGCCGCGCAGTGTCAGATTGCGCCACGCGCGATAGAAGAAGCCCTGCGCCTGCTGCTCCCGGTCGACCACCGTCACATCCAGCGGCGGACCGTCCTCGAGGGTGACGAAGTAGCGCCGCCCGCGGTCGCCGGTCTCCTGTGTGTCGGAAGTCTCCTCGCGGGCCGCGCTCACCGGGCGGAAGCCGACGTGCCTGAGGCCCGCCATCAGGGTCCGTCCGGTGGGACGGACATTGGGCGAGCCGACCGCGTACAGCGTGCCGTAGGCGACGGTCCAGCCGATCAGCAGTGTCAGGAGGATCGAGAACGGCGTGGTGTAGCCGGTGACCAGCATGGAGAAGGCGTACAGGACCAGGACCGCCCACAGGACCGCACGCCAGCGGGGTCTGCGGGACATGCCCACGGCCGTCATGTACGCGATGACCGGCGCGAGATAGCCGTGCACCGGGTCGGTGAGGGAGCCGATGTCGCCGGGCGACGGCTGGGTGAGCGCGTCCCGGATGGACTCGGGGGCGGCCCGCGCGACCCACAGGTCGGTGGCGAGCGTCACCCCGTGCGCGAGGACGGCCGCGAGGACGCCGTCGGCGATGCGCAGCCCGTCCCGCTTGATCAGCCGCTCGATCGCGAAGGCGACGGGCACCAGGAGGATCGCGATGCTGGACACCAGCCCGGCCATCTTGCTGAACACGTCGGGCGCCTGGCCGGTGCCCTTGTTGATGTCCTGCTCAAGTCCTGAAGTGGTGCCGTGGGCGAAAGCGGCGATCGCGAGCAGCAGGGCGATGCCCAGCACGCCCACGAGCAGTCGCATGAGGTCGGACGGACGGTGCACGCGCGCGGGGAGCAGCGGTTCGTCGCCCTCGACCTCGTCGACGTGCACCTCGTCCAGGTCGTACGGCACCTTCCCCTCGATGGCCTTGCGTCCGGCGTCGTTCGCGTCCGCGCCCTTTTTGACCTCGTCCTTCTTGCCGCTGTCGCTCTCGCCGGGGTCCTTCTTGCCGGCGTTCGCGGTGTCCGGGCGCGACGAAGCGTCAGAGGTGCTCGCCGCGTCCTCCGGGTGCACACCCTGTTGCTTCATCGTCTCTTCTTGGTCTCGTATCACCAGTCACCGCCCGCACGATGGTGGCATGCCCCACCGACACACGGGGGCATCAGGGTGCAAATGCGGGGGCGCACAGTCTGCCCGAAGCACTGCCCCGGGGCGAGGCATACGCACAGTGGCGAGCGCGTCACATTGTCGGTGGGGTGGGGCAGGATGGGCCGGATGAGCGAGGAGAGCCTTCCGCACGACGCCCGCCTGGAGTACGACGACGCCCACCCGGAGCCCGTGGACGCGCTGCCGGAGCCCGTGGACGCGCTGCCGGAGTACGCCGAGCGCGTCCTCGAGGTCGCCGAGCTGATTCCGCCGGGCCGCGTCATGACGTACGGGGATGTCGCGGAGTGGCTGGAGGAGGGCGGGCCCCGGCAGGTCGGCCGGGTGATGGCTCTCTACGGGGGAGCCGTCCCGTGGTGGCGGGTGGTCCGCGCGGACGGGGTGCTGCTGCCGGGTCACGAGCTGAGAGCGCTGGAGCACTACCGCGTCGAGGGCACGCCTCTGAAGGAGGCGAGCAGGGCCGCCGAGGGCCACCTGCCGCGCCTCGACATGAGGCGGGCGCGCTGGGACGGCGGCGAACGCGCACAGGGTCACACCTGACAGCTTCCGCCATCGGACGGCCCGCTGTGTGACCTGTGATCCGTACGGGGGATAGGGGGCACGTGCGTGGCATGACGTACGTTCGTGAGTCGAGGGACGCATGTGCCAGAAGTGAACTGAGGGATGAATCGGAAGCCCTGCTTCCGCACCACCCCTCGGCGTAGCGTCGGCTGCGCGTGTCCCCCTCACCCCGCGGCCACCGCCCTCCACGCGCGAGGGGCGGCCCACCCGTCACCCGACCACCACCCCTCAACGACGGCGCTCCGCGCCGGCAGTGACAACTCGCACACCCACCAGGACCGGCGAACCACGTGAGCTCCTCTTCCTCCACCAGGCGCCTGTCGCACCCCCAGGTGCGACAGGGGACCCGTGGCGTTTACCGGCTGGTGCGTACCCCGCCGGTCCAGGTGGCTCCCCCTCGTCTGGACGCCGCACAGCGCGCCGTGGTTGACCACGCGACCGGCCCGCTGCTCGTCCTCGCAGGTCCGGGTACTGGAAAGACCACCACCCTCGTCGAGTCGGTGGCGGCGCGCATCGCCCGTGGCGGGGACCCCGAGCGCATTCTGGTGCTGACGTTCAGCCGCAAGGCCGCCGTGGAACTGCGCGACCGTATGGCGCTGCGCATAGGGGCGGCCCGCGCGCCCCAGGCGACCACGTTCCACTCGTTCTGCTACGCCCTGGTCCGCGCCCACCAGGACAGCGACCTGTTCGTGGAGCCCCTGCGGCTGCTCTCGGGCCCCGAGCAGGACGTGACGGTGCGGGAACTGCTGGCGGGCGGGCCCGACCTGGAGCGGCTCGGCCTCGCGCACGTGCGCTGGCCGGACGAACTGCGCGCCTGCCTGACCACCCGCGGCTTCGCCGACGAGGTCCGCGCGGTCCTCGCCCGCAGCCGCGAACTGGGCCTCGGCCCCGACGCCCTGGACGCCTTCGCCCGCCGCATCGGCCGCCCCGACTGGCGCGCCGCGGCGTCCTTCCTCGCCGAGTACCTCGACGTGCTCGACATGCAGGGCGTGCTCGACTACGCCGAACTGGTCCACCGCGCGGTGCTCCTCGCCCGCCGCCCCGAGGCCGCCCAGCTGCTCGCCGCGCGGTACGACGCCGTGTACGTCGACGAGTACCAGGACACCGATCCGGCCCAGGTACGGCTGCTGCACGCCCTCGCCGGCGGCGGCCGCACCCTTGTCGCCTTCGGTGACCCCGACCAGTCGATCTACGCCTTCCGGGGCGCCGACGTGAACGGCATCCTGGAGTTCCCGCACGCCTTCCCGCGCGCGGACGGCCGCCCCGCGCCCGTCGAGGTCCTGCGCACCTCCCGCCGCTCCGGCGCCGCCCTGTTGACCGCCACCCGGCTGCTCACCCAGCGCATGCCGCTCACCCGGCTACCGGCGGAGAAGGTACGCGCCCATCGAGAGCTCGCTGCGGTCCGCGAGGGCGGCCGCGTCGAGGTCTTCACGTACCCGACGCCCGGCACCGAGCTGGACAACATCGCCGACATTCTGCGCAGGGCGCATCTGGAGGACGGCGTGCCCTGGAGCGAGATGGCCGTCCTGGTGCGTGCGGGGTCGCGCACGATCCCGACGGTGCGCAGGGCGCTCACTGCCGCCGGGGTGCCTTTGGACATCGACGGCGACGACCTGCCACTGCGGCACGAGCCGGCGGTGGCGCCGCTGCTGACGGCGTTGCGGGCGGTGGCGACGGCGGAGGCGCAGCCTGCGCGGGGCGGCGGCGACGTCGACGTACGTGCTGAGGAAGTGGCCGAGGCCGGCGTACGTACCGGAGAAGCGGCCGAAGCCGAGGGCGACGCCTTGGCCGTCCGGCCCGAACCGGAGGGCGATGCCTCGGCCGCCCGGCCCGATCCCGGTGCCTCCTGGCTCGACACCGAGACCGCCCTCACCCTGCTCGCCTCCCCCCTCGCAGGCATGGACGCCGCCGACCTGCGGCGCCTCGGGCGGGCCCTGCGCGACGAAGAGCGGGCCGCGGGCAACCCGCTGCCGCCGCCCTCGGACGAGCTGCTCGCGCGGGCACTGGCCGAGCCGGAGCGGTTGGCGGTGCACGACCCCACGTACGCGCGTGGTGCCCAGCGGCTCGGCGCGCTGCTCGGCAAGGCCCGTGAGCGCCTCGCGGGCGGCGGTACGGCCGAGGAGGCGCTGTGGGACCTGTGGGAGGGCACGCCGTGGCCCACGCGTCTGGAGCGGACCGCCCGCCGCGGCGGCGCGGCCGGACGCAACGCCGACCGTGACCTCGACGCCGTATGCGCACTGTTCGCGACCGCGGCCCGCGCCGAGGAGCGCACCGGCGGCCGGGGCACCCTGAACTTCCTGGCGGAGATCGAGGCCGAGGACATCGCCGCCGACACCCTCACACGGCGTGCCGTACGCCCCGACGCCGTGCGCCTGATGACCGCGCATCGCTCCAAGGGCCTGGAGTGGCGGCTGGTCGTCGTCGCCGGCGTCCAGGAGGGGCTGTGGCCGGATCTGCGCCGCCGCGGCTCGCTCCTGGAAGCCGACCGCATCGGCCGCGACGGGCTCGCCGAACCGCTCACCCCGGGGGCGCTGCTGGCGGAGGAACGTCGTCTGTTCTATGTCGCCGCCACGCGCGCGCGTGAACGCCTCGTCGTCACCGCGGTGAAGGCCCCGGCCGACGACGGTGACCAGCCCTCCCGCTTCCTGACCGAACTCGGCGTCGAGCCGAGGGACGTGACAGGCCGCCCGCGCCGCCCGCTGGCCGTCGCCGCGCTCGTCGCCGAACTCCGGGCGACCACGGTCGACCCGCGCGCGTCGGACACGCTCAGGGAGGCCGCCGCTCGCCGACTGGCCCGGCTCGCCGCGCTCGCAGACGAAGAGGGCCGCCCGCTGGTGCCGTCCGCACACCCCTACCGCTGGTGGGGCATGTTCGAGCCGACCGAGTCCAAGGTGCCGCTGCGCAACCGCGACCAACCCGTCGTGCTGTCCGGAAGCGCCCTCGACCAGCTCGCCAACACCTGCTCCCTGCAGTGGTTCCTGGGCCGCGAGGTGAAGGCCGACGCACCCGCGACCGCCGCCCAGGGCTTCGGCAACGTGGTGCACGTCCTCGCCGACGAGGTCGCCTCCGGACACACCCCGGCCGACCTCGCCGTCCTCATGGAGCGCCTTGACTCCGTGTGGAACGCGCTGGCCTTCGACGCGCCCTGGAAGTCGGCGCAGGAGAAGGACAACGCGCGCGTGGCGGTCGAACGCTTCCTGAAGTGGCACGTGATGGACCGTGCGGGGCGTACGCCGGTGGCCAGTGAGCACGACTTCGACGTCACCCTCGAAGCGGGCGACGTCGAGGTCCGCATCCGCGGCCAGATGGACCGCGTCGAGGCCGACGGCGAAGGACGGGCCTACGTCGTCGACTTCAAGACCGGCAAGCAGGCACCCAGCGCGGCCGAGGTGGCCCGCCACCCGCAGCTCGCCGTCTACCAGCTCGCCGTCCGCGAGGGTGCCGTGGACGAGGCCTTCGACGGCATACGTCCGGAGCCGGGCGGCGCCGAACTCGTCCAGCTGCGCCAGGGCGCCGCCAAGCGGGACGGCGGCGAGACGCTGCCCAAGGTGCAGGGGCAGGAGCCCCTGGACGGCCCGGACGGGGAGTGGGTCGGCGACCTGCTGGCCACGGCGGCCGGCAAGGTCCTCGACGAGCGGTTCACGCCCAGCGCGGGCCAGCACTGCACACACTGCGCGTTCCGGGCGTCGTGCAGTGTGCGGCCCGAGGGACGGCACGTGGTCGAGTAGGTCGAGCGACACGTGGTCGAGCAGGTAGGGCGACACGTGGCCGAGGCACCGGAGTGACCTATCGCACCTCGCATGCTGACCTGCGCTTCTCCGGGCCCGAGGACCGATCCGGCATCCACTGTCAGTGCCCGCAGCTAGCCTCTCTGAGATGTCCGCCCGTATCACCGATCCCGATCAGCTCAAGGAGCTCCTCGGTATCCCGTTCACCCCGGAGCAGACGGCCTGCATCATCGCGCCGCCGGCCCCGCAGGTGATCGTTGCCGGAGCCGGATCGGGCAAGACGACGGTGATGGCGGCGCGCGTGGTGTGGCTGGTCGGCACCGGCCAGGTCGCTCCCGAACAGGTCCTCGGCCTGACCTTCACCAACAAGGCGGCCGGCGAACTCGCCGAGCGCGTCCGCAAGGCGCTCGTCAAGGCCGGCGTCACCGACCCCGACGTCATCGATCCGGACAACCCGCCGGGCGAGCCGGTGATCTCGACGTACCACGCCTTCGCGGGCCGCCTGCTGACCGACCACGGCCTGCGCCTCGGCCTGGAGCCGACGTCCCGCCTGCTCGCCGACGCCACCCGCTACCAGCTCGCCGCACGCGTGCTGCGCGAGTCCCCGGGCCCGTACCCGGCCCTCACCCGCTCCTTCGCCGACCTGGTCAGCGACCTTCTCACCCTGGACGCCGAGCTCGCCGAGCACCTCGTACGGCCCGAGGCCCTGCGCGCGTACGACGCCGAACTGCTGCTCACCCTCCAGGGCGCCAAGCTCACCAACGCCGATCTGCGCAAGGTCCCCGAGACGGCCGCCGCCCGCCGCGAACTCGCCGAGCTGGTGGTGCGCTACCGCGCCGCCAAGAGGGAGCGCGATCTGCTCGACTTCGGCGACCAGATCGCCCTGTCGGCGCAGCTCGCCCGGATCCCCGAGGTGGGCCGCATCCTGCGCGACGAGTTCCGCGTGGTCCTCCTCGACGAGTACCAGGACACGTCCGTCGCCCAACGCGTCCTTCTGGCGGGCCTGTTCGGGGGCGGCACCGGCCATCCGGTGACCGCCGTCGGCGACCCCTGCCAGGCGATCTACGGCTGGCGCGGCGCCTCCGTCGCCAACCTCGACGACTTCCCCGAGCACTTCGCCCACACCGACGGCCGCCTCGTCACCCGCCAGGCGCTCAGCGAGAACCGCCGCAGCGGCGGCCGCCTCCTCGACCTCGCCAACGGCCTCGCGGAGCCCCTGCGCGCCATGCACGCGGGCGTGGAGGCCCTCCGCCCGGCCCCCGGAGCCGAGCGCGACGGCACCGTCCGCTGTGCGCTGCTGCCCACCCACGCCGAGGAGATGGACTGGCTCGCCGACTCCATCGCCCATCTCGTGAACACCGGCAAGGCGCCCGGCGAGATCGCCGTCCTGTGCCGTACGGCGACCGACTTCGCCGAGATCCAGGGCGCGCTCGTCGCCCGTGACGTCCCCGTCGAGGTCGTCGGCCTGTCCGGGCTGCTCCACCTCCCCGAGGTCGCCGACCTGGTCGCCGTCTGCGAAGTCCTCCAGGACCCCGGTGCCAACGCCTCCCTGGTCCGCCTCCTCACCGGCCCGCGCTGGCGCATCGGCCCGCGCGACCTCGCCCTCCTGGGGCGCCGCGCACGGCTGCTGGTGTCCCACGCGCGCGTGGACGGCGACGACGACCCGGACCGTCGGCTCGCCGAGGCCGTCGAGGGGGTCGACCCCGCCGAGGTGATCTCGCTCGCGGACGCCCTCGACACGTTCCTGGAGACGCCGCTCGACGGCGGCGGGGACGACGACGGCCTGCCCTTCTCGCCGGACGCGCGCGTGCGGTTCGCCCGTCTGGCCACCGAACTGCGCGACCTGCGCCGCTCCCTGTCCGACCCGCTGATGGACGTCCTGCACCGCGTCCTCGCCGTCACCGGCCTGGAGGTCGAACTCTCGGCCTCCCCGCACGCCCTGGCCGCCCGCCGTCGCGAGACCCTGTCCAACTTCCTCGACATCGCCGCCTCGTTCGCGGCCGGCGACAACCAGGCGACCCTGCTCGCCTTCCTCGCCTTCCTGCGCACCGCCGCCCAGTACGAGAAGGGCCTCGACAACGCCCTCCCCGGCGGCGAGAACACCGTCAAGGTGCTCACCGCGCACAAGTCCAAGGGCCTGGAGTGGGACGTCGTCGCCGTCCCCGGCCTGGTCACCGGCACCTTCCCCAGCACCCAGGGCCGCGAGAAGTGGACCGCCCAGGGCAAGGTGCTCCCGCACGAGCTGCGCGGCGACGCCGACACGCTCCCCGATGTCGCCTCCTGGGACTCCCGCGGCCTGAAGGCCTTCCACGAGGCCATGAAAGACCACCAGCACACCGAGGAACTCCGCCTCGGCTACGTCACCTTCACCCGCCCTCGCTCCCTGCTCCTCGGCTCCGGCCACTGGTGGGGCCCTAGCCAGAAGAAGCCCCGCGGGCCCTCCGACTTCCTGCAGGCCCTGTACGACCACTGCGCTGCCGGTTACGGCGAGGTCGAGGCGTGGGCCGACGAGCCCGCCGAGGACGAGGCGAACCCGGCTCTGCACCGGGAGACCGCCGACCAGGTCTGGCCCCTGCCCCTCGACGAGGCCGCCCTGGCGCGACGCCGCGCGGCCGCCGAGACGGTCCTGGCCCACCTGGAGAACCTCACCTCCCACGCGGACGGCCACCCCGCCACGACGCATGACGCGGACACTTACGACGATCCGGACTGGCCTGCACCACCGGACGAGGCAATGCCCTCGGAGGACTTCCCCGAGGACCCCTTCATCGAAGAGGACCCTTTCCTGGAGGAGGACCCCGAGGACCCCGAAGACTGGGAATCCTGGACCACGGACCGCCCGACCGTCCCGCACCAGGCGCTACCGCCGGAGCCCTCCACCGAACCACCCGCACGCCCCCACCCCACGGAACCGGACCCTCCCACTCCGGATTACCCCTTCACCCCTGAGGGCCCCGTCACCCCGGAGGAGGCCCGCACCATCGCCTCCTGGGACCGCGACCTCGACGCCCTCACCGGGGAGCTCCTGCGCGCCCGCGCGAGCGTCACCGACGTACCCCTGCCCCCGTCGCTGACCGCGTCCCAACTGCTGCGGCTGGCCGCCGACCCGGACGGGTTCGCGCAGGAACTCGCGCGCCCCATGCCGCGCCCTCCACAACCCGCCGCACGCCGAGGCACCCGATTCCATGCCTGGGTCGAAGCCCGCTTCGAAGAGCTGACGCTGCCCATGCTGGAGCCGGAGGACCTGCCCGGCAGCGAGGCGGAGATCGCCGACGAGCGCGACCTGGAGGCCCTCAAGGACGCCTTCGAGCGCACCGAGTACGCGCACCGCACGCCGTACCGGGTCGAGGCCCCGTTCCAGCTCGCGATCGCCGGCCGCGTCGTACGGGGCCGTATCGACGCCGTCTACAAGGACGGCGACGGTGACGGGGCGACGTACGAGATCGTCGACTGGAAGACCAACCGCACCCGCACCGCCGACCCCCTCCAGCTCGCCCTGTACCGGCTCGCCTGGGCCGAGCAGCAGGGCGTGCCCCTGGACTCGGTCAACGCCGTGTTCCTGTACGTCCGCAGCGGAGAGGTCGTACGACCGGTGGGCCTGCCGGACCGGGCCGCACTGGAGCGGCTGCTGACTCAGGAGCCGGTCGCGGAGGCGGACTGTGAGGAACCGCCCAATCAGGATGTCGGTGCGGGCCGATAGGCTCGTGACCATGAGCCAGACCCCGGACAGCGCCGTCCGCACGTACATCGAGCAGCATCGCGCCGCCTTCCTCGACGACCTCGCCGAGTGGCTGCGCATCCCCTCCGTGTCGGCCCAGCCCGACCACGCGCCCGACGTACGCCGCAGCGCCGACTGGCTCGCCGCCAAGCTCAAGGAGACCGGCTTCCCGACCGCCGAGGTGTGGCCGACGCCGGGCGCGCCAGCCGTCTTCGCCGAGTGGCCCTCCGACGACCCCGAGGCGCCCACGGTCCTCGTCTACGGCCACCATGACGTACAGCCCGCCGCCCGCGAGGACGGCTGGGACAGCGAGCCCTTCGAGCCCGTCGTCCGAGAAGGGCGCCTCTACGCCCGCGGGGCGGCCGACGACAAGGGCCAGGTGTTCTTCCACACACTCGGCGTCCGCGCCCACCTCGCCACCACCGGCCGTGCCACCCCGGCGGTGACCCTGAAGCTGCTGATCGAGGGCGAGGAGGAGTCCGGCTCCCCGCACTTCCGCGCCCTCGTCGAGGAGCACGCCGAGCGGCTCGCGGCCGACGCCGTGATCGTGTCCGACACCGGCATGTGGTCCGAGGACACCCCCACCGTGTGCACCGGCATGCGCGGCCTCGCCGAGTGCGAGATCCGGCTGCACGGCCCCGACCAGGACATCCACTCCGGCTCCTTCGGCGGCGCCGTCCCCAACCCGGCGACTGCCGCCGCCCGCCTCGTCGCCGCCCTGCACGACGACCACGCGCGCGTGGCGATCCCCGGCTTCTACGACGGCATCGTCGAACTGAGCGACCGCGAGCGCGAGCTCTTCGCCGAGCTGCCCTTCGACGAGCAGCAGTGGCTGCGCACCGCCAAGTCCTACGCCACCCAGGGCGAGGCCGGCCACACCACCCTGGAGCGCATCTGGGCCCGCCCCACCGCCGAGGTCAACGGCATCGGCGGTGGCTACCAGGGCCCCGGCAGCAAGACGATCATCCCGTCCTCCGCCATGGTGAAGCTCTCCTTCCGGCTGGTCGCGGGACAGGACCCCGACCACATCGAGAAGGCCGTCCGCGCCTGGGCCGACGCTCAGGTGCCCGCCGGGATCCGGTGCGAGATCACGTTCAGCGGGGCCACGCGCCCGTGCCTGACGCCGCTGGACCACCCGGCCCTGCAGTCCGTCGTACGCGCCATGGGCCGCGCCTTCGAGGGGCCCGTCCGCTTCACGCGCGAGGGCGGCTCGGGACCCGCCGCCGATCTCCAGGACGTCCTCGGCGCACCCGTGCTCTTCCTCGGCATCTCCGTCCCCTCAGACGGCTGGCACGCCCCGAACGAGAAGGTCGAGCTGGGCCTGCTCCTCAAGGGCGTGGAGACCACCGCCTACCTGTGGGGCGACCTCGCCGCGAACTGGCGCCATGAGCCCTGAGCGCCCCCGGCCGTCCGGCGCGCCCTCGCGCGCGGGGCACACTGAGAAGCCCGCCCCGCACCGCCGAGCCCTGCCGGACCCGGTCGCCTCCCGTCGTACGTCCCGCCGATCCGCCCGCCGAAGTACACCGTTTCACTGGGGGAGTTGGAAGCACCCGTGACCACCTGGACCGACCACACCGCCGACCGACCCATCTCGCTCACCGCCCCGAGCGGCATCGACCGCGCCGCCCACCACCGGCTCGACGAGGCCTGGCTCGCGGCAGCGTGGAGCCACCCGACGACCCGCTGCTTCGTGGTCTCCGGCGGCCAGGTCCTCATCGACGAGACGGCGGACGGGCGCACCGAACTCGTCATGACCCCCTCGTTCGAGGCCCCCCTCACCGAGGCGCACCGCTACTTCCTCGGCATCGACGACGAGGGCGTCAGCTACTTCGCCCTCCAGAAGGACGCGCTGCCCGGCCGTATCGACCAGTCCGCGCGCCCGGCCGGCCTGCGCGAGGCGGGCCTGCTGCTGTCGCCGCGCGACGCGGGCCTGATGGTGCACGCCGTCGGCCTGGAGAACTGGCAGCGCACCCACCGCTTCTGCTCCCGCTGCGGCGAACGCACCGTGATCGCCGCGGCCGGCCACATCCGCCGCTGCCAGGCCTGCGGCGCCGAGCACTACCCGCGCACCGACCCCGCCGTGATCATGGCCGTCACCGACGAGGACGACCGCATCCTCCTCGGTCGCCAGGTGCACTGGCCCGAGGGCCGCTTCTCGACACTCGCCGGCTTCGTCGAGCCCGGGGAGTCCATCGAGCAGGCGGTGCGCCGCGAGGTCTTCGAGGAGGCCGGGGTCACCGTCGGCCAGGTCGAGTACGTGGCCAGCCAGCCGTGGCCCTTCCCGTCCAGCCTCATGCTGGGCTTCATGGCCCGCGCCACCACCACCGAGGTCAATGTCGACGGCGACGAGATCCACGAGGCCCGCTGGTTCTCCCGCGAGGAACTGCGCGCCGCCTTCGACTCGGGCGAGGTTCTGCCGCCGTACGGCATCTCGATCGCGGCCCGCCTGATCGAGCTCTGGTACGGCAAGCCACTGCCGACGCGCAGCGTCTGAGCGCAAAAGGAGAGGGTGGCCGCCCGACTCGGGCGGCCACCCTCTCCTTTTGCGTCGATCACGCGCCGATCTTCTGCTTCAGACGCTGATTTTCTGCTTCACCTGAGCCAGCGACGGGTTCGTCAGCGTCGAACCGTCCGCGAAGAGCACGGTCGGGACCGTCTGATTTCCGCCATTCGCCTTCTCGACGAACGCTGCGGACTCGGGGTCCTGCTCGATGTTGATCTCGGTGTACGCGATCCCCTCGCGCTCCAGCTGCTTCTTCAGCCGCTGGCAGTAGCCGCACCACGTGGTGCTGTACATCGTCACAGTGCCCTGCATGTCTCGCGCGCTCCTTGGGTGGCTCGGGGGAACAGCTCGTCCAGAGAGGGAACGTACGCGACCGGGGCGCCATTCCCGCCCGGGGTATGCCTGAGCACACGTGACGCCTGCCGCATTAGTACGACTAACAATGCCTGCCTGTGGACAACCGGCACAGCCGTCTCCGGCGACCTGGCAGCATGGCGGTGTGACAGCAGCAACGCACTCCACCCTCTTCCCGCAGGTACCGGACTCGGCCGACGCGGTGCTCGAAGGGCTCGACCCCGAGCAGCGCGAGGTGGCCACCGCCCTGCACGGTCCGGTGTGCGTGCTCGCGGGCGCCGGCACAGGCAAGACCCGGGCGATCACCCACCGCATCGCCTACGGGGTCCGCTCCGGCATCCTCCAGCCCTCCAGCGTGCTCGCCGTCACCTTCACCAACCGCGCCGCGGGAGAGATGCGCGGCCGGCTGCGCCACCTCGGCGCCGCCGGAGTCCAGGCCCGCACGTTCCACTCGGCCGCCCTGCGACAGCTCCAGTACTTCTGGCCGAAAGCAGTCGGCGGCTCCCTGCCCCGGCTCGTCGACCGCAAGATCCAGCTCGTCGCCGACGCGGCCGCCGCCTGCCGCATCCGCCTCGACCGCAACGAGCTGCGGGACGTCACCGCCGAGATCGAGTGGTCCAAGGTCACCCAGACCGTCCCCACCGACTATCCGCCGGCCGCCGCGAAGGCGGGCCGCGAGTCCCCCCGCGACCCGGCCGAGATCGCCCAGATCTACAACGTCTACGAGGACCTCAAGCGGGACCGCTCGGTCATCGACTTCGAGGACGTCCTGCTGCTCACCGTCGGCATCCTCCAGGACCGGCACGACATCGCCGACCAGGTCCGCTCCCAGTACCAGCACTTCGTGGTCGACGAGTACCAGGACGTCAGCCCGCTCCAGCAGCGCCTGCTGGACCTGTGGCTCGGCGACCGTGACACCCTGTGCGTGGTCGGCGACGCCAGCCAGACGATCTACTCGTTCACAGGAGCAACTCCCGACCATCTGCTCGACTTCCGCACCCGCCACCCCGGTGCCACCGTCGTCAAGTTGGTCCGCGACTACCGCTCCACCCCCCAGGTGGTCCATCTCGCCAACGGCCTGCTCGCCCAGGCCCGCGGCCGCGCCGCCGACCACCGCCTGGAGCTGATCTCCCAGCGCGACCCCGGCCCCGAGCCCGTCTACACCGAGTACACAGACGAACCCGCCGAGGCAGAGGGCGCCGCCCGTCGCATCCGGGAACTCATGGACTCCGGCGTCCCGGCCGGCGAGATCGCCATCCTGTTCCGTACGAACGCCCAGTCCGAGACCTACGAACAGGCCCTCGCCGACGCGGGCGTCCCCTACCAGCTGCGGGGCGCCGAGCGCTTCTTCGACCGTCCCGAGGTGCGCAAGGCGGGTGTCGCCCTGCGAGGCGCGGCCCGCTTCGGCGGCAACGACTCGCTCCTCGACGACGCCGTCGATCTGCCCTCGCAGGTGCGTGCCGTGCTGTCGGGGGAGGGTTGGACGACCGAGCCCCCGGCCGGCTCCGGCGCCGTCAGAGAGCGCTGGGAGTCCCTGGCCGCCCTGGTGAACCTCGCCCAGGACTTCGCCGCGGCCAAACAGGGCGCCACCCTCGCCGACCTCGTCGCCGAGCTCGACGAACGGGCGAACGCCCAGCACCCCCCGACCGTCCAGGGCGTGACCCTCGCCTCTCTGCACTCGGCCAAGGGCCTGGAGTGGGACGTCGTCTTCCTGGTCGGTGTCGCCGAGGGCATGATGCCGATCACCTACGCAAAGACCGACGAGCAGATCGAGGAGGAACGCCGTCTCCTCTACGTCGGCGTCACCCGAGCCCGGCAGCACCTCCATGTCTCCTGGTCCCTCAGCCGTGCACCAGGCAGCCGGCCCAACCGCCGCCCGAGCCGCTTCCTCGACGGACTGCGCCCCGGCTCGACCGCCACCGCAGGCCGCGCCGCCGTCGGCGGCGGCTCCGGAGGCGTCGAGCGTGGCTTCACGAGCAGACCGGATGCCATCCCGAGACGGAGGCAGCGCGCCCCGGCCCGCTGCCGCGTCTGCGGGCGCACGCTCACCGACGCCGGTGAGATGAAGCTGATGCGCTGCGAGGGCTGTCCCTCCGACATGGACGAGGGCCTCTACGAACGGCTCCGCGAGTGGCGCGCGGTTCAGGCCCGACTCAGCGGGCAACCGGACTTCTGCATCTTTACGGACAGGACCCTGATGGCCATCGCCGAAGCGGAGCCAACCAGTCCGGTCGAGCTGTCCCGGATCTCCGGTGTCCTCAAGCGCAAGCTCGAGCGCTACGGAGCCGATGTGCTGGCCATCTGTGCAGGCCAGGAGGTTGGGGAGGCCGCTGACGGGGAATGACACGAACTCGTCGAAAAAATAGTTTGCGCATGCCCCAGCAATCCCCATAGGTTCTTAGCCACGGGAACGGAGGCCTTCTCGGAGGCCCCAATTCCGTGTTCTACTTGCATACCCGTCGGACTGGCTCACCCCAGTCCCCTTAGACGCCGAGAGGAGGCGAGTCCAGTGATCAGCATCAACACCAGCTCCATCAGCATCGTGAAAATGACCGATCGCTCGGTCGCCTCCCTGTGCATGCTCGGCGCCTCCAACCAGGGCACCGGTCTGTCCGGCATTCGTGCCGCGCGTCCGGCGTCCGCCCTGTCTCTCGCGGGTCTCCCTGTCCGCGAGGGCAATGAGCGACCGACCAAGGCACTGGAAGCGGCAGTAGTGGCACAGGCCAAGGCCTATGCCTTTACGGCGACCGGTGCCGGATTCCGGAAGCAGACGACGCAGCACCACCAGATGTGGGCCTTCCGTGGGCCAGAACCCTGGAGTGATCCAGCCTGATTGCAGATCAGGCCGGCGCCTTCAGGGCCGCGGAACCCCATCCGGGATCCGCGGCCCTTCTGTTTGTCCCCCCACGGGGATGACGGAGCGAAGGGGCCTCGGGACAAGAAAAGACCCGGTACCAGCCGCCACCCGGCCCTACAGGGCCGGAACGACCAGACGAGGAAGACGAACCGTGCAACTCGAAGCGCACGCCCCGTCCGTACCGCCTTCAGACGTGATCCCCAAGCCCGGCCCCACGGAGGACCCCACCTTGACCCCGCTCACTGCGCTCACCGCGCTCGACGACGCCATCGAGAACCTCGGCGTACCCGTCCCCTGCCGCTCCTACGACCCGGAGGTCTTCTTCGCCGAGTCGCCGGCGGACGTCGAGTACGCCAAGTCCCTCTGCCGCACCTGCCCGCTGATGGAGGCTTGCCTCGCCGGCGCCAAGGAGCGGCGTGAGCCCTGGGGCGTCTGGGGTGGCGAGCTGTTCGTCCAGGGTGTCGTCGTCGCCCGGAAGCGGCCCCGTGGTCGCCCGCGCAAGAACCCGGTCACGGCATGAACACCGCAGGAACGATCGACCGTCCCTTCACGCACGACCCCCAGAAGCAGGCCCCGATGAAGCCGTCCACCCACGAGCACGCAGGCTCCGCGCCTGAAGACTTCACCACGAGTGGCGCGAACGACTCGCGTCAGAACAGGAACCGAGAGATGCAACTCATCCAAGAAGCCCTGGCACGTGCGCATATGCACGAGCGCCAGCACGCGGCAGAGCAGGAACGCCGGGCCGTGCGCCTGGTGGCCGCTCGCCGCATGCAGCGCCGGGCCGAGCGCGCCTCGAAGCGCGCCCGCCGGGCGCTCGCCATGGCAGTCATGCAGTAACCGAACAAGCCGCCAAGCGGTGGTGGTCTCCCGACTCGGGAGGCGGTAGTTCCCCGCGGGGGCCGGTCCGTGCGAACGGACCGGCCCCCGCGGTGCGTTGTGTCCGCCGATCAGCCAGTGGCGGCGTTATCGTCGGCGAGTGACGAGTCTTCCCGGAGGCAGTGACAACGGCGGCTCCGCCACGGAGCCCCAGCCCCTCGTGTGCGCCCGCTGCGGCACCCAGGCCAAGGCCCCGCAGCCCACCTGGACCTGCTCCGTGGAGAACGGCATCCGCCACTACATCTGCGACTCCTGCTCCCGGGAGAACCTCAGGGCGATCGAGGGGCGACTGGACTCGGCCTGGTGGTAGGGCCGCTCACGCCTCCGCCGCCGACTCCTCCTCGTCCGTCAGATCCTCCGGGACGAACCCCGGCAGCCACTCCTCCAGTTCCTGGCGCAGTCGTACCGTCGCGCCCAGCTGGCACAGCACCCCGATGGTGCTCAACGTCACCCGGTGGATGAGGAGGTACGCCGGGGGCAGATTGAGCCGTTTGCCCAGTTGGTAGGCCGGGGAGCGGGGGTCGGCGACGCGGGCGGCCTGGCTGCGCATCCAGCCGCGGGTGAAGGTGAACTCGTCGACCTGCGCCGGTTCGATGATCGGCAGGAGGTAGTCGAGGACGGCGTCGGGGTCCAGGTCTATTGATTCCTTGACGAAGCCCTCGGTGCAGAGGAGTTCGTAGACGGCTTCCGCCTCGCCGTCCAGGGTCATGCGCAGGGAGTCGCCGATGGGGGTCGGCAGTCCGCCGGAAAGGCGGTCGACCGTGCCGAAGTCCAGGACGCCGAGCCGCCAGTCGTCCTCGCCGTCCGGGCCGCCCGGCAGGAGGCGGAAGTTGCCCGGGTGCGGGTCGGCGTGCAGGAGGCCGGTGCGGGCCGGGCCGGAGAAGAGGAAGCGGGCCAGCAGCTGGCCGGCGCGGTCGCGCTGCTCCTGGGTGCCGTCCGAGATCACCTCCGAGAGCGGGACGCCGTCGATCCACTCCGTGATCAGGACCTGCTCGCTCTGGTGGACCACCGCCGGCACGACGACGTCCGGATCGTCGGCGAACTCCTCCGCGTGCGCCTGCTGGGCCTGGGCCTCCAGGCCGTAGTCCAGCTCCTCGGAGACCCGGTCCTTGAGTTCCGCGATCAGTGGCTTGATGTCCATGCCGGGAATCAGCGGACCCAACAGTCGGGCAAACCGGCTCAGTTGGTTCAGGTCGGACAGCAGGGCCTCGCCGGCACCCGGGTACTGCACCTTGACCGCCACCTCACGGCCGTCGTGCCACACACCCCGGTGTACCTGACCGATCGAGGCCGCCGCGGCGGGCTTGTCCTCGAACTCCAGGAACAGGTCGTGCCAGTCCTCGCCGAGCCGGTCCGCCAGCACCGTGTGCACGGTGCGCGTCGGCATCGGAGGTGCCGCCTCCTGCAGCTTCGTGAGCGCCGCGCGGTAGGGGCCGGCGATCTCCTCGGGCAGGGCGGACTCGAAGACGGACAGGGCCTGGCCGAACTTCATCGCGCCGCCCTTGAGCTCGCCGAGCACCTTGAACATCTGCTCGGCGGTGCGCTGCTGCAGCTCGCGACCGACGATCTCCGCGGACTCGCCGACGATCCGCTTGCCGAGTCCCCAGGTCGCCCGCCCGGCGAAGCCGAGCGGGAGCGCGGCGAGCTTGGCGGTACGGGTGACCGCCTTGCGGGGAAGATCAGACATGCGCCCTCCAGGTCCCAGCCAGCCGCTCCGCGTCTGCCTTACGGCGCAACTCTTTCGACGGCCGTTGCTCCGCCATTGTCTCGTGTGAACCCTCCTCCTCGGAGGGGTGTTCTCCCTCACCTTTCCGCGTGGCGCCGCACGGGCATGCGGGATGTGCCCATACCGGCCGGGCGTGCCAGCTCAGACCGGGTAGGGACACCTCCCAGCGTGCACCAGCGCTCGACGGAATCCGGCCGTCCAGGAAGGCCAGGGCGTGCGCGGCCGCCAGCCCGGCGACCGTGGTGGCCAGCGCCAGGTCGCAGGGTCGCACCTCGCGGGTCCTTCCCGAGCCCGAGCGCCACTGCGCGACCAGGCGGGGCCAGGCCGGGTCCCGATCGGTGCGCCCCTCGTTCAGGCAGCCCGCGCAGCCGGTCTCGCCGGGCAGGACGAGCGGGCCGACGACTCCGGTTCCCTCCACGACGCCGGCGTACAGATGGGGCGTACCGGAAGCGATGAGGGGTTCGGCGGCGGACGGGGAGGGCGCGTGCACGGCGACGTCGTCCCGTGGGGCGATGATCACCAGGGAGTGGCCCGCGCCGTCCTCCCCGGGAGGTGCCTTGGGGCCGCGGCGCGGTGGGCAGTCCGGTGCGGAGCGGCGGGCGGCTCGTCGCGCGGCTTCGTCCCGGCGGTCGCCGACCGCCTCCGCGGGCAGCCCGCCCGGCGCCACGTCCCACGGCTCGACCCGGCCGACGTCGCGCACGTCGACCTCGCCGACCCCCGCGCCCGACAGCAGTGAGGCCACCACCGCACCCACCCGGCCGGCCCCCCTCACCTGCACGCGCAGTGAGCGGCGGGCGGCCAGGCGGTCGATCGCCTCGCCCGGCTCGGACGTGGTCAGGGACAGAGAGGCCAGATCGGGGCGCAGCCGGTCCAGGACCTCCTTCTTGCGGCGCAGGGCGTCGGCGGCCGGGCCGCCTCCCTTCGCGTCGTCGAGCAGCCCGGCCCGCGCCAGTCGCCGTACCAGCCCCTCGACATGACCGTCCGGCAGATCCATGCGGCGGCCCTCTTCGCGCAGCAGCTCCAGTCCGCGGGTGCCGTTGAGCAGGTCGAGGAAGCTGCCCGTGGCCGTGTCCATCGGGCCCAGCGTCAGCGCGTGCGCCGGAGTCATCCCGAACTGCGCGGTATTGAGATCCCGCCAGCCACGCCTGAGTGCGGGCTTCACCACGGGAGCCAGCGGAACCGTCGTATCCGCCGGACCTGCCGGACCTGCTGAACTTGCCAGAACTGCTGAACCTGCCGAAACCGTCGAATCCGTCGCTTGCATGAACTGGCCCCCGTAGCCGTCGTGGAACGTCCCCGTGTGCCGGTGGAGCTCGGTCGTAGCTCCGCCGGTGACTGCCAGCATGCCCCGACGCGGCGCCCGGTGCCGAAAGTTGTCCACAGGCGGTGGATATTCGTCGTACAAATCAAACGCATGGTGGGGGATCGGCATCGAACCGTCCCGGAGTCGGGACTTCCCCCATGTGCAGCGGGTAACGTCGGGGCGTGTCCGCCGACCCACTGCACCGCGCCGGAACGCCACAGCGCAGTACGACGAGCCCGCCGACGAGCGGCTCGGGGGCGAGCGCGATCGAGGTCCGCAGGAGCGCCCGGCGCCGCCGGACGGTCTCGGCGTACCGCGAGGGCGATCGCACCGTCGTGCTCATCCCCGCCCGGATGTCCGAGGCCGAGGAGCAGCGCTGGGTCAACGTCATGCTCGACAAGCTGGCCGCCCAGGAGAGCAAGCAGGTCCTCGGAGACGCCGAACTGGCAGAGCGCGCCGAGCAGCTGTCGGCCCAGTACTTCGACGGCCGTGCCCGGCCCAGCTCGGTGCGCTGGGTCACCAATCAGAACACACGCTGGGGCTCGTGCACCCCGGCCGAGGGCAGCATCCGTCTTTCGCATCGCCTGCAGGGCATGCCCGAGTACGTCGTCGACTACGTCCTCCTGCACGAGCTCGCGCATCTTCTGGTGCCCGGACATGGGCCCCGCTTCTGGCGGCTACTGGAGGGCTATCCCCGCACCGAGCGGGCGAAGGGTTACCTGGAAGGGGTGGTTGCCGCCGAGCGCTTGCCCCATGTGCCCGGCGTGCGCGGCGAGTAACCGCTCCCTGAGGCGGACGCCCCCTGGAGGCAGTGCTTCCGATACGTCTGGGCGGGGGTTGTGTACCGGGTCTGTACCGGCTTCGTCCGATGTCGGAGTTAGCCGTTAGC
Organism: Streptomyces sp. T12; assembly: GCF_028736035.1. NCBI lineage: Bacteria > Bacillati > Actinomycetota > Actinomycetes > Kitasatosporales > Streptomycetaceae > Streptomyces > Streptomyces sp. T12. The sequence continues at coordinate 7,104,768 of NZ_CP117866.1, forward strand.
CTGGCGCGACGCACTCACATTCGGGATGGGGGACGGTCGTTACGCATGGCCAGGGAATTCCAACGCGGCCACAAGGCCAAGATCAGTGACCTCACCGCGGGCACGGATCTGTACGTAGGTGTACAGATCTCCGCCCCAGGGCTGAACTTCGACATCAGCTGCTTCGGTCTCGACGCCGACGAACGGCTCTCGGACGACCGCTACTTCGTTTTCTTCAACCAGCCGAAGTCCCCCGAGGAGTCCATCCAGCTCCTCGGCACCCAGGCCGGCGACACGGAGTCCTTCCGCATCACGCTCGACAAGATCCCCCCGCAGATCCAGAAGCTGTCCTTCACGGCGACGATCGACGGCGCCGGACAGATGTCGCAGATCGCTCCCGGATACATCCGGATCGTCGCCGGCGGCGAGGAAGTGGCCCGCTACTCCTTCAACGGCTCCGAGTTCTCCACCGAACGCGCCGTGATGCTGGGCGACTTCTACCTCAAGGACGTCTGGCGGTTCGCGGCCGTCGGGCAGGGCTTCGACGGTGGTCTCGAGGCGCTGCTGAGGAACTTCGGCGGCGAGGTCGCCGAGGAGGAGACGCCCGCCGCCCCGCCGCAGCCCCAGCAGACCCAGACAGGTGCGGCTCCTGGCTTCGCACCTCCCGCCCAGGGCACCGCGCCGCCCACATTCGGCGCCCCGGCCGCCGCGGCACCGGCGCCCGCGCCTGCTCCCACACCTGCTCCGGCCCCCACTCCGCAGCCCGCCGCGCAGGGCTTCGCGCCCCCGCCCGGGTCCACCCCGCCGCCCCCGGCCCCCGCGCCGTCGGTGCACGCCCAGCCCACCATCGTCGCGCCCATGACGCCGCCCGGCGGCACGCCGCCGCCTCCGGCCCCGGCGCCCGCGCCATACGGGCAGCCGGCTCCGCAGCAGCCGTACGGCCAGCCCGGGCAGCAGGCCCCGTACGGCCAGGCTCCTGCTCCGACCGCCCCGCCGCCCCCCGGCTACGCCCAGCCCCAGGCCCCGCAGGCACCGCCTCCGCCGCCCGGTTACGGCCAGCCGACCCCGCCTCCGGGCTACGGCCAGCAGGCCCCCTACGGGCAGGTCCCGGGCCAGCAGGCGCCCTACGGAGCCCCGCAGGGCGCACCCCAAGGTGTTCCTCAAGGCGCACCTCAGGGCGCCGGCGTGGCCGCGGCGCTCCAGCAGTTCAAGGAGACGCCCACCGGCCAGCGCTGGACGCAGCAGAACAAGAAGCTGGTCCGTGTCGACCTCGGCATCGGTGGCCACCCCGTGCTGGCCCGGCAGGGCAGCATGGTGCTCTACCAGGGCAAGGTCGACTTCAGCTACAAGGGCGCCGGGTTCGCCGGCCGGATCGTGGGCAACGCGACCGGTCAGGAGATGCAGCTGATGCGCTGTACCGGCCAGGGCCAGGTGTTCCTCGCCGAGAACTCCACGATGCTGCACCCCATCGAGCTCCAGGGCGACGGCATCTGTGTCTCCGCGGAGAACGTCCTCGCCTTCGACGAGAGCCTCCAGTACGAGGTCCGCCGCATCGAGGGCCACGGCATCCCCGGCGGCGCGCTGTTCACGATGCAGTTCACGGGCACCGGCACGATCGTCGTCAAGACACACGGCACGCCCGTGGTGCTGCCGGTCACGCCCACGACGTTCGCCGACGCCAACGCCGTGGTCGCCTGGTCGTCCGCCGCCCAGGTAGTCGTCTCCAGCCAGGTGCGGATGCGCCGCAACGCCTACCCCGGCGACACCGGGGAGAGCGTCAACCTCCAGTTCCGCGCCGCGCCCGGCAACTTCATCGTCGTCCAGCCGTACGAGATCTGAGGGAGTCCGTCATGAACCAGCCGCTTGCGGGCTTCGCTCCCGCACCCGTCTCGGCCCGCATGGAGAACCACGGCAACCACATGCTGAAGGTCGCCATGCAGACCGGGAACGACCTCTTCGCGCGCGTGGGGTCGATGGTCGCCTACGAAGGCTTCGTCCAGTACGAGCCCAACCCGCCGGCCGTGCGCCAGATCGCCAAGGACTGGATGACCGGCGAGGGCGCGCCCCTGATGAAGTGCACCGGCGACGGACTGCTCTACCTCGCCGACTACGGCGCCAACGTCGTCGTCATCAACCTCAACGGCGACGGCATCTCCGTCAACGCCACCAACCTGCTCGCCTTCGACGCGCATCTGACGTGGGGCGTCGAGCGGGTGAAGGGCCTGGCGAAGTTCGCCGGACAGGGCCTGTGGAACACCAAGATCTCCGGGCAGGGCTGGGTCGCGCTGACCTCCCGGGGCAAGCCGATCGTCGTCGACTGCGGCGGCGGCGAGGACGAGACGTACGTCGACCCCGACGCGCTCGTCGCCTGGTCCCCGAACCTCAAGGTGAAGGGCAAGCGCAGCTTCAAGGCGCAGTCGCTCATCGGCCGGGGCAGCGGTGAGGCCTACCAGATGGCCTTCTCGGGCCAGGGCATCGTCGTAGTCCAGCCCAGCGAGGACAGCACCGACCGTCTCCGGGTCCGGGGCTGAGGGGGAGCCAGAACGTCATGCAGAGTCCGCTTTTCGCCTACAACGACCAGCAGACCCAGGACCGCTGGAGCCTGCAGAACAAGCAGATGCTCCGCGTCACCCTGGAGGGCCACGACGACATCCTCGCCCGCAAGGGCACGATGGTCGCCTACCAGGGCCTGATGGAGTTCGACGCCGAGTACCAGAGCAACCAGCAGGGACGCGCGCGTGCGCACACCGGCGAGGGTCTCGACCTCATGCGCTGCCACGGGCAGGGCACGGTCTACCTCGCCAACCTCAAGCAGCACGTCCACGTGGTGGAGGTGGAGCAGGACGGGCTGACCGTCGACAGCAGCTATGTGCTGGCGATGGACTCCTCGCTGCACCACGACGTCATCGCCGTGGACAGCCTCTACGGCATCTCCGGCTCCGGGAAGTACCAGCTCAACATCACCGGCCGTGGCAAGGTCGCCCTGATGACCTCGGGCATGCCGCTGATGATGCAGGTGACGCCCGACAAGTACGTCAACTGCGACGCCGACGCGATCGTCGCCTGGTCGACGAGCCTGCGCGTCCAGATGCAGGCCCAGACGCACTCCTCCGGAGTGTGGCGGCGCCGCGGCAACACCGGTGAGGGCTGGGAGCTCAGCTTCATGGGCAGCGGTTACGCGATCGTCCAGCCCAGCGAGCTGCTGCCGCCGCAGAACGCCCAGATCGGCTCGGGCCTCGCCGCGCAGTACGGCATGGGCCAGCAGGGGGCCCGGGGGCAGAACCAGGGCAACGTCTGGAGCTGATCGCTCCGCGGGTCGGGCAGTAAGCCGACTGCGGGCGGTAAGGGGCGACCGCCTATGGCGGCCGCCCCTTACACATGCCTCAGGCCGCGAGCCTCGCCCGCGTCGCCTCCAGCAGCCGTACGACCGACTCGTCGGCCACCTCCGGCACCTCGTCGTAAGCGAACCAGCGCACGTCCAGCGACTCGTCGCTGATCGCATGCTCGGCGTCCTGCGGCGCCAGGACCGCGTACTGGACGTCGAAGTGGCAGTGGCACGGCGGCGGGATCGGATGCCTGTCGAGGCGCACCGGGCCGCCCGGCAGCAGCGTCAGGCCCGCGACGCCCGACTCCTCCGTGGCCTCGCGCAGAGCCGCCGCATCGAGGGAGGCATCCGTCGGCTCGCAGTGGCCGCCCATCTGCAGCCACATGCGCAGCTTCTTGTGCAGAGTGAGCAGCACGCGCCCGCGCGCGGGGTCGATGACCAGGGCGCTGGCCGTGATGTGCCCGTCCCCGCAGGCCTTCCACATGCCGTCCGGGTGGGTCTCCAGATGCTCCAGGTAGGCCTGGCGCAACTCTTCCTGGTCCTCGTACCCCTTGAGTACGAGGACCGCGTCGTCGTACAGGCTCACTCGGCGCCGTCGCCCTTGTCGTCGTCCTTGGACTCGTCGTCCTTCTTCAGGTCCGGCTTCCCCGTGGAGCCGCCCGCCGCCTCGCCGAGCATCTTGTCCAGCTCGGAGAAGTCGATCTGCTCGCGGTGCACGAAGCCGTCCGGGTCGTCCAGGTCGGTGGCCGTCGGCAGCATGTCCGGGTGGGCCCACAGCGCGTCCCGGCCGTCTACACCGCGCGCGTCCGTCAGCGAGGCCCACAGACGCGAGGCGTCGCGCAGGCGGCGCGGGCGCAGCTCCAGGCCGATCAGCGTGGCGAACGTCTGCTCCGCCGGGCCGCCCGAGGCGCGGCGGCGGCGCAGCGTCTCGCGCAGGGCGTCCGCGGACGACAGGCGCGGCTTGGCGGCGGCGTGCACCACCGCGTCCACCCAGCCCTCGACGAGCGCCAGAGCCGTCTCCAGACGGGCCAGCGCCGCCTTCTGCTCCGGCGTGTCCTCCGGCTGGAACATGCCCTGCTGCAGAGCGTCCTGCAGCTGCTCCGGGTTCTGCGGGTCGAACTGGCCGACCACGTCCTCCAGCTTGGCCGTGTCGACCTTGATCCCGCGCGCGTAGCCGTCGACCGCGCCGAACAGGTGCGAGCGCAGCCACGGCACGTGCGCGAACAGGCGCTGGTGGGCCGCCTCGCGCAGGGCGAGATACAGCCGTACCTCTTCCTTCGGCACGCCCAGGTCCTTGCCGAACGTCTCGATGTTCACCGGCAGCAGCGCGGCCTTGCCGGCCGGGCCGAGCGGCAGGCCGATGTCGGTGGAGCCGACGACCTCGCCCGCGAGCACGCCGACGGCCTGCCCGATCTGCGTGCCGAACATGGCGCCGCCCATCGAGCGCATCATGCCGATCAGCGGGCCGGCCATGGCCTGCATCTCCTCCGGCAGGACGTCGCCCATGGCGGTGCCGACACGCTCGGCGACCGGGTCGACCAGCTCCTTCCACGCCGGCAGGGTCGCCTCGACCCACTCCGCGCGGGACCACGCCACCGCGGAGCCCGCGCCGGACGGCAGGGACGTCGCGTCGTCGAGCCACAGGTCGGCCAGACGGACGGCCTCCTCGACCGCGGTGCGCTCGGCGCGGCCGACGCTCGTGTCCTTGGTGCCGTCCGCGGTGCCCTGGGAGACCGTCTGGCGGGCGATCTGCTTGGCCATGTCCCAGTTCACCGGGCCGCCCTCATAGGAGAGCATCTGTCCCAGTTGCTGGAACGCGGCGCCCAGGTCTGAGGGGTTCAGCGAACCGAACATGGCAGCGAACGGATTGTCCGCGCCGGGGCCGCCAAAGCCCCCGGCACCGGGCAGCCCGCCGAAACCGAACGGGTTGGCCGGACCCTGACCACCACCGCTCTGCTGGTCCTTCTTCTTGCCCTCGTCGCCGTCGTCCGGCTCCTCCGGCGGAAGGCCGAATCCGAATGGGGTGTCACTCACGGGATTCCTCGGCTGGTAAGGCCGCCGGTTGGCACCGGCGGCGCGGCTGCCCGATAACACCACCCAGCGTAGACACCACGAGCCGATCGGGCCTCGGTGCTTCGCCGACTCTTGGCCTGCGGCAGGATGGATGCCACCTGGTACGTACGCGTCACTCGCGTTCGTACTGAAGACAACCGCTGGAGACGCCCGGTGAGTTCCCCTGATCCGCAGGTTCGCGCAGCGCGAAACCAGTCAACCCCTCCTGCGCGCGGCGTGCGCGGGCCCGTAGTCGCGGTGACCGGTGCCGCGTCCGGTATCGGCGCGCTGCTCACCGAGCGGCTGGTCGCCTCGGACGAGGTCAAGCAGGTCATCGCGATCGACGAGCGGCGCGGTGAGTGTGCGGCGGCGCAGTGGCACATTCTGGATGTGCGGGATCCGGCGATCGCGGAGAAGCTGCGGGGCGCCGACGTGGTTGTACATCTGGCGCTCGACCTTGATCTGGAGACGGATCCCGCCGCGCGGACGGCATACAACGTTCGGGGGACGCAGACCGTGCTGACGGCCGCGGCGGCGGCCGGGATCCACCGGGTCGTGCTGTGCACCTCGGCGATGGTCTACGGGGCGCTGCCGGACAACGAGCTGCCGTTGTCCGAGGACGCGGAGCTGCGGGCGACGGCGGAGGCCACCGGGGTCGGAGATCTGCTGGAGATCGAGCGCCTCGCGCGCAGGGCCCCTCGGGCCCACCCCGGACTCAATGTCACCGTTGTCCGGCCCGCGGTGCTCGTGGGTGGTACCGACACCGCGCTGACCAGGTACTTCGAGTCACCTCGGCTGCTCGTCGTCGCCGGGTCGCGGCCTGCCTGGCAGTTCTGTCATGTCGAGGATCTGTGCGGCGCCCTGGAGTACGCCGTCCTGGAGAAGGTCGAGGGAGAACTCGCCGTCGGATGTGACGGCTGGCTGGAACAGGAGGAGGTCGAGGAGCTCAGCGGGATCCGGCGGATGGAGCTGCCGTCCGCGGTCGCGCTGGGAGCGGCGGCCCGGCTGCACCGGATCGGTCTGACGCCCTCTCCTGCCGGGGACCTGGCGTACACGATGTATCCCTGGGTGGTGAGCGGGAGCCGGCTCCACGACGCGGGGTGGCGGCCGCAGTGGACCAACGAGGAAGTGCTCGCGGAACTGCTGGAGGAGGTCTCCGGACGGCACACCGTCGCCGGGCGGCGGCTCGGGCGCAAGGACGCGACGGCGGCCGGCGCCGCCGGCGCGACGGTGGCCCTGCTGGGCGCGGCGGCAGTGGTGCGGCGGGCGCGGAAGGCCCGGCGCCGAATCTGAGCGGACGAGGCTCGCCCCGGCGCAGGTGCGGGCGGCGGGGCTCCCTCCCGGCAAATGCAGGCTAGGGCTCACCCTGGCATGTGCGGGTGACGGTCTCACTCCCCGGCATGCGCAGGCGTGAGCTCCCCTCCCGGCAGGTGCCAGCCAGGGCTCCCCCCGGCATCCGCGGCCCCCGGCTCACTCCCCGGCCCGCAAGGGCTTGCTCGACGGCACGCACCGAGGCTCCGGCATGTAGGAGGCTCCAAACCCGCACGCGCGTGTGCCGGGCGATAACGCTATTTCCCGCCCACGCGGGCGTGGGGCACGATGGGGGCATGGCACCTACCAACGATCACCCCGGTGAGCAGGGCGCACAGGACCCCGTCAAGCTCATCGGCATTCGCGAGACGGCCCTCTCCGTGGACGAGGTCTTCCGGGCCGTCGGGGACGACGCCGCCGGGGGGACCGCGTTGTTCGTGGGGACCGTGCGGAACCACGACGGGGGTGCCGATGTCGACGAACTCGGGTACTCGTGCCATCCCAGCGCCGAGGCCGAGATGCGGCGGATCGCCGAGAAGGTCGTCGCCGAGTATCCGGTACGGGCCCTCGCGGCCGTGCATCGCGTCGGGGACCTCGAGGTCGGGGATCTGGCCGTCGTCGTCGCCGTCTCCTGCCCCCATCGCGGTGAGGCCTTCGAGGCCTGCCGGAAGCTGATCGACGATCTCAAGCACGAGGTGCCCATCTGGAAGCACCAGAAGTTCTCGGACGGAACCGAGGAGTGGGTCGGCGCCTGCTGACCCGGTCCCGCAGAACCCGTCCACCCCACTCCGGTTGCGTAACCGCACCCCTGGCGTGAGCGTTGTCAGTGCCAGTGGTTAATCTGCTGATCAGTCAGTTTGCGGTCACTCATTGGGGATGGGAGGACGGCATGGCGGCGCTCGCCTGGTTGCTGATTCCGCTTGTGGCTGCGATCTTCGCCGGTCTGTGGGGCAGTTGGGCCAACCGGACGCGGAAGGCACGGAGCGACGGGCCGGAGCTCGACGGATACGCCCGTTTCCGCGCGGCCATGGAGAAGCCCCCCTCCCGTACGTGACCGCGGGGCCGGGTTCGTGGCCCTGACGGGACACTGTCAGACGGCCCTGACGGGGCGCTGACAGGAGTGTCACGTACTGTCTTGGCATGCCACGCCGCACCGCGACGATGCTCGCCTCCACCCTGATGCTGATCGCGCTCCTGTGCGCGGGAGTCTTCATCCCCGTGCCGTATGCGGAGATGTCCCCGGGGCCGACGGTGAACACCCTCGGGGAGCACGACGGCGAGCCGGTGCTGCAGATCTCCGGGCGCAAGACGTACGAGACGACCGGGAACCTCAACATGACCACCGTCCGGGTCACCAGCGCCGACTACAAGATGAACCTCGTGGAGGCCGTCTACGGGTGGCTCGCGCACGACAACAAGGTCGTGCCGCACGACACCCTCTACCCGGACGGCAAGACCGAGGAGCAGTCCACCCAGGAGAACGCCGAGGAGTTCAGCCAGTCCCAGGAGAGCGCCAAGGTCGCCGCCCTGAAGGAGCTGGACATCCCGGTGCAGAGCTGGGTGATCGTCTCGACCGTCGTCAAGGGCACCCCGGCCGAGGGCAAGCTGCACGCCGGTGACGTGATCAAGGCCGTCGACGGTACGACCGTGAAGGAACCGGCCGACGTCGCCAAGCTGGTGACCAAGCACAAGCCGGGTCAGGACGTCGTCTTCACCATCGTGCCCGCCAAGGAGCAGGTGGCCGCGGAGAAGGAGCGCAGGACGCCGACGAAGTCGGAGCAGGTCACGATCAGGACCGCCGAGTCCGATGACAGCGCCCAGAAGCGCGCGATCGTCGGCATCTCCGCCGGGACCGACCACACCTTCCCGTTCACCATCGACATCAAGCTCGCCGACGTCGGCGGCCCCAGCGCGGGCCTGATGTTCTCGCTCGGGCTCTACGACAAGCTCACCCCGGGCAGTCTCACCGGCGGCAAGTTCGTCGCCGGCACCGGCACCATCGACGACGACGGCAAGGTCGGCCCCATCGGCGGCATCGAGATGAAGACCATCGCCGCGCGCGACAAGGGCGCCGAGTACTTCCTCACGCCCGCCGACAACTGCGCGACCGCCGCCCGGGACGTCCCCGAGGGGCTCACCCTCGTCAAGGTCGACACCATCGGCGATGCCCTCGACGCCCTGAAGGACATCCGCTCCGGCGACGCCGCCGACCTGCCGAAGTGCACGACGAAGGACTGAGAAGCAGGCTCCGGTACGGCAGTGGGGGCGCCCCTCATCTCAAGGGGCGCCCCCACTGGCGTTCAAGTCCTCGTCGCCGTACCGGAAGACCTCAGGCCGCGAACGTCGCCGCCAGCGCCTCCGCCAGACCCGGGACCAGGTCCGGGCCGGTGAGGACCTCCGTCGGCGTGTCCTTCTCGCGCAGGCGCAGGGCCGACTCGCGGGCGCCGTCGCGCAGGACCGCGACCGTCATGCGGACATCCTGACGGTCCGGGTGTTCGGCCACCCACTTCGTGAGCTTGGCCTCGCTCAGGCCCTGCGGGACCTGGGCTTCGGCGGACGGGGGCAGCATCAGGCGCTCGACGGTGAGCGCGCAGCCGACCACCGCGTCGGGCCACGCGATCGTGCCGAGGAACTCGTCGAGCGCCTTGCCCGTTGGAAGTTCGTCCTGCTCGATCGGGGTCAGGCCGGAGGACTCCTGCTCGTCCCCCAGGCCGAGCTGGGCGGCGAGGCCGGGTTCCTGGGCCCGCAGCCGTGCGGTGTCTACGAGGGCGAAGAGGCGGGCGGGCTGGTCCCAGCCGAGGCCGGAGGCGTACTCGTCGATCTCGAGAACGGCCCGGGTGAGCGGGCTCGCCGCCATGGGAGTGTTGGACATGGTCACAATCCTGCCTCGTTCCTGGGCTGAATCGGGAACTGAGTAAACGGTGAGTAAGTTGCATAGGTGTGGGCCCACGATCACGGGGGGCCACGGAGGGCTCACGAAGACGCGGGCCTGACGGACCAACAGCGAACCTCGGGGTGCGAACCTTGGCTTTCCAGATGCCGGACCGCGGCGGAGGCCCGACCGGGCCACGGATCAGAGTGGGCCGCCCGTCCCGGCGTGTCCGGACGCTGCTCATGACACTGGGCGTCCTCGCCGTCCTCGGCATGGCGTTCACCATGTTCGCGGGCTTCTGGACGGACTGGCTCTGGTACCGGTCGGTGCACTACTCCTCGGTGTTCACCACCACGCTGTGGACCAAGATCGGACTCTTCTTCGTCTTCGGTCTGCTGATGGCCCTCGCGGTCGGCTTCAACATCTGGCTGGCGCACCGGCTGCGCCCGCCGCTGAGCGCCATGTCGATGGAGCAGCAGAGCCTCGACCGCTACCGCATGGGCATCGCGCCGTACAAGAAGTGGCTGCTGCTGGCGATCACCGCCCTGGTCGGCCTGATCGCCGGCGCCTCCGCCTCCAGCCAGTGGCGCACCTGGCTGATGTGGGTCAACGGCGTGCCCTTCGGCCAGAAGGACCCGCAGTTCCACCTCGACGTCGGCTTCTACGCCTTCGACCTGCCCTGGTACCGGTTCCTGCTCGGCTTCGGCTTCGCCGCCGCGATCCTCTCCGTGATCGCCGCCGCGCTCACCCACTACCTGTACGGCGGGCTGCGCATCACCAGCCCGGGCGCGCGCGCCACGGCCGCGGCCACCGGCCATCTGTCGGTCCTCATCGGCATCTTCGTCGCCCTCAAGGCGGTCGCGTACTGGCTCGACCGGTACGGACTCGCGGTGAAGTCCAGCGACTTCAAGGCGACCGACAACTGGACCGGCCTGAGGTACGTCGACGCCAACGCCTATCTGCCGGCCAAGACGATCCTGTTCTGCATCGCCGTCATCTGCGCGCTGCTGTTCTTCGCCACCCTGTGGCGGCGCACCTGGCAGCTGCCCGTCATCGGCTTCGGCCTGATGGTCCTCTCGGCGATCCTCATCGGCGGCCTGTACCCGGCGATCGTCCAGAAGTTCCAGGTCCAGCCCAACGAGCAGGCCAAGGAAGCGCCGTACGTCGAGAAGAACCTCAAGGCGACGCGCGACGCATACGGCATCGACGGCGCGCAGGTCACCGAGTACCCGGGCACGAGCACGACCGAGGACAAGACCAAGCTGCGCGACGACGTGGACGGCGCGGCGAGCATCCGGATCCTTGACCCGAACATCGTCTCGCCGACGTTCCAGCAGCTCCAGCAGATCAGGAACTACTACGCGTTCCCGACCAACCTGGACGTCGACCGGTACACCAAGGACGGCAAGGACCAGGACACGGTCATCGGTCTGCGTGAGATCAACCTCAACGGCATTCCGAAGCGGAACTGGATCAACGACCACTTCCGCTACACCCACGGCTACGGTGTGGTCGCCGCCGAAGGTACCAACGCCGACTCCCAGGGCCGACCGGACTTCACCGAGTCCGACCTGCCGTCCAAGGGCGCCCTCGGGACGTACGAGCAGCGGGTCTACTACGGCGAGAAGACCAGCATGTACTCGATCGTCGGCGGTCCCCAGAAGGAGATCGACTACTCCGACGACAGTGGTGAGAAGACCTACAGCTACAAGGCCGACAGCGGGGTCAGTCTCTCCAATCCGGTCAATCGTGCCGCGTACGCGGTGGCGTTCGGCGAGCCGCAGATCCTGTACTCCGGTGCGATCGGCGACGGTTCGCGCATCCTGTACAACCGCACGCCCAAGGAGCGCGTCGAGGCGGTGGCTCCGTGGCTGACCATCGACGGTGACGCCTACCCGGCGGTGGTGAACCACCGCATCCAGTGGATCGTCGATGCGTACACGACGACCAACGGATACCCGTACTCCTCGCGTACGACCCTCGGTGACACGACGGCCGACTCGCTGACCGCCAGCAACAACCAGCGGGCGGTCGTGGCCCAGCAGAACCAGGTCAACTACATCCGCAACTCGGTGAAGGCGACCGTCGACGCCTACACCGGCGAGGTCAAGCTCTACGAGTGGGACACCCAGGACCCGGTCCTGAAGACCTGGATGAAGGCCTTCCCGGACACGGTGGAGCCCAAGAGCAAGATCTCCAAGGACCTGATGGCCCATCTGCGCTACCCGCAGGACCTGTTCAAGGTCCAGCGCGAGCTGCTCACCCGCTACCACGTGAAGGACGCCACGACGTTCCTCAGCGGCAGCGAGGTCTGGCAGGTGCCGGACGACCCGACCAACAAGTCGGGCAGCGCGGTGCCGCCGTACTACCTGAGCATGAAGATGCCCGACCAGCAGGCGCAGGCGTTCTCGCTGACGACGACGCTCACACCGAGCGGCCGTGACAACCTCAGCGCCTTCATGGCCGTCGACGCCGAGGCGGGCACCAGCGACTACGGCAAGATCAGAATCCTGAAACTGCCGACCAACACCACGGTCAACGGACCCAGTCAGGTCCAGAGCCAGTTCAACTCCGAACAGAACATCGCCGAGACCATCAGGCTGCTGAGAGGCGGCGACTCCGAGGTCGAGTACGGCAACCTGCTGGCGGTCCCGCTCGACGGCGGACTGCTCTATGTGGAGCCGGTCTACGTACGCGGTGGCGGACTCAAGTACCCGCTGCTGCGGAAGGTGTTGGTGTCCTACGGCGGCACCACCGCCTTCGAGGACACACTCGGCGAGGCCCTCAACAAGGTCTTCGGAGCGGAGGGCCCGACCACCGAGCCACCGGACGAGGGCGACGAGGAGGGCGGCGGTACGACGCCTCCGCCGACGTCCACCAACCCGACGGTCCAAGACGCGCTCAACGACGCCCAGAAGGCCTTCGAGGCCGGCCAGGAAGCCCTGAAGAAGGGCGACTGGGAGGCGTACGGCAAGGCGCAGGAGGACCTTGAGGAGGCGCTGCAGCGGGCCGAGGACGCACAGGCTCAGGCCGACAAGACCGGCGGCGGTGCCGGCGGCGGCAGCAGCGCGAGCCCGAGTTCGAGCCCGAGTCCGAGGTCGAGTCCGAGCCCGACCAGCAGTCCGACCAGCTCGTAGGCTCGACGGCTGATCGAATAGCCCACCCCGCGCCGTGGTACGGTTGCATCACAACGGCGCGGGGTGGAGCAGCTCGGTAGCTCGCTGGGCTCATAACCCAGAGGTCGCAGGTTCAAATCCTGTCCCCGCTACTGAAGTCGACGAATATTTCGTACGACAGCGAAGGCCCGGATCCTCCAGAGGATCCGGGCCTTCGTGATGTGCGAACGCATGTGCCGGGGGGTGGGGCGGTCGCGCCGCCGTGGGGAGTTGGCAGAACTGTGTTTGACTTGTCTCTCTGTGGGCATGTCGACAAAACGCTGAAGTGACCTCAATGGCTGCGGTATACCAGGTGTACCCAGGTTGCAGGTGGTGCGACGATGGACGTTATGGGGGACAAGGCAACTCTGTTGGAGACAGGGCGGTTTGTGCAGCCTGCCGACTTTGTGCAGCCGACGGGCGATTTCGCGCAGCCGACGGACAGTGCCTCGCTGCCGGTGGGTGACCTCGCCCAGCCGGAGGGCGACTTCGCCTTCGACCGGCCGACCGACCGGGACGAGGCGGGGGATGCCGCCGAGGAGGCGAGGCAGCGGCTCGCAGCCGAGGCCGGTGACGCCGAGGCGATGAGCGTCCTCGGGGCCATGCTGCTGCGCCGCGGCGATCTCGACGGGGCCGAGCCCCATCTGCGGGCCGCCACCGCCGCCGGGGACCGGGCCGCCGCCAACAACCTGGGAGTCCTTCTTCACCAGCGCGGATACGCCGACGAGGCCGCCGGATGGTGGCGGATCGCCGCCGTCGCCGGGTCGGCCGCGGCCGCGCACGCGCTGGGACGCCATCACCGCGAGCGGGGCGACGAGCCCGCCGCCGAGTACTGGCTGCGGCAGTCCGCCGAGCAGGGACACGCGCTGGGCACGTACGCGCTCGCCGATCTGCTGGAGCACCGCAGCGACGGCGCGGCCGAGCAGTGGATGCGGGCCGCGGCCGAGCGCGGGCACCGGGAGGCGGCGTACCGGCTGGCGCGTGCGCTCGACCGGCAGGCGGGGCGCACGGGCGAGGACGGAGCCGACAACGGTGTCGCGCCCAGCGAGCCGCTGCTGGACGAGGCCGAGCAGTGGTACCGGCAGGCCGCCGCGCGCGGGCACCGGCGGGCCGCGCTGCATCTCGGGGCGATCCTGGAGAAGCGCGGGGAGCTCAAGGAGGCCGGGCGCTGGTATCTGACGTCCGCCAAGGACGGGGAGGCGCGGGCCGCCTGCGCGCTCGGGTTCCTGCTGCGGGACGCCGGGGACACCGAGAGCGCCGCCGTGTGGTGGCTGCGGGCCGCGCAGGACGGCGACGGCAACGCGGCCAACGCGCTGGGCGCGCTGCACGCCGAGCGCGGGGAGACGCAGACCGCCGAGCGGTGGTACCGGGCCGCGATGGACGCCGGCGATGTGAACGGCGCGTACAACCTCGGGCTGCTCTGCGCCGAGCAGGGGCGTACCGCGCAGGCCGAGCAGTGGTACCGGCGGGCGGCGTACGCCGGGCACCGCGAGGCGGCGAACGCGCTGGCGATCCTGCTGCTGCAGGGCGGCGATGCGACAGGCGCCGAGCCGTGGTTCTCCAAGGCCGCGGAGGCGGGGAGCGTGGACGCCGCGTTCAACCTGGGCATCCTGCACGCCGGGCGGGGCGAGGGGCGGGCCGCGCTGCGGTGGTACGAGCGTGCCGCTGCCGCCGGGCACACGGAGGCGGCGCTGCAGGTCGGCATCGCGCGGCTGCGGGACGGGGACGAACTCGCCGCTGAGCGGCATCTGCGGTGCGCGGCCGGGGCCGGCAGCGCGGAGGCCGCGTATCGGCTGGCGACCGTGCTGGACGCTCGGCGGCCGCCGGAGCCCGCGCATGAGCTGGGGGAGCCGGCGCACGAGAAGACTGAGTGCGAGGAGTGGTACGAGCGGGCGGCTTCCCAGGGGCATCGGCGGGCACAGGTGCGGGTGGGGATGCTCGCCGCTGCTCGGGGGGACGTGGTGGAGGCGGCCCGGTGGTACCGGGAGGCGGCCGAGGCCGGGTCGCGGAACGGCGCGTTCAATCTGGGGCTGCTGCTCGCCCGGGAGGGGAGTGAGCCGGAGGCTGCGATGTGGTGGACTCGGGCGGCTGACGCCGGGCACGGGCGGTCGGCGTTGCGGCTGGCTCTGGTCTACGCGCGTCGCGGGGAGCTGGCGGAGGGGCAGCGGTGGGCTGACCGGGCGGTGAGTTTGGGGCCGCGGGAGGTTGCGAAGCGGGCTGCGCGGTTGCGTGATGCTCTGCGGGAGGAGCTTTCGGCGTGACGGTGCGGTGAGCTTGGGCGGCTTGGGCTGCGGGTGAGGTGGGTTCTGGGGTAGTGGCAGAGAGCGACGGGGCGGAAGCGATTTGCCTCTGTCCGCATCCTTGACGTAATGTTGCATTCATCGCCGCGGGGTGGAGCAGCTCGGTAGCTCGCTGGGCTCATAACCCAGAGGTCGCAGGTTCAAATCCTGTCCCCGCTACTGAAGGCCTAGGGCCGGAATCCGTAAGGGTTCCGGCCCTAGGTGTATGTCGGGGAGGCGTCAGGGCACGTGGCCCACCGCCTCCTCGTACAGCGTGCGGTTCACGGTCTGTGATTCCTGTAGGGGGCTTCCCTCCGCCACGCCCTGGGCCTCGTAGGCCGACTGGAGGCGTGTCGTCGTGCCGGAGCGGATTTCCCAGTCCATGCGCAGGGGTGGGGTGGATTTGAGGATGGCCTCCTCCGACTTCAGGAGTTTGGCCAGGTATGTGACGAAGCTCGCATCCTGCTTGTAGTCCGATGCGAAGTACGTGTTCACCGTGCGGATGTAGGCCCTGAGGAGTGCCACGCCCGCGTCCACGTCGTCCTGCAGCAGTGTGCGGCCGTAGAGCATGCCGCCCAGGGGTTCGCCTGCCGGCTGGCCGCCCAGGAAGGCGTAGCCCCGCTTGCCGTCCACCTTGCGCCAGACCGGGTCCAGGAGCCATGCGGAGTCGACGCCGCCGTTCTGCAGGGCCGTGAGGACGTCGGCGGAGCCCAGTTGCTGGTACTGGATCTCGGCCAGGCCGCCGCCGTGCTGCTCCAGTGCCTTCTCCATGGGGTACGCGATGACCGAGCCCTTGCCGATCATCGTGCCCAGCCTGCGGCCCGCCATGGCGACCCGGCTCGCGCTCTCGCCCTCCTTCAGGCGCACCCACAGGCCGCTCTTCGACTTCGGGTCGGGTGCGAAGTTCCCCGCGACCCACTTGATGTCGAAGCCGCCCTTGATGCCGTTCATGACCGCCGCCTCCGGGGCCGCCCACAGGGCGTCGATGTCCCCCTTGGCCAGCAGGGGCAGTGCGTCCGGGGTCGGAAGGACCTTCAGTTCGACGTCCAGGCCCTCCTTCTTGAACTCACCTTTGTCGAGGGCGACTTGTAGCGGGGCCACGTACTCGGCGCTCAGCGTTCCCGTCGCGATCGTCAGCTCACGGGGCTCGGACAGGGGCTGTGGGGGAGGAGTTCCGGGGAGGCAGCGGGCCGGAGTTCGGTTCGGGGAGAGGTCCTTCGGGTCCGTCCAGGCCTTCGCGCCGCAGCCCTCGACCGGGCGGACGGTGCGTTGTCCTGCGGCTGTCTTCGACGAGGAGTCCGACTCGTACGGCGATGAGCAGGCCGCCGACGCCAGCAGTGTTGCTCCTGCGGCGAGGACTACGGCGTATGCGTGGGTCCTCCTGCTCATGACTGGCCCCTTCCTCGGTCCCTCGGTGCCCACGGGGTGAGCAGGCGGCCGGCGAAGCGGATCAGTTCGGAGAAGAGCACCCCCAGGACGGCGACGCAGACGATGCCGACGAACATCACGTCGTTCTGGAACAGCGCGCGCGAGTCGAAGATCAGATGGCCCAGGCCGTTCGTCGCGGCGATCTGCTCCGACGCGACGATGACCAGGACCGCCACGCCCGCCGCGATGCGCGCGCCCACCAGGACCGACGGCAACGACGCCGGGAGCAGGACGTGGCGGAACATCTGCCATCGCGAGGCGCCGAAGACCTGGCCCGCGTCGCGGTGGCCGGAGGGGATGGACATGACCGCGGACATGGTGGAGATCCAGACGAAGAAGAACACCGTCGCCGCCACCAGCGCCACCTGCGGGCCCTCGCCCAGGCCGAACATGTTCAGGAAGATCGGCAGCAGGGCCAGTTTCGGTACGACGTACAGCGCGTCCAGGAGCGGTTCCAGGGCCGCTCGGACTAGGGAGAAGGAGCCCATCAGGAGGCCCAGGGCGTACCCCGCCGCCGTGCCCGCCGCGTAGCCCGCCAGGACGCGCTTCAGCGTCGCCCACACGTCCGGCCACAGGTCGCCGGCCGCGGCCCGGTCCCAGCCGTCGGCGAGGATCGTGGACGGGGCCGGGTAGACACGGGCGTCGATCCAGGCCTGGGAGGCGGCCAGTTGCCAGAGGAGGACCAGGAAGAGGGGTACGGCCAGCGCCAGCGACAGCTCCAGCGCGCGCCTGCGGCGGTGGGTGCGGGCGGGGTGGAGTTCGTGCGGGCCCGGGCGGCGGACCAGGACCGACTCGGCGGATGGCTTGGTGACTATCGTCATGCCGGTACCGCCTCCTTCCGCAGCAGGTCCCACAGCTCGCTCTTCAACGCCGTGAACTCGGGTGTGGCGCGGATGTCGCCGGTGCGCGGGCGCGGGAAGGGCGGACGGTGCTCGGAGATGATCCGGCCCGGGCGGGCGGACATCACCAGCACGCGGTCGCCGAGGACGATGGCCTCCTCCAGGCTGTGGGTGATGAAGAGCGTGGTCGTCCTCAGCGACTGGGTGATGTCCAGGAGTTCGTCCTGGAGGATCGTGCGGAGCTGGGCGTCGAGCGCCGCGAACGGCTCGTCCATCAGTAGGAGTTCGGGCTGCACGGCCAGCGCCCGGGCGATCGCCACGCGTTGGCGCATGCCGCCGGAGAGGGTGGCCGGGTAGGCGTCCGCGAAGTCCGACAGGCCCATCCGGGCCAGCCAGTCGTCGGCGCGGGCGTTCGCCTCGCGGCGGGGGACGCGTTGGATGTCCAGGCCGAAGCGGACGTTGGCGCGGACGGTCTTCCAGTCGTAGATGCCGTAGTCCTGGAAGATCATGGCCGCGGGGCGTGTGCTGGATGTGCGGATCTCCAGCGCGCCCGTGCTCGGGCGGAGCAGGCCCGCGGCGATGCGGAGAAGAGTGGACTTGCCGCAGCCGGAGGGGCCGACGACACAGACGAACTCGCCGGGGGCGACGGTCAGATCGAGGGGGCCGAGGGCGTCGACCGTGTGGGGGGCTCGGCCGAAGGCGCGGGTGAGGTCATGGGCCTTGAGTTTGGGATACGGCGAATGCGGCTCTCCCACTTCGGTCTCCTTGCGGAGTGCGGAACGGACGTGTGGGTGCCGTCGACCATATGACGGTCCGTCAGATTCGGGAACCCCGTCCGCGCGCAGGCAGCACAAAGCCCCGGCACTCACCGGTGCCGGGGCTCAGGGGTGTGGCGGGTTCAGGGTGTTGAGGGCCTCAGGCCTTCGCGCAGTTCGGGCAGATGCCGCGGTAGGTCACCTCGACGTCCGAGACCGTGAAGCCGAAGCGCTCGGAGTCGGGGAGGTCGGCCATCGGGTTGCCCGTCGGGTGGACGTCCCGGATCGAGCCGCACTGGGCGCAGACCAGGTGGTGGTGGGGCCGGTGGGCGTTCGGGTCGTACCGCTTCGCGCGCTTGTCGGTGGAGACCTCGAGCACCTCACCGAGGGTGACCAGCTCGCCCAGGGTGTTGTAGACGGTCGCCCGGGAGATCTCGGGCAGCTTGGCGACGGCCCGCGCGTGCACCTCGTCGGCCGTCAGGTGGACGTGATCGCCGGCGAGGACCTCGGCCACGACACGCCGCTGCGCGGTCATTCGCCATCCGCGTCCTCGCAGCCGTTCCAGAAGGTCACTCATGCAGAACACCTTAACAGCAGAAGGGCTAGGTTCCGAATGGGTGTGACTTTGGAGCCCGTTTCAATTTGGACGAAGTCCAGAATGGGGCGAGGGTGGCGGACGGGCCGGGTTCCTTGGGAGCCCGGCCCGGTGCGCGGGCCGGTTCGCGGGTCGTTTCCCCGGCCGTTCCTAGGCCGGTACGTGCTGCCGTACGGGTGCCCAGCAGCGGATGATGTCGCGGACCGAGACGATGCCGACGGGCTCGTCGTGGTCCAGGACGATCAGATGGCGGAAGCCGCCGTGCGCCATGGCGCGGGCCGCCTCCTCCAGGGTCCACGACGGGGCGGCGAACACGACGTCGTTGGTGGTGTGGTCGTGGGTGCGTTCGCTGTCCGGGTTCTGGCCGAGGCCGACGGAGTTGAGGATGTCGCGTTCGGTGAGGATGCCGATACCGCCGGCGTCGGGGTCGTGGACCACGGCCGCGCCGACCCGACGGGCGGACATCAGCGCGGCGGCCTGGCGAAGGGTGTGGGTGGGACCGATGGTGAGGACCACGGTGCTCATGGCGTCACGTACGAGCATGGATGGAGCCACCTCCTGGTGTGCCCCCCCGCCGCTGCGTTCACGGCTTTGTTCGCGGTTTCACAAATTCACAAGTGGGGGGACTCTCAGGGTTGCAGGTAAAGCGCGGGTCAACAAGGGGGCGCGTGCGGCTGGTACGGGGCGCGACGGGCGCGTCAGTAGCGCTGGTTGAGATACCCGAGGAACTCGTCGTGCAGGAGGCCGTTCGAGGCGGCCGCGTTGCCGCTGTGCGGGCCCGGGCGGCCGTCGAGGCCGGTGAAGCTGCCGCCGGCCTCGGTGACGATGATCGCGGTGGCGGCCATGTCCCACAGAGACAGCTCCGGCTCGGCGCACATGTCCACCGACCCCTCGGCGACCATCATGTAGGGCCAGAAGTCGCCGTACGCGCGCGTGCGCCACACCTCGCGGGTCAGGTCGAGGAAGCCGCCCAGCCGGCCCTGGTCCTCCCACCCGCTGAGTGAGGAGTACGCGAACGAGGCGTCCGTCAGCTTCGAGACGCGGGAGACCTGCAGACGGCTCGCGGAGGAGAGGCTGCGGCCGCTGAAGGCGCCGTGCCCCTTGGCGCCCCACCAGCGGCGGCCGAGCGCCGGGGCGGAGACGACGCCCACGACCGGCTGGAAGCCGGTCTCGCCCGCCTCCATCAGGGCGATGAGCGTGGCCCAGACCGGGACGCCGCGTACGTAGTTCTTGGTGCCGTCGATCGGGTCGATCACCCAGCGGCGGGGGCCGGTGCCCTCGATGCCGTACTCCTCACCGAGGATCGCGTCTCTCGGCCGGGCCCGCTGCAGCTGCCCGCGGATCAGCTCCTCGGCGGCCTTGTCGGCCTCGCTCACCGGCGTCATGTCCGGCTTTGTCTCGACCTTGAGGTCGAGCGCCTTGAAGCGGCCCATGGTGGCGGCGTCGGCGGCGTCCGCGAGGACGTGGGCGAGGCGGAGATCGTCGAGGTAGTCCGGCATGAGACGAACCGTATCTGTCGTGGTCGGGGTGGGGCTACCAGGTGACTGCGTCGGCTGGGCCGGGTCACAGGGACCGGCCGCTTGCCGGGTTGCCCGGTGTGGGGGCGGGGCGGGGGCGGGTCGCGCGGCCCGGCGCGGGGTGACTGCGTCGGCTGGGCCGGTTCGCGGGTGCCGCCCGTTTGCCGGGTTGCCCGGCTTTGCAGCTGGGCGGGGTGGGGCGCGCGGCCCGGCGCCGGCGGGGTGCCGCCCGCGCCCACCCGTGCCGCCCCAGCGACACGGCTGCCCGCGGCTGGGCGGACCCGAAGCCGCGTACGGCGGGCACGGGCCCCACCCACGACGCACCCGCGGGCCTACGCGAACCTCCACCTCACCCGCACAGGCCGCCACAGACCTGCGGGTGCCTTCGGCAGGCATCCCCGCGCACTCGCCGCAGGTACCCGCAGGCACTCCCCCCCCCCCCCGCACTCGCCGCAGGTACCCGCAGGCACCCGCGCCCACCCGCCGGAGGCCCGCGCGTCGTAAGTGAATGGCGCCCCCGCGTGCCCTCGCGAACCCTTGACAGTGCCTCTGTGCGCGTCAAATCTGGGCGCAGAGCCGCTCGCTCAGGGAGGCGATGATGCCTGCAGCGCGGGAATCCCTGCTGGACGCTGCTTATACGGCGCTGGCGCGCCGGTCGTGGTCTGCCGTGCGGATGGTGGACGTGGCCGCGGCGGCCGGAGTGTCCCGGCAGACGCTGTACAACGAGTTCGGGAGCAAGGAAGGCCTCGCCCGCGCGCTCGTGCGGAGGGAGGCCGATGGATACCTCGCCGGCGTCGACCGCGCCCTCGCCACGCACAGCGACGCCCGCGAGCGCCTCACCGCCACCGCGGAGTGGACCGCCACACTCGCCCGCGACAACGCCCTGGTCCGCGCCATGCTCACCGGCTGCTGGAGCGAGCGACTGCCTTCACCGACCCTCTCGGCCGTCCCGTCCTCCTCCGCCGTACCGGCACAGCGGCGCGCCGACGGCCCCCTGCCCTCGCCCGGCGACTTCGTGGCCATCGTCCGCGACCGGGCCGTATCGGTCCTGTCCGGGCCCGGCATCAACAAGTCCGAGACCCCCGACCTCGCCCGCTCCTGCGAACTCGTCGTCAGACTGGCCCTGTCCTGCGTCGCCGCCCCACCCGGCGAAGGCGGCGTAGCCGACCTCGTACGCAGCGCGCTCCACCGGCAGTTGACCGGCTGACCTCCGGAGGAAGCCCGCCACAGTGCGTCGGGCGGCGCTTCGATCAGTGCGACGAGCCGGACAACTGCAATCCGACGATCCCCACGATCACCAGACTGATCGAGACGATCTTCAACGTCGACACGATGTCCCCGAGGAAGATCATCCCGTAGATCGCCGTCCCCGTCGCCCCGATCCCCGTCCACACCGCATACGCCGGCCCCACGTCCAGCTTCTTCAGCGACAGCGTCAGCAGTCCGAAACTACCGAGGGCGAAGATGCAGAAGGCGACGGTCGGCCACAGGCGGGAGAAGCCGTGCGACAGCTTCAGGCAGACGGCGAAGCCGGTTTCGAGCATCCCCGCCACGATGACCAGCAGCCACGCCATGTGCTGTCCTCCCGTATCCCCACGTTCTGTGACTGCTTCGTCAGGTTCGTCAGGCTTTGGTCTGGCTTGGATCCGGCTCGGTGCGATTATGCCCTTACCAGCCCTACAGGGAGACAAACAACGCGGAGGTCAGTCGCCCTCCGTGTGCTCCCGCGAGGCCAGCAGCCGCCGTAGCGAGTACAGCCGCGCCTGATCGGCGTGACCCTCCGCCACCCAGTCGTCCAGCGCGCAGTCCGGTTCGTCATGACTGCACGCACGCGGGCAGCCTTCGGTTCCCGCTTCCAGGTCGGGGAACGCGTGGATCACCCGGGACGGGTCGACATGAGCGAGGCCGAAGGAACGGACCCCCGGGGTGTCGATCACCCAGCCGTCGACCACCGTCAGCGGCAGCGCCAGCGCCGACGTCGTGGTGTGCCGCCCGCGGCCCGTCACCGCGTTCACATGACCGGTCGAACGCCGCCGTTCCTCCGGCACCAGCGCGTTCACCAGCGTCGTCTTGCCCACACCCGAGTGACCGACGAACGCCGTGACCCTGCCGTCCAGTTGCTCCCGCACCCGGTCCGCCGCGCCACCGTTCTCCAGCTCCTCACGGCTGGTGACGACATACGGGATGTCCAACGCCCCGTAGAGCTCCAGGAGTTTGTCCGGCGGCGCCAGGTCCGACTTCGTCATCACCAGCAACGGCTCCAGCCCCCCGTCGAACGCCGCCACCAGACAGCGGTCGATCAGCCGAGGCCGCGGCTCGGGGTCGGCGAGGGCGGTGACTATGGCGAGTTGGTCGGCGTTCGCCACCACGACGCGCTCGAACGGATCGTCGTCATCCGCCGTCCGCCGGAGCACGGACGTGCGTTCCGCGATCCGCACGATCCGCGCGAGGGTGTCCTTGGCGCCGGACAGATCGCCGACCAGCGCCACCCGGTCACCGACCACGGCGGCCTTGCGGCCGAGTTCGCGGGCCTTCATCGCCATCACGACCCGGTCCTCGACGAGGCAGGTCAGACGCCCGCGGTCGACGGTGAGGACCATGCCCTCGGCGGCGTCCTCGTGCTTGGGCCGGATATGCGTACGGGGCCGGGTGCCCCGGCGGCCGGGGCGGCTGCGGATGTCGTCTTCGTCGGTGTGCTTGCCGTAGCGGCGCATGGCGTTAAGTCCCTACGCCCCGAGCATCCCGGTCCACAGCTCGGGGAAGTCCGGCAGGGTCTTCGCCGTCGTCGCCACGTTCTCGATCCGTACGCCCTCGACCGCGAGGCCGATGATCGCGCCGGCCGTCGCCATGCGGTGGTCCTCATAGGTGTGGAAGACCCCGCCGTGCAGTCGGCGCGGGCGGATGTGCAGGCCGTCGGCGGTCTCGGTGACGTCGCCGCCGAGCTCGTTGATCTCCTTGGTCAGCGCGGCCAGGCGGTCCGTCTCGTGCAGCCGCAGATGTGCGACGCCGCGGAGCGTGGAGGGGGAGTCCGCGAGGGCGGCGACCGCCGCGATGCCCGGGGTGAGTTCGCCGACCTCGCTCAGGTCCACGTCGATGCCGTGGATCGCACCTGAACCGGTGAACACGAGCCCGTACTCGGTGAGTTCGCAGGAACCGCCCATCTCGGTGAAGATCTCGCGCAGCCGGTCGCCGGGCTGGGTGGTACGGGTCGGCCAGTCCGGGACGAGGACCTTGCCGCCGGTCACCAGCGCCGCCGCCAGGAACGGCTGGGCGTTGGACAGATCCGGCTCGATGGTCAGGTCACGGCCGAGCAGGGCGCCCGGCGTGACCCGCCAGACGTTCGGCTCGCCGCCCGACTCCGGGGTGTCCACCTGCGCACCGACCGAGCGCAGCATGTCCACGGTCATGCGGATGTGCGGCATGGAGGGGAGGGCGGAGCCGATGTGGCGGACCTCGACGCCCTGGTTGAAGCGCGGCCCGGAGAGCAGCAGCGCCGACACGAACTGGGACGACGACGAGGCGTCGATCTCCACCGGGCCGCCGTCCAGGGCACCCCCGCCGTGCACGGTCAGCGGCAGCGCGCCCCGGCCGTCGTCGTCGATCCGGGCGCCGAGGACGCGCAGGGCGTCGATCACGCCGTGCAGGGGGCGTTCGTACGACCTGGGGTCTCCGTCGAAGCGGATGGGGCCGTCGGCCAGCGCGGCGACCGGCGGCAGGAAGCGCATCACCGTGCCGGCGTTGCCGACGTCGACCGTGGCCGGGCCCCGCAGGCCCGCCGGGAGCACGCGCCACGCCTCGCCGGTGCCCTCGGGGCCCACGCCCTCCTCGATGCCGACGCCCATCGCCCGCAGCGCGCCGGCCATCAGCAAGGTGTCACGGGAGCGCAGCGGGCGGCGCAGCCAGCCGGGCTCGCTCGCCAGGGCGGCGAGGACGAGGGCGCGGTTGGTGACCGACTTGGACCCGGGCACGTGGACCGTCGCGTCGACGGCTCCGCTCGCGTGCGGGGCGGGCCAAAGGGCGGTGGGTGCGTCGTTCGGGGCCATGGGCCCCACTCTATAAGGAGGGCGTTGGGTCGGCCGTCTGTCGTCTGCGGGTCCGTTGTGGCTGGTCGGGCCCACGCGGCGGAGCCGCAGATCGATACAGCCCGCGCCCGGTGTGATGCGCCCCTTCGGGGCTGCATCACACCTCCAGAAGCCACCTGCCCCCGCCTATCAGGGAAGACAGACTCACCGCGTGGAACAGGAACAACCACAACCCCGCCGGCACATGGGTAAGCCGCGACAGCTGATCCGCGTCCGAGTCTCCCGCCCCGCCCCTCGCCCTCTTCGCCTGCAGCTCGAACGCCGGCCGTACCCCGCCCACCAGTAGGAACCACACCACCACGTATGCGAACGCCGCCTGCACCTGCGGGCCGGTCAGCCAGCTCACCAGCACGAATGTGCCGCCCGCGACGAACACCGTCAGTGCCCCGTACGCGTTGCGGATCATCACCAGCATCGCCACCAGCAGGGCCGTCGCCAGCCACAGCAGGAGCGTGATCCGGCCGGAGGCCAGCAGCGCGGCGCCGCCGAGGCCCAGCAGCGGAGGAGCCGTGTAGCCCGAGGCCGCGGTGAGGATCATGCCGAGGCCGTGCGGCTTGCCGCGGCTGACGGTGAGGCCGCTGGTGTCGGAGTGCAGGCGTATGCCGGTCAGGGTCCGGCCGGTCAGCAGCGCGACCAGGCCGTGGCCGCCCTCGTGGGCGATGGTGATGGCGTTGCGCGAGACGCGCCACAGGACGTGCGGGACGACGACGGCGAGCGCGACGACCAGGGTGGCGACCACGACCCACAGATCGGGGTCGGGCTGCGTACCGGAGACCTCGTCCCAGAGGGAGGCGAGCGAGGCGGATGCGGTGCTGTCCATGTAAGGCGATGGCTCCCTGTGGTCGGATGGAATCTGGCAGTGTGGCACGTATGTGCGGACGGTATGCAGCGAGTCGTAGGCCCGAGGATCTCGCAGGAATCTTTGAGATCGAGAAGTGGGAGCCCGAGGAGACCCTGGAGCCGGACTACAACGTGGCCCCCACCAAGGAGGTCCACGTCGTCCTCGACCGTCCCTTGAAAGACGCCCCGGATCCCCGGCCGGTTCGACAGCTGCGAAAGCTGAAGTGGGGGCTGGTGCCCAGCTGGTCCAAGACCCCCGAGACCGCCTTCAAAATGATCAACGCGCGCGCGGAGACGGTGCACGAGAAGCCGTCGTACCGGCGGGCCTTCACCTCCCGGCGCTGCATCATCCCCGCCGACGGCTACTACGAGTGGGTCACCGGCGCCCAGGAACGGGACCTGGAGGTCGAGGGGAAGCGGAAACGGCCGCGCAAGCAGCCGTACTTCGTGCTGCCCGCCGACGGGTCGGTGTTCGCGATGGCCGGGCTGTACGAGTTCTGGCGGGACCGGACGCTGCCCGACGAGCATCCCCAGGCCTGGTGGGTGACCTGTTCCGTCATCACGACGGAGGCGGAGACGACCCCGCTGGCGGTGGCGCCCGCCGAGGGCCCGAACGCACTGGCCGACATCCACCCCCGTATGCCGCTGATGCTGACGCCGGAGCGGTGGGACGCCTGGCTCGACCCGTCCCGCACCGACGCCGAGGAGCTGCGGACGCTGCTCGACCCGCCGCCCGCCGGACGGATGCGTGCCTACCCCGTCTCCACACTGGTCAGCAACGTCCGCAACAACGGCCCGGAGCTGCTGAAGGAGCTGGACGGCCCCGAAGAGGGCACACTGTTCTGACGTGACGACCGAGTCTGACGTGACGACCGAGATCATGGGCACGGATGCGGGGGACGCCCGCATCACCTGGCACCCGGCGAAGAAGGCGCGGCTGGTCCTGGCCGTGAGCCACGGCGCCGGAGGCGGCATCGAGGCGCGCGATCTGAGGGCGCTCGCCCAGGTCCTCCCGGCCCAGGGGGTGACCGTCGCCCGCGTGGAGCAGCCCTGGAGGGTGGCCGGCAAGAAGGTGGCGCCCGCCCCGAAGACCCTCGACGTGGGCTGGCGCGGCATCTGGCCCGCGCTCGCCGGGCCCGGGCTGCCCGTGATCTCCGGCGGACGCAGCGCCGGGGCCCGGGTCGCCTGCCGTACGGCCGTCGAACTGGGCGCCCACGCCGTGCTCGCGCTGAGCTTCCCCCTCCACCCGCCGGGCAAGCCCGAGAAGTCCCGCGCCGACGAGCTGCTCGGGGCCGGGGTGCCCACCCTCGTCGTCCAGGGTGGGAACGATCCGTTCGGGAAGCCGGAGGAGTTCCCGGACGGCGACTTCGAGCTGGTCGACGTGCCGTACGGCGATCACGGGTTCGCCGTACCCAAGAGGGCGCCCCTCGATCAGGACGAGGCCGTGGCGATCATCACGGACGCGGTGGTGAAGTGGGTCGGGTCACTCGGGTAAAGCTTCGGGAATGTCGGGAGCCCGGCCTCTGTTGTGGCGGACAGCGGTGCTGAACAAGCAGCGCAGACGACGTAGGAGAGGAAGTCCGCCGCATGGGTTCGACCATCTGCCCGAGCCGCAGCAGCCGCACTGACTTGGACTGGACAGTGCTGCACGCGGCCAAGACCGCTCCTATTCGAGCGGCGGCAGGTACGGCAGGTCGTCTATCCTCCGATTCAGGCGGGACCGGCTTCGGCCCTGCCCAGAATCTTGAGGAGGTGGGTCCGGTTCCCGGTACCGACGCAGGGACCGACAACGGCCAGGCGGAGCAGCCCGAGGGCCTGGGCACGAGCGTGGGCACGTCCACGGAGTCGACCGCCGAGCGCAGCGCGCGCTTCGAGCGGGACGCGCTCGAATTCCTCGACCAGATGTACTCGGCCGCGCTGCGCATGACGCGCAACCCGGCCGACGCCGAGGACCTGGTGCAGGAGACGTACGCCAAGGCGTACGCGTCCTTCCACCAGTTCCGCGAGGGCACCAACCTCAAGGCGTGGCTGTACCGGATCCTCACCAACACCTTCATCAACTCGTACCGCAAGAAGCAGCGCGAACCCCAGCGCTCCGCGGCCGAGGAGATCGAGGACTGGCAGCTCGCCCGCGCCGAGTCGCACATGTCGACGGGCTTGCGCTCCGCGGAGTCGCAGGCGCTCGACCACCTGCCCGACTCGGACGTGAAGGAAGCCCTCCAGGCGATCCCCGAGGAATTCCGCATCGCCGTGTACCTCGCCGACGTAGAGGGCTTTGCGTACAAGGAGATCGCGGACATCATGGGGACACCCATCGGTACGGTGATGTCCCGGCTGCACCGGGGCCGTCGTCAACTGCGCGGCATGCTCGAGGACTACGCGCGCGAGCGCGGACTGGTCCCGGCCGGCGCCGGAGAGTCGAACGAAGTGAAAGGTTCGGGCTCATGAGCTGCGGAGAGCCGCACGAGACGGACTGCAGTGAGGTACTCGATCATCTCTACGAGTTCCTCGACAGTGAGATGCCGGACGTCGACCGCGACAAGTTCAAGCAGCACTTCACGGAGTGCTCGCCGTGCCTGGAGAAGTACGGCCTGGAAGAGGCCGTGAAGAAGCTGGTCAAGCGCTGCTGCGGGCATGACGACGTACCGACCGACCTGCGCGCCAAGGTCCTGGGGCGGCTCGACCTGATCCGCTCCGGGCAGGCGGTGCCCGACCACGACGTGACCGCGACGCCGCAGGAGTCCTGAACTCCCCGTCCCGGGAACGGGCTGCCGTCACTCGAACGTGCTAATCGGCGCGTGACAAGCCCGCAGCCGCCCCTCTCACCGACCTAGGCTCCGCGTTGAGCTGAGCAGGTCATGGTTGGGGAGGGGCGTCGAAGATGGACGCGACACCGGCACGGGCGCGTGTGTACGTCGCCTGTGTGGCGCTGTGTGCCCTCGCCTGTCTCCTTCCCTTGCTCGTCCCCCTGCTCGCGACACATCCCCGCTGGCTCAAGGGCGCGGGCGGTGCCCCCGTGCCCTGGTGGGCGGTCGTCCTGCTGGCCGCGCTGTACGCCGCCGGTGAGCAGATCGCCGCCCGACGGCGGTTCGCGGGCACCTTCTATCCCGTGCTGCTCGCCGGGGCCTTTCTGCTGCCGCCGTCCGCCGCCGCGCTGGTCGCGGTGCCGGGTGCCCTGCTGTCGCCGGCCGGGCAACGGCCGTTGTGGACACGCCGGATCTGGCGGGCCGCCCAGCTCGCCGTGGCGCTGTGGGCGGCGGCCCGGGTGCACGGGGCACTGGACGGGCGGGATGCCGTGGCGGCGGGCGAATTCCCGTGTGCGCTGCTGTCGGCGGGGGGCGCGGTACTGACGATCTGTCTGGTCCTGACCGCGCTGGACGGCGGGATTCTCGTGCTGGCCGAGCGGGTGCCGGTGCCGCGCGCCTTGCGGGGGCTCTTCCTGCGGTCGCTCGCGCCCATCGCCGTACACGGTCTGGCCGGGCTGATGATGGCCGTGCTGTGGCGCAGTCCCTACGGCTCCGTCGCCGCGCTGCTCGTGCTGCTGCCGATGTGCGTGTCGTGGTGGGTGTTCGCCCAGTACCACCGGGAACGCGCGGCTCATCAGGCGACCATTCGGGCGCTGGTCCAGGCCGTCGACATCAAGGACGGCTACACCCGCGGCCACAGCGAGCGGGTCGGGCAGGCCTCGATGATGATCGCGCGTGAGCTGGGCCTGGCCGACGAGCGCGTCGAGGTGCTGCGGTTCGCCGGGATCCTGCACGACGTGGGGAAGCTGGGGGTGCCCACCCGGCTGCTGCGCAAGAACGGGCCGCTCACGCCCGAGGAGCGACGGGTGATCGAGCTGCACCCCGAGTACGGGCACGAGATGGTCCGGGGGATCTCCTTCCTCGGCGAGGCCCGGGCCGCCGTGCTGCATCACCATGAGCGGCTGGACGGGAGCGGGTACCCCTACGGGCTGATGGGGGGCCAGATCCCGGAGTCGGCACGGGTGGTGGCGGTCGCCGACGCGTTCGACGCGATGACGTCGACCCGGTCGTATTCCAGGGCCCGGCCCGTGTCCGTCGCCCTGGGCGAGCTGGAGAAGTGCGCGGGCTCGCAGTTCGACCCCCGGATGGTCACGGCTCTCGCCCGAGCCGTGGACCAGTACGGATGGCATCCCGCCGTGACCGCCGACGAGGCGTGTACGCCCCCTGCGCGCCCGCCGGTCGCGGGTGTTCCGGGAGCGCACCGATGAGCGCCCCCCGCACCACCGGCAAACCGCCCCTCCTCCTCACCCTGGTCCACACCTCCGCGGCCCTCGTCGCCGCAGGCTCCCTCCTCGGCAGTCTCGGGCACGGGCTCGACGAACGCGGCACCGCCCTCGCCTTCGGCGTCCTCGTCACCGTCGGCGAGCTCACCCGGTGGACCGGCGCGGAGGGCAGGGAGGCCGCCCCGCTCGGCGCCGCCGCGGCGCTGTCGTACGCCCTGCTGGGGGAGGACGGCGGGCACCCCACCCACCACGGGGTCCTGCAGGTCGGCGCCGTCGTCCTCGCCGCCTCGCTCCTCGGCAGCGTGCCGCACATCGCGCGCGGGCGCCCCGTGCTCGACCACCTCGCCCGGCGCGTGCTCACCGCCGGCTTCGCCGCCGTCTGCTTCCAACCCCTGTACAACCAGGGCACGTTCCACGGCTGGGGCCCCGGCTACGCCCTGCTCCTGCTCGCGATCCTCTCCCTGACCGCCCTGTGCGACGCCCTGCTCGCCGCCGCGCTGGCCCACTCCCGCACCCGGTGGCCGTTCGGGCCGCTGCTGCGGGACGAGCTGCGGGCGACGCTCGGGATCGGGTCGGCCGTCTGCGCGACGGGCGCGGTGATGGCGCTCGCGGTCGCCGTGGTCGGGCTGTGGGCGCTGCCCCTCTTCTCGCTCCCCCTCCTGCTCACCCAGATGTCCCTGCGCCGCTACGCCGCCGTGCGGACCACCTACCGGCAGACCATCGCCTCCCTCGCCCGGGCCACCGAGATCGCCGGGTACACCCCGGCCGGACACGCCCGGCGGGTGGCGGCGCTCAGCCGGGAGGTCGGGCGGGACCTGGGTCTGTCCGAGGCGGAGCTCACCGTGCTGGAGTACGCGGCGCTCATGCACGACATCGGGCAGCTGAGCCTGGTCGACCCGGTGCCGGCCGGGGCCACCGCCGGGCTGCCCGTCGAGGAACAGCGGCGGATCGCGCTGCTCGGCGGGGCCGTCGTACGGCAGACGGGGGTGCATCCGCAGGTGGCGACGGTCGTGGAGCGGCTCGCCGACCCCTGCCCGGAGCAGCCGGTCGCCGCGCGGATCGTGCGGGCCGTGAACGCCTACGAGGAGAAGGCGCGGGACGCGGGGCCCGGCGGGCCACTGAAGGCGCTGGAGGAGCTGCGGCTGGGCACCGCCGGGGACTACGCGCCCGAGGTGGTGGGTTCGCTCGCACGGGTGCTGTCCAGGGACTGTCTGACATGGCCTGTGGCTGGGTAACCCATGGGTAATGAGCGCCCTTCCAGCCGTACGTGGTTGGATGCGAATGAGAGGGTGTCCGGGGGCGAGCACTAGCCAGCCCACTCCACGGAACTGGCAGGCGGGAATCGTGAGGATCTTCGGCAAGGGACGGCACCGGCCCTCCGCCTCCTGGCGGCAGGCCACCGACCGTGCGTTCACGTTGATCGGTGACGGTCGGTACGACGACGCGGGCGCGTTGCTGACCCGTGCCGCCGATCTGGAGCCCTGGCTTTCGGAGTCCTGGTTCAACCTCGCCCTGCTGCACAAGTTCCGGCACGACTGGGAGCAGGCCCGGGCGGCCGGGCTGCGTGCCGTGGCGCTGCTCGACCGGGAGACCGGGGCGCCCGACTGGTGGAACGTCGGCATCGCGGCCACCGCGCTGCAGGACTGGCCGCTGGCCCGGCGGGCCTGGCAGGCGTACGGGCTGCGGGTGCCGGGCGGGGCGACCGAGTCCGGTGAGCCGGTCGGGATGGACCTGGGCAGCGCGGCCGTACGGCTGTCCCCGGAGGGGGAGGCCGAGGTCGTGTGGGGGCGGCGGCTCGACCCCGCCCGCATCGAGGTGCTGTCGATCCCGCTGCCGTCCTCCGGGCGGCGCTGGGGCGAGGTTGTGCTGCACGACGGGGTGCCGCACGGCGAGCGGACCACGTCCGCCGGGCACGCCTACCCCGTCTTCGACGAGATCGAGCTGTGGGCGCCCTCGCCGGTCCCCACCTGGGTGGTCCTCCTGGAGGCCGCCACCGAGGCCGACCGGGACGCCCTGGAGCAGCTCGCGGCCGACGCCGGGTTCGCCGCGGAGGACTGGTCGTCGTCGGTGCGGCTGCTGTGCCGGATGTGCTCCGAGTCGCGGATGCCGTCGGACGAGGGCGACGGGGAGCACCTGGACCCGCACGACCACAGTGAGCCCGGTCACCCCGGGCCGCTGGGGCACCGCACCGACGGTCAGCTGTGGGTGCCGGAGCGGGAGTGTGGCGTCGCCGCACCCGCGTCACTGGTGCGGGGACTGCTGGACGGATGGGTCGCCGACAGCCCGGATTCGCGTGACTGGCGGGATCTCGAAGAGGTCTGCTGAGCATTCGCCGTACCCTGTATCAGCATCACATCCCCCTTTTCTTTTGTTTGTGCAGGAAGGCGTACGTCTGTCATGGCCCAGCAGGACACCGAACAGCAGCACGCGGGCGTGCTCCCCGTCGACGACGAGGGCTTCGTCATCGACACGGAGGACTGCGAGGAGCGCGAGCAGGCGTACCGCGAGCGTGGCACCTCGCGGCCCATCACGGTCGTCGGGAACCCGGTGCTCCACAAGGAGTGCAAGGACGTCACCGCGTTCGACGACGAGCTGCTGAAGCTGGTCGACGACATGTTCGCGAGCCAGCGCACCGCCGAGGGCGTGGGCCTGGCCGCCAACCAGATCGGTGTCGACCTGAAGGTTTTCGTCTACGACTGCATGGACGACGAGGGCAAGCGGCACGTCGGTGTCGTGTGCAACCCCAAGCTCGTCGAGCTGCCCGCCGACCGGCGCCGTCTGGACGACAGCAACGAGGGCTGCCTGTCCGTGCCGACGGCGTACGCCGCGCTGGCCCGCCCCGACTACGCCGAGGTGACCGGGCAGGACGAGAAGGGCAACCCGGTCAAGGTGCGCGGCACCGGGTACTTCGCCCGGTGTTTGCAGCACGAGACCGACCACCTGTACGGCTACCTCTACATCGACCGTCTCTCCAAGCGGGAGCGCAAGGACGCGCTCCGGCAGATGGCCGAGAACGAGCCCCGTTACCCCGTCGTCGCGAACGACTGAGTTCCGCTCAAGAGCCCCACAAGTCCCTTCCGTACGGCGCCTGTTCAGGATCCCCTTCCTGACCAGGCGCCGTTCGCATGTCCGTCGCACGTTCGATCCCATACAGGCAGATTGTGATCCAGGTCCAGTCACATAGGGGGAGATTCTCGGCATCGTGGGGTAGTGAATGAAGCAAATCCGTTCCCAGATCGGTCAGTTGTGGTGCTGAATGGAAGTGCGGGGATACGCGACGGCGCACGCCCGGCACAGCGGGAGGGGCGTGTACAACTGGCGGCTGAGAGGGGTTTGTTCGTGCATGCTTTCTCACGCGGCACCACATCGACACCGACGGCGGTCCCGGTACCACCCTCGCTCTCTCTCCCGGTGATCGAAGCAGCGTTTCCCAGGCAACTCCATCCGTATTGGCCCCAACTCCAGGAGAAGACCCGCACCTGGCTGCTGGAAAGGCGGCTGATGCCGGCCGACAAGGTCGATGAATATGCCGACGGCCTTTGCTACACCGACCTCATGGCGGGGTACTACATCGGCGCCCCCGACGAGGTGCTCCAGGCGATCGCGGACTTCAGCGCGTGGTTCTTCGTCTGGGACGACCGGCACGACCGCGACATCGTCCACCACCGCCCGGCCGCCTGGCGTCGGCTGAGGTTCCGCCTGCACGCGGCGCTCGACTCACCCCAGGACCATCTGCATCACGCGGACCCGCTGGTCGCGGGGTTCGCGGACAGCGTGGTGCGGCTGTATTCGTTCCTGCCCCCCACCTGGAACGCCCGGTTCGCCCGGCACTTCCACGCGGTGATCGAGGCGTACGACCGGGAATTCCGCAACCGCACCGAGGGGCACATCCCCACGGTCGAGGACTATCTCGAACTGCGCCGGCTCACCTTCGCGCACTGGATCTGGACCGACCTGCTCGAGCCGAGCGCCGGGCTGGAACTACCGGACCGGGTACGAAAACACCCGGCATATCGGCGGCCGGCGTTACTGAGCCAGGAATTCGCCGCCTGGTACAACGACCTCTGCTCATTCCCCAAGGAAATCGCCGGCGACGAGGTCCACAATCTCGGAATCAGCCTCATCACACACAAGGGGCTGACTCTGGAAGAGACGGTGGCGGAAGTCAGACAACGCGTCGAGGACTGCATATCCGAGTTCCTCGTGGCCGAGCGGGACGCCCTGGAATTCGCCGACTCGCTGGCCGACGGCACGGCGTGGGGAAAGGAACTCTGCGCCGCCGTGCGCGCCTGCGTCCGCAATATGCGCAACTGGTTCAGCTCGGTCTACTGGTTCCACCACGAGTCCGGCCGGTACATGGTCGACAGCTGGGACGACCGGTCCACGCCCCCGTACGTCAACAACGAAGCGGCAGGTGAGCAATGACCGTCGAGTCCGTCCGCCCCGAAGCCCAACCCCGTGGGACTTCGGAACTGCGTGAGCCGCCCCTCGCGGGCGGGAAAGTTCCGCTTCTCGGCCACGGCTGGAAGCTGGTCCGCGATCCGCTGGCCTTCATGGCCGGGCTCAGGGCCCACGGCGACGTCGTACGGCTCAGGCTCGGCCCGAAGACGGTGTACGCCGTCACCGCGCCGGACCTCACCGGCGCGCTGGCGCTGAGCACCGACTTCGAGATCGCCGGGCCGCTGTGGGAGTCCCTGGAAGGCCTGCTCGGCAAGGAGGGAGTGGCCACGGCGAACGGCCCCCGGCACCGGCGTCAGCGGCGCACCATCCAGCCCGCCTTCCGGCTCGACGCGATCCCCGGGTACGGGCCGATCATGGAGGAGGAGGCACACGCGCTGACCGAGCGCTGGAAGCCCGGCGAGACCATCGACTGCACCTCCGAGTCGTTCCGGATCGCCGTGCGCATCGCCGCCCGCTGTCTGCTGCGCGGCGCGTACATGGACGCGCGGGCCGAGCGGCTGTGTGCCGCGCTCGACACCCTCTTCCGCGGTATGTACCGGCGGATGGTGATCCCGCTCGGGCGGCTTTACAACCTGCCTCTCCCGGCCAACCGCACATTCAACCGCGCCCTGGCCGATTTCCATCTCCTGGTCGACGAGATCGTCGCCGAACGCCGGGCATCTGGTCAAAAGCCGGACGATTTGCTGACGGCATTGCTGGACGCGAAGGACGAGAATGGCGATCCCATAGGGGAACAGGAGATCCACGATCAGGTCGTCGCGATACTCACCGCGGGCGCCGAGACCGTGGCCTCCACGATCATGTGGCTGCTCCATGTGTTCTCGGAACATCCGGAACACGCAGACAAGGTGTGCGCGGAGGTCGAATCCGTCACCGGTGGCCGGCCCGTGGCATTCGAGGACGTCCGCAGGCTCGGGCACACCAACAATGTCGTCGTGGAGGCGATGCGTTTGCGCCCCGCGATCTGGATTCTGACGCGACGGGCGGTCGCCGATACGTCACTGGGTGGCTATCGCATTCCGGCCGGGGCCGACATCGTCTACAGCCCCTACGCCATCCAGCGCGACCCGAAGTCGTACGCCCACCACCTCGAGTTCGACCCCGACCGCTGGCTTCCGGAACGCGTCAAGGACGTGCCGAAATACGCCATGAGTCCGTTCGGCGTCGGCAATCGCAAGTGCCCGAGCGATCACTTCTCCATGGCGATGCTGACGCTGATCACGGCGGCGCTGTCCACCAGGTACCGCTTCGAGCAGGTGTCCGGTTCGAGCGACGCGACCCGGGTGGGCATCACACTCCACCCGCACCACCTGCTGCTGCGGCCGGTGCCGAGGGACTGACACCGGCCGCAGATCGCTGTTCGGCCGAGGCTCAGAAGTCCTCGTCCAGGTCGACGGTGCCCTCCACCGCCACCTGGTACGCCGACGGACGCCGTTCGAAGAAGTTGGTGAGCTCCTGGACGCCCTGCAGCTCCATGAACGAGAAGGGGTTCTCGGAGCCGTACACCGGGGCGAAGCCGAGCCGCGTCAGACGCTGGTCGGCGACACACTCCAGGTACTGCCGCATCGACTCGGTGTTCATGCCCGGGAGGCCGTCACCGCACAGGTCGCGCCCGAACTGCAGCTCGGCCTCGACGGCCTCCCTCAGCATGTCGGTGACCTGCTGCTGGAGTTCGTCGTCGAAGAGCTCCGGCTCCTCCTTGCGGACGGTGTCGACGACGTCGAAGGCGAAGCTCATGTGCATCGTCTCGTCGCGGAACACCCAGTTGGTGCCGGTGGCCAGGCCGTGCAGCAGGCCCCGGCTGCGGAACCAGTAGACGTAGGCGAAGGCACCGTAGAAGAACAGGCCCTCGATGCACGCGGCGAAGCAGATCAGGTTGAGCAGGAAGCGGCGCCGGTCGGCCTTGGTCTCCAGGCGCTCCAGCTTCTCGACCTCGTTGATCCACTTGAAGCAGAACTCGGCCTTCTCGCGGATGGACGGGATGTTCTCGACGGCGTCGAACGCCGCCGCCCTGTCCTGCGGGTCGGGCAGATAGGTGTCGAGCAGCGTCAAGTAGAACTGGACGTGGACGGCCTCCTCGAAGAGCTGCCGGCTCAGGTACAGCCGCGCCTCGGGGGAGTTGATGTGCTTGTACAGCGTCAGCACCAGGTTGTTCGCGACGATCGAGTCGCCCGTCGCGAAGAACGCGACCAGCCGGCCGATCATGTGCTGCTCACCCTCGGACAGCTTCGCGAGGTCGGCGACGTCCGAGTGGAGGTCGACCTCCTCGACGGTCCAGGTGTTCTTGATGGCGTCCCGGTAGCGCTCGTAGAAGTCCGGGTAGCGCATGGGGCGCAGGGTGAGCTCGAAGCCCGGGTCGAGCAAGTTGGCGTTACGGGCGGTCATTACTGGCAGGCCTCGCAGGACTCGGGGTTTTCCAGGGAGCAGGCGACGGCGTCGGGGTCGGCCACCTGCTGGGCGGGGATGGTCTTTTCCGGCTGGGCGGACTGGGCCTGGGCGGCGCGGGCGATGCGGGTCGCCGGGCGCGAGCGCAGGTAGTACGTCGTCTTCAGGCCCTGCTTCCAGGCGTACGCGTACATCGAGGAGAGCTTGCCGATGGTCGGCGTCTCCATGAAGAGGTTCAGGGACTGGGACTGGTCGAGGAACGGCGTCCGGTCCGCGGCCATGTCGATCAGGCCGCGCTGCGGGATCTCCCACGCCGTGCGGTACAGGGCCCGTACGTCCGCCGGGATCCAGGCGAAGTCCTGCACCGAGCCGTTCGCCTCGCGCAGCGCCTCACGGGTGCGGGCGTCCCAGACGCCGAGTGCCTTGAGTTCGTTGACCAGGTAGGAGTTGACCTGGAGGAACTCGCCGGACAGCGTCTCGCGCTTGAACAGGTTGGAGACCTGCGGCTCGATGCACTCGTAGACGCCGGCGATGGACGCGATGGTGGCGGTGGGCGCGATGGCGAGGAGGAGGGAGTTGCGCAGGCCGGTCGTGGCCATACGGTCCCGCAGGGCGGCCCAGCGCTCCGGCCAGGTCAGCTCGACGCCGTAATGGTCGGGGTGCAGGACGCCCTTGGCCGTACGGGTCTTCTCCCAGGCCGGCAGCGGGCCGTTGCGCTCGGCCAGGTCGGCGGAGGCCTCGTACGCGGCGAGCATGACGCGCTCGGCGATACGGGTGGAGAGGGCTCGGGCCTGCGGTGAGTCGAAGGGCAGCCGCAGTTTGAAGAAGACGTCCTGCAGGCCCATCGCGCCCAGGCCGACGGGACGCCACTTGGCGTTCGACCGGCCGGCCTGCTCGGTCGGGTAGAAGTTGATGTCGACGACGCGGTCGAGGAAGGTGACGGCGGTACGGACGGTGGCGTCCAGCCGCTCCCAGTCGATGTCGCCGGTCATCGTGTCGACGAAGGCACCGAGATTGACGGACCCCAGGTTGCAGACCGCCGTCTCCCCGTCGTCCGTGACCTCCAGGATCTCCGTGCAGAGGTTCGAGGAGTGGACGACGTGGCCCGGCAGCGCCGTCTGGTTGGCGGTGCGGTTGGCGGCGTCCTTGAAGGTCATCCAGCCGTTGCCGGTCTGCGCGAGGGTGCGCATCATGCGGCCGTACAGGTCACGGGCCGGGATGGTCTTCTTCGCGAGCCCGGCCGCCTCCGCCTTGCAGTACGCCGCGTCGAACTCCTCGCCCCACAGGTCGACCAGCTCGGGCACGTCGGCGGGGGAGAACAGGGACCACAGGCCGTCGGCGTTCACGCGGCGCATGAACTCGTCCGGGACCCAGTGCGCGAGGTTCAGGTTGTGCGTACGCCGGGCGTCCTCACCGGTGTTGTCGCGCAGCTCCAGGAACTCCTCGATGTCGGAGTGCCAGGTCTCCAGGTAGACCGCGGCCGCGCCCTTGCGCCGGCCGCCCTGGTTCACGGCGGCGACCGAGGCGTCGAGGGTCTTCAGGAACGGGACGATGCCGTTGGAGTGACCGTTGGTGCCGCGGATCAGCGAACCCCGGGAGCGGATACGGGAGTACGAAAGGCCGATGCCGCCGGCGTGCTTCGAGAGGCGGGCGACCTGGTGGTAGCGGTCGTAGATGGAGTCCAGCTCGTCCAGCGGGGAGTCGAGCAGGTAGCAGGACGACATCTGGGGGTGCCGGGTGCCGGAGTTGAAGAGCGTGGGGGAGGAGGGGAGGTAGTCGAGGCGGCTCATGAGCCCGTAGAGCGCGGCGACTTCGTCCACCGACCTGGCCGTGTCGTCCTCCGCGAGGCCCGCGGCGACGCGCAGCATGAAGTGCTGGGGCGTCTCGATGACCTTGCGGGTGATGGGGTGGCGGAGCAGGTACCGGCTGTGCAGGGTGCGCAGGCCGAAGTAGCCGAAGCGGTCGTCGGCGCCGGTGTCGATCAGGGCGTCGAGGCGGGCGGCGTGCAGGCGCACGAACTCGGCGGTCCGGTCGGCGATGAGCCCCTCGCGATGCCCGACCGCGACCGACTCGGTGAAGGACGTGACGCCCTGCGAGGCGGCCTCGGCGGCGACGGAGATGGTCAGCAGCCGGGCGGCCAGCCTGCTGTAGGCGGGGTCCTCGGAGATCAGACCGGCCGCCGCCTCGGTGGCCAGCTCGCGCAGCTCCTGCTCGTCCGCGATGGCGGACCGGCCGCGCAGCGCGGCGGCGGCGACCCGGCCGGGGTCGGCGTCGGGGAGGTCGGCGGTCAGCTCGGTCAGGGTCCGCAGCAAGGCGGTTCCCGGAGCGTCCTTGTCGGTCGGGCCGGCCGGGACGGTCGGAACGGCTGAGGCCGGGTCTGCTGGCGCGATGGTCACGTGGGGGCTCTCCCTCGCTCGGCACGGGGGCCTTGCGGGAGGGCAGGGGGCAGCACACGAGCGCACGCGGCGTCGCGTCCACCGGCCCATTCCACGAGGCCCGGACGTCAGGCGCACCGGCCGGGTGGCCGGGCGCGCTGTCGGCAGGTCCTCGGACTGACTCTCGTACGACGGCATGCGGGCATACGTGTACGAGTACACCGTTGCGGGACAGTTCCGGATTCGCACCGGATTCCCCTGCGGCGACAGCGAGCATGAGCATACATCTTGTGCCGGGCTGTCGTGTCACCCCCAGATGTAGTGTCGTGGTGGTTTCAGAGCGTCAACTCGTAGGTGAGGAGAGTGATGTCGTCGAGGGCCGGGATCGGATTCCAGTCCCGCTCGGGTGTGCGGACGAAGCCCAGACGTTCGTAGATGCGGTGGGCGCTGTGCATGGTGCGCTGGGTCGACAGGACGATGCGTACGCAGCCCTCCGTGGCCCGTGCGCGGTCGATGCAGGCGCGTACGAGGGCTTCTCCGGCGCCCCGGCCCCGGGCGTCCTGCGCGACCGCCAGCATGCGGATCGTGGCCTCGCCGGGCCCGGCTATGTCGGCCATCGGCCCGCCGCCCGGTACGAAGGTCACGCCGCCCCGCAGCCGGCCCTTCTCGACAGCCACCAGCACCTCGGCGGCGGCCGCCCGCTTGGCCACGTCCTTCAGCTCACCGAGGTATTCGTCGCTCTCCCCGAAGTCGAGGAGGCCGTCCTGGAGGTAGGCCCGGGCGGTGATCTCGCCCAGGGCGTCGTACTCGTCGGGTTTCGCCTGCCGGATCACGATGTCCATGCGGCTGAGTGTGCCGGACGGGTACGACAACGGGCCGCCGGATTTCTCCGGCGGCCCGTGGATGCCAGGTGCTCAGTGGGACGCGCCCGCAGTCGCCGGCGGCAGTTCCACCTGGACGCCCGCGTCGCCCGCGTCCGCCGTGTAGTCCTCCGGCCTGGTCTCGTCGATGCCCTCGGGGGCCTTCGCCGCCTTCAGGACGAAGGTGAGGACGACCGTCACGACCACGTTCAGTACGAACGCCGTCAGGCCGATGTAGCCGATCTCCCCGATGCCGGGGATCTCCTTCGCCGAGCCGCCGAAGTGCTTCTGGGTCGGGGAGGCGACACCGTACGCGGCGATCGTGCCGTAGAGCATGCCGACCGCCCAGCCGGCCAGCAGGGCCCAGCGGTGGAACCAGCGGGTGAACAGGCCGCCGACCAGGGCCGGGAAGGTCTGCAGGATCCAGATGCCGCCCAGGAGCTGGAAGTTGATCGCGACCGTCTTGTCCATGGTGAGGACGAAGATCAGGGCGCCCACCTTCACCAGCAGCGAGACCAGCTTGGAGACCTTGGTCTCCTGCGCGGGCGTCGCGTCCGGCTTGATGAAGTCCTTGTAGATGTTGCGGGTGAAGAGGTTCGCGGCCGCGATGGACATGATGGCCGCGGGGACGAGCGCTCCGATGCCGATCGCCGCGAAGGCGACGCCCGC
Organism: Streptomyces sp. T12; assembly: GCF_028736035.1. Lineage (NCBI taxonomy): Bacteria > Bacillati > Actinomycetota > Actinomycetes > Kitasatosporales > Streptomycetaceae > Streptomyces > Streptomyces sp. T12. Next base: position 7,144,796 of record NZ_CP117866.1, read on the forward strand.
GAACCAGGCCGGGAACATGTCCTCGAAGAGCTGCGGGATCGCCAACTGGGGGTTGGTGGCCTTGACTCCGGCCGCGATCGCCATGAAGCCCAGCAGGGCGAGCAGGCCCAGCATCAGGGAGTACAGCGGCAGGATCGTGGTGTTGCGGCGGATCACCTCACGGCTGCGCGAGGAGAGCGTCGCCGTGATCGAGTGCGGGTACATGAACAGCGCGAGCGCGGAGCCCAACGCCAGCGTGGCGTACGTCCACTGGCCCGCCTCGGGCGGAACCAGGCCGCCGGCGCCGGCCTTCGTGTACTTCTCGCCCGCCGCGGCGAAGATCTCGTCGAATCCGCCCAGCTTGATCGGGATGTAGATGATCGCCACCGCGATGACGATGTAGATCAGCGTGTCCTTGACGAACGCGATCAGCGCGGGGGCGCGCAGACCCGAGGAGTAGGTGTACGCCGCCAGCACGCCGAAGGCGATGAGGAGCGGGAGGTCCTTGACGAACCAGTTGGTGTTCTCGCCGCCGCCCACGCCCATCACGTCCAGCACCGCCTGGATGCCGACCAACTGGAGCGCGATGTACGGCATGGTCGCCAGGAGGCCGGTGACGGCCACGGCCAGCGACAGGCCCTTCGAACCGAAGCGGCCGCGCACGAAGTCCGAGGTCGTCACATAGCCGTGCTTGTGCGAGACCGACCACAGGCGGGGCAGGAACGTGAAGATCAGGGGGTAGACGAGAATCGTGTAGGGCACCGCGAAGAAGCCCGCCGCGCCGGCCGCGTAGATCGCCGCCGGGACCGCCACGAAGGTGTACGCCGTGTACAGGTCGCCGCCGAGCAGGAACCAGGTCACCCAGGTGCCGAACGACCGGCCGCCCAGGCCCCATTCGTCGAGGCTGTGCTCGTTCTCGGCCTTGCGCCAGCGCGCGGCCAGGAAGCCCATGACCGTCACGGCCAGGAAGAAGAAGATGAAGACGGTGAGTGCCACGCCGTTCACGTCGTTCTTCACTCCGACGCACCGCCCTTCTCGGAAGCGCGGGCGCGCTGGTCACGCTGCCACAGCTTGTACGCGATCATCGTCAGCGCCGTGGAGAGCAGGACCCACAGCATCTGGTACCAGTAGAAGAACGGGATGCCGGCGAACTCCGGGTCCGTCTTGGCGTACGAACCCACCCACAACATCGCCACGAAGGGCGCGACGAGACAGAGCGCGATGACGACCCGGACGGGTGTCACCACCGCTCTGTTCACTTCTGGGGCATCTGACATCTGACGGCTCCGTCCCCTCACTGATCACCTGTGAAACGCGGAGGCAATGTAGGTGACGGTGCAACGACAGCGGAAGACCCCGTCCGCATATCGGATGTGGAGGCTTGGTGTGGGGGTTCGCTGTGGAGGGCGTCGGGGGGCTCAGCAGCAGCGGAACCCCTGGCGCGGATCCGCCTCCCGGCGGTCGGTCCGCATCCGTTCGAAATCACGCCGGGACGGCACCTTCGCGTCCGGGTGATCGTGCCGTAGGTGCGCGACATAACGGTCGTACGCCGACTCGTCGGTCAGCTCACGCACATACCAGCGCACGCTACTGAGGACCTGCCGAAGACGGGGTACCCGCCGAAGCGACCGCACGCTGCTCCTCCTCCCTCTCCTCCTTCGTCGGGATCAGCCCGGCCGGTGCGGTGATCTTCGACTCGACGTACGGCGCCTCGCTGAGCGTGGAGAGCGCCGGGCGGCGGACGTGCCGGACGCAGACGCGGGCGGCGTCGACGATGACGACGACGATCAGGAGCGCGAGGACCGCCGAGAGGACGCCGTCCACCGTGGAGTTGGTGACCACGGTGTGCATGTCGTCCATGGTCTTGGCGGGCGGCAGCACCTCGCCGCGGTCGATGGCGTCCTGGAAGACCTGACGCTGCTTGAAGAAGCCGACCTTGGGGTCGCTGGAGAAGACCTTCTGCCAGCTGGCGGTGAGCGTCACCGTGGCGTCCCAGGCCAGCGGAACCCCGGTGATCCAGGCCCACTTGAGGCGTCCCGACTTCACCAGCAGGGTCGTACAGACGGCGAGGGCGACAGCCGCGAGCAGCTGGTTGGAGATGCCGAAGATCGGGAACAGCTGGTTGATGCCGCCGAGGGGCTCGTGCACGCCCACCCACAGGAAGTACCCCCACAGGCCGCACACCACGGCGCTGGTGATGACCAGGCCGGGCTTCCAGCTGACGTTCCTGAACGGCCGGTAGAGGTTGCCCAGCGTGTCCTGGAGCATGAACCGGCCCACGCGCGTGCCGGCGTCCAGCGCGGTCAGGATGAACAGCGCCTCGAACATGATCGCGAAGTGGTACCAGAAGGCGCGCAGGCCGTCGCCGGTGACCTGGGAGAAGATCTCCGAGACGCCGATCGCGAGGGTGGGCGCGCCGCCCGTGCGGGAGAGCAGGGTCGCCTCCTCGACGTTCTCCGCCGCCCGCGCGAGCGCCTCGGGGGAGATCTGGTAGCCCCAACTCCCCACGACCTGCGAGGCGTTCTGGACCGTGTCCCCGATGACCCCCGCCGGCGCGTTCATCGCGAAGTACAGGCCCGGGTCGATGATGCTCGCCGCCACCAGCGCCATCACCGCGACCGACGACTCCATCAGCATGGAGCCGTAGCCGATCATCCGGACCTGCGTCTCCTTCTGGATCATCTTCGGCGTCGTACCGGACGAGATGAGCGAGTGGAAGCCGGACAGGGCACCGCAGGCGATGGTGATGAACACGAACGGGAACAGGGACCCCGCGAAGACCGGGCCGTCGCCGCGCGAGGCGAAGTCGGTCACCGCGTCCATCTTCAGCGTCGGCAGCGCGACGACCACGCCGAGGGCGAGCAGGGCGATCGTGCCGATCTTCATGAAGGTGGAGAGGTAGTCGCGCGGCGCCAGCAGCATCCACACCGGCAGGATCGAGGCGATGAAGCCGTACGCCACCAGCCAGACGACCAGCGTCGAGGGCGCGAGGGTGAAGGTGCCGGCCCACGACGACTCGGCGACCCAGCGGCCCGCGACCAGGGCGAACAGCAGCAGCGCGACGCCGATCACCGAGACCTCGGTGACCCGGCCGGGGCGCAGGACCCGCAGGTAGAAGCCCATCAGCAGGGCGATCGGGATCGTCATCGCGATGGAGAAGGTGCCCCAGGGGGACTGGGCGAGGGCGTTGACGATCACCAGCGCCAGCACGCCGAGCAGGATGATCATGATGGCGAAGGCGGCGAGCAGCGCGGCCGCGCCGCCGAACGGGCCGATCTCCTCGCGCGCCATCTGCCCCAGCGAGCGTCCGTCCCGGCGGGTGGAGAAGAACAGCACCACCATGTCCTGGACCGCGCCGGCGAAGATGACGCCGGCGATGATCCAGACCGTGCCCGGGAGGTAGCCCATCTGCGCGGCCAGGACCGGGCCGACGAGGGGTCCGGCACCGGCGATCGCCGCGAAGTGGTGGCCGAGCAGGACGCGGCGGTCGGTGGGGTGGAAGTCGATGCCGTTGTCGAGGCGTTCGGCCGGGGTGGCCCTGGTCCTGTCGACCTTCAGGACCTTGTACGCGATGAACTTCGCGTAGAAGCGGTAGGCGATGGCGTACGAGCCGAGGGCGGCCGCGACCATCCAGGCGGCGGAGACCTCCTCGCCGCGGGAGAGCGCGAGCACTGTCCACCCGGCGGCACCGACGAGCGCGACCAGGGTCCAGACAGTGATGGTGCGGACGTTCGCGGTACGCATCGGGGAGTCCTCCCGTCCATGCGGCGACGGGAGGACCGTAGAACAGGAAAAGGTGAAGCGCTACACCGCGTGCACTACCGCAAGTGGACTAATCCTGCGGCCGCTTGAGCCGTGCCACGAACTTGTACCGGTCCCCCCGGTACACCGACCGCACCCACTCCACCGGCTGCCCCTCGCGGTCCAGCGAATGACGGGACAGCATCAGCATCGGCAGGCCCACGTCGGTGCCGAGCAGGCCGGCCTCGCGCGGGGTGGCCAGGGAGGTCTCGATGGTCTCCTCGGCCTCGGCGAGATGGACGTCGTAGACCTCGGCGAGGGCCGTGTAGAGGGAGGTGTACTTGACCAGGGACCTGCGCAGGGCCGGGAAGCGCTTCGCGCTCAGGTGGGTGGTCTCGATGGCCATCGGCTCGCCGTTCGCCATGCGCAGCCGCTCGATGCGCAGCACCCGTACGCCGGCCGTGATGTCGAGCAGCTCGGCGAGGCGGTCGTCGGCGGTGATGTAGCCGATGTCCAGCAGCTGCGAGGTCGGTTCCAGGCCCTGGGCGCGCATGTCCTCGGTGTACGAGGTGAGTTGGAGGGCCTGCGAGACCTTCGGCTTGGCGACGAACGTGCCCTTGCCCTGGATGCGCTCCAGGCGTCCCTCGACGACCAGCTCCTGCAGGGCCTGGCGCACGGTCGTGCGGGAGGTGTCGAACTCGGCGGCCAGGGTGCGCTCGGGCGGGACCGGGGTGCCGGGCGCCTGGGTCTCCGTCATGTCGAGGAGGTGCTTCTTCAGGCGGTAGTACTTGGGCACGCGGGCGGTACGGACCGTGGCGCCGTTCTCGTTCTCCGCACTGCTGACGTCGGTGCTCATGGTCTGCCTTCCCGGCTCCGGATGCGGGTCACATCGTGATCCCTTCTGTATACCGTCGCCGCCTCTTTTGGTCTAGTCCACACTGCCAGGTGGTCTAGCGGACGAGAGTACTCCGACGTCGTTGTTTTCGCTGCCTTCTTACTTAAAGGTTCCTGCATATGTAGGTCCCATAACGGCTGGTCAGGGGCCATTCGGCCACCCTTGACACGCTTCGTGGTCTGGTCCAAGCTCCCCCTACTGGTCTACACCATTGGTCCAGGTCCCGGCCCATGGGCGGGAGGTGTGGGCATCCCTGAGGAGGGTGGCGTGAAGCGCAAGCTGATATCCGCGATCGGTGTCGCGGGCATGATGATCTCGCTGGCGGCGTGCGGGGGCGACAACGGCGACGGCGGGGACAAGGCCGGGGCGGACGGCTATGCGGGCCAGACGCTCACGGTGTGGGTGATGGACGGCTCCACGCCGGACCAGTGGCAGAAGGACGTCCAGGCAGCCTTCGAGAAGCAGACCAAGGCCAAGGTCAAGTTCGAGATCCAGCAGTGGAACGGCATCCAGCAGAAGCTGACCACCGCCCTGTCCGAGGAGAACCCGCCGGACGTCTTCGAGATCGGCAACACCCAGACCCCGGCCTACGCCAAGACCGGCGGCCTCGCCGACCTCGCCGACCTGAAGTCCGAGATCGGCGCCGAGTGGACCGAGTCCCTCAACGAGTCCTCCATCTACGACGGCAAGCAGTACGCCGCCCCGTGGTACTTCGCCAACCGCGTCGTCCTCTACAACAAGAAGATCTGGGCCGAGGCGGGCCTCAAGGACACCCCCAAGACGCGCGACGAGTTCTACGCCGACCTCAAGCAGATCGGCGAGAAGACCGACGCCGAGCCGATCTACCTGCCCGGCCAGAACTGGTACCACTTCGTCGGCCTGACCATCGGTGAGGGCGCCGAGCTGGTCAAGAAGGACGGCGACAAGTACGTCTCCAACCTCGCCGACCCGAAGATCGCCGCCGCCATGGAGACGTACAAGAAGTTCCAGGCGCTGTCCAAGGCGCCCAAGGACAAGGACGAGGCCACCCCGCAGCAGGGCGAGGTCTTCGGCAAGGGCAAGGTCGGCGCCTTCATCGGCATGGGCTGGGAGGCCGGCATCGCGATCAAGGCCAACCCGAAGATCGAGAAGGAGATCGGCTACTTCACCCTCCCCGGTGCCACGGCCGACAAGCCCGAGGGCGTCTTCCTCGGCGGCTCCAACCTTGCGGTCGCCGCGGGCAGCGAGAAGCAGGAGCTCGCCAAGGAGTTCCTGAAGATCGCCCTGTCCGACAAGTACGAGGGCGAGCTGGCCAAGCTCAACGGCGTCATCCCGAACAAGGAGTCGCTGCAGACCAACCTCAAGGGCAACGTCGTCGCCGAGGCCGCCGCGCCGGCCGCCGCGGGCGGTGGCACCACGCCGCTGATCCCGGAGTGGGCCGCCGTGGAGAACGCGCCCAACCCGATCAAGACGTACATGACCGCCGTGCTGAACGGCAAGTCCCCGGCCGAGGCCGCGGCGCAGGTCGAGGACGAGTTCAACAAGCGTCTGTCGCAGCAGCAGTAGCAGCAGTGCAGCGGCAGTAACGACGCCGGTGTTCGCGCCGGGGTGGGGGATGCGCGTGCCGCCCCCCGCCCCGGCGACCGCACGCGGGTCTACGTACGTAGGTCGAGAAGAGAGATCGCGAGCATGACCGTGCAGACCGAACGGCCGCCCTCCGGCCCGGTGGACGTAACCAAGAGGGATGAGGGCGGGCCCGCCGGACCGCGGCCCCGAGCCGCGTCCCGCGCCGGCGCGCTCACCCCGTACCTCCTGCTTCTGCCTGCCTGCGTGGCCACCGTGCTGCTGCTCGGCTGGCCGCTGCTGAAGGACGTCCTGCTGTCGTTCCAGAACCTCAACATGGCGCAGCTGATCCAGCACGTCACCGAGTGGAACGGCATCGACAACTACAAGGAGGTCCTCACCGGCGAGGACTTCTGGCGCGTCACCCTGCGCTCGATCCTGTTCACGGCGGTCAACGTCGCCCTGATCATGATCCTCGGCGCGCTGGTCGGCCTGCTGCTCGCCCGCCTCGGCCGGCGGATGCGGGTCATGCTGATGATCGGGCTCGTGCTGGCCTGGGCGATGCCCGTGGTCGCCGCGACCACGGTCTACCAGTGGCTGTTCGCGCAGCGCTTCGGCGTCGTCAACTGGGTCCTGGACAAGCTGGGTTGGCACTCCATGGCCGACTACAGCTGGACCAGCAGCCAGATGTCGACCTTCTTCGTGGTCACGGTCCTGATCGTCTGGCAGTCGATCCCGTTCGTCGCGATCAACCTGTACGCGGCCACGACCACCATCCCGAGCGAGCTCTACGAAGCCGCGGCGCTCGACGGCGCGGGCGGGTGGAAGAGCTTCACCACGGTCACGCTGCCGTTCCTGCGCCCCTTCCTCTACGCCACGACGTTCCTGGAGGTCATCTGGGTCTTCAAGGCGTTCGTGCAGGTCTTCACCATCAACGGCGGCGGCCCCGACCGGCTCACCGAGATCCTGCCCGTCTACGCCTACATCGAGGGCGTCGGCAACCAGCACTACGGCATGGGCGCCGCGATCGCCGTCCTGACCATCCTGATCCTGCTCGGCCTCACCGCCTACTACCTGCGGATCGTGCTCAAGCAAGAGGAGGACGAGCTGTGAAGCGCTCGCTCTTCGGCCGCCTGTGGCCCAATGTCACGGCCGTCGTCCTGTTCATCGGCTTCGTCTTCCCCGTGTACTGGATGTTCGCCACGGCCTTCAAGCCGACCGGCGACATCATCTCGGAGAACCCGGTGTGGTTCCCGACCGACATCACCTTCGAGCACTTCAAGCGGGCGACCGGCGTCGACCACTTCTGGACGTACGTCACCAACTCGCTGATCGTCACGCTCTGCGCGGTCGCCTTCGCCCTGGTCATCGCGCTCGCAGGCTCCTTCGCCCTCGCCCGGATGCGGTTCAAGGGGCGGCGCGGCTTCGTCATCGGCTTCATGCTGGCCCAGATGGCGCCCTGGGAGGTCATGATCATCGCGATGTACATGATCGTGCGGGACGCGTCGATGCTGAACAGCCTCGTGCCGCTGACGGTCTTCTACATGATGATGATCCTGCCCTTCACCATCCTGACCCTGCGCGGCTTCGTCGCCGCCGTGCCCCGGGAGCTGGAGGAGGCCGCGATGGTCGACGGCTGCACCCGCGCCCAGGCGTTCCGCAAGGTCATCCTGCCGCTGCTGGCCCCGGGCCTGATGTCCACGTCCCTGTTCGGCTTCATCACCGCATGGAATGAATTCCCGCTGGTCCTGGTGCTGAACAAGGAGACCGAGGCGCAGACCCTGCCACTGTGGCTGGGCAGCTTCCAGACCGCCTTCGGCGACGACTGGGGCGCGACGATGGCGGCGTCCTCGCTCTTCGCCATCCCGATCCTGATCCTCTTCGTCTTCCTGCAGCGCAGGGCAGTCAGCGGCCTGACGGCCGGCGCCGTGAAGGGATAACGCCACCCGATGACGACAATCGCCAGCGGCACCGACACTTTGACGCGCGACGCCCTGACCGTCCTGCAGCCCGGCTTCACCGGCACGACCGCCCCCGACTGGCTGCTGCGCCGCCTCGGTGAGGGCCTCGCCTCCGTCGGCCTGTTCGGCCGCAACATCGCCTCGCCCGAGCAACTGGCCGCCCTGACCGCCCAGTTGCGCGCCGAACGGGACGACGTACTGGTCGCGATCGACGAGGAGGGCGGCGACGTCACCCGCCTGGAGGTGCGCACCGGCTCCTCCTTCCCCGGCAACCACGCCCTGGGCGCGGTGGACGACGTGGACCTGACGAGGGAGGTGGCGTCCGAACTGGGCCGCCGCCTGGCCGCCTGCGGGGTGAACCTCAACTGGGCCCCCTCGGCGGACGTGAACTCAAACCCCTCCAACCCGGTCATCGGCGTCCGCTCCTTCGGCGCCGACACCGCCCTGGTCGCCCGCCACACCGCGGCCTACGTCACGGGCCTGCAGTCGGCGGGCGTCGCGGCCTGCACGAAGCACTTCCCGGGCCACGGCGACACGGCGGTCGACTCCCACCACGCGCTCCCGCGCATCGACGCGGCCCTGGACGTGCTGTCGGAGCGCGAACTCTCCCCGTTCCGCGCGGCGATCGCCGCCGGCACGCGGGCGGTGATGAGCGCGCACATCCTCATCCCCGCCCTGGACCCCGACCGCCCGGCGACCCTCTCCCGCCCGGTCCTGACCGACCTCCTGCGCGGCGACCTCGGCTACACCGGCCTGATCGTCACCGACGGCATGGAGATGCAGGCCATCGCCGCCACCTACGGCATCGAACGCGGCAGCGTCCTCGCCATCGCGGCCGGCGCCGACGCGATCTGCGTGGGCGGCGGCCTCGCGGACGACGAGACGGTACGCCGCCTGCGCGACGCCCTGGTCGCGGCGGTCCGCTCCGGCGAACTGGCCGAGGAACGGCTGGCGCAGGCGGCGGAGCGAGTCCGGGAGCTGGCCCGCTGGACAGCGACCGTGGCACCGGTGACCGAGGGTGAGGTGCGCACGGACGTGGGCCTCGTCGCGGCCCGCCGCGCGCTGCGGGTCACCGGCGCGGAGCATCACCCCCCCCTCACCGAAGCGCCCTACGTCGCCGCCTTCACCCCGGTCGCGAACATCGCCGTGGGCGACGAGACGCCGTGGGGCGTGGCGGCGGAACTGACCCGCCTGCTCCCCGGCACGGAGACGGGCACGTACACGGGCGAGGACGCGGGCCGAGCGGCCCTGGAAGCGTCCGGTGGCCGGCGAGTGGTGGCCGTGGTCCGCGACGAACACCGGCACACGTGGATGGCAACGGCCCTGGACGCCCTGCTGGAGGCCCGCCCGGACACGATCGTGGTCGAGATGGGCGTCCCCCAGGCGTCCCCCCGAGGCGCCCTCCACATCGCCACCCACGGCGCGGCGCGGGTGTGCGGGCGAGCGGCGGCGGAGGCCATCGCGGGGGAGTAGTCGTGACGGAGCAGCCGTGACGACGAAGGCGCCGGTTCCCTTTCAGGGGACCGGCGCCTTCGTGCCTTCAGGGGCCCGGGGCAGACGCGACCGCCCCTCAAATCCCCTTTAAATCCCCTGCCATTCCGGCTTGTTGGCATACGTGTGCCGGAAGTAGTCCGCCAGCTTCAACTTGGACGCAGCCCCCTCGTCGACAACGACCGTGGCATGCGGATGAAGCTGGAGCGCGGAGGCCGGGCAAACGGCGGCAACCGGCCCTTCCACGGTCGCCGCAACGGCATCCGCCTTGCCCTCACCCGTCGCCAGCAACACCAGATGCCGCGCCTCCAGGATCGTGCCGATCCCCTGCGTGATGACGTGATGCGGCACCTGCTCGATGTCCCCGTCGAAGAACCGCGCGTTGTCGATGCGAGTCTGCTCGGTCAGCGTCTTGATCCGGGTCCGCGACGCCAGCGACGAACACGGCTCGTTGAACCCGATGTGCCCGTCCGTCCCGATCCCGAGCAACTGCAGATCGACGCCCCCGGCATCGGCCAGCGCCGTGTCGTACGCCGCGCACGCCCCCCGCACGTCCTCGGCCGTACCGTCGGGCCCCATGAACGCGTCCATCCCGATCCCGAGCGGCTCCAGCACCTCGCGCCGCAGCACCGACCGATACGACTCCGGGTGCTCGGCGGGCAGCCCCACATACTCGTCCAGCTGCGCGATCCGTGCCCGCGAGACGTCCACGGCACCGGAGCGCACCTTGGCCGCGAGCGCCGCGTAGATGGGCAGCGGCGTCGACCCGGTGGCCACACCGAGCACGGCGTCGGGCTTGCGCCGGAGCAGCTGTGCCATGGCCTCGGCTATCAGCTCGCCACCCGCCTTGGCGTCCGGAACGATGACAACTTCCACGCTGGGCCTGCCGATCTGAAGAGGGACTCGAAGGGCACCCTGAAGGGGCATGTGGTTTAGACCAATCTAACAGAGCGGGGCTCCGAGTCCCAGGTGAACGCAGGCCCCCCGGGCATTTGGGGAACCCGTCGGGCAGGCGTCATTGAGCGTGGGGGAGTGGAATGGAGACTGTCCGTCCGAAGCGGCAGGCGCCGTGCGCCGCATGACGAGCGCGAGAGCAGGAAGGGCCCCGCATGACCGCCACGACCCCGTACCCGCCCGACCCCCACGCCCCGCACAGCGAACTCCCCGGCCGGATCATGGCCCGTGAGATGGCCGAACAGCCCGCCGTGCTGCGCCGGATCCTGTCCCAGGGCGCCCCCGCCATCCGCAAGGTCGCCCAGGAGATCGCCGCCCGCGCACCCCGCTTCGTCCTGCTCACCGCCCGCGGCACCTCCGACAACGCCGCGCTCTACGCCAAGTACCTCCTGGAGATCCGCCTCGGCCTGCCCTGCGGCCTGACCTCGATGTCGACCACCACGGCCTACGGCGCCCGCCCCGACCTCACCGACGTCCTCGTCGTCACCGTCAGCCAGTCCGGCGGCTCCCCGGACCTCGTCGCCTCGACCCGGGCCGCCCGCGAGGCCGGTGCGATCACCCTCGCGGTGACCAACAACCCCGACTCACCGCTGGCCGGCGTCTCCGAGTACCACCTCGACATCATGGCCGGGCCGGAGAGGGCCCTGCCCGCGACCAAGACCTATACGGCCTCCCTTCTCGTCCTGTACCTCTTCGTCGAAGGCCTGCGCGGCGGCGACGGCGCCCCCGCCAAGGTGCTCCCGGACCTCGCCGGGCAACTGCTCGCCCGGCAGGACGAGGTCCGCGCCCTCGCCGCCCGCTACCGCTTCGCCGAACGCATGGTGATCACCTCCCGGGGCTACGGCTATCCCACGGCCAAGGAGGCCGCCCTCAAGCTGATGGAGACCAGCTACATCCCGGCCCTCGCCTACTCCGGCGCCGACCTCCTGCATGGCCCCCTCGCCATGGTCGACAACGTCTCCCCGGTCATCGCGGTCGTCACCGACGGCAAGGGCGGCGAGGCCCTCCAACCCGTCCTCGACCGGCTGCGCGGCCGCGGCGCCGACCTGGTCGTCATCGGCGCCCGGCGCCAGGTCGAGCAGGCCTCGGCCGGCTTCGTCCTGCCCACCGAGGGCGTGGCCGAGGAGGTGCAGCCGATCCTGGAGATCCTCCCGCTCCAGCTTCTGGCCTACGAGATCACCATCGCCCGCGGCCAGGACCCGGACGCGCCCCGGGCGCTGGCGAAGGTGACGGAGACGCGCTGAACCCCGTGTGTCCCGGCGGCGGGTCGCTACGTCAGCGAGCCGCCCGTCGCGTCCACCCAGCTCCCCGTCACCCACCGCCCCGCATCCGAAGCCAGGAAGGCCACCACGTCGGCGACGTCGGCCGTCTCGCCCACCCGGCCGAGCGCCGAGTATGCGGCGGCCTGTGCCCACCCGTCCTCGGTGCCGTGCAGGAGCTCGGCGGTGTTGTCCGTGTCGATGATCCCCGGCGCCACCGAGTTCACCGTGATTCCGCGCGTGCCCAGCACCTTGGACAGGTCACGCGTGAAGACGTCGAGCGCCCCCTTGGTCATGGCGTACGCCATCAGGTCCGGCATCGCCGCGGTGCGCGCCAGCCCCGAAGAGATGTTGATGACCCGGCCACCGTCCCGCAGCCGGCCGAGGCCGTGCTTGACGATGAAGTGGGGCGCCTTCACGTTCACCGCGAAGACCCTGTCGTACTCCTCCTCGTCTATCTGCCCGAGCGCCGACGACGTGCCGATCCCCGCGTTGTTGACCAGGACGTCCACCCCGTCCGCGTATTGGTCGAACCCCTCCCACAGCGCCTGCGCATCGCCCGGCTGCCCCAGCTCGACGCCGATCGTGAACGCCGAGCCGCCCGCCGCCTCGATCGCGGCGACCGTCTCCTTCGCCGCCGCCTCGTTCCTGCCGTAGTGCACGCCGACCCGCGCACCGTCGCGCCCCAGCCGCTCGGCGATTCCTCGCCCGATCCCCCTGCTCGCCCCTGTGACCAGAGCTGTCCTGCCCGCAAGCGCACCCATGCCGGCGCCCCCTTCGCATTTCTCTAGCGGTCGCTACAAAAAAGACCGTAGATCACCCCGCCGACATTTGTCTAGCGCCCGCTATAAAATGCACCCCATGGTGAGCGACAAGGTGAGCAACAGAGAGAGCGAGGAGACCGGGGCGAAGGCGCGTCCGGCGGGCAAACCCCGCGGCCGCCCCCGCTCCTTCGACCGCGAGACCGCGCTGGAGAAGGCGATCCTCGCGTTCTGGGAGCACGGCTACGAGGCGACCTCCGTCTCCGACCTCACGCGCGTCATGGACATCGGCGCCCCCAGCCTGTACTCCGCCTTCGGCGACAAGCAGTCGCTCTTCGAAGAGGTCGTCCGCGAGTACGGCGTGCGGTACGGCTCCTTCGCCGATCGCGCTCTCGCCGAGGAGCCCACCGCCCACGCCGCCGTGGCACGGATGCTGCGCGAGGCCGCCGCGGAGTACACCGATCCGGCCCATCCGCACGGCTGTCTCGTCGTCCATGCGGCGACCAACTGCTCGACGCCCGAGGTGGAGCAGTCGCTACGGGGGCGGCGCAACGCCAACATCGCCGCCATCCGGAGCCGTATAGAAGCGGACGTCGCCACGGGCGCCCTCCCGGCCGGCATCGACGCCGCCGCGCTCGCCCGGCACACCGGCGCGATGATCCAGGGCATGTCACAACAGGCGCGCGACGGGGCGAGCAGGGAGGAACTGGAGGCGCTCGCGGAAATTGCCATGGCCAACTGGCCCCGCACATGAACCCACACGGGTTAGGCTGCGTGGTGGATGTCAGGACGTCCTACTGGTTCTCCAACTGGTTCGGAGTCCGAGGAGAAGCGTCAACAATAAACAGGCTCCAACGCATGGACACACCGGAGTGGTCTAGTCCACAATGCGGAGGAGTGCGTAGGAGAAGAACGCACCGACTTCCGTCTTCCCCGCACAGGAAGGCGGACCGAGGAACCGGAGCTCTCTGCCCTGACTGCCCCGGATCCTCATCCTTCGGCCGACCGGGACCGCACACCCCACGGCCGATGTTGCTCCGGGCTGCGGTGCCGGGAGGGTTGAGGGTCCCTCTCAGGCGCCGCGGCCCGCGGGTGTTTTCGGCCCCTGCAGGCCCGTGAAGTGGCTGGTTTCGAGTCATGTCCGTACCGCCAGGTACGCTCGGCCACGTGCCCTCCATGAACGAACTCGTACGCCAGCACACGGCCCTCGACGACTCCGACCTCGAGTGGCTCCATCTGCTGGTCTCGGAGTGGCAGCTGCTCTCCGACCTCTCCTTCGCCGACCTCGTCCTGTGGGTCCCCACCAGCGACGGCACCCGCTATGTCTCCGTAGCGCAGATGCGGCCCAACACCGGCCCGACCTCGTACCAGGACGACATGGTGGGCCACCTCGTCCCGCGCGGCCGCCGGCCGATGCTGGACGCCGCGCTCGACGAGGGCCGGATCGTGCGCGAGGGCGACCCCGAGTGGCGCGAGGAGGTCCCGGTCCGCGTCGAGTCGATTCCCGTACGACGGGAAGGGCGCGTCCTGGGTGTCATCGCGCGCAACACCAACCTGCTGACCGTGCGCACCCCGAGCCGCCTGGAGCTGACGTACCTCCAAAGCGCCTCGGATCTCGCGCAGATGATCGCGGCCGGCGCGTTCCCGTTCGCCAACCAGCAGGTCGACATGGACGCCTCGCCGCGCGTCGGCGACGGCCTGATCCGCGTCGACGCCGACGGCACCGTCCAGTACGCCTCCCCGAACGCACTGTCCGCCTACCATCGCCTCGGCCTCGCCTCCGACCTCGTCGGCCACCACCTGGGCAAGACCACCGCCGAACTCGCCCCGACCCACGGTCCCGTGGACGAGGCGCTCGCCAAGGTCGCCAGCGGCTGGGCACCCCGCGAGTTCGAGATCGAGTCGGGTGACGGCGTCATCCAGTTCCGGGCGATCCCCCTCAAGCCCAAGGGCACCCGCATCGGTTCGCTGGTCCTGCTCCGGGACGTCACCGAACTGCGCCGCCGCGAACGCGAGTTGATCACCAAGGACGCGACCATCCGGGAGATCCACCACCGGGTGAAGAACAACCTCCAGACGGTGGCCGCCCTGCTCCGCCTCCAGGCCCGGCGCATCGAGTCCGACCGCGGCCGCGAAGCCCTCGAAGAGGCGGTACGACGGGTCGGCTCGATCGCGATCGTGCACGAGACGCTCTCCCAGAACCTGGACGAGCGCGTGGAGTTCGACGAGATCGCCGACCGGGTGCTGGCGATGGTCGCCGAGATCTCGCCCGGCAAGGTCGCCGGCCGGCGCACCGGCCGCTTCGGCATCCTGGACGCCGAGGTCGCCACCCCGCTGTCGATGGTCCTGACCGAGATCCTGCAGAACGCCCTGGAGCACGGCTTCCGTGAGGGCGACACCGGCACCGTCGAGGTCTCGGCCGTGCGCGGCGGCACGACGAAGCAGGCCCGCCTCCTGGTCACCGTCCAGGACGACGGCGTGGGTCTGCCCGAGGGCTTCGATCCGCACACCGCGGGGAACCTCGGTCTGCAGATCGTACGGACGCTGGTGGAGGGCGAGTTGGGCGGCACGTTCGACATGGTCCCGGCGCCGGAGCGGGGGACTCGGGTGATCCTCGACATCCCGGTGCGGGCACACAAGTAGTTCACGCGCCCGCCGCACTCCCGCACAGGGGCGCCGTACACAGCAAAGAGCCCTGGACCATGTGGTCCAGGGCTAGTGCTCGTTGCTGCTCTGCAATCGCTAAGCGCATCGGGGGTACTGCGCGCTGCGGCTCGGGGGCGGGAGATGCGTACTCGCTGTACGCGCCGCCAAGCTCAGGCTGTTTGCGGGGCGGGTGTTGTCAGGCGGAGGCCTGACGGGCCCGGTTGCGGGCGGCACGGCGCTTCATGGCGCGACGCTCGTCCTCGCTGAGACCACCCCAGACGCCGGAGTCCTGGCCGGACTCGAGCGCCCACTGCAGACACTGATCCATAACGGGGCAGCGACGGCAGACGGCCTTGGCTTCCTCGATCTGCAGCAGCGCAGGACCGGTGTTGCCGATGGGGAAGAAGAGCTCGGGGTCTTCCTCGCGGCAAACGGCGTTGTGACGCCAGTCCATGGCTGCTACCTCTCCTTGTGTATTACGTGCAAGTTGCTTGTGAATGTGAACGCTTTCACGAATCCCTCAACAAGTGAAGGGCCGACCGCCAGGTTCCCTGGCGAGGTCCTGTGTTTTGAAGAGGGGTTCCGGTGATCTGTGGAGCCGGTGTTGCGGGCTGTCCCGATCGCCACGTAGAGACTCGCAAACCTCAGCGGCGGATACAACCCCTTCCGGAAAGTTTTTTTTGATTCCTCGGTGTCGACTAGGTCACAGCCGTACTTCCATGGGGTGGATCCTGGCCTAAACGTTCGAGTGAAAGGACTTTAGCCCGTTCCGCTCACACAATCACACGCAGTGCACGGCGTACGCCTGTGAACGTCACGCTCGTACGCAGCCCGAGATGGTCGCCGTCCATCTGAAGGGGCAACGGGACCTTGGAATGCAAGGTGAACTGGTCCAGGTCGTGGAGTGTGACGGCGTGCCTGCCATGGGGTCCGCGCTCGGGGGACGAAGTGAGCAACTGCGTGGCATACCGGGCAACCGCGACCGTGGACATGCGGCTGAGACCGAGTACATCGAGCCCCGTATCGAACGAGGCCTTAGGTGCCGCGTACACCGGACGATTGCTCAGATACGTCCACGGAGCGGTGTTGCAGATTATGGACAGCACCAAATCGGTCACCGGGTCCTTGCCCGGGCGCTCCAGGGTGATCGTGCCGTGCCGGCGATGGGGTTCGCCCAGGAACTGGCGCATGGCCTGGCGGAGGTAGAGGGCGTGTGTGGATTTCCGGCCGCGTTCGCGCTGCTGCTCCACACGGCCCACCACACCCGCGTCGAAGCCGAGCCCCGCGTTGAAGAGGAACCAGCGGGACGGGACCCCTTCGTCCTCCGTGCCCGGGGTGCCGGAGGTCAGGCCGAGCCCGACCGTACGTTCGCTGCCGTCGCGCAGGGCGTCCAGGAGGGCGCCGGTCGCTTCCACGGGGTCGTTCGGCAGGCCCAGTGCGCGGGCGAAGACATTGGTGGAGCCGCCGGGGACCACGGCCAGGCCGGGGAGATGCCCCGGATTCGGGCCGGCGTGCAGGAGGCCGTTGACGACCTCGTTCACGGTGCCGTCTCCGCCGAGGGCCACGACCAGGTCGATGTCGTCGCTCTCCGCCGCCTGCCGGCCCAGGTCGCGCGCGTGGCCGCGGTACTCGGTGGTGACTGCCTCGATCTTCATCTCGCTGGCGAGCGCATGGATCAGGACATCGCGCGTACGTGCGCTTGTGGTGGTTGCTGCCGGATTGACCACGAGAAGTGCACGCATGAGTTGCAGCGTACCTACTGGGGGGTACCGGGCACAGGGCGAGGTAGGGATCAAGTAAGACATCGGGCGTGAGTCTCGACACGGGGGACTCCGTCGGTTTGGCCGGGTGTACGGATGCCGTCCGCTGCGAGGTTGGCCGGCGTCGGCGCGGGCCCTGCTGGGGGCTTGCGGCCCCCAGACCCCCGCTTCGGCCCTGAACGGGCCTCGTCCTCAAACTCCCCCAGAGGGGGTGCCCCCCAGACGGGCTGAAATGCCTGGGCCGTCGTCCAGAAGCGCAGCCCCGGATGGGCTGAAGTGCCTGGGCCGGCGTCGGGATGCGAAGCCCCCTGCGGCTGCCGAGGGCGATATGGCGGAGGGCTACCCTTCAGGGGTGACCAAGGAGCAGACCCCCAGCACCCCGGAAATCGCCGGTCCGCGCCCGCGGCGGCTGACGTATGCGGCGGTGCTCACCGCGCTGGAAGGGCTGGGGCTCGCCGTCGGGGGTGTCTGGGTGCTCGTGCTGGGGCTCGCCGGTGATCCGGACGACCGGCAGCAGGCCGTCACTCTCGGCGTGACGCTGATCGTGCTCGCTCTGCTGCCGCTGCTCGCCGCGCGGGGCCTGTTCGCTCAGCGCAGCTGGAGCCGTGGGCCGTCCGTCATCACGCAGATCCTGGCTCTGCCGGTGGCCTACAGCCTGCTCCAGGCCGACAGCATCGCCATCCCGGCGGGGATCGCGATCGCCGTGGCCGCGATCGCCACGCTCGTGCTCCTGATCAACCAGGAGGCGACCCAGGCCCTCGGAATCCGGGGGCCCGGCAACGCACCGGATCAGAAGTAGCGCTCAGGCCTGACCGTCACTCCTCCACCAGCAGCTTCTCCCGCAGCTGCGCCAGCGTGCGCGCCAGCAGCCGGGACACGTGCATCTGGGAGATCCCGACCTCCTGTGCGATCTGCGACTGGGTCATGTTGCCGAAGAAACGCAGCAGCAGGATCCGCTTCTCCCGGGGCGGGAGGTCCTCCAGCAGCGGCTTGAGCGACTCGCGGTATTCGACGCCCTCCAGGGCCTCGTCCTCCGCGCCCAGCGTGTCCGCGACCGCGGGGGACTCGTCGTCCGTGTCGGGGACGTCGAGGGACAGCGTGGAGTACGCGTTGGCGGACTCCAGGCCCTCCAGGACCTCCTCCTCCGAGATCGCCAGCTTCTCGGCGAGTTCATGGACGGTGGGGGAGCGGCCGTGCTGCTGGGACAGCTCGGCCGTGGCCGTCGTCAGGGCGAGGCGCAGCTCCTGCAGGCGCCTCGGCACCCGCACCGCCCAGCCCTTGTCGCGGAAGTGCCGCTTGATCTCGCCGACGACCGTCGGGGTCGCGTAGGTCGAGAACTCGACGCCGCGCTCCGGGTCGAAGCGGTCGACCGACTTGATCAGGCCGATGGTGGCGACCTGGGTGAGGTCGTCCAGCGGCTCGCCGCGGTTGCGGAAGCGGCGCGCGAGGTGCTCGACGAGCGGCAGGTGCATCCGGACCAGCCGGTTGCGCAGCTCCGCGTACTCGGCGCTGCCGTCCTGCAGCTTGCGCAGCTCGACGAACATGGCGCGCGCCCCGCTGCGGTCCTGAGGGTCGTGCTGGGTGGCCTGCGCAGTGTGCGCGCCCATCGCCTCGTTCTCGGCGTTTCGCTCGTGCTCGCTCATCGTCCCGCCCGTTGCCCTCTCCCGAGGCCTCGCCTCCACACGGACGGGGGAGACCCCGATCCGTCCGCCCGGAGGCGCGCCCTGCACGGCACCTTCGTCATCCCGTCCGTCGTCCAGGAAGCCGGCCTCCACGGAGTCGTCCTCCGGGTGCGGCCGGGCCTGCTCGGGGATGCCGTCGATGCCGCCCACCACGCGTCGGGAACCGCTCGGACCGCTCGGGCCCACCCCCAGGCTCTCGGCTCCGTCCGAGTTGGGGGCAGTGCCGTCCGGCAGCTCTCGTGTGCCGCGCTCTTCGTCCCGCACCGGCCCGTCCCCGTTCCTCACGCCGGCCCGGGTCCCGCGCCGCGCTGTTTGTAGAGGCTGATCGAAACGGTTTTGTCCTCGTCCACGGCGGAGGAGACCTTGCCCGCCAGGGCGGACAGCACGGTCCAGGCGAAGGTGTCCCTGGAGGGGGCGTGGCCGTCCGTGGTCGGGGCCGAGACGGTGACCTCGAGTGAGTCGTCGACGAGCCGGAACACGCAGCTGAGCACCGAGCCGGGCACGGCCTGCTGGAGCAGGATCGCGCACGCCTCGTCCACCGCGATGCGGAGATCCTCGATCTCGTCGAGGGTGAAGTCCAAACGGGCCGCGAGGCCGGCAGTCGCCGTACGCAGCACCGACAGGTAGGCACCCGCGGCCGGCAGCCGGACTTCCACGAAGTCCTGGGTCGCGGGCTCGCCTGCGATCTGGGACACCCTCACCTCCAAGGTGGTACAAGCTTCTCGGGGCCGAGGGTTGCCCCCCGGGGTAACGCGATGTGTGGTTCAGCGGTGACGCTATCGCGCTCTGAACTTTCCTGTCCCCAGGACCCCAACCCCTTGCCGTCACTCACAGTAAACCTGTGGATACGCTCCGTGTCTAGGGGTCTGCGGCTCCAATTGGGAAGAGCGCGCGCCGGGTTGACGTACCCAGACGTCAGACGGTCGAACCGTCCGGATCCAGGGTCACACGAGTACGTGGTCGACGAAGCACCAACGCCATTCCTCGCCCGGCTCGAAGGTCCGCATCACCGGGTGACCGGACTCCTTGTGGTGTTCTGTCGCATGCCTCCCCGGCGAGGAGTCGCAGCAGCCGACATGCCCGCAGCTGAGACAGAGCCGCAGTTGTACGGGGTGCATGCCGTCCGCCAGACACTCCGGACACGTCTCGTTCAGCGCCACGGGTTCCGGGTGCGGCAGCGCGTCGGCGTGCGTGCACTGTTTCATGATTGCCAGGTTACGACGGCCGCGAGGATGGCCGCGCGGAAAAACGAGGGCGGGCGTACGGCGATGATCAAGTGCGCTCCACGACGAATGATCGGGGGCGGGCGCAGGCCATGAGCGAGCGCAGGCGGAAGACGGCGGCACACGGGCGCGTGCGGACGGCGAGGACGGCGAGGGGCCAGGGGAGCCGTGCCACGGTGCACGCGCGCGTGGGCAGCGGGACGGACGGGAGCGGGCGAGAAGCATGGATGTGATGCCGCTGCTGTTGCTGGTGGCGGGCAGTGCCGCGGTGGCCGCGGGCGCCCGGCGGTCCCCCGTGCCGGCGCCGCTGCTGCTCGTCGCCGCCGGGCTTGCGGTGTCGTACGTGCCGGGCGTGCCCGAGTACACCCTCGACCCGCACATCGTCCTGCCACTGGTGCTGCCCCCGCTGCTGTACAGCGCGGCGACGGACAGCTCGTATCTCGATCTGCGGGCCCAGATGCGGCCCGTGATGCTGCTGTCGGTGGGATACGTGCTCTTCGCGACCTTCACCGTCGGCTGGGCCGCGTATCTCGTCGTACCGGATCTGCCGCTGACCGCGGCGCTGGTGCTGGGCGCGGTGGTGGCGCCGCCGGACGCGGTCGCGGCGACGGCGGTCGCGCGCCGGGTGGGGCTGCCGTCCCGGATCACCACGATCCTGCAGGGCGAGTCCCTGGTGAACGACGCCACCGCGATCACCGCCTACCGCGTGGCGCTCGCGGCCGCCGTCGGAGAGGGCGCCACCTGGGCGGGCGGCATCGGCGAGTTCCTGCTCGCGGCGCTCGGCGGCATCGGCATGGGGCTGGTGCTGATGGTGCCGATCCACTGGCTGCGCACGCATGTGAAGGAAGCGCTGCTGCAGAACACGCTCTCGCTGCTCATCCCGTTCGTCGCGTACGCGGCTGCCGAGCAGGTGCACGCCTCCGGGGTGCTTGCGGTCGTGGTCGTCGCGCTGTACCTGGGACACCGCGCGTGGGAGGTCGACTTCGCCACCCGGCTCCAGGAGGAGGCGGTGTGGAAGATGGTCGCGTTCGTGCTGGAGTCGGCGGTGTTCGCGCTCATCGGACTGCAGCTTCCGGTGGTCCTCAAGGGCCTCGGGGAGTACGAGGGAGGACGTGCCGCCTGGTACGCGGTCGCTGTCTTCGTCGTGGTCGTCGTCTCGCGGTTCGTGTGGGTGTATCCGGCGACCTTCCTGCCGCGCATGCTGTCGGCGCGGATCCGGGAGCGTGAGGACAACCCGACCTGGAAGGGGCCGTTCATCATCTCGTGGGCCGGGATGCGGGGCGTGGTCTCGCTGGCCATCGCCTTCTCGATCCCGCTCACGGTGCACGGCGGCGAGGACTTCCCCGAGCTCAACCTCATCCTCTTCCTGACCTTCACGACGGTCATCGGCACGCTGGTCGTCCAGGGCGTTACGCTGCCGTCCCTGGTCCGGCTGCTGAAACTCCCCGGCCGGGACGCACAGGCCGAGACCCTCGCCGAGGCGAACGCCCAGGCACAGGCCTCCCGAGCCGCCGAGCTACGCCTGGAGGAACTCCTCGCCGACGAGCGCAACGCCCTCCCGGCCCCACTGGCCGACCGCCTGCGGGCCGTCCTGGAACGGCGCCGCAACTCCGTCTGGGAACGGCTGGGCCAGGCCAATCCGGTCACCGGCGAGTCCGTCGACGACACCTACCGGCGCCTGTCCCGTGAGGTGATCGGCACCGAGCGCACGGTGTTCGTGAAGCTGCGGGACGGTCGCTATATCGACGACGAGATGCTGCGGACGCTGCTGCGCAGACTTGATCTGGAGGAGGCGGCGGCCTATCGGGAGGCGGGATGAGGCTTCCGGACACGCACGGCACGGCTGACGGGAGATCATAGGAGGGACACGATCGGCACAGTTGGTACAAGGTGACTCGGGGGGCTCGATGACGACCGGCACCGGACAGCGGTTCTTCATCAGTTACGCGGGGGCGGATCGGCTCTGGGCCGAGTGGGTGGGCTGGCACCTGGAGCGGGACGGTCATCACGTCGAACTCGACGTGTGGGACTGGCGGACCGGGGACGACTTCGTCCAGCGCATGGACGAGGGGCTGAAGAAGGCCGACGCCGTGGTCGCCCTGTTCTCCAAGTCGTACTTCGAGGACGGGCGCTGGACCCAGGAGGAGCGGTCCGCGGTGGTCGCCCGCCGGGACCGGATCATTCCGCTCGCAGTCGAGCCGTTGAGCAACCACGACGTGGATCCCCTGCTCGCCTCCAAGGTCCGCAAGAACCTCCACGGCCTGGACAGGACGGCCGCCGTCGCGGCGCTGCGGGAGGCGGTGGGCGGCGGTGGCCGTCCGACTGCCGCGCCGGCGTTTCCGGGCGACGGCCCGGTGGACGACGCCGTGCTGCCGCAGAGCCCACAGCCCCCGCTGCCCGGCACGACCGAGCGGCCCGCTCTGTGGAACGTACGCCGCGAGAACCGCGACTTCTCCGGCCGTGAGGCCGAGATCGTCCAGCTCCGGGCCGCGCTGCTCAGCGGTCGGCACTCCGCCGTATACGCGTTGCACGGGATGGGCGGCATCGGCAAGACGCAGATCGCTCTGGAGTACGCGCACCGGTTCGCCGGCCAGTACGACCTGGTGTGGTGGATCGACGCGGAGCAGACCGACCAGATTCCGGTCCACTACACGGAGCTGGCCGACCGGCTCGGCATCGCGGTCCGGGAAGCCGGGGCCGAGCACAACGCCCGTACGCTGCTGGCGGAGCTCCGCACCCGGCGGGGCTGGCTGATCATCCTCGACAACATCGAGGACCCGGACCAGATCGAGCCCTGGCTGCCGGAGGGCCCCGGGCACGTCGTCATCACCTCTCGCAATCCCAACTGGCGCCGCCTCGCCCAGCCGGCCTCCCTGGACGTGTTCACACGGGCCGACTCGCTCGCGTATCTCCGGACGAGGGTCCCGGGTATCGCAGAGGAACAGGCGGAGACCCTGGCCAAGGAACTCGGCGACCTTCCGCTGGCGCTCGCGCAGGCCGCGGGGGTGATCGAGAACGGCATGACCGTCGACCGCTATCGACGGCTCCTGAACGACAGCACGGGACGGATCCTGCGGGAGGGCGAGGTCCCGGACTATTCGGCGTCGTTGGCCGCCGCGGTCGGCATCGCCGCGGCACGCGTGAGCGACGAACGCCGCGCCTCCGCGGCCCTGCTCCAAGTGGCCGCCTTCCTGGGGCCCGAGCCGATCCCCACGGAGTGGCTGGAGGTGGCGCGGCCGCGTCTGACCACGATTCCGGGCGATGCCGGCGACCTGATGTGGACGAGGAACACGCTCGAACCCCTGCGCCGCTACGGCCTTGCCCGCATCGACGCCGAGGCCCTGCAGATCCATCGCCTGACGCAGGCCGTGCTCCGGGATCAGGCCGACCCGGCGCAGACCGGGGCGCTCCACGACGACGCCGCGGCCGTCCTGGCCGCCGCCGCGCCGGGCGATCCGCAAACGCCGGCCAACTGGCCCACGTGGGCCACCCTGACCGCACACCTCACGGCGGAGCACATCGATGTCACGGCCCGCGTCGGGCTGCGTGCGACGCTGCTGGACGCCGTCCACTTCCTGATCCGCAGCGGTCGGCCGCGACCCGCTGCCGACCTCGCCGCCGAGCTGCGCACGGCATGGACCTCCCAGTCGGGTCCCGATGACGCGGACGTCCTCACCTGCACGCAGTACCTCGGCCATGCGACGTCGGACGTCGGCGACATCCGCGGCGCCCGGCCCATCATCGAGGACGCGTACGCGCGTCGCCGCCGGACCCTCGGGGACGATCACCCCGACACCCTGCAGTCGGCCAACGATCTCGGGGCGATCCTGAGCGGGCTGAGTGAGGATGTGCAGGCACTGAGCATGTGTGAGGACACCCTCGCCCGTCGGCGAGGTGTCCTCGGAGACGACCACCCCGACACGTTGCAGTCCGCCGCGAACCTGGCCATCTCTCTGGCCAAGCTGGGCCATTACCGTCAAGCACACGCGGCGGCCGAGGACACCCTCGCCCGTCAGCGCCGCGTTCTGGGAGACGACCATCCCGACACGTTCAGGTCGGCCAGCCACCTCGCTGACCTCATCTCCGACCTGGGCGACAAGGCGGAGGCTCGTCGCCGCAACGAGGACATCCTGGCTCGCTGCAGGCGGCTCCTCGGCGACGATCACCCCGTCACCCTTGAGATCGCCCACAGTTACGCCGGTGACCTGTACGTGCTGGGCGAGTACGAGGACGCCCGTCGCCGATACGAGGACAACCTGGCCCGCCGCCGCCGGGTTCTCGGGGACGATCACCCCAACGCCCTGACCGCGGCTCATGACCTGGCCAGGTCCCTGCTCGCGTTGGGCAGGCCCAAGGAAGCTCACGAACTGGAGGAAGACACTCTGGCGCGCCGCCGCCGCCTCCTCGGCGATGACCACCTGGACACGCTCAGGTCTGTGCGGGGCGTGGCCAGCATCCTGCGCTCGCAGCGTGCCTACCCGGCAGCGGCGAAGCTCCTCGAGGACACACGAACGCGTCAGATCCGCACACTCGGCCCCGACCACCCCGAGACCCGCATCACCACCAACACCCTGGCCGAGACGTACCGGGCGATGGGCCTGAAGAACAAGGCGAACCAACTCCAGTCCGGAAAGAAGCCCAAGCGCAGGTTCGGCCGGAAGCGCCGATAGGGCACTGTGCCTTGCGCCTTCGCGTCGGTCACCCGGCGAGCGGGGACCCCGTGACGACGGCTGCGACTGTCGTCCCGCGCGGGAAGGCGCCCTCCTTGGCGAGGAAGACAAGCCCATACAGCAATTTGGCGACATAGAGACGCTCGACCGGCACCCCATGCCGTCCCTCGAAGTCCTTCGCGAAGGCGTCGAGCTCGGGCGTCGTACGGGCGTACCCCCCGAAATGGAACCGCTCGTCCAGCCACCAGTCGCCGCGCGTCCCGCCGAACGCCTCGGCCTGCAGGCCCCGTACGTCGTCGCCGAGGAAGCCGCCCTTGAGGACGGGGATGCCGAGGGCCCGCTGACCGGGGTCGAGCCCCGCGGCGAGGCCGGCCAGCGTTCCGCCCGTGCCGCACGCGATCGCGACGACGTCGGCCTGCCCGCGCAACTCCTCGCCGAGGGCCCGGCACCCCCGTACGGCGAGGGCGTTGCTGCCGCCTTCCGGGACGATGTACGCCCCCTGCGCATCCGCCGCGCGCAGGACGGCTGCCTGCGTTTCGGGGTCGGTCTTGCGGCGGTACGTCGACCTGTCGACGAAATGCAGCCGCATACCGTCGGCCACGCACCGCGCGAGGGACGGATTCAGTGGCCGCTCGCCCAGCTCCTGGCCGCGCACCACGCCGACCGTGGGCAGGCCGAGGAGCCGGCCCGCGGCGGCGGTGGCGCGCAGGTGGTTGGAGTAGGCGCCGCCGAAGGTGACGATCGGGCGACCGGCCGCGGCCATCAGGTTCGGCGCGAGCTTGCGCCATTTGTTGCCGATCAGCTCAGGGTGGATCAGGTCGTCGCGCTTGAGGAACAGCCGGACACCGCGACGCGCGAACCGCTCGTCGGCCGCCTCCTGCAGGGGGGAGGGGAGCCGGGGACGGAGGGCGCTGAGGTCGGGGACGTCGGGGCTGGTCACCTGGCCATTGTCGCCCGGGCCCCATGGCTACGGCTGCCCTACTTCAGCCGCTCCCTGATCCGCTCCCGCATCCACGCCATCGTGAACCCCCGCGGATCCACCTTCCCGGGCTGCCATTCCAGATGCCCGATCACCGACCGTTCCGTCCACCCGTGATGGCGGCAGATGGCCGCCGAGACGCGTTCGATCGCCTCCAGCTGGGGCTCCGGCCACGGATCCTGGCCGTCACCCAGGTTCTCGCACTCGAAGCCATAGAAGTGGCGGTTGCCGTCGGTGTTGGCCTCGTTGTCGGGAGGCAGGGCCTTTTCCGCGATGACCGCGCGCAGTACGTCGTCGTCGCCGAGGCCGGCGTGGTTGGCGCGGCCGTAGCCGACGAGGTGGACCCTGCCGTCCTTGGTGATGACGCCGTGGCACAGCGGCCCCGGCAGCCCTTCGTAGCCGTTGCGGCAGAGGTCCACCGTGTGTGCGCTGCCCTTGGTCACCGTGTGGTGGATCATCACGCCGTGGACGGGCCCCCAGGGACCGACGTGATTGCGGTTGTGGTGCTCCCAGTCGCCGACCTCGACGACCGTCGCGCCCTCCGCCCGGAGTCTCTCCAGGAATCTGCTCGCGGACATGGGTGAGGCCATGACCGCCTCCTTCGTGCCGTGCGTCGGCCGCCGTGCGCGGCCGCCTCGTATCGGTGACTTACCGAAAACGGGCAGACGGGACTCCTTGACTCGTACGGTGTGCGAGTCATTTCGGACACAGCCGTGGCTCGGACGGGGCGGCCGCTGCGCTGCCACGAGTGGACAAGAGCCCGCTATTTGCCCAGTAGACCGTGATCCATTCCCGCTCTTTCGTGTAATAGCACTGGCGCGCCTCGTGATGGAAGGCTCGGTCGTGCAGATCGCGATGCGTGGCGCCAGATCGGCGTCGGTGCATGACCGGGAGGGCAATTCCTTATGTCGGTAGGCGAAGAGGTCCGCACGGAGCAGGACAAGCCGCAGCAGAGTCTCGGTACGGCTGCGGCGCGGAACCTGGCCACCACGACCAAGTCCGCACCCCAGATGCAGGAGATCAGCTCCCGCTGGCTGCTGCGCACGCTGCCATGGGTGAATGTGCAGGGCGGCACGTACCGGGTGAACCGGCGTCTGACGTACGCCGTGGGGGACGGCCGTATCACGTTCGTGAAGACCGGCGACCGGGTCGAGGTCATCCCCGTCGAGCTGACCGAACTGCCCGCGCTGCGGTCGTACGAGGACGAAGAGGTGCTCTCCGAGCTCGCCCAGCGCTGCCAGCAGCGGGAGTTCGCGGCCGGGAACGTGATCGCGTCGTTCGGCAGCCAGACCGACGAGGTGTTCCTGCTGGCGCACGGCAGGGTGGAGAAGGTCGGCACCGGTCCGTACGGGGAGGACGAGTCCCTGGGTGTCCTCGCCGACGGGGCCTACCTCGGTGAGCAGGCGCTGCTCGACGCGGACGCGATCTGGGAGTACACGGCCCGCGCGGTCACCGCGTGCACGGTGCTCGTCCTGTCCCGCCAGGACGTCGAGCAGATCGCCGAGCGCGCCGACTCCCTGCGCGAGCACCTCGAACAGTTGCGGGCGATCCCCGAGCAGCGCACCAACAAGTACGGCGAGAAGGAGATCGACCTCGCCGCCGGCCACAGCGGCGAGCCCGACATCCCGCACACCTTCGTCGACTACGAGGCCAGGCCCCGTGAGTACGAACTGAGCGTCGCCCAGACCGTGCTGCGCATCCACACGCGCGTGGCCGACCTCTACAACCAGCCGATGAACCAGACCGAGCAGCAGCTCCGGCTGACCGTGGAGGCCCTGAAGGAGCGCCAGGAGCACGAGCTCATCAACAACCGCGAGTTCGGGCTGCTCAACAACTGCGAGTACGACCAGCGGCTCCAGCCGCACGACGGCGTGCCCAGCCCCGACGACATGGACGAGCTGCTCTGCCGGCGGCGCGGCACCAAGCTGTTCCTCGCCCACCCGCGCGCGATCTCCGCGTTCGGGCGTGAGCTGAACAAGCGCGGGCTGGTCCCCGAGACCATCGAGATCGCCGGCAACCGCATCCCCACCTGGCGCGGGGTGCCGATCTACCCGTGCAACAAGATCCCGGTCACCGAGGCCCGTACGACCTCGATCATCGCCATGCGTACCGGCGAGGCGGAGCAGGGCGTCATCGGGCTCCAGCAGGCGGGCATCCCGGACGAGATCGAGCCGAGCCTGTCCTGCCGCTTCATGGGCATCAACGAACAGGCCATCATCAAGTACCTGGTGACGGCCTACTACTCGGCCGCGGTTCTGGTGCCGGACGCCCTCGGTGTGCTGGAGAACGTCGAGATCGGGCG
This sequence comes from Streptomyces sp. T12, assembly GCF_028736035.1. Classification (NCBI taxonomy): domain Bacteria; kingdom Bacillati; phylum Actinomycetota; class Actinomycetes; order Kitasatosporales; family Streptomycetaceae; genus Streptomyces; species Streptomyces sp. T12. Next base: position 7,172,641 of record NZ_CP117866.1, read on the forward strand.
CTGGCGGTGACGTTTCCGCAACGGGGAGCCGTGTCCTCTCCCCGCGGGACGGGTACACCCTCGTCGTATGCGCCCAGCCGCAGTGGAAGCGCCACCGTCCGCGGACTCTCCGAGGGGGACCCCATGGCCGAGTTCATGACGGAAACGACGCGCGGCCCCACCGCGACAGGTCCGCTCGACGGGCCCGAGGCGGCGGTGATCCTGGAGCGCGTCCGGGCGTCGGTCGACCCCGAACTACGCGCCGCCATCGAGTCGTTGCCGCCCTCCATGCGCCGGGTCGCGCTGTACCACTTCGGCTGGGAGCACCCGGACGGCACCCCGGCGGCGGGCAACGCGGGCAAGGCGATCCGCCCCGCCCTCGTCCTCACCGCGGCCGCAGCCCTCGGCGGACCGGCGGCGCGGGCGGCGGCCGTACGGGCCGCGGTGGCGGTGGAACTGGTGCACAACTTCACGCTGTTGCACGACGACGTGATGGACCGGGACACCACCCGCCGGCACCGGCCCACCGTATGGGCGGTGTTCGGCGACGCCGACGCGATCCTCGCCGGGGACGCCCTCCAGGCGCTGGCCCTGCGGCTGCTCGCCGAGGACCCGCATCCGGCGTCCTCGGCCGCCGCCGCCCGCCTCGCGGCCTGCGTCGTCGAGCTGTGCGCCGGCCAGCACGCGGACACGGCGATGGAGAAGCGGGGCCCCGGCGACGTCGGCCTCGACGAGGTGCTCGGCATGGCCGAGGCCAAGACCGGCGCGCTGCTCGGGTGCGCCTGTGCCCTCGGTGCGCTGTACGCGGGTGCGGCGGACGAGGACGTGGCGGCGCTGGACGCGTTCGGCCGTGAGGCCGGGCTCGCCTTCCAGCTCATCGACGACGTGATCGGCATATGGGGCGACCCCAGCCGCACCGGCAAACCGGCCGGTGCGGACCTCGCCGCCCGCAAGAAGTCCCTGCCGGTCGTCGCCGCGCTCACCTCCGGCGGTCCGGCGGCGGCGGAGCTGGCCGCGCTGTACGAAATGCCGTACGACAAGGAGGACTTGCAGGAGACCGCCCTCGCCGTCGAGCGAGCGGGTGGCCGTGACTGGGCGCAGGCCCAGGCTGCCGACCGGATGGCCCGCGCCATGCAGGAACTGGCCCGCGCGGTCCCCGACCCGGAGCAGGCGGGCGGGCTGCTGGCTCTGGCGGAGTACGTGACGCGGCGCAGCAACTGAGGGCCGCGGCAGCCGAAGGCAGGCATCGCTCGGCCACGGCAGCCGGCGGTCGTCGAGGCTCCGGAGCCGGCGGGGCCGTACGGTTCCTGACCCCGTACGGTCGCCGGGCGGCTCCGGACCGGCGGGTCCCGCACATCCCCACGGTGTGCGGGGCCCGTCTCTGTGTACCGGCCTGCGTACGGACAGATCTCGACAAAGTCGTTCCGTGGACGGCACGTCCGCTCCGATCGTCCTACGATCAAGGCCGGTTGACGTGAAGGGGCGGGTACACATGGGTGTGGGGATCCGGGCGGCGGGCGCGGGGGACCGGGAGCTGGTGGTCCGGCTGCTGGACGCGGCCTTCCAGGACGATCCGGTCAGCGGCTGGGTGTTCCCGGGCGAGGAGCACCGCCGTACCGCACACCCCAAGCTCATGGCGGCGTTCGCCGACATCGTGTTCGCCGTCGGCCGTATCGACGTCACCGAGGACGGCACGGCGTGCGCGTTGTGGATGTCCGTGCCCGCCGTCGAACAGCACGAGGACGACGAAGGGCCCGCGCGGCTGCGTGAGGCCGTCGACCCGGAGAACGAGCGCGTCGAGCTGATCGGCCGCCTGACCGCCGGTATCCATCCTTCCGGCCGTGCCCACGAATACCTGTGGATGATCGCCACGGCACCCGAGCACCAGGGCGAGGGGCTCGGCACCGCGCTCATGAACTCGGTCCTCGACCGCTGCGACCGCGACGGCCTGCCCGCCTACCTGGAGGCGAGCAGTGACCGCAGTCGGAAGCTGTACGAGCGCCTCGGTTTCGCACCCGGGGGCCGTCCCCTCGACCTCCCGGACGGCCCCCGGATGTGGCCGATGTGGCGAGAGCCGCGCGGCTGAGCCGACCCGGGCGGCCCTGATCCACCCCTCGGGTACGACCGTATCTACCCCTCGGGTACGACTGTCCGCACGATCCGCTCGACCAGCCCGTCCGGCACGCCGACGCCGGGCAGGACCCCGTCCAGCACGTCCGGCAGCGTCAGGTGCTCCAGGAGCAGTCCGAGCATCGCGAGATAGAGCACGGTGACGACCTCGTCGCCGCCGGGCAACCCGGCGTTCCGGTGGAACTCCATGCCCTCCTCCAGGTCGCCGCGCACCGACTTGGTGAAGGAGGAGCGCAGTTCGGGGCGCCGACTGGCCTCCAGGCGCATCTCCAGCAGGGCCAGATAGCCCGTCCGGTCGCGGGTCGCGCGGGCCATCAGGTCGTGCATGAAGGCGGTGACCAGGGAGCGGTCCTTCGGCCGGGTCAGGAGCCCGGCGATCACCTCCGGGTCGGGCGCCAGCCGCACGTGGAGCCGGGCGTCGATCTGGCGGAGCAGGTCGTCGCGCCCGGTGAAGTAGTTGGAGGCGGTGCCGACCGGCACCTCCGCCTCGGCGTCCACCGCGCGGAACGTCAGCCCGCGCGCACCCTCGCGGGCGAGCACCTCGACGCCCGCGTCGACGAGTGCGGCCCGGCGCTCCGGATTGCCCGCCATTCGGAATCCCCTCTCTCACTTCCATCCGGTCCCAAAATACCCTTGCAACCACTACAAGCGAAGTACTACAACTGAAGCACTACAACCGGAGTGGTTGACCAGCCTACGAAAAGAGAACGGCTTGCGAAAGCTCACCTACTTCATCGCCTGCTCGCTCGACGGCTTCATCGGAGACCCGAGCGGCGACGCGTCCGCGATGCTCGCCTTCGTGGACGAGGAGTACTTGACCTTCCTCAAGAGCGAATACCCGGAGACCCTGCCGACCCACGGCCGCCGGGCGCTCGGCCTCGACGACCTGGAGAACAAGGGATTCGACACGATCATCCAGGGCCGTGGCAGCTACGACCTGGCCTTGAAGGAGGGCATCACCAGCCCTTACGCCCATCTGCGCGAGTACGTCGCCTCGCGCACCCTGACCGAGTCGCCCGACGCGAACGTCGAGATCATCGGCGACGACCTGGTCGCCAAGGTGCGCGAACTCAAGGCGGAGGACGGTGAGTTCGGTATCTACCTGTGCGGGGGCTCGCAGATCGCGGGTGAACTGCTCGACGAGATCGACGAGCTCGTCATCAAGAGCTACCCCATCGTGTACGGCACGGGCATGCCGATGTTCGGCTCGGACTTCGCCGTCACGGAGTTCACCCTCGACGGGGTGCGGACGTTCGGCAACGGCGCCGTGGTTCGCACGTACAGCAGGAAGCGCTGAGCCCTCTACCGCCCTACTCTGAGGACATGGGCAGCGAAGAGCACTTCTGTCCCGACTGCGGACAGCCTGTCGACACGGTCGTCCGGCGCCACAAGACGCTGGGCGCCTGGGTCCCCACATGGGTGGCCGGCCCGTGCCGGAACCCCCAGTGCAGCGCGTACACCGAGGGCGACGCCGAGCACGAAGAGAAGCCCGAGCGGAAGCCTGAGCGGAAGCCCGAGCACAAGCACGAGCAGCCTGAGACATCCACCGCGAAAAACTCCTGAACCCCGTGTCGAGAATCCCGGTCCGGCTCCGACGTCCTCTGTGAGAGCCGCCAGCCAAGGGCGGCCCGAGCCGACGGAAACCGAAGGAGCGGACTGATGAAGTACCTGGTCATGGTGCAGGGCACGCAGGCGGACTACGAGGCGATGCAGGGCAAGGCGTCCGAGCACTCCGTGGCCTGGAGCCAGGAGGAGATCCAGGCGATGTACGCCTACATGCAGGCCATCAACGACGACCTCGCCGAGACCGGCGAGATGATCGACGGGCAGGGGCTGGCCGAACCCGCGAAGGTCCGGCACGTCACCCTGGGCGACGACGGCAAGGCGGTGATCACTGACGGGCCGTACAGCGAGACCAAGGAGCTGCTGGCCGGCTACTGGGTGCTGGACTGCGCGAACCTGGAGCGGGTCACCGAGATCGCCGACCGCATCACCCGCTGCCCCCAGCCCGCCGGCGCCCCCGTGTACCCGGTGGTGATCCGGCCCATCCTGGACGGCGCCGGAGACTGCTGAGCCGCCGATGGCCGGCCCGACCGAGACCGAGGACCTGCTGCGCCGCCACGCGCCGCAGGTCCTCGGCGCGCTGGTGCGGCGGTACGGCCATTTCGACACCGCCGAGGAGGCCGTACAGGAGGCGCTGCTCGCCGCGGCCGAGCAGTGGCCGCGGACCGGTGTCCCGGACAATCCGCGCGGCTGGCTGATCAAGGTCGCCGCACGCCGGCTGACCGATGCCCTGCGCGCGGAGGAGGCGCGCCGGGCCAGGGAGGAGAAGGTCGCGGCGCTGACGCCACGGGATGCCTTCACGGCCCCGGCGCCCGGGGCGGACCGCGCTCCCCGCGAGGACGACACCCTCACCCTGCTCTTCCTGTCCTGCCACCCGGACCTGACCCCGCCCGCCCAGATCGCCCTCACCCTGCGTGCCGTCGGGGGTCTGACCACGGCGGAGATCGCCCGCGCGTATCTGGTCCCCGAGGCGACCATGGCCCAGCGGATCAGCCGGGCCAAGCAGAAGGTCCGCGGTGTGCGGTTCGGGCGCCCCGACAACTGGGAGGACCGCCTGCCCGCGGTCCTGCAGACCCTGTACCTGATCTTCAACGAGGGATATACGGCGACCTCGGGCGCGAGCCTGACGCGGCGGGACCTCGCGGGCGAGGCGATCCGGCTGACCCGCGAGGCCCACCGGCTCCTCCCCGAACACGGCGAGGTGGCCGGCCTGCTGGCCCTGATGCTGCTCACCGACGCCCGCCGCGACGCGCGCACCGGCCCGCACGGCGAGCTCGTCCCGCTCGACGAACAGGACCGTGACCGCTGGGACAAGGCCGCGATCGAGGAGGGCGTCGCCCTGGTCACCCGCGCTCTGTCGCAGGGCCGCGCCGGCCCGTACCAGCTGCGTGCCGCCATCGCCGCCGTACACGACGAGGCGCCCTGTGCCGAGGAGACCGACTGGCGGGAGATCCTCGGGCTCTACGACGTCCTCGTCCGCCTCGTCCCCGGACCCGTCGAGCGGCTCAACCGGGCAGTGGCCGTCGCCATGGTCCAGGGGCCGCGGGCGGGACTGGCCGAACTGGGCGTGCTGGAAGGCGAGTTGGGGGCCGGGCACCGGCTGGACGCGGTCCGCGGCCACCTCCTGGAGCGGGCGGGCGCCCGCGACGAGGCCCGCGCCGCCTACGAGGCCGCGGCCGCCAAGACCCTGAGCCTGCCGGAGCAGCGCTATTTGCACGCGCGGGCGGCGCGACTGAGGTCGTAGCGTGGGCCCATGCCCGAACACACGTACATCCTCCACATCACCGAGCGCTCCCTGTGGGACGCGGCCCGCGAGCACGGCACGTACGAGATCTCGACACGCGGCCGCACGCTCCGGGACGAGGGCTTCATCCACTGCTCGACCCGCGCCCAGCTCCCGGCCGTGGCGGCCTTCCTGTACGGCTCCTACGACGGCCCCGACGAGTTGGTGGTGCTCGTCGTGGACCCCGCGCGGCTCGACGTGCCGCTGAAGTACGAGGCGCCGGAGCCCGGGGGCGAGGAGTTCCCGCATGTGTACGGGCCCATTCGGGTGGACGCGGTGGTGGACGTGGAGCCGTGGGGGTGACGGGGCGCCGCAGGTTATGGCGGTGGGTCGGAGCGGTGTGGGTGATCGTCGTGGCCGTCGCGGGCGGGGCGACGGTGTGGTTGCAGGACTCGGCGGAGCCGCCGGGGCCGTACCGCTGGGAGGAAGCCGGTCCTATGCCGTCGCTGCCGCAAGGGCGGCCGTCGGCGTGCCCGAGCCCCCCGCGCGACGAGAACGGCGCGGCACAACTCCTCTGCTTCGTCAGGACGCGCTAGAGCCGGTCAGTCCGCCCGTCTCCGGGTCCCGCGCCGTCAGGCAGTACACGCCGCCCGCCGGATCGCGCATCACCGTCCAGTGGGCACCCTGGGCGACGAACGCCGCGCCCAGTTCCTCGTGCCGGGCGCGGGTCGCCGCGATGTCCGCGCAGGCGAGGTCCAGGTGGGCGGAGGCGGGCCGCTCCTGTCCGGGGCGCTCCTCGCCGAGCCGCTGGAGCAGGATGCGCACGGGCAGCCCGGCCGGAGGCCTGAGCACATGGAACTCGGTGCGGGAGCCCGGCGCCGACGCCCAGTCCGCCAACAGGCCGCTCCAGAAGGCGACTTCGGCCTCGTGCAGCGACGGCGGTACGTCCACGCAGACCTGGTCGAGCCGGCTGCCGTGCACGACGGGCGGCCGTACCGACTCCCCGTGCCAGGGCACCGCACAGAACAACTGCCCGGCGGGCGACCGCAGCACGGCCCATCCCTCATGCTCGACGGCGATGCCCGCACCCTGCTGAAGCGCCGACTTCACGAATTCCGGTACGTCGTCCACGGCGAAGTCGAGATGCGCGCCACCGGCGCCGGAGTCGACCCCCTGGGCCTTCACGCAGGCGTCGGCCCCGCCACCCGGCAGCAGGGTCACGAACTCCCCCTGCGCACCCCGGAATTCGGACAGCCGCGTGTCCGTCACCGCAGTCCAGAAGGCATGGGCCCGGGCGAAGGACGCGGCGGGACGGTCGACGAAGGCGTAGGTCCAGCGGATGCTCATGGGGCGATCGTAGATCCGCCGACGCGGCCGCGGGTCTGCCGCAGCCGTGGGGGCGTCCTCGGGGCCTCCTCGGTGCCGCAAGGTTCACCACGGCAGCTTTGCAGGACCCTTACCAACCACCCGCCGGCTCCTGGGACACGCTTTGCCGTGGGTTCTCCGCGAATTGGTCCGCGCTTGTTTGCATTGGGGAATGGACCACATCACGTTCCTGGTGGCGGTCGTCATCGTGACGGCCCTTGCCTTCGACTTCACCAACGGATTCCACGACACAGCGAACGCGATGGCCACCTCCATCGCCACGGGGGCGCTCAAACCGAAGACTGCGGTACTCATCAGCGGCGTCCTGAACGTCGTCGGTGCCTTCCTGTCCACCGAGGTCGCCAAGACGATCTCCGGCGGCATTGTGGACGACGCACTCGTCACCCCGGGCATGATCTTCGCGGGCCTGGTCGGGGCGATCCTGTGGAATCTGCTCACCTGGCTGGTCGGGCTGCCGTCCAGTTCGTCACACGCGCTGTTCGGCGGGCTGATCGGGGCCGTCTGGGTGGGTGCGGGGTCGCATGGCGTGCACTTTGACAAGGTTGTCGAGAAGGTGCTGATCCCGGCGGTGGCCTCGCCGCTGGTGGCGGGGGTCGCGGCGCTGCTGGCCACGTACCTGGCGTACAAGCTCACCTCTCGCGCCCGCAAGCAGACGGTCACCAAGGGCTTCCGCCTCGGCCAGATCGCCTCGGCCTCGCTGGTCTCCCTCGCCCACGGCACGAACGACGCGCAGAAGACGATGGGCGTCATCACGCTGACCCTGATCTCGGTGGGCGCGCTCGGCCACGACGCCGGCCCGCCCCTGTGGGTGATCGGCTCGGCCGGCCTGGCCATCGGTCTCGGCACCTACCTGGGCGGCTGGCGGATCATCCGCACGATGGGCAAGGGCCTGACGGAGATTCAGTCCCCGCAGGGCTTCGCCGCCGAGACGGCGTCCACGACGGTGATCCTGACCTCGGCCCACCTGGGCTTCGCGCTGTCCACCACGCAGGTCGCCTCGGGCAGCATCCTCGGCGCCGGACTGGGCCGCCGCCTGGCCGAGGTCCGCTGGGGGGTGGCCGGGCGCATGGTCGTGGCCTGGCTCGTCACCCTGCCCGCCGCCGCGCTGGTCGGCGGGGTCTCGGCGGGCGTGGTCAAGCACGGCGGCGACCTCGGTACGGCCGTGGTCGCGCTGGTCGGCGCGGCGGTGGCCGCCGGCATCGTGCTCGTCTCCCGCCGCAACCCGGTGTCCGCGCACAACGTCAACGACGCCCACGAGGTCACGATCCGCGGCACGGAGCCCACGAAGGTCGGCACGGCCGCCTGAGCCGCGGCCGCCTGGGACAAGAGTGAGACAAAGCGTGAGACAAAGAGTGAGACAAGGGGAGTTCACATCATGAGCCTCGACTGGACCGCACTCGGCCAGGTCGCCGCGGTGAGCCTCGCCGTCACGGTGGCCGTGGTCACCGTCTTCGCCCTCGGCGTGCTGGGCCTGGCCCGCCACGAAGGGGCCCGCGAGGAGGGCGCGGGCACGTCGACCCTCGGCGTCGCCCAGGCCGGGCTGTGCTTCGTCGCCTGCGCGGCGGTGGTGGCGTACGGGATCTATCTGATCGTGCCGCAGTTCCACTGACGTTCGTCTGACGTTCGTCGAAGGGGCTCGGCCGGAGGACCGGCCGGGCCCTATGCGCTGTTGTCCGCCGTTCCCAGCCGTTCGTACGCCGTCACACGCCGCCCGCGGACCTGTATGTCCGCCACCACCTTGAAGTGCTCCTTCAGCACGGCGGCCTTCATCTTGTCCCGCTCCGCCGACACCGGCCGTGCCACCGCGGGCACGTCAGTGACCAGCAGTATGCGCCGCTGTGCCAGCATCGCGCTGCGTATCCGGGCCGGACCGGCCTCCTCGCCCTTCAACGTCCCCGACGCCACAGGGCTTTCCGCCAGCGCGACATCGCGCAGTCCGGCGAAGTCGTCGGGGCAGACCAGGGCGGTGTCGCGCCGGGCGGCCGGTATGAAGAGCACCGCGTCCCCGGCCTGCTTCAGCCGCCGCACGTCCGCCGCCACCGCCATCACGTCGTCCACCCGGCTGGCCGGAGACCGCTTGGCCAACGACTGCGGCAACAGCGCCACGACGGCCACGACGACCACCGCCGGGACGAGCCACGCCGACGCTCTCGGAAACCGCGGCCCGGCCGCCCGTACGGCCGTGCCCAGCGCCGTGCCGATCAGCAGTGCCAGACCCAGCATGCTGAACAGGACGTAGCGGTCCAGGAACAGCGGCCGGACCAGGGAGAGGCCGAGGAGGCCGAGCTGGGGCACCGCCAGCAGCGGCAGCCCGACGGCCGCCACGGACAGCCGGCCCGCTCGCGGCCGGTCCAGCAGGGCACCGAGACCGCCGATCGCCAGCAGGACCGCCGGGCCGATCATCATGTGCCAGGTCAGCGGCGGGATCCAGGAGACCTGGTCGGACTGGCGCCGGCTGAACAGGATCAACGGCAGCACAGCCGCCACGGCGACCGCCGAGGCCACCGCCCACCGCATCCAGGTCCGCCACGGGGCCCGCGTCCACAGCAGGGTCGCCAGGTGTGCGGGCAGGATCAGCAGCGACAGCCAGTTCAGCAGCCCGCACACCGCCACCGTGCCCCCGTACGCAGCCCAGTGCACCGCTCGGGCACGCCCCTGAAGGACGGTCACCAGCAACAGGGTGGAGATCCCGGCCCCGGCCGCGACCAGCGCGTACGGGCGGCCCTCCTGGAGATAGAACTGCACGGCCGGAAGCAGCCCGAACGCCAGCCCTCCCGCCAGGCCCGCCCAGGCCCCGGCCAGCCGCCGGCCGATGACCGTCACACAGGCCGCCGCCACCGCCATGGCCAGCACGGAGGGCAGCCGCAGGGTCGTGGTGCCGGGCCCGAAGCACTCGAAGAGCCCGTGCATCAGCAGGTAGTAGAGCCCGTGTACGGCATCGACCTGCCCCAGCATGTGCCAGATGTCGCCGACGGACCGCCGGGCCACCTGCCAGGTCGCCGCCTCGTCCCGCCACACACTGTGCTGCCGGGACAGCCCCCACAGACCGAGGGCGAGGGTCCACAGCAGGGGTATCGGCCAGAGGGGCAGGCGGCGGCGCAGGGGTTACTCCCGAGGATCGGCATTCTGTGGGATCGACATTCCGTACGGCGGGGGATGTGCCGCCGGGTGATGTGGTCCCCACTCGCCCGCTCGTCGCGGAGCACGCCGAACCCCGCCTCGGCCGCGCGGGTCGAGACGGGATCAGATCAGAGCGTGGCTCGCTTCCCCCGTGAACGCAGCAAAACCTACGGGACGGGAAGGCTCTGCGGCCACCGTCGAGGGCGTGAACACAATCACCGCGAATGCGGGGAACCTTGAGTCCGTCAGGTCGTCGATTTGTGCCAGTTCGCCATTGATTAACGGTTCCGTGCGGGTGGTGCCGGTGAACGCCGGAGGTTGAGGTCAAACGGCATCGGCGGCTTCATGTCTGTTGCCCGTCGCACACAGGGGTTCCGTCCACCGTGTGCGGGATCTTCGATCCGCAGGCGACCATCTTCCAGTCCAGCCGCAGCGTGTACGGTTTTCCGCTCACGTGGTAGTCGATCCACGCGGTGTCGATAAAGCCGCCCTGCTTGCCCACGTCCAGGACGAACAGTAGCTCGGTGAAGCCGGCACCTTCCTGGTCCTGATCGGCGCAGCTCTGGGGGATGCGGCTGCCTTTTCGGGCGTCCGCGTAGTGGCCGGGTGCCTTTCGCTTTTCGAAGTGCGGGGGTTTCCCCAGGGCGGCGCCGATGTAGCCCGCGTCGATGCTCGCTTTCCACATCTGCGGAGTCACCGTTCGCAGCTTCAGGGAGACTGACTTCGGCTCGACTGGCGTGTGGTAACGGATGCCGTCGAGTGTGATCGCCTCACCGCTGCTGGAGCAGAGCAGATAGCTGCCGAACGTGACGGCCCACGGAACCGTCTTCGGCGCGTAGACCGACGTCGCGCCCTCGGAGGTGTCGGACTGGAGCGGGCCCTCGCCGTTGGCATGCTCCACGCGCTCGTTGTCGCCGTACAGCCATCCGGCAAGGAGTGCCAGCGAGGCCGCCGCCGCGGCAAGGATCAGTACGGTCCTTCTCTTGCGTGGGCGGAGGGACCGCCGTGCGGACACGGCGGCCTCCTCACTCCTGAAACTGTGGGTCACAGTTCCTCTTGGATGCGGTTGTAGTACTGCTGCACCTTGGACGCGTAGGCCGGCTTGTCCGTGTTGCCGCACAGGGAATCGTGCCCGGCGTCCATCTTGTAGCTGAGCGTGGAGCCTGTGGTGTAGGCCCGCGAAGTGCTCAGCTCGATACCGATGACCGTGCTGATCTTGACGCCACCGGAGTTGGAGTACGTCTTGCCGGTGGTCTTCGTCCACGTGCCCGCGGGCATGTCGAAGGTGCACTTCGCGCGGGACAGCCAGTACGGCGGAAGGGAGTTGGTGTGGATGGTCTTCACACCACCGGTCTCCGATACGGCCTTGAGCTTGCGGTTGATGATCACGCCGCCGCAGTCGTACTTGTACTTGTAGTAGCGCACCTCGGTCCGGTACGAGATGGTCAGGTCGCTGTCGGGGTCCCAGATGAAGTCGAAGCCCTTGGTGTTGGCCACCGAGGCGCTGCCGGACGCGGCCCACTTGACGCCGTCCTTGCTGATGGCCGCACCGTAGGTGATCTCGGCGCCGTTGCGGTGGGTCATCCACGCCTTGCCGCGCGTCGTGCCATAACCGGGGGCGGCCGGGAAGCCCTCGCCGATGGTGGCCCAGGCGTCGTTCTGCCCGATCTTCGTGGTACGGCAGGTGTCGGCGCGGCTCGCGAAGGCGCTCTTCACACCCTTGGGAGCCTTGTCCAGGTGGACCTTGACCTTCGGCGCCCGGCTCGCGGCGGAGCGGGCGTTCCCGGACTGCCCGGAGGCGAGCGGGTTTGCCCAGCTCCGGGCCGACGCGGAACGGGCGTCCCCGGCGGTCGCCTCGCCGATGAGCCGCACCGACTGGGTCGTCCACGCGTAGCTGTCGGTCTTCGAGTCGTAGATTTCCATCTCCAGCGACACCAGGCCGTTGGACCCGACGTAGCGAGCGGGCACGTCGTCCGGGTCGACCGCGACGGTGAACGTGTTGCCGCTGGTGCTGATCCCTGCCGTGGGGAGCTTCAGCATGTCGACCTCCGCGCCGTCGGCGAGGTCGGCCGTTTGCGTGGCCGGCAGGTCGGCACGCAGCGTGAACTGGGCTCGGTCCAGAGGTATCTCGGAATCGACTTGCCCAGTGAAGGCCACTGGATCCCCCGTCGCGGCCTGCGAAACAGGCACGTTGATGAGTCCCGCGATTGCGCAGGTGCCCACAGTGAGCACAGCGAGTTTCCTCGCGAACATTCGGATTCCCCCTTGTGCGAATGCACAGAGATACCCGGAAGGGGCTCTTCCGGGTGTTTGGTCGCCGTGAACATATCAGCCACGGCCGATCACTCCATGTGACCCAGATCGCATTCTCTCCAGGTCGACGCACTGGGGTCGATGCGCTGAACCCCTTACCCACTCCTGCAGTTCTGGCTCAGAGTCGGCGCTGATCCTTGACCTCACGCGTCTCGATAGTGCCCTTGATGCGGAAGCGGATTACGTCGCCAGCGGAGAGCTGGGCGAGGCGCGGGTATTTCACCCGCACCTCGACGGTCTTGGTGCCCGCGGCCACGAGGTCGAAGTACTGGCGGTAGAGAGTGAGTTCGCGGACGCGGCTCGTCGGGCAGTGTGCTGGGCATGGCCAACAGCCAACCGCTGTCGCTCGTTTGGGTCGGGAGGCTCCACCTCGTCCCGGCGGCGAGCAGCTCGGCCCCGGCAGCGTGCGCAACGTCTACGACGTCCTCGTACGCCTCATGACCGCGGCCGTCGAGGACGAGGTCATCGCCTCCAGCCCGTGCCGCCGGATCACTCTCCCGCCCATGCCGGACGAGGAGGTCACCCCGCCCACGGTCGCCCAGGTCGAGGCCATGGCCCGCGTGATGCCGCCGTACATCCGCGCGGCGATCGTCAGGCTCGCCGGATCAGGCTTGCGAATAGGCGAGTTGCTCGGCTTGAAGGTGTCGGATCACAGACACGCTCCTCCAAGGAGTGGCTGTTCACGATGGAGGAGGGCGAGCGCCTCAACTACCGCCGCTGGAAGACCGAATGCAACGGAGCCCGCAGGGCGCTGCAGCAAGCGGAGAACGAAGCAGCCGAGCGCGAGGGCCGCAAGCCCGTCGAGTTGCCGCACAGGGGGACCCACGATCTGCGCCACTTCTTCGCCTCCGCGAAGAAGACCGCACCCGGACCGTCATGGACGCCGTTCTCGGCGGCCTGCGGACCGGGTGCGGACAGGTAGGCGATGCGACCCGCGAAATTGCAGGTCAGATGGCCCAGCCTTAGATCAAGCCTTCTTGGTCTCCCAGAAGATCTTGTCGATCTGGGCGATGTAGTCCAGCGCCTTCTGGCCGGTCGCCGGGTCGGTCGAGGCCTTGGCGGCCGAGAGGGCCTTCAGGGCGTCGTTGACCAGCTGGTGCAGCTCCGGGTACTTCTCGAAGTGCGGGGGCTTGAAGTAGTCGCTCCAGAGCACCGAGACGTGGTGCTTGGCGAGCTCGGCGCGCTGCTCCTTGATGACGGTGGCACGCGCCTGGAAGTGCGGGTCGTCGTTGGCGGCCATCTTGTCCTGCACGGCCTTCACCGACTCCGCCTCGATGCGGGCCTGGGCCGGGTCGTACACACCGCAGGGCAGGTCGCAGTGTGCGCTGACCTTGACCTTGGGGGCAAACAGGCGGGAAAGCATGGAGCATTCCTTCCTCGTGATCGTCTTCTCAGGTGGGACATTACTCCCTGCAAGACGGGTTTTCGCGAGTGCCCCCATGGGCTTAGGACAAAAGTCCAGGGTCAGACTGAGACTGGTGGAGGACAGTACCGGGGAGGTGCCGGGGATGCCGGAGTTGTCGCAGGACGCCGAGCGCGGGCGGGCCGCTCAGCCCTTCGGGTGGGCCGAGGTGACGGGGCCGTCCATGGTGCCCACGCTCTACCACGGCGACCTGCTCGTGGTGTGGCACCGGGGCCGGATCAGGCCCGGGGACGTGGTGGTGCTGCGGCATCCGTTCCAGCAGGACCTGCTCGTCGTCAAGCGTGCCGCCGAGCGCCGTGAGGGCGGCTGGTGGGTGCTCGGGGACAACGCGTACGCAGGGGGGGACAGCACCGACTACGGGGTGGTGCCGGACGAGCTGATTCTGGGCAAGGTCCGCTTCCGGTACCGGCCGCGCAAGCCGGATCAGCGCTCGCCGTTCGCGCTGGCGCGCTGGGCGGTGTCGGCCGTGCGGCCCGTCTTCGCCGACCGGTCGGCCTCCAAGCGCTTGCGGGCCCGGTAGGCGGCCACATTGGCGCGGGTCGCGCAGCGGTCCGAGCAGTAGCGCCGGGAGCGGTTGGTGGACGTGTCCAGGTAGGCGTTGCGGCACGGGGCCGCCTCGCACAGGCCCAGCCGGTCCACGCCGTACTCCGTCAGGTGGAACGCCAGGCCCATCGCGGCGATGGCCGCGTAGCCGGCGGTCGCGTTCGACGGGTGGTCCGCCAGGTGCATGTGCCACAGGGGGCGGCCGTCGTCGTCCCGGAAGTCGTGGCCGGAGATCTGCGGGCTCACCGGGAACTCCAGGAGGAGCGAGTTCAGCAGGTTCACCGCCAGCGCCTCGTCGCCCTTGTCCGCCGCCTCGAAGACCGCCCTCAGCCGTGCGCGGACCGAGCGGAAGCGGGTGACGTCGGCGTCGGTGGCCCGCCGGCCCGCCTCCTGGCTGACGCCGAACAGGTCGCGGACGGCCTCGACCGAGGTCAGCGAGTCCTTGCCCCGGGCCGGGTCCTCGCTGTTGACGAGTCGTACGGCGTAATCCGAGTAATAGGCCAGTTCCACTTGTAGTCCTTACGGAGGCGTTCTATCGTCGTGGTGCGGTCGGGTAACAGCTGATCGTGCTTCCAGGGTATTACGTGACGTGCGCGATGGAGGGGCTCGATGACGGACACGGACATCACCACCACGACGGGAGCCGACTGGGCCGCCTGGCAGGAGAGCTGGGACCGGCAGCAGGAGTGGTACATGCCCGACCGCGAGGAACGCTTCCGGATCATGCTCGACATGGTCGAGGCCCTCGTCGGCCCCGCCCCCCGCGTGCTCGATCTCGCGTGCGGCACGGGAACTATCACGGCTCGGCTGCTCGCACGGTTCCCGGACGCCGTCAGCACCGGCGTAGACCTCGACCCCGCCCTCCTCGCCATCGCCGAGGGCACCTTCGCGGACGACGAGCGGGTCTCCTTCGTGACGGCCGACCTCAAGACGCCCCACTGGCCGGCGCGGCTGCCGTACGACTCGTACGACGCCGTCCTGACCGCCACGGCCCTGCACTGGCTGCACCGTGAACCCCTCGCGGCTCTCTACGGTCAGGTCGCGGAGCTCGTCCGCGACGGCGGTGTCTTCCTGAACGCGGACCACATGATCGACGACTCGACGCCCCGGATCAACGCGGCGGAGCGCGCCCTGCGCCACGCCCGCATGGATCAAGCCAAGGCGGACGGCGCCCTCGACTGGTCCGAGTGGTGGCAGCTGGCCGCCAAGGACCCGGTGCTGGCCGGGCCCACGGCCCGCCGCTTCGAGATCTACGGCGAGCACGCCGACGGCGACATGCCGTCCACCGAGTGGCACGCGCGCGTACTGCGCGAGAAGGGGTTCGGGGAGGCCCGGCCGGTGTGGTGCTCACCGTCGGACACCTTGCTGCTCGCCCTGAAGTAGGGCCGGGAGGGCGAGGGCCCTGGCGGAGGCCGAGCGGCCTGGCGGAGGCGGTACGAGAGATTCGTACCGCCTCCGCCGCGTCCTGGAGGGTGTCCCGCCGCACTGGAAGGGGTGAGACGGTCCCTACGCGAGGGTCGGGAGAGGGGGAGGGATGACGGGGGGCGCGGAAGCGTCACTGCATGCCTTCGTCGAGGGCAGACGGACGGCGTTGTTCCGCAGCGCCTATCTGCTGTGCGGCAACCGGGACGAGGCCGAGGACCTGGTCCAGACGACGCTGGTGAAGGTCGTCCTCGGTGCCCGCAGACACGCGCGGCTGGACAACCTCGACGCCTATGCGCGCAAGACGCTGGTCAACACCTTCATCGCCGCGCGCCGGCGCTTCTGGCGGCGCGAGCAGGCGTACGGCGAGGTGCCGGACGTGCCGGGGCAGCCGGTGGACAGCGACACCGGGGTCATGGTGCGGGCCGCGCTCGCGCAGCTCGGGCCCAAGCAGCGGGCGGTGCTGGTGCTGCGCTACTGGGAGGACCTCAGCGTCGCCGACACCGCCGAGCTGCTCGGCATGCGGGAGAGCACGGTCAAGAGCCACACGGCGAGGGGGCTCGCGGCGCTGCGGGCCGCAGTGCGGGAGGAGCACGTATGAGTCAGGACGACGTGGACGGGGTGCCGGGTGCGACGGCGCTGCTGGGGCGGGCTCTGCAGGGTGTTCCGATGCCGTCGGGGCCCGGTTCGGACGCGGTGTTCGCGCGGGCCGCGCGGGTGCGGTGGCGTCGGCGGGGGGTGGTCACCGGGGTCGCGGCGGCCGTGGCCGCGGTGAGTCTGACCGTGACCGGGGTGCTGCCGGGGAACGGGCGGGAGCAGGCGGGGAGCGCGGGCACACAGACCACGTCCGGGGCGGACCGGCTGGCGAAGCTGCTGCCGCCTGGGATCGGCGAGATCCGCGAGGTCGAACCCGTCGTGGGCGAAGGACCGTACGACGGGTTCTACGCGGTCTACAAGGACGGCGGCGTCGGGTATCTCACCTTCCAGGTCCTCCCGGGCCGGCGGGAGGACTGGCCGGTGCCGGTCGGGGAGCGGTGCTCGTCGTACCTCCCCGGGATGTCGGCGACCTGCGTCCCCGAGACGCTGCCGAACGGCGATGAGCGCGAGTCGACCGAGCTGGCGCGGGAGAGCCGTAGGGACGGCCGGACATGGGGGCCCTTTCGTTCCGTGCGGCTGTTCACGAAGGGCTACGTGGTCATGATCAAGGCCAGCAGCGGTTTCGACGGCAAGCAGGCGCTGGGACCACGGCTCGACGCCCCGCCGCTGACGGCGGAGCAGTTGCGTGAGGTGGTGATGGCGCCCGAGCTGTTGCCGTAGGGGGCGGTACATGGCGAAGGGGCGGTACGAGGATCTCGTACCGCCCCTTCGGCGTCGTACCGTCAGAGCACCTTGGACAGGAACGCCTGCGTCCGCTCGTGCTGCGGGTTCGTCAGGACCTCGCGGGGATCGCCGGACTCGACGACCACGCCGCCGTCCATGAAGACCAGGCTGTCGCCCACCTCGCGGGCGAAGCCCATCTCGTGGGTGACGACGACCATCGTCATGCCGGACTCGGCGAGGTCGCGCATGACGTCGAGGACGTCGCCGACCAGCTCCGGGTCGAGGGCCGAGGTCGGCTCGTCGAAGAGCATCAGCTTCGGGTCCATCGCCAGCGCGCGGGCGATCGCCACGCGCTGCTGCTGGCCGCCGGAGAGCTGGGAGGGGTAGTTGCCGGCCTTGTCGGCGAGGCCGACGCGGTCGAGCAGCTCCCGCGCGCGCTCCCTGGCCTGGGCCTTGCTCACGCCCTTCACCTGCATCGGCGCCTCCATGACGTTCTCTACGGCCGTCATGTGCGGGAACAGGTTGAACCGCTGGAACACCATGCCGATGTCCCGGCGCTGCAGCGCGACCTCGCTGTCCTTGAGCTCGTACAGCTTGTCGCCCTTCTGGCGGTAGCCGACCAGCTCACCGTCGACGTACAGCCGACCGGCGTTGATCTTCTCCAGGTGGTTGATGCACCGCAGGAAGGTCGACTTGCCGGAGCCGGAGGGGCCGATGAGGCAGAACACCTCGCCGGTCTGCACCTCCAGGTCGATGCCCTTGAGGACCTGTACCGCGCCGAAGGACTTGTGGACGCCCTCGGACTTCACCATGGCGGTCATGCCGAAGCACCCCTTTCGCGGCCCAGGCCGAGCATGTTCGCCTTGATCTTCTGCCACGGCGTCGTCGGCAGGCTCCGGGTCGAGCCACGGGCGTAGTGCCGCTCCAGGTAGTACTGGAAGACGCTGAACACACTGGTCATGACCAGGTACCAGATGCACGCCACGAAGAGCATCTCCATCACGGCGTACGACGTGGAGCCGATCGTCGAGGTGGCGCGCAGCAGTTCGTTGTACGTCACCGCGTACACCAGCGACGAGGTCTTCAGCATGTTGATGAACTCGTTGCCGGTCGGCGGCACGATCACCCGCATGGCCTGCGGGATCACGATGCGGCGCAGCGTCTTCGCGTGGCTCATGCCGAGCGCGTGCGAGGCCTCGGTCTGGCCCTCGTCGACGGCCAGCAGACCGGCGCGGCAGATCTCCGCCATGTACGCCGCCTCGTTCAGGCCCAGGCCCAGCAGGGCGGCCATGAACGGGGTCATGACGTCGACCATCTCGTCCTTGTAGATCGGACCGAGATTCAGCACGGGGAAGATCAGCGCCAGGTTGAACCACAGCAGCAGCTGGACATAGACCGGCGTACCGCGGAAGAACCAGATGTAGACCCAGGCGACCCAGCTGGTCACCGGGTTCTTGGACAGGCGCATCACGGCCAGGATCACGCCCAGGACCACGCCCATGACCATCGCGAGAACGCTGATCAGCAGAGTGCGGCCGGCGCCCGCGAGGACCGTGGGGTCGAAGACGTACTTGCCGACCGCGCTCCACTGGATCTTCTCGGCGGTGGCGAAGGCGTTGACCAGCAGGGCCACCAGGGCCAGCACGATGACACCGCTGACCCAGCGGCCGTAGTGCCGGACCGGAATGGCCTTGATCGCCTCGGGCAGGAGGTCCCCGCCCTCCTTGGAGACGGCAGCCGACGGGTTCGCGTCGGCCGGCTCCTTGTCGAACTTGTCAGTCACGGTGACTGCCCTTCAGTACTTGCCCGGGACGGTCACTTGCCGCCGTTGATCGCGGCCTTGTCGATCGCGCCGGACTCGGCGCCCCACTTCTCGAGGATCTTCTTGTACGTGCCGTCCTCGATGATCGCGTTGACGGCCTCTTCGAGAGCCGCGGACAGCTCCTTGTTGTCCTTGTTCACCGCGATGCCGAACGGACCGGCGTCGACCTGCTCGCCGACGACCTCGAAGGCGTTGCCGCCGTCGGCCTTGCGGGCCATGTCGACGGCCACCGGGTAGTCGTTGACGCCGGCGACCGCGCCGCCCGACTTCACACGGGTCTGGGCCTCGGTGTCGTTCTCGAACGACTCGATGTTGATCTTCTTCTTGCCGTCGTCCGTGCAGGCCTTGGACTGGGTCTGCAGGGCCTTCTCGTACGTCGTACCGCGCTGCACGGCGGCCGTCTGTCCGCAGAGGTCCTCGATCGAGTTGATCTTCTTCGGGTTGCCCTTCTGGACGTACACGGCGGTGCCGGCGAGGAAGTAGTCGACGAAGTCGACACCCGGGCCGAGCTTGTCGCCCTTGTCGTCCAGGCCCTCCTGGCGCTGCTTGTTGTCCGTGATGGAGGACATGGCGACGTCGTAGCGGCCGGAGTTCAGGGCGGTGATCAGGCCGTCGAAGGAGCCGGAGGTGAACTGGAATTCCACGCCCAGCTTCTTGCCCAGCGCGGCGGCGATGTCGGGGTCGACACCGACGATCTTGCCGCCCTCCTGGTACTCCATCGGGGCGTACTCGGCGTTCGTGCCGGCCTTGATGACGCCCGCGTCCTGGATCTTCTTGGGCAGCTTGTCGAACAGCGGGGCGGAGTTGGTCTGCGTGCCGCCGTTGTCCTTCTCCGTCTGGTCACCGCAGCCAGTGAGAATCAGGGCGCCTGCGACCGCGATCGCACCTACCGCGGCTGCCCTGGAGCGCGCGGCGGACGTACGGCGGGTGGAGCTTGCGGTCATGGTGGGTTCCTCCGGCGGATGGGTGGAGTTGCCGATGGGGCGACAACTGCCGATGGGCTCGGCAGCGCGTGGTCGACGAGAACACACGTCTTCGAGTGTCGCGACCTCGTGTGATTACGGCATCTTGCCATTCGGACTGAGCCATTCAGGACGCTCGCCATGTCAAAATCGGATAACGGGTGACCCCCGAACCGCCTCAGGTCGGTACATCACGACCGCACCTTCTGCGGGAATCTGTGCTTCCGGCCGGAAGATCTTCGGTGCAAGTCGGGATGCGGACCGGTTGAGTGCGAAGTCTGCGGTTGTCAGTGACTTTATGCGGCTTCTGGTGCCGATTGTCCGCTTATTGGGCCATGGATCACAGCGGCTATGACGCCGGGCCGTGTCCGATTCGTGTCGTCGGGGTGGGTGTTTCCATTCCTGTCATGTGATCTTGCAGATATTGGACTCGTCGTCGGTAGCGTCCGTCCGGTAAGAAGGTTCTTTACACCCCTCATCCGGGGCTCAGGGCGCGTGTGCGGCGCGCCCGTCGCGTATGTGTCCGTACGTCGTACGTCGTACGTATCAACGAGCAGGGCCATGCGCGGTCCCGCCCACTTCTCACCAGGAGTGGTCCCACCCTCAAACCATGAACACTTAAGGGGTCAGACAAAGTGGCAGCGGAGATCGTGAATCCTCGCAGCGAGAGCAATACCGATCAGGACGGCGGGGTCGAACCCCTCGATTCCTTCGATCCGGCGTTCGCGCTGCACCGTGGCGGCAAGATGGCCGTGCAGGCCACCGTGCCGGTCCGCGACAAGGACGACCTGTCCCTGGCTTACACGCCCGGCGTCGCGAAGGTGTGCAGCGCGATCGCCGAGCAGCCGGAACTCGTGCACGACTACACGTGGAAGTCGTCCGTCGTCGCCGTCGTGACCGACGGGACGGCCGTTCTCGGGCTCGGGGACATCGGGCCCGAGGCCTCCCTTCCGGTGATGGAGGGGAAGGCGATTCTGTTCAAGCAGTTCGGTGGCGTGGACGCGGTGCCGATCGCGCTCGACTGCACGGGTGTCGACGAGATCGTCGAAACCGTGGTCCGGCTCGCGCCGTCCTTCGGTGGTGTGAACCTGGAGGACATCTCGGCGCCTCGGTGCTTCGAGATCGAGCGCAAGCTGCAGGAGCGGCTGGACATCCCGGTCTTCCATGACGACCAGCACGGTACGGCCGTCGTGACGCTGGCCGCGCTGCGGAACGCCGCGCGGCTGACCGGGAAGGGGCTCGGGGATCTGCGGGCCGTCATCTCGGGGGCGGGGGCGGCTGGTGTCGCCATCGCGAAGATGCTGGTCGAGGCCGGGATCGGGGACGTCGCGGTGGCCGACCGCAAGGGCATCGTGTCGGCCGACCGGGATGACCTGACGTCGGTCAAGCGGGAGCTGGCCGGGTTCACGAACAAGGCGGGCATCACCGGGTCGCTGGAGGCGGCTCTGGAGGGCGCCGACGTCTTCATCGGCGTCTCCGGCGGTACGGTGCCGGAGGAAGCGGTCGCTTCCATGGCCGAGGGCGCGTTCGTGTTCGCCATGGCCAACCCGAACCCCGAGGTGCACCCCGACGTCGCGCACAAGTACGCGGCGGTCGTCGCCACCGGGCGGTCGGACTTCCCGAACCAGATCAACAACGTGCTGGCGTTTCCGGGGATCTTCGCGGGCGCGCTTCAGGTGCGGGCGTCCCGGATCACCGAGGGCATGAAGATCGCGGCGGCCGAGGCGCTGGCCGCTGTGGTGGGCGATGACCTCGCCGCGGACTACGTCATTCCGTCGCCGTTCGACGAGCGGGTGGCGCCGGCGGTTACTGCTGCTGTGGCTGCTGCGGCTCGGGCGGAGGGGGTTGCGCGGCGGTGACGCTGCGCTGCTCGTGACGTGAGGGGAGTGGCCCCGCCCGGGTTGGGCGGGGCCGTTTCTTTGGGTGTGCGGGGGCCTCCGGCGGTGGGGCGGGGGGGGGGGCCTGCGGGTGCCTTCGGCGGTGGGGGCGGGGTGCCTGCGGCGGCCTGTGCGGGTGCCTTCGGCGGTGGGCGGGGTGCCTGCGGCGGCCTGTGCGGGTGCCTTCGGCGGTGGGCGGGGATGCCTGCGGCGGCCTGTGCGGGTGGGGTGGGGGTGCGCGTAGCGCCTTGGGTTGTGTTGTGGGTCGGGGCCGTGCCGGGGGGTGTCCGTCCTCGGTCGGGCGGTTGCCGTTGGGCTAGAGGTGCTGTTTCTTGACGCCCGCCGCTGCGGGCGGACACCCCCCGGCACGTCCCCTTCCCGCCGTACGCGGCTGCGGGTACGTCCGCCCCAGCCGCGGGCAGTCGTGCCGCTGGGGCGGCACGGGTGGGCGCGGGCGGCGCCCCGTCAGCGCCGGGCCGCGCGACTCCCTCCGCCCAGCCGCGGCGCCGGGTGACCGGCAAGCAGGCGGTGTCTGTGGCTTGGTCCGGCCGACGCAGTGGCCCCGTGCGGCCCCCGCCGGCCGGCCACGATGGCGGGCGCATTGACAAGAGGGCGTGTGTCACAGGGGTCTGTGGTTCCGTCGGTCGTTGGCGGAGCCTATCGTCAAAGTCATGTTCGCTGTCTATGCCGCCCGAACCGACCGCGACGAGCCGCTCTCCGGACTGGAGTTGGGGGAGCGTCCGGCCCCCGAGGCCCGTCCCGGCTGGAGCACCGTCGACGTCAAGGCCGCCTCCCTCAACCATCACGACCTCTGGTCACTGCGGGGCGTCGGCCTCGCGGAGGACAAGTTGCCGATGATCCTCGGCTGTGACGCTGCCGGGGTCGATGAGGACGGCAACGAGGTCGTCCTGCACTCCGTGATCGGACAGAGCGGGCACGGGGTGGGGCCCAAGGAGCCTCGTTCCATCCTCACCGAGCGGTATCAGGGCACGTTCGCGGAGCAGGTCGCCGTGCCGACCTGGAACATCCTGCCCAAGCCCAAGGAGCTCTCCTTCGAAGAGGCGGCCTGTCTGCCGACCGCCTGGCTGACCGCGTATCGGATGCTGTTCACCAACGCGGGGGTGCGGCCCGGGGACTCCGTGCTCGTGCAGGGGGCCGGGGGCGGGGTCGCCACCGCTGCCATCGTGCTCGGGAAGGCCGCGGGGCTGCGTGTCTTCGCCACCAGTCGGGACGAGGCCAAGCGCAAGCGTGCCCTGGAGCTGGGGGCCGTGGAGGCCGTGGAGTCGGGGGCTCGGCTGCCGCAGCGGGTCGATGCCGTGATCGAGACGGTGGGGGCCGCCACCTGGTCGCACTCCGTGAAGTCGCTGAAGCCGGGCGGCACGCTGGTCATTTCCGGTGCCACCAGTGGTGACCGGCCCTCGCACGCCGAGCTCACGCGGATCTTCTTCCTGGAGCTGAAGATCGTCGGGTCCACGATGGGGACCAAGGACGAGCTCGAGGATCTCCTGGCCTTCTGTGCTGCCACAGGTGTGCGGCCCGTGATCGATGAGGTGCTTCCCATGGACCGGGCTCGTGAGGGCTTTGAGCGGATGCAGTCGGGGGAGCAGTTCGGGAAGATCGTGCTCACCAACTGACAGGTCCGAGCGCGGCGACTTTGCGGCGGGTTCGAGGTTTCCACCTCGGGCCCGCCGTTCGTTTGTCAATTTGGGTTGACGGGTGTGGTGTGTCAACGTAAGTTGACGCCATGACGGAAGCGACAGATCTCGCCGAGCGTGCCGGTGACCGTGATCCGCGGGTCGGCCTGCGGGCCGTCGCCGCCCTGCGCCGGTTGCTGGAGCAGTTGGAAGCCGTACAGGTGCGCAGTGCGCGCAATCAGGGGTGGTCGTGGCAGGAGATCGCCGCGGAACTCGGGGTCAGCAGGCAGGCCGTGCACAAGAAGTACGGGAGGCGTTGATGTTCGAGCGGTTCACGAAGGATGCCCGTGCCGTGGTGACGGGTGCGGTCGAGCAGGCCGAGAGGGGCGGGGCGCAGACCGTCGATGCCGCGCACTTGCTGCTCGCCCTGCTCGACCGGGAGGGGAGCCGGGCCTCGTTTGCACTCGCCGCACTCGGGGGCGGGCAGTGGCTGGACTCCGTGCGGCGGGCCTTGGGGGAGGCTCGGCGGCGGGGCGGGCTGTCGCAGGCCGAGGCCGATGCGCTGGCCGGGTTGGGGATCGATGTGGGGGAGATCGTCGCCCGGGTGGAGGAAGTGCACGGGGTGGGGGCGATGGCCGGGGACCGGAAGGACAAGGGGTGGTGGTCGGGGCGCCGTTCGTTCAGCCGGGAGGCCAAGGACGTGCTGGAGCGGTCGTTGCGTATTGCCGTCGCCCGTCGGGATCGGCACATCGGTGATGAGCACATCCTGTTGGCGCTGACCAGCCGTCCTGGCGTGCCCGGCGAGGTTCTCGCCGATCACGGGGTGACCTACGAGTCCGTGGACCGGGTGCTGTACGGCGGGGGAGAGGCCGAGGCCGGCTGAGGATGGGCGGGCCCTGGGCGGTGCGGCTGAGGTGGTGGCCGTACCGCCCAGGGGGGCCTCAGGGCTTCGGTGTGCGCAGTAGCGCTCCGATGTGTGCCGCCGCTGTCGACAGGTGGCGGCGGGTGTCGCGGAGTTGGTCCGGTGTCACGCCGTGGTCCCTTGCCGCGTCGCGGATGTCGTCGCGGAAGCGGTCGAGCAGGCGGTCCAGGTCGCGGGCGGGGTCGCCGGTGGGGGGCTCGTGGGCCCAGGTGGGTTCGTAGTCGGCGGGGAAGTCCTGAGGGGTGTCGGAGTAGTCGGGGTGCTGCTGCGCTGACTTGGGAGTGTCCGGGCGGCCGAAGCCGAAGTCCCGGCCGAGCCCCTTCCCGTAGTCCTTGCCGAAGTCGCCGAACTCCTTGGCCAGTTCCGTCAGGCCCTCGCGCACGCCCGTCGGCCAGTCACCGCGTGCGAAGTGGTCCTGTACGTGTTCCTGGACCCGGCGGGCGATGCGCTGGACCTCCTCCTGGGCCTGGGCCCGGGCGTGGTCCTGTGCCTCCTTGGCCTGGCGTCGGGCGCGCTGTGCCTCGTCGCGGGCGCGGCGGCTCTCGTCCTTGGCCCGTCGGGCCTGTTCCTTCCACTCCTGCTTGGCGCGGCGCATCTCCTCCTTGGCGGCGCGCCACGCCTCCTTGTCGGTGTAGTCCGAGAGGTCACCGAAGGGTGTGTCCGCCTTGGCGCCGTTCCCCTGGCGTGCCTCGGACGCCGCCGCCCGCATCTCGCGCCGCAGGTCGCCCGCCGCGCCGCGTACGTCGGCCCGGATCTCGGCGGCGAGTTCGGCGACCGACTCCCTGATCTCCAGCTCCAGGTCGGCCAACTCGCCGCTGCGGTCGGCGAGTTCGGCGCGGCCGGCGTCCGTGATGGCGTACACCTTGCGGCCGCCCTCGGTGGTGTGGGTGACCAGGCCCTCGGCTTCCAGCTTGGCCAGGCGGGGGTAGACGGTGCCGGCCGACGGTGCGTACAGCCCCTGGAAGCGCTCTTCGAGGAGGCGGATCACCTCGTAGCCGTGGCGCGGGGCTTCGTCCAGCAGCTTCAGCAGGTAGAGGCGGAGGCGGCCGTGGGCGAAGACGGGAGGCATGTCAGAGCACCTTCTTGTCGGTCGTGCCGTCGGCCGGGGCGGCGGTGGGGTCATCGCCCTGGCCGGTGACGGAATTGTCCCCCGAGTCGTCCTGTGCGCTGTTCACCGGGTCGGCCGTCGGGCCCGTGGGTGGGGTGTCCGTGGCGGGCTCGGGCTCCTCCCATGCCTCCGCCTCCCACGGCTCGTCCTCCTTGGGCGGGCGGCGCAGCAGGGCGATCGAGCCGGAGACCGTCGTCGCCCGGAGCTTGCCGGTGCCGGCGCCGAGGCGGCCGGTGATCTTGTGGGCGCCCCACTGGCCGTGGACCCGCAGGCCCTCGAAGGCGTTGGAGATCGTGCCGCTCGCGGTGTTGGCCTCGACGTCCGCGTCCGCCGGGGCCGGCAGCCGGATGGCGATCTCGCCCGAGACGCTGGTCAGCCGGACGTCGGTAGGGCCCTCCGGGTCGAGGTCGACGATCATGGAGCCGCTGACGGAGTCGGCCTTCACCGAGGAGCCGGAGCCCTCGACGACCGTGAGGTCACCGGAGACGGAGTTGAAGCGGAGGTCGCCGGTGACGGCCTGGGCCTCCAGGTTCCCGGAGACCGTGTCGGCGCGGACCGGGCCGGACAGGGCGACGAGCGTCGTGTCGCCGGTGACGCCCTTGACGACCGACGGGCCGTGGATCCCGGAGACGACCGCCCCGGCGCCGACCACGCCCACCTCGACGCGCGTGTCCGCCGGCACCGCCAGGGAGACCACCGCGCTGCGGCGCCAGCCCTTGCGGTCGAGCCACTTGAGGAAGCCCTTCCAGGGCAGGTCCTCGTACGCCACCGTCAGTGTGCCGCCCTGCTGGGTCACCGCCAGGGGTGGGCCCTCGATCTCGGAGACCTGCAGGCGGGCGGAACCTTCGTCCGTCCCCACGACGTTCACCGTGCCGTTGACGATGCGTACGTGGAGCTCGCTCACCGGCTCGTCGAAGGTGAGCTTGCTGGGCTCTGCAACGGACCACTCGGACATGCTGCGGACCTCCTGGGCGACCGGACACGGCCGCACGGCCGGACCTGAACACGACACGCCATATCGCGTCTTCCGTAAAACACGATATATCGTGGGCGTCGTAAGTCAAGGCACTCGTTCTGGTGATCACAAATCACGCGAGACGGACAAACTGGCCTAGCGTGTGTGCCATGCCGACGGAAGAGTCCCGGGCCGCTCGCCAGGCCCGTCCCGCCCCGGGCGCCCTGCTGCTCTGCCGTGCGGAGCCCGAGTCCGTCGCCCCCGCCGCCCAGTTGCTGCGCGAGCACATGCTGCTCGCGTCGGCCGGCGGGGAGTGGAGCGTGCTCGTCCCCGAGGGCAGGCCCTGGCTGGAGGGCGCCGAACCGGTCGACCGCGTCCTCACCGGCTGGGCCACCGCCCTCGCCGTCGGTGCCCCCTGGCCCGTCCTCGCCCTCTGGTGGGACGCCGACCGCGCCGGATACACCCTCGCCTCCGGCTTCCGCCGCCCCGTCGGCTACATCTGGCTCGCCAACGGCACCCCGGCCGGCGAGGACGAGGCCATGCACACCTTCGCCGGCCGGCTCGGCCTCGATCCGGTGCTGGACGTGCAGTCCCTCGACGAGCTGACGGAACTCGACCCCGCGGCCGACGCGCGGGCACGCATGCGTGGCCTGCTCGCCGTCCTCACGCGCGCGGGCGTGTCCCTGCCCGCCGGCCTCGCCCCCGGTGACAGCGCCGACCGCCTCCACGAGGCCGCCCGCGACCACCCGCACGTCCGCATCGAGTGGCCGGGGGGCTGGCGCAACGCCTTCCGCGCGGAGCTCGACGCCGTCGAGGGCAGCCGCCTCGGCCCCTGGCTGCCCTGGGCCGGCGGCCCCCAGTCCCACCGGCTCGCCCTGGCCCAGGTCGTGGCCGGTCTGCCCGTCACGGCCTGGGGCCTGCGGCGCCACAGCACCGGGTGGATCGCCGCGGGCGCGGTGCTGCTGGCACAGGGCGCGCTGGGGCTGGCGTACGCCCTCGCGCACCCGCGCGACTGAGGCCGGCCGACGCAGGGGCGGCTCGGTGCGGCATCCCCCCGAGGGAGCAGGTCCCGAGGCTCATGCGGAGCAGCTGTGAAGACGGCGAATACTCCTGCAACCAACCTGGGTATTAGCCTCGTCGCAGTTCAAGTGGGCGCTGCCCACGTTCGGTTGACCTGACGGCGCAGGCTCTGCGGGGGGGAGCGGAATGAGTCACATCCAGGACATCGAACTGCCGGACGGCACGGTGATCACCGCCAGGATCGGCGCGGCCGACGCCTACGACGACCAGGAGGACGTCGGCTTCACCGAGGCCGCGGTGGCCAAGCTCGACCAGCTCCAGGAGCTGATCAAGGGCGTCGGCGGCACTGTGCTGACGGCCGCCCGAGAGGCCAGGCCGCACGAGGCCGCCATCACCTTCGGCGTGGAGCTGACCGCCAAGGAGGGCGTGGCCGTCGCCGTACTCGCCCGGGGTGAGGTCAAGGCGTCCCTGCAGGTCACCCTCACCTGGCAGTTCGACGGCACCACCGCAGGGGAGGCCGACGAGAGCGCGGCCGCGCATGAGTGAGCGCGACGACCGCCTCTTCGACCTCGTCCGGGCCGCCACCGTCCATCTGCTCCCCGCCGAAGGAAAGGACAGCCCCCTGTGGGGCAGCGGCTTCTTCGTCGCGCCCGGCTGGGTGCTGACCGCCGCCCACGTGCTGCGTCCCCACCTCCTGACGGACCGCCAGACCGCGTTCCGGGTGCGCGGCGAGGGCGTCGACGCCGAGGCGCGACTGGTGCGGTGGCTGATCACCGACCCCCGCTGCCCCAAGGTCCCGCTGGCCGAGGACCTGGCCCTGGTGCGGCTGACGGGCGACCCCGACGAGCACTCCCACGAATGCGTGTGGCTCACCGACCGCGCCGCCCCTCACTCCGGCGCCCTCAAGGCGTGCGGCTACTACCCCGAACCGCGTGAGGCCCGCTTCCGCATCGTGGACGCCGTGATCAACGGGCGCGAGGACCCGTACGGCCTGATCATCAAGCCCGACATCGACTTCCCGAGCGGTATGTCGGGCGGTCCGCTGCTCGACCCAGGGACGGGAGCGGTCGTCGGGCTGATCAAGTCGCGGCGCAAGGAGAAGGACGGCGGCAAGGCGGTGGCGATCGCCGCGCTGCGCCGCTTCGGGGAGACGTACCGCACGGTCATGGCGGCCCACGACCGCTGGCACGGCGCGGAGCCGGTCTCCGAGAGCGGGGACAACTGGATCGACCTCCAGCACGGGCCGTCGACCGACCAGAGCCCGGCATGGACGCCCCGCGACCGCCGCAAGGCGCTGGCTCTGCTGGCCGCGCTGCCGCCCCCGCCCGACGAGCCCACCGTGCGTCTCATCGCCAAGGAGGCGCGCAGCGGCAACCAGTGGGCCGGCGCCACGCCCGAGCTGCGGACCTGGCGCGACGGCCACGGCCTGCTCTACGAAGGCACCGCCCCGCTCGACCCGCTCATCTTCCTGCGCTACATGAGGCTCGTCGGCGCCCACGCCTGCGCGCGCGACGCCGACAGCCCCGCCCTCACCGGCTGGATCGACGAACGGCTGCGCGGCGACACCCGCCGGTACCTGCACGCTCTGGCCCGCGACGTCACCCTCCCCGACGGACTCCAGCCGTCCCCCGAGGACGACGGTCCGGAGCGCATCGTGATCCCCTACCCCGGCCCCGGTGAGGGCCCCGTGGTGGCCCTGCTGCTCGACCCGGTGATCGGCTCGCAGCCCGTCCGGTTCTTCTGGCAGGTCTGGTACGACGACGGCGACGGCCTGCCCGAGGTGCACGAGACGGACGGCTCGGTGCACGGATGCCGGCCCGACGAGCTCGTCCAGGCACTGCGCGTCCCGCTGGGCGGACTGCTGGCGTCCAAGGACCGTCAGGGGCACCCCGTACCGCTCGAAGTCGCCCTGCCCGCCGAGCACTTCGACACCGCCGTGCACCGCTGGCGGTTCGAGGACATCGCCGCGCTGAACGACCCCGGACACCTGGGCGCGCGCCGCCGCCTGGTGCTGCGCGCCCTTGAGCGCCGGGGAGATCCGGACAATCTCTGGGTCGACCGCTGGCAGCGCATGACGGCCGGGCGGCGCTTCCAGGGCTGGCGCATGCCTCCGCCGGGCGCCGTGGACACCGTCGGCTACCGCGGCGCGGAGTGCGACCGCATCCCCGTCATGTGCCGGCCGGCCGGACAGGGCACCGGCCGGGTCGCCATGAACCGCGCCCTGGAGAGCGGCCACGGTGTCGCTCTCTGGCACATCGGCTCCCACCCCGAGCGGGCCTGTCTGCCGGAGTGCGAAAGCCTCCACGCGCGGATCGAGAAGTTCCTCGGGGCGCTCGGCTCGCTGTCCGAACTCCCCGACCGGCTGCGGCACGTGCGGCAGGACATCAGCGAACAGCGGGCCGACAGCGCCTGGGCCGAACCCCTCGCGCTGCTCTACGACGACCCGCGCCGCCCCCTGCCGGACGAGGAGACCGATCCGGTGGACGCGCCGCTGTGAGCACGGGGCCGTACCCGCCCGACCGCTGGCCGAAATCACCCGTGTACCAGGGCTGTTCTGGGTACATTTCCAGGGGCCCGTTGCGGGCGCACGATGCCCCCGTCGGCCAGGCCGTGGACTACCACCGACCGTCGACGAGGAGCGCACCGTGAGCGAGTGGTTCATCTACCAGGGGATCGGACGTCCGGATCCGGCCAGGATCGACCTGCTGCCAGACCCGCCCCCCTGGCGGGCGTTCGACGCTCGATCCGTCGACTACGAGGTCCCGGAGCTCGACTCCTCCACCCACCGCAGGCTCGGCGCGCGCACCGTCCCGCTGCCCGTCCAGGACCCGGACGCCCTGGAACTCGTCAACGCCGCCCTGTACCTGAGGCGCCCGCTGCTCGTCACCGGCGAACCCGGCGTCGGCAAGTCGACGCTGGCCCACTCCGTCGCCTACGAGCTCGACCTCGGCCGCGTCCTGGAATGGCCGATCGTCAGCCGCAGCGAACTGCGCGACGGCCTCTACACCTACGACGCCATCGGCCGCCTCCAGGACTCCCAACTGCCCGGCGACCCCGCGTCCCAGGACATCGGCCGGTACATCAAACTCGGCCCGCTCGGCACCGCGCTGCTCGCCGCCGACAAGCCACGCGTGCTGCTCATCGACGAGCTGGACAAGAGCGACATCGACCTGCCGAACGACCTGCTGAACGTCCTGGAGGAGGGCCGGTTCGCCATTCCGGAGCTGGAGCGGATCGCCGACCGCACCCCGGAGGTCGACGTCCTCACCGACGACGGGCGCCGGGTGACCGTGACGGGCGGTCAGGTCCGCTGCCGGGCGTTCCCCTTCGTCGTCATGACCAGCAACCGCGAACGCGAGTTCCCCGCCGCGCTGCTGCGCCGCTGCATCCCCCTCGATCTCAAGGCCCCGCGCGACGAACGCCTCGCCGCCCTCGTCCAGGCCCACTTCGGGCAGGGCTCCTACGACGACAACCGCGACCTCGTCGACCAGTTCACCCAGTCCGAGGCGGACGGCTCACTGCGTCCCACCGACCAACTCCTCAACGCCATCTTCCTCGCCCAGCACGCCGCCCGGGACGCGGCCCAGCGGCGCGAGGAGATCTCGGAGCTGTTGATGCAGCCCCTCGACCGAGGGCCGCGGTAGCCGATGACCTCCCGCGCTCCCGGCATCCCGGCAGGCGACGTGAGCCCCGTGCTCACGGCGCTGGTCGCGCGTATGCGGGACGCGGGCATCGCGCCCGGAGTCGAGGAGCTCGCGGACGCGCTGTGGCTCGCCCGCTGGCTGCCACGGTCCGCGCAGCAGCCCGACCGGCCCGGGACCGCCCCGGCCGACGCGGCCACCGACCCGCTCGCCGACCCCGGCGCGCTGCCCCCGGGGGCGACGCACAGGCCCCACCTGCCCGCCCAGGACAGCGAGCCGCAACAGTCCGAGAGGGCAGGGCTGTTCGCGCCCGGCCCCGGAGGCGACGTCGCCGACTCCCGGATGACCCGGGTCCGCGTCCCCGCCGCACCCGCCCTGCCCGAACCCCTCGCCCTGCAACGGGGGTTACGGCCCCTGCAGCGCTACCGGGCGCCCGTACGGCCCGTGCCGCGCACCCTCGACGAGCGCGCCACCGCCGAGCGCGCCGCGGAGTCCGGCCTGGTCCTGCCCGTCCTGCGCACGGACCGGCGCCGCGAGGCACGCCTGCTGCTCCTGATGGACATCTCCACCTCGACGGTCGTATGGCAGCAGGCCTTGGACGAGCTGCGCCAGGTCTGTGCCCGCGCCGGTGCCTTCTGCGAGGTGCAGGTGCGCTATCTGCACGAGGCGCCCGGCGGACGGCCCGGCTGTGCGTCCACCCCGGAACCCGCCGCCGCGCTCTACGCACCGGAGCAGCTCAGCGACCCGACCGGGCGGCGCGTCACCTTGGTCCTCAGCGACTGCGCCGGACCCATGTGGCGCAGCGGCCGGGTGCAGCGGCTGCTGTACCGCTGGGCCGCGACGGCGCCCGTGGCCGTCGTACAGCCGCTGCCGCAGCGGATGTGGCTGCGCACGCATCTGCCTGCCCGGCGCGGGCTGTTGCGACGGCGCGAAGGGCCCGCCGGGTCGCTGCTGTTCCGGCCCGACAAGGGGCCGGTGGAAGCCGGCGCGCTGCCGGTCCCCGTGCTCGCGCTGCGCCGGGAGTCGGTGGAGGGCTGGGCGCGGCTGGTGTCCGGCGCCACCGGACAGTCGCTGTCCGCCGCGGCCGGCTGGGTGCGGGCCGACCATCCCGAGTCCGCGGCGCCGGTGCGGGCCACGCAGGAACGCAGCGGTGCGGATCGCGTCCGCGCCTTCTGGCGTCCGGCGTCCTCCGAGGCGCGTCGGCTGGCGGTGTATCTGTCCGCGGTGCCGCTGTACCTGCCGGTGATGCAGCTCGTCCAGCACGCCATGCTGGCCGGGAGCGGGCCGGACGTGTTGTCCGAGGTGCTGCTGAGCGGGCTGCTGCGGCGGCGGGAGGACGCGGACGATCCGCGGGCCGTGCGCTACGACTTCCTGCCGGGGGTGGCCGGCGAGCTGCGGTCCCGTCTGTCGGTCGACGAGGTGGAGCTGCTGTTCAAGCACTGCTCCGAGTACGTGGAACGGAAGTTCGGGCGCAGTGCGCGCAACTTCCCCGCGCTGGCGGGGGCGTTCCTGCGGGGCGCGGTGCCGCCGGACGGGGAAGCGCCCGCTGCCTCGGGCGAGCGGGAACCGGCCGGGCTGCGGGCGTTCGCCGAGGTGTCCGCGGAGGTGCTGCGGGACCTGGGCGCGCGGCTGCCGACGGTGCCGGTGGGGCCGGGGCACAGCGCGTCGGAGCTGCTCGACCTGGGCCGCCAGGCGCTGGCCCGGTTCAACGAGGAGGGGCTCACCCGGGAGCTCGATGCCGCGGTGGGGTGTCTGCGGCAGTCGGTCGTGGCCGCGCGGTCGGGCGGTGAACGGGCCCTGGCGGGCGAGGTGTTGGCCGCCGCGCTGCTCGCCCGCTGGCGGGTGCGGCGCGTGGGGGAGGACCTGCGGGAGGCGTGGGAGGCGGTCGAGGGGCAGACCGTCACTGCGCGCGGGCGGCTCGTGCGGGGGTTGGTGTGCTGGGCTCAGGCGCAGGAGGTACGCGGGAGCGGGGTCGACTTCGACGGGATCGCGGAGAGCCTGCGGGAGTGGGCCCGGGCGAAGCCGGGGCGGGTCGAGGAGCGTGCGCTGCGTGTGTTGCTGTATCTGGCCGACGAGAGCCTGACCGCCGTCCTCGCCGACGAGGGCACGCAGGCCGAGGAACTGGAGCGGCGCAGGGTCGCCGCGGAGGCGCTGGCGGGTGTGCGGCGGGCTGTGGGGGAGCTGGGGCCGCGGAGGAAGGACACGGTTGAGAAGTGGTACGTCCGTCACCTGCAGCGGGCCGTCGACGCGGCGGACGTCTGGCTCGACCTGGTCCGGTCCGAGCAGGGCCTGGTCGTGCGGGGGCGGTTGTGGCTCGATCTTGCGCGGCAGTACGCGGGGTACAGCCCGGACGGGCAAGCCGCTTCGCAGGCGGCCGGCTGGGCGTTGCGCGCCGCCGAGGACCTCAAGGCCGCAGTCGGCGCATCCGTCCTGCCGGACGATGAGCGCTGCCGGATCTGGCTGGACGTGGCGGACGCTGTCGAGATCGAGCAGTTCCTGCGCCATGGCGACCGGATGAGTGAGGCGCTGTTGGACGCGGTGGGGCACGCCCGGCGGGCCGCAAGGGACGACGTAGGACTGATTCTTGAGTGCCTGGTGCGGATCGGGGGCATCCACAACGAACGGTATGAACGGACCGGCGAGCTGCACGACCTGGAACGAGCCATCGCCGCATGGACGGACGCCGTACCACTGCTCGACGAGGACGACTCCCTTCGGTCCGACCTGCTCGCCACCCTCGGCATCGGCTGGCTCCAGCGGGCGGTGCGACCGGACTCGGCCGACGACGTCGTCAACCGAGCCATCGACGTGCTGCGCCTCGCGGTCGAAGAGTCCCCGCCGGACTATCCGCTCCTGCCCATGCGACGCCGGCATCTGGCAGACGCGTACGTCATGCGCTACGACCTCACCCACGTGCTTACCGACCTGTACGAGGCCGACTGGCTGCTCGCGGAGGCCGCTCGCGGTTCGGAGGACGCGGTTCTCCGCGCGGAGTGCCTGAGCGGTCGCGGCCGCGTTGCCTCGATGCTGTACGAGCGCACGGAAGTGATCGCGCATCTGCACAAGGCGATCGAGTTCTTCAGCCAGGCCATTGAGCATGCCGAGGAGGCGGGCGACAACGCGCTGGTGGCCGCGGCTCTCATGGGACGCGGCCAGGCACGAGAGCTGCAGGGCAGGCCCAGCACGGCCCGGTCCGACTACGAGCACGCCGGCCGTCTGACGGCCGACCGCGACCGCCCCCTGCGTCGGCACATCTCCCGCCTGTCCCCCGAAACGGCCGACGAGTGACCCTCCCCACCGACGACACCCACATACGCCTGCCGGAGATCGCCCCACCCGACCACACCGACCACCCGGTATTGGCCGCGATCCTCGCCGAACTCCGCACCCGTGAGGGGGAGAGCATCGTCGTCGCCCACTACGAAGACGCGCCATGACCACTCACCCTCACCCGCCTCCCCACCCCCACCCGCCGTGGCCGTACGCCCTTCTCGACACCACGGCCCACCGGCCCGTCCCCTTCCGGCAGTTCGTGCTGAAGGTGCACGGCCGGTGCAACCTCGACTGCACCTACTGCTACCTCTACCAGGGCCCCGACCACGGCTGGCGCGACCGCCCGGCCCGCACCTCCGAGCGCACGATGCGCCACACGGCGGACCGCATCGCCGAGCACGCCCGCACCCACGGCCTCGACGCCATCCGCATCGAACTCCACGGCGGCGAACCCCTCCTGAGCGGCCCCGGCCCCGTCCTCGCCTACGCCCGAGCCGTACGGGAGGCCGTCCCCGCCGGCTGCCGGATCACCGCCACCGTCCAGACCAACGGCACCCGCCTGACGGCCGAGGCCCTCGACCGCCTCGCCGACGCCGGCATCCGGGTCGGCCTCAGCCTCGACGGCGGTCGGGCCGCGCTCAACGCCCGTCGGGTCGACCGCGCCGGACGCCCCGCCTGGCCCGCCGCCCGCGCGGCGGCACAGCGGCTCGCCGCGCGGCCGCGGACGTACGCCGGAATCCTCTGCACGATCGACCTGGCCGCCGAACCGCTGGACGTCTACCGCTCGCTGCTCGAACTGCGCCCGCCCGGAGTGGACTTCCTGCTCCCGCACGCCAACTGGGACCGGCCGCCCCCGGGCACGGTCCGCCGGTCCCCCGGGCGGCACCGCCCGCATCCCACCCCCTACGGCGACTGGCTCGCCGCCGTCTTCGACGCCTGGTGGGACGGGGCGCGGCTCGGCACGCGCGTACGGCTGTTCCAGGAGATCGCGGGGCTGCTGCTCGGCGCGCCCAGCAGGGCCGAGGCCGTGGGGCTGTCGCCGGTGGCCGCCGTCGTGGTCGAGACGGACGGCGGCATCGAGCAGGTCGACTCGCTCAGGTCGGCGTACGAGGGCGCCTCGGAGACCGGCCTCGATGTCTTCCGGCACTCCTTCGACCGCGCCCTGCGCCATCCCGGCGTCGCCGCACGGCAGCTGGGGGAGCGGGCGCTGGCCGACGAGTGTCTGGGCTGTCCCGTGGGGAAGGTGTGCGGGGGCGGGAACTACGTGCACCGGTACGCTCCCGGGACGGGGTTTTTGCACCCCAGCGTCTACTGCGCCGATCTGGAGCGGCTCGTCCGGCACATCGCGCACCGGCTGGAGCGGACGTCCCGGGGAGACCGGTGACCCGAACCATGCTCAACTTGGCACCTCTGGAACCGATTTGACGCACAATTGAATAACCTGTGCACAGTCGTGACCAGGTTCAGTCGAGCCAGGTTCAGTCGAGCCAAGTTCAGTCGAGGGGGAACGGCGAGATGGCGGCGGAACTCGGACATGTCACGGTGGTCTTCGCCGGACAGAGCGAGTCCTGGGCCAAGTGGATCGACCACCAGATCCGGGCCGCGGGACGGGGCACCACGCTGATCAGGTGGAACCCGCTGCGGCGCCCCCCGACCGCCGAGGCGTTCACCGACCTGCTGAGCGCGCCGGGACGCGTTTTGCTCGTGATCGACGACTGGCACGAACGCCTGGGCAGCGAGCGGTTCGAGGCCTGGGCCCAGGCCCTGCGGCAGGTGCTGCCGGCGTACGAGGACCGGATCGCCGCCGTGAGCATCACCGCCCGCCCCATGCCCGAGGCCGTCATCGCCCTGGCCCCCGTCGAACTGCGCGGCCTTCGGCCCGAGGTGGCGCGCAGCCGGGTCCTGGAGTGCGCGGGCATACCCGCTCCGGGCGCGCTGATCGACCTGAGCCGCGGCCCCCGGTTCCCCGACGACCCGCCGGACGTCTGGCAGGTCCCGCGCCGCAACCGCCGCTTCATCGGCCGCACCGAACTGCTGGAGAAGGTCTACGGCGCCTTCTCCGCCGCCGGAGACGACGGCGCCGCCGTGGCGCTGCTCGGCCCCGGCGGCTTCGGCAAGACCCAGCTGGCCCTGGAGTACGTCCACCGGTTCGCCGGCGAGTACGACATCGTCTGGTGGGTCAACGCCGCCCAACGCGTCACCGCCCGCCAGCAGTTCGCCGACCTCGCGTCGGCCCTGGACCTGCGGGACTCCGGCGACCTCGGGTCCACCATCACGGCCGTACGCCGTGAACTCGACCGCACTGCGCGGCCCTGGCTGCTCGTCCTGGACGGCGCCGGCGACCCGGAGCGGCTGGACGGCCTCGTGCCCGAAGGACGCGGCCACGTCCTCGTCACCACCCACCGCAGCGAGTGGGGCGCCCACGCCGAGAACATCGCCGTACCGGCCTTCGAACGCCGCGAGAGCGTCGCCTTCGTCGAGCGCCGCACGGCACGCCTCAGCGACACCCAGGCCGCGCGCCTCGCCGAGGCCGTGGAGGACATGCCCCTGCTGCTCGACCAGACGGCCGCCTGGCTGGACATCAACCCGACCGTGCCGGTCGACGACTACATCCGGGACATCCGCGACGGCCGCCCGGACCGCTTCGGCGTCATGGCCTCCGGCCAGTACCCGGAGAGCTTCGAGGTCGCCTGGGCGAAGCTCGTCAACACCCTGCGCGAAGGCTCGGAGACCGCCTGGCAGCTGCTCAACCTGCTCGTCTGCTTCTCGCACGACGTGGTGCCGGTACGGCTGCTGCAGACCGCCCGGCACGGCGACCTGCCCGCCGAACTGGTCGAGCTGATCGCCGAGCCCAGCACCTGGAACACCGCCCTGCGCCGGCTGTCCGAGATCACCTCCATGCGGATCGAGTACGAACCCGGGCCGCGGATGGACTCCCAGACCGTCGGCACGCTGCGCATGCACCGCCTCTTCCACCGCTTCGTACGGTCCATCCAGTCGCCCGCCGACGCCGAGCGCTACTCGGCCGCCGCCCGCAAGGTCCTCGTCTCCGCCGACCCGCGCGACTCCTCCTCGGCCGGCAACTGGGCCCGGTACGCCGTCCTCATCCCGCACCTGGAACCCTCCGGGGCCCTGGAGTCGGCCGACGACGACGCGCGGGAACTCGTCCTCAACTGCATCGAGTACCTGCGGATGCGCGGCGAGTACCACGACGGCTGGTGGCTCAGCCGCACCGCCGTGGAGCACTGGCGGGCCACCTCCGGCGACACCGACCGCTCGGTGCTCGTCGCCGTCCACCAGCTCGCCAACATGCTGCGCAGGCTGGGGAAGTACCCGGAGGCGGAGACCGTCGGCCGCGAGATCCTCGGGCGGCTCGAACGCGCCGACGACGTACGCCCCATCGAGGTGATCCGCGCCAGGGACGGCCTCGGCGGCACCCTCATGGCCCTCGGCCGCTACCCGGAGGCCCGCGCCCTGTTCGAGGAGGCGGCCGCGAGCGCCGCCGCGGAGCTCGGCGGCGAGCAGGTGCCACGCACCCTCGCCATCCGCAGCAACCTCGCCGTCGCCCTCGGCCTCCAGGGCCACTACACCGAGTCGCTCGCCCTGCACCGCAAGGTCTTCGAGGCCCGTGTGGAGGTACTCGGCGGACGCGACGCCCTCACCCTCAACTCCGCGCTGCGCGCCGCCTGGATGCTGCGCCTGCTCGGCAGCTACCGTGAGGCGCTGGCCATCCAGGGCCACAACTCCCGCGTCCACAGCCAGGTCCTGGACCGCACTCACAGCCAGACCCTGCTCGCCGAGCACAACCTCGCCCTGTGCGCCCGCCGGGTCGGAGACCTGCAGTTCGCGCACGCCATGCTGCGCGGGGTCCGCGAGAAGCTGATGCGCCGCCGCGGCCCGCTGCACCCGGAGACACTGATGGTCTCCTGCGACTACGCGATGCTGCTGCGCGACCTGGAGCGCACCGAGGAGGCCAGGGACCTGGCCGAAGCCACCGCCACGCACTACGCCGCCCAGCTCGGCGACCGCCACCCCTACGCGATCGGCGCGCGGGACAACGTCGCCACCGTCATGCGCGACATGGGCGAGACACGGGCCGCGCTGGAGCTGTCCCGGCAGACGGCGCGGCAGATGCGGCGGGCGGTCGGCCGGGCCCACCCGTGGGCCATCGGCTGCGCCAAGAACGAGGTCGCCGCACTCGCCGCCGTGGGTGACGCCGACGCCGCGGCCGCCCTGGGCCGGGAGACCGCCGACCGCTCCGCCCGCGTTCTCGGCGACGCGCACATCCTCACCATCAGCCTGCGGGCCGGGCTGGCGCTGGACCTGGCCGAGCTGGGCGAACACGCGCAGGCCGAGAGGCTGCACCAGGACGCGGTCGCCCGGCTCACTTCAGTGCTCGGCGCCGACCACCCGCACACCCGCACCATCCTCGAACGGCACCGCCCCTACTGGGACTTCGAGCCCCAGCCCATCTGAGTGGCGTCCGGCGGGCCGGCTCCGCCTACACGTCGTCGTCCTCGTCGTCCAGCCGGGCCAGCCACGTCGCCAGCCGCTCGACCGGCACCTCGAAGTCCGGGTTCAGGTCGACGAAGGTGCGCAGCTGCTCGGCCAGCCACTCGAAGGTGATCTCCTCCTGGCCGCGCCGCTTCTCCAGTTCTTCGATGCCTCGGTCGGTGAAGTACATGAGCTGAGGATATGTCGTGCTCGCCACGCGTGCGTGCCGGGCCTGCGGCAGCTCACACGCCGGGGTCCTTCCGCTCCCAGCCGAGCTTGACGACGAGATGGCCCTCGACGCCTGCTTTGGTCAGCACGGCCCCCGCGCTGGCGTTGAGCTTCACGCCGAACTCCAGCTCCACCGTGTCGGGCTGGGCCGCCTGGAAGGTGCGCAGGGTCGCCTCCGCGGCGCGCCGGATGGGGACCAGGGCCTCCTCCAGGGAGACGGAGGCCTCGCGCATCCGGTCGCCGACGCGGGAGGCGCGGACCATGCCGGGCTCGTCGTCGTCGACCTCGACGACCAGCTGTCCCTCGCCGTCCTCGTCGCCCATGGCGATCCGCAGCAGCTCGGCCATTCGCGCCCCCGTGTGTCACAACCGGCCCGACGGCCGGGTCGGTCCAGCGTGTCGGTCCTGATCAATCTACTGGGCCGGCGGGCGAGTTGGCCGTAAATGCCACAAGGCCCGGGCCCCGTCACCTGGACGGGAACCCGGGCCTTGTCGGTCAGACCCGTGCTGAGGCTCAGGCCTCGAACACCTCGCGGACCAGCTGCTCCTGCTCGGCCTGGTGCCGCTTGGCGGAACCGACGGCCGGGGACGAGCCGTGCGGACGCGAGATGCGGCGCAGGCGCTCGCCGTGCGGGACGTCGGCGCCGACGGCCAGGTCCAGGTGGTCGATCAGGTTGAGCGCGATGAACGGCCACGCACCCTGGTTCGCCGGCTCCTCCTGGGCCCACAGGTACTTCTCGGCGTTCGGGTACTTGGCGATCTCGGCCTGGAGCTCGGCACCCGGCAGCGGGTACAGGCGCTCGATGCGGATGATCGCCGTGTCCGTGACGCCGCGCTTCTTCCGCTCGGCCTCGAGGTCGTAGTAGACCTTGCCGGCGCAGAAGACGACCTTCTTGACCGCGGCCGCGTCGACCGAGGAGTCACCGATGACCGGCTGGAACTGCCCGGTCGTGAACTCCTCCGCCTTCGACGCCGCGGCCTTCAGACGCAGCATCGACTTCGGGGTGAAGACGACCAGCGGCTTGTGGTGCGGGTTGTGCGACTGCCACCGCAGGAGGTGGAAGTAGTTCGACGGGGACGTCGGCATCGCGACCGTCATGTTGTTCTGCGCGCACAGCTGCAGGAACCGCTCCGGGCGGGCCGAGGAGTGGTCCGGGCCCTGGCCCTCGTAGCCGTGCGGCAGCAGCAGGACGACGCCGGACGTCTGGGCCCACTTCTGCTCGGCCGACGAGATGAACTCGTCCACGACCGTCTGGGCGCCGTTGACGAAGTCGCCGAACTGGGCCTCCCACATCACGAGCGCGTCGGGGCGGGCCAGCGAGTAGCCGTACTCGAAGCCCATGGCCGCGTACTCGGACAGCAGGGAGTTGTAGACGTTCAGCCGCGCCTGGTCCTCGGAGAGGTACTGCAGCGGCGTGTACTCCTCGCCCGTCTCGCGGTCGATGATCACCGCGTGACGCTGGCCGAACGTACCGCGCTGCGAGTCCTGGCCGGCCAGACGCACCGGGACGCCCTCCAGCAGGAGGGAGCCGACGGCGAGGGTCTCGCCCATGCCCCAGTCGATGGTGCCGTCCTCGACCATCGACGCCCGGCGCTGCAGCTGCGGCAGCAGACGCGGGTGGACGGTGATGTGGTCGGGGATGTTGACCTGGGACTCGGCGATCCGCTTGACGACCTCCGAGGTCACCGCGGTGTTCACGGCGACCGGGAACTCGGCCTGCGGGTCCGAGGGCTCCGCGGCGGCGGGCTGCGAGGTGGCCTCGCGGACCTCCGTGAAGACCTTCTCCAGCTGGCCCTGGTAGTCCTGCAGTGCCTGCTCGGCCTCTTCCAGGGTGATGTCGCCGCGACCGATCAGGGACTCGGTGTAGAGCTTGCGCACCGAGCGCTTCTTGTCGATCAGGTCGTACATCAGCGGCTGGGTGAAGGCCGGGTTGTCCGACTCGTTGTGACCGCGGCGGCGGTAGCAGATGAGGTCGATCACCACGTCCTTGTTGAACGCCTGGCGGAACTCGAAGGCGAGCCGCGCGACGCGGACCACGGCCTCCGGGTCGTCGCCGTTCACGTGGAAGATCGGGGCCTCGATCATGCGGGCCACGTCGGTGGCGTACATCGACGAGCGCGAGGACTCCGGGGCGGCCGTGAAGCCGACCTGGTTGTTGATGACCACGTGGACCGTGCCGCCGGTGCGGTAGCCCCGCAGCTGCGACATGTTCAGGGTCTCGGCCACCACGCCCTGGCCCGCGAAGGCCGCGTCGCCGTGCAGGGCGACCGGCAGGACGGTGAAGTCCGTGCCGCCCTTGTTGATGATGTCCTGCTTGGCGCGGGCGACGCCCTCCAGGACCGGGTCGACCGCCTCCAGGTGCGAGGGGTTGGCGGTGAGCGAGACCTTGATCTGCTCGCCGTCCAGGCCGGTGAAGGTGCCCTCGGCGCCCAGGTGGTACTTCACGTCGCCGGAGCCGTGCATCGACTTCGGGTCGAGGTTGCCCTCGAACTCGCGGAAGATCTGGGCGTACGACTTGCCGACGATGTTGGCGAGCACGTTCAGGCGGCCGCGGTGGGCCATGCCGATGACGACCTCGTCCAGACGGGACTCGGCGGCCGAGTCCAGCACCGCGTCCAGCAGCGGGATGACGGACTCGCCGCCCTCCAGGCTGAAGCGCTTCTGGCCGACGTACTTCGTCTGCAGGAAGGTCTCGAAGGCCTCCGCCGCGTTCAGCCGGCGCAGGATGCGCAGCTGCTCCTCGCGCTCCGGCTTGGTGTGCGGGCGCTCGATGCGGTCCTGGATCCACTTGCGCTGCTTGGGGTCCTGGATGTGCATGAACTCGATGCCGGTGGTGCGGCAGTACGAGTCGCGCAGCACGCCGAGGATGTCGCGCAGCTTCATCAGGGACTTGCCGGAGAAGCCGCCGACCGCGAACTCGCGCTCCAGGTCCCACAGGGTGAGGCCGTGCTCGGTGATGTCCAGGTCGGGGTGCTTGCGCTGGCGGTACTCCAGCGGGTCGGTGTCGGCCATGACGTGGCCGCGGACCCGGTAGGAGTGGATCAGCTCGAAGACCCGCGCGGCCTTGGTGACGTCGTCGTCGTGCGACGCGTCGATGTCCTTGAGCCAGCGGACCGGCTCGTAGGGGATGCGCAGGGCCTCGAAGATCTCGTCGTAGAAGTTGCTCTCGCCGAGCAGGAGGTTCGCGACGATCCGCAGGAACTCGCCGGAGGCGGCGCCCTGGATGACCCGGTGGTCGTAGGTCGACGTGAGCGTCATGACCTTCGAGATGCCGAGCTTGTTCAGGGTGTCCTGGGACGTGCCCTGGAACTCCGCCGGGTAGTCCATGGAGCCGACGCCCATGATCACCGACTGGCCGGGCATCAGACGCGGCACGGAGTGGACGGTGCCGAGGCCGCCGGGGTTGGTCAGGGAGACCGTCACACCGGTGAAGTCGTCCATGCCCAGCTTGCCGTCACGGGCACGCCGGACGATGTCCTCGTAGGCCTGCCAGAACTCGAAGAAGTTCAGCGTCTCGGCCTTCTTGATGCCCGCGACGACCAGCTGGCGGTCGCCGTTGGGCTTCACCAGGTCGATGGCGAGGCCGAAGTTGATGTGCTCCGGCTTGACCAGGGTCGGCTTGCCGTCCTTCTCCGCGAAGGAGTAGTTCATCGACGGCATGGCCTTGATGGCCTGCACCATCGCGTACCCGATGAGGTGCGTGAAGGAGATCTTCCCGCCCCGGGCGCGCTTGAGGTGGTTGTTGATGACGATGCGGTTGTCGAAGAGCAGCTTCACCGGGACCGCGCGCACGGACGTGGCCGTGGGCACCTCCAGGGAGGCGTTCATGTTCTTCGCGACCGCGGCGGCCGGGCCGCGCAGCGTCACGAGCTCAGGGCCCTCCGAGGGTGCGCCGGCTGCGGCGGGCTCGGCCTTCTTCGGCTGAGCGGGCTTCGCGGCCGGGGCGGGCGCGGCGGGCTTCGCCGCGGCCGGGGCCGGGGCCGGAGCCGGGGCGGCAGGCGCGGCGGCCGCGGGCTTCGGGGCCGCGGGAGCCGGCGCGGGGACCGACGGAGCGGCAGGCGCCGGAGCGGCCGGAGCCGTGGTGGTCTCTGCGGCCCCCGCGGCCGCAGTACCCGCCGGAGCCGAGGCGGCGGGCGCCCCCGGCTTGTAGTCGGCGAAGAAGTCCCACCAGGCTCGGTCTACCGAATTGGGGTCCTGGAGGTACTGCTGATAGATCTCGTCGACGAGCCACTCGTTCGGACCGAACGCGGCCGCGGGGTTCTTGCCCGCTTGGTCGGTGTCGGTCGAGATGCTCGAGTTACTGGGGGACTGTGGCGACACGGCGGCAACCGCCCTCTTCCGCTTCACAAGGTGATGGACAGCGGAAATAAAGGCTACGCCCCTATGGCCG
This sequence comes from Streptomyces sp. T12, assembly GCF_028736035.1. Taxonomy (NCBI): domain Bacteria; kingdom Bacillati; phylum Actinomycetota; class Actinomycetes; order Kitasatosporales; family Streptomycetaceae; genus Streptomyces; species Streptomyces sp. T12. Next base: position 7,215,889 of record NZ_CP117866.1, read on the forward strand.
CGAAGGTCAGGCTGAGCAAGGTCATCGTCGCGTAAGTCACATCGGAAAGCGTGTTTCGTGCCTGGAAATGGCGGGAAACAAGCGTGGTTCCGCATCAGCTGGGAAGGCGCGACCGCGGCCCGGCACGCCACAGGCGCGGGGCTCTGCCTGATCACACGTGTCCGTCAGTCAGGACGCACATGGATCTTGTCGCTCCGCTTCGAACTTTACGTCAACTTGGCACAGATGGCTGCCCGGGAAGTGTGACAAGAATCCGGCAACCCCGATCGGATTCGGCCACACCGATCCGGCCGCCGTGCAGATCGACGGCCCAGCGTGCGATCGCCAGCCCCAGCCCCGTACCGCCGTCGCTGCCCGGCCCGTGCGGCCGGATCACGGCGCCCCGGTTGAACCGCTCGAAGACCCGGTGCCAGTCCGACCGCGGAATGCCCGGACCCTCGTCCAGGACCTCCAGCTCCAGCGACTCCGGGTACGCCCCGCGCCGTGCCTTGACCGTCACGCGGCCGTGCGCCGGGCTGTGCTTGATCGCGTTGTCGATGAGGTTGGCGACGACCTGGTGGATGCGCTCGGGGTCGGCGTGCGCGGTCAGCTCCGGCGGGGAGACGTCGAGGTGCAGATGGACGTCCGTACGCGTGTGACTGCCGGAGCCCGACGCCATGCCCCCGCGCGCGGAGGCGACCATGTTGGCCTCCTTCAGCACGCCGGACAGGTACGGCCAGACCTCGAAGCGCCGCATGCGCAGCGGTACGACGCCGTTGTCCAGGCGGGACAGGTCCAGGAGTGTCTCCACGAGCCGGCCCAGCCGCTCGGTCTGCTTCAGTGCCGTGCGCATCGTCTCGGGGTCGGCCTCGGCGATGCCGTCGACCACGTTCTCCAGGACGGCCCGCAGACCCGCGATCGGGGTGCGCAGCTCGTGCGAGACGTTCGCCACCAGCTCCTTGCGCTGCTGGTCCTGGGCCTCCAGCTCGTCCGCCATGAGGTTGATCGTCCCGGCCAGGTCGCCCAGCTCGTCCCGGCGGTTCTCCCGCACCCGGCGGGTGTAGTCGCCGTGCGAGATGGACCGGGCCACCGCGTTCATCTCGTCCAGCGGTGCGGTGAGCGAATGGGCCACGAACTGCGTAATGAGCAGTGTGGCGATCATCGAGAAGACCGTGATGAAGCGCAGCTCCGTCTGGGTGCGCACGGCGATCATCGACAGTCCTGTGGTGATCAGGACCGCGATGATGACCAGTGCGCCCAGCTTGGTCTTGATCGAGAACGGACGTACGCCGCCCCAGGGCTCCCCGGGGCCTCTCCGCGCGGCCGGCCCGTCGCTCATGGCGTCGGGGTCTCCAGGGCGTAGCCCACGCCGTGCACGGTGCGGATCCGCTCGGCGCCGATCTTCCGGCGCAGCGCCTTGATGTGGCTGTCGACCGTGCGGGTGCCGGAGGCATCCGCCCAGTCCCACACCTCGGCGAGCAACTGCTCCCGGGAGAGCACCGCGCGCGGGGTGTTCGCCAGGCACACCAGGAGGTCGAACTCGGTCGGGGTGAGGTGGACATCCTCACTGCGCACCCGCACACGCCGCTGCGCGTGGTCGATCTCCAGCTCGCCCAGGCGCAGGATGCCCGACCGCGGGGTCGTGGCGGCCAGCGCGGCCCGCTCGACGCGGCGCAGCAGTACATGCACGCGTGCCGCCAGCTCCCGCATCGAGAACGGCTTGGTCATGTAGTCGTCGGCGCCGACGCCGAGCCCGACCAGCATGTCGGTCTCGTCGTCGCGCGCGGTCAGCATCATCACCGGTACCGGCCGCTGGGCCTGCACCCGGCGGCATACCTCCAGGCCGTCGAAGCCCGGCAGCATGATGTCGAGGATCAGCAGGTCGGGCTGCCAGGCCTCGGCCGTGTCGACGGCCGCCGGACCGTCGCCCGCGGTCTGCACGAGGAAACCCTCGGCACGCAGGCGGGCCGCGATGGCGTCCACGATGGTCGGATCGTCCTCGACCACGAGGACCCGGCGCTGAGCGCCGGGAGTCGCCGCCGTGCCGTTGTGGGAGGTGTGTGTCTGCTCCATCGCCCGCCCCAAAGTTGCTTTCCGGAATCCGTGGGGTGATCCCGCTACCTGGCTATGCCTGCGCATGCTTGCGATTGACGCTTGAATGATCCGCGTCAGAGAAGCAGAGTACGGGGAGTCACCGTGCCACGGCTATCCAGGTCGGACGGCGAGGTGCACGACGTCCGGAACGCCCCGGGCAACGGGGATCTCTTCGGTACGCACCTGTTGGAATCCGGCATTACGCAAGGTTTCTTCGAATTCCGGAGAGGGTTGGGCGGACCATACGGCCAGCACCCCACCCGGCCTCAACGCCCCTGCGCAGGCCGCCAGTCCGGCCGGTGAGTACAGGCTGTCGTTGCCCTCGGTGACGGTCCAGCCAGGGCCGTTGTCGATGTCGAGACACAGTGCGTCATACGTGTCGTAAGTCTCAGTTACGTGCGCCACCAGATCCGTTTCCAGAATCTCGGTGCGCGGATCGGCGAGGGCACGGGCGGAGAAGTCGGACAACGGCCCGTCGAGATGCCAGCCGATAATCGCGGGCTCGCGCTCGACGACGGTGATCCGTCTCGGGCGCGGATCGGCGGCGGCGTGTGCGAGCGAGAACCCGACGCCGAGCCCGCCGATCAGCACCTCCGGGTCCGGCCGTCCGGCCAGCGCGCCGAGCGCCGCGTCGACCAGCAGCCGCTCCGAGTGCCCGTCGGAGGTGTCCATCAAAAAGCAGCCGTTCGCGATGATCTGGAGCAGTTCGCCGTGCCGCCGCAGCACGATCTCGCCGTACGGGCCCTCGCGACGGTCCAGTACTTCGGGGATGTCGTACGAAGTGGGCATCCGGCCATCCTCGCAGCTGAGAGCGGGACGGCCGAGGGAATTACGTCAGAGAGCGAGCGCGTGCCCGTACGGGCACGGCCTCACGACTGGCGGGGGAGATTCTTGGGAAGACGCGAGAGCTTCTTGAGAGGTTGCTGAGAATCTGCTGTCGTGTGGCGCTGATCACAGACATGAGGTGGGGGCCGGTCCGAGGGTGAGGTAAACGGAAGGAGCGCCTCACCGTGGAACGGACTGTGACTGCGGGTACGGCGGTCTCGACTTCGAAGCCGGCGTCTTCGAGCGCGGCCGGTCCTTCCGGCGACGCGGGCCTGCCCGAGGTGGCCGGGCTGCTGGACGGGATGCCGCGCCAGCGCGGACCACTGAGCGCCACTCCCGCGCCGACCCCGGCGCCGGTCGTCCCCGAGCCCGCCGCGGTCACCGAGCTCGCCGGGGCCACCCGGGCCGCCGAGGCCAGAGCCCGCGCCTTCCACCCCTGGCGGCTGCTCCCCACCCCCACCGGAACCCCCTTCACCTGCGCTTACGCCGCCGTACTGGCCGTCACCTCACTCATCGCCACCTACGCCGACCCCGCCCTCGTCCACGCCCTGCACCAGGGCTCCAGCACCGATGTGGCGCATCTCGTGCGGACACCCGCGATGGTGCTGATCGCCAGCGCGCTGTGGATCGCGGGCGGGATCATGGCGCCGTACACGCTCGGCCTCCTGCTCGTGCTCACCGCGCTGGAGCGGCGGATCGGCGGTGCTCGCACGGCCGTCGTCTTCCTTGCCGGGCACGTCCTTGCGACCCTCGCGACCGAGGTCCCGGTCGGGCTGGCGGTGCTGGTCGGACACCTCCCGGACAGTTCGCTGCACCGCCTCGACTACGGCATCAGCTTCGGCGTCGCCACGAGCGTCGGCGCGCTGGCCGGGCTGCTGCGGCCGTGGCTGCGGTGGCCGGTTCTGGTGCTGTTCGGCGGGATGTTGGTCCAGGACCTGCTGAATCTCACGGACCCGCTGACCAATTGGGGGCATCTGATCTCCCTGGTCATCGGGATCGCGCTGTGGCCGGTGGTGCGCCGCTGGTACGCCTCGGATTCAGTCGGCCACGGGCGACCACACGTAGGGCGTGGTCGTCGTCACCGCAGCGAAGCCCAGCCGCCGCAGGATCGGCGCGCTGTCGTCGGAGGCGTCCACATGCAGGTAGCCGACCCCGCGGGCGACGGCGAGCGCGGCGCGGGTGGCGACCAGGGCACGGTAGATGCCGCGGCCGCGCCACTCGGCCAGCGTTGACCCGCCCCACAGGCTCGCGAACCCGGTCCCCTCGCGGAACACCAGCCACGCCGCGGACACGACCTCGCCGTCCGCCTCGGCGACGTACACGGCGATCTGGTCCGGGGCGGACGCGACCCGGCCGATGAGATCGTCGGCGAGCCAGCTCCAGTCCTGGCCCCACACGACCGACTCCATCACGGCGATGCGGCGCATGTCCGCGTCCGCGGTGACCCGCCGCAGCGTCACCCCCTCCGGCAGGACGGGCTGTCGTACGGCCATGTCGGCGGCCCGTCCCACCAGCACCGTCTCCTGCTCCTCGGGCACGAAGCCCGCCGCGCGCAGGCGGTCGGTGAGGTCGGCCGGGTCGTCGTGGGACCGGGTCTTCCACTCCACCGCCTCATCGCGCGCCGCGAAGTAGTCGCGCTGCCGGGCGATGAGCCCGTCGAGTTCGGCGCCGCGTACGCCGAGCGAGCGCGGGCCGCTGACGAGGCCCCGGAATCCGCCGACGATCCGCAGCAGGGGGCCGTCCTGTTCGTACGTCACACCGGCGGGCGGGGTCGGGGGCGCGCCGCGCATCTGGTCGTCGTAGGCCGCGAGAAGGAACTCTGTGTCTGTCACGGGGAGACGGTGGGGGAAGAACCGGCCCTCGGCAACCGTTTATTCACAAAAGCCGAGGTCGCAGGGTGTGGCGCAGTTGATCGCTCACAGCGAACGAAGGCCTGGGAACATTCAAGCCCCTCCATGCATTGAGTCGGCATAACTCAACTTGACTGCCGAAGGGGAGATCATGGCTTCGACGTCCACACCGCTCACCCTGCCTGTGCTGCCGCTCGACGACGAGGTCGTGCTGCCCGGAATGGTCGTCCCGCTGGACCTGAACGACGCCGATGTACGCGCCGCGGTGGAGGCCGCGCAGGCAGCCGCCCGGTCCGAGCCGGGAAAGCCACGGGTGCTGCTGGTGCCACGCATCGACGGGACGTACGCGAGCACCGGTGTGCTCGGCACCGTCGAGCAGGTCGGCCGGCTGGCCGACGGTGACCCGGGTGCCCTGATCCGCGGTCGCGGCCGCGTGCAGATCGGCGCCGGGACGACCGGACCGGGTGCGGCACTGTGGGTCGAGGGGACACGGGTCGACGAGAGCGTGCCCGAGCCGCTGCCCGGACAGGTCACCGAACTGGTCAAGGAATACAAGGCACTCGCCACCGCCTGGCTGCGCAAGCGCGGCGCCTGGCAGGTCGTCGACCGCGTCCAGGCCATCGACGACGTCTCGGCGCTCGCCGACAACTCCGGTTACTCGCCCTTCCTGTCCACCGAACAGAAGGTGGAGCTCCTGGAGACCGCCGACCCGGTCGTCCGCCTCAAGCTCGCCACCCAGCACCTTCGCGACCACCTCGCCGAGCAGGACGTCGCCGAGACCATCGCCAAGGACGTCCAGGAGGGCGTCGACAAGCAGCAGCGCGAGTTCCTGCTGCGCCGTCAGCTGGAGGCCGTCCGCAAGGAACTGCGCGAGCTGAACGGCGAGCAGGACGGCGAGGAGTCCGACGACTACCGCGCCCGCGTCGAGGCCGCCGACCTGCCGGAGAAGGTCCGCGAGGCGGCCTTGAAGGAGGTCGACAAGCTGGAGCGGTCCAGCGACCAGTCCCCGGAGGGCTCCTGGATCCGCACCTGGCTGGACACCGTCCTCGAACTCCCCTGGAACGAGCGGACCGAGGACGCCTACGACATCCAGGGCGCGAAGGGTGTGCTGGACGCCGAGCACGCCGGTCTGCAGGACGTGAAGGAGCGGATCACCGAGTACCTGGCGGTGCGCAAGCGCCGTACCGACCGCGGCCTCGGTGTCGTCGGCGGCCGGCGCGGCGGTGCCGTGCTGGCCCTGGTCGGCCCGCCCGGCGTCGGCAAGACGTCGCTCGGCGAGTCCGTCGCCCACGCCATGGGCCGCAAGTTCGTCCGGGTCGCCCTCGGCGGCGTCCGCGACGAGGCCGAGATCCGCGGCCACCGCCGTACGTACGTGGGCGCGCTGCCCGGCCGGATCGTGCGCGCGATCAAGGAGGCCGGTTCGATGAACCCGGTGGTCCTCCTCGACGAGATCGACAAGGTGGGCTCGGACTTCCGCGGCGACCCGGCGGCGGCGCTGCTGGAGGTCCTGGACCCGGCCCAGAACCACACCTTCCGCGACCACTACCTGGAGGTGGAGCTGGACCTGTCGGACGTGGTCTTCCTCGCCACCGCCAACGTCCTGGAGGCCATCCCCGAGGCCCTGCTCGACCGGATGGAGCTGGTCCGCCTCGACGGCTACACCGAGGACGAGAAGATCGTCATCGCCCGCGACCACCTGCTCCCGCGCCAACTGGAGCGGGCGGGCCTCGTGAAGGACGAGGTCGCCATCGACGAGGGCGCGCTGCGCAAGCTCGCCGGCGAGTACACGCGCGAGGCGGGCGTCCGCACCCTGGAGCGCTCGATCGCGCGGCTGCTCCGCAAGGTCGCGGCCCAGCACGAACTGGGCGAGCGGAAGCTGCCGTTCACGGTCGGCGAGGGTGACCTGCGCGGCCTGATCGGCCGGCCGCACCACGTGCCCGAGTCCGCCCAGGACCCGGCGGAGCGCCGTACGGCCGTGCCGGGCGTGGCGACGGGCCTGGCGGTGACGGGCGCGGGCGGTGACGTGCTGTTCGTCGAGGCGTCGCTGGCCGACCCGGAGACGGGCGCGGCAGGCCTGACGCTGACGGGCCAACTGGGTGACGTCATGAAGGAGTCGGCACAGATCGCCCTGTCCTTCCTCCGCAGCCACGGCGCCGAACTGGAGCTCCCGGTCGCCGACCTGAAGGACCGGGGCGTGCACATCCACTTCCCGGCGGGCGCGGTGCCCAAGGACGGCCCGAGCGCGGGCATCACGATGACGACGGCGCTGGCGTCACTCCTGTCCGGCCGTCCGCTGCGCACGGACGTGGCGATGACGGGCGAGGTCTCCCTGACGGGCCGTGTCCTGCCCATCGGCGGCGTGAAGCAGAAGCTGCTGGCGGCCCAGCGGGCGGGCGTCACGACCGTGATCATCCCCAAGCGCAACGAGTCCGACCTGGACGACGTCCCCGCCGAGGTGCTGGACAAGCTCGACGTCCACGCCGTGACGGACGTCCGCCAGGTCCTGGAGCTGGCCCTGTCGCCGGCCGTCAGCGGCGTGGCGCCGGAGGTTCCGGTCGCGGCGTGACGGACGCGACCGGACAAGGAGGCCCGGGCTCTCGTGAGGGAGGCCCGGGCCTTCGGCGTACTGCGCGGCCTCGTACGGCTGGTGGGTGAGTATTCGAACTGTCAGTGATCGCGATTGTTCGAACGTACGGCCGCAACGACAGCACCCCCCCACCCCAGGATCTGGGGCCTCACATCGGCAACGGTGCGAGTAAACGCCTGGTGTGGTAGCCCATGGGGGATTTACCCGTTGGCGAGTGCTACGACCCTGTCGAGAGCACCGTTGAACTTATTGTGGTCTCCGACCGTCGGTCCCGATGACGTGTACTGCCAGGCCGTGTAGTAATCCCAGCCCGCAGGCAGTTCGCCCACCGTCGTCGCGTACCGGGCGATCCACAGCGGGTTGGCCGAGGCGAAGCCGCTGTGGTTGCCGGTGCACTGTTTCCACCAACTGGTGGCCGTGTAGATGACGGCGTCCCGCCCGGTCCGTGCCCTGTACTGGTTCAGGAAGTCGCGGATCCAGGTGACCATCCCGCTCGCTGTCTTGCCGTAGCAGGCGTCGCCGTACGGATTCCACTCGATGTCGAGGACGCCGGGCAGGGTCTTGCCGTCGCGGGACCAGCCGCCGCCGTGGTCGACGAAGTAGTTGGCCTGGGTTGCTCCATTGGTGGTGTCCGGGGTGGCGAAGTGGTAGGCGCCGCGGATCATGCCGATGTTGTAGGAGCCGCCGTACTGCTGGGTGAAGTAGGGGTTGGTGTAGTACGTCCCCTCGCTTGCCTTGGTGTAGGCCCACTTGACCCCGCTGTTCCACAGGGTCGACCAGTCGACGTTGCCCTGGTGGCTGGAGACGTCCACGCCTTCCGTCTGTGCGGCCAGGGTGTCGGCGGGGCTGCCGTGCACGCCGTCGTGGGCCGCGACGCCCATGCCCATGTGGGCGGAGCCGCGCGGCGGGGTGTCGTCGGCGGATGCGGGCGAGGGCTGGACGGCGAGGAGGAGGGAGACGGCGGCGGCGAGCAGGAGCCGGGTGCGGTGGGGGCGCCGGGGGCGGAGCGGTTCGGGTCTGTGCACGGGCATAGCGTGCCTCCGAAGGCTCGGTGATGCTCGGTGGGGAAACGGGCTGGGGGTGTGACTGCGGTTGGGTGACTGCAGTGGGGTGGCTTCGGTTCGGCATGCAGTGGCGTGTGCATGCCAGTCAAGGGCTGGTGGAGAAGCTATGCACGGAGAAGGGCAGGTGGAAGGGGGTCCGGAGGCTGCCGTTGGTCTAAGCCTGCGAAATACTGGCGGAGCTGCGGCGATTACGGCGTTCGGCGGAAACTTTCAGGAACGGGAAAACCGAGGCAGGGGCTGACGTGCACGAAGACGGAAACGGCGACGGACGCCGAGTCGGATCCGGGGGTGCCCCCTCTGGAGGAGTGTCCGGAACCGGTGTGGACCAGCCTGAGTTCCTGGACCTGGAGCGCGAGTTGACGGTGCTTTTCCGGCGCGCCCGGGCCAAGCAGGGCGAGATGGCCCGCGAGGTCCACCCGGAACTGGAGTCGGCGGCGTACGGGCTCCTGGTCCGTCTCGACGAGTACGGCCGGCAGCGCGCCACCGACCTCGCCGCCTATATCGGCGTCGGCAAGGCCACCATGTCGCGTCAGCTGCGTGCGCTGGAGGACCTGGGGCTGGTGGCGCGCGAGCCGGATCCTGCCGACGGGCGGGCGTGGCTGGTTCACCTCACTGAGGAGGGGCGCAGCCGGGTCGGCAGGGTGCGGGAGGCGCGACGGGCGCGGTACGTCAGTCAGTTCGCGCAGTGGGACAGGGGCGAGGTCGCGGAACTGGCGCGGCTGCTGCACCAGTTGAACCTGGGGATGGAGAAGTAGGAGGCAGCCGCAGGGTCGCCTCCGCACCCCCGTCGGGATGGTTGCGGAAGGTCAGGCGGGCGCCGAGCAGCCGGGCCTGGCCGGAGGCGATGGTCAGGCCCAGGCCCAGGCCCGTTCCCGCGGACTCGCAGCCGGTGCGGAACCGCTGAGGGCCGGAGGCGGTGAGGACGGCAAGCAGGTCGGGCGGGAAGCCGGGGCCGTGGTCGCGGATGCGGACGAGCGGCCCGGCGCCGTCCCCGTCAGTCTCGGCGTTTGTCTCGGCGTCCACCTCGACCGTCACCTGCGGCGTGCCGTGCCGCAGGGCGTTGGTGACCAGGTTGGTGAGGATCCGCTCCACGCGCCGAGGATCGGTCTCCGCGAGCGTGTCCGTGACGATCCGCACCTCCACCCGGCCTTCTGCCCCGTCGAGCCCCGTGACCGCACGGCGGGCCATCGCGCTGACCTGGCGGGGCTCGGTCTCCACCGACACCGCGTGGGCGTCGAGGCGGGCGACCTCCAAAACGTCCTCGACCAGCCCGCGCAGCTTGCGCACCCCGCCCGCCACCAGGTCGGTGGCCGGACCGGGCGGCAGCAGGCCGGTCGCGGTCACCATGGCCGTGACGGGGGTGCGCAGTTCGTGCGCGATGTCGGCGGTCACCCGGCGTTCCGCCTCCAGGCGGGCGCCGAGCGCGTCGGCCATGGCGTTCACGGACGCGGCGAGCCGGGCGATCTCGTCCCGCCCTTGCGGGCCGATACGGGCGTTCAGGTCGCCGTGGGCGATACGTTCCGCCGTACGGGCGGCGGCCGTGGCCCGGCGGCCCATGCGCACGCCGAGGGCCAAGCCGGCCAGGGACACTCCGGCGGTGGCCGCCGCACCTGTGGTGACCAGCGTCCGGTCCAGCGCGGCCAGCTCGTCGGCCTCATGGCCGTAAGGACGCGACAGTGCGAGCACGGTGCGGTCGGAGACGCGGGTCGCCGCCCACAGCACCGGATCCGGTCCGTCCTGGAGGTAGGTGACGCGGTCGCCGCGTCGTACCGCCTTCGACACGGCCGCGGGCAGGTCCGGCGGGTCGAGCCGGGCCGCGGACTTGCGGCCGGCCGCATGGTCGTAGACGGCGCTCATCAGCTGCCGATCGAGGTCGGAGCGGGCCGTGGCCAGCTGGTCGGCGGCGGTGATGCGGTGGACGAGCAGGCCGACCGTGCTCGCGACGCACAGGGCCGCCGCGGCGACGGCCAGTGCCACCTTCGTGCCGATGTCCATGGGAGCCGTACCAATTCCCGGGCCGCTACGGGCGCAGCTTGTAGCCGAAGCCGCGCACCGTCTCGATGCGGTCATGGCCGATCTTGGCGCGCAGGCGGCGGATGTGGACGTCCACGACCCGGGTGTCGCCGGACCAGGCGTAGTCCCACACCTTCTCCAGCAGCAGGTCCCGGGTGAGCACCGTGCCGGGCGCGGCGGCGAACTCCTGGAGGAGCTTCAGCTCCGTCGTGGTGAGGGCGAGCGGCTTCCCGTCGCGGCGCACGTCCAGGGTCTCCGGGTCGAAGGCCAGGTCACCGAAGGTGAGCGGGGCGCTGCCCGGCCGCTGCTCGGCGGGTGCGGCGCGGCGCAGCAGGGCGCGGATCCGGGCGGCCAGCACCATGCCGTCGAACGGCTTGGTGACGTAGTCGTCGGCGCCGGCCTCCAGGCCCATCACCACGTCCACCGGATCGTTGCGGGCCGAGATCAGCAGCACCGGCACCCCCGACTCCTCGCGGATACGGCCGGCCAGGCTCACCCCGTTCAGGCCGGGCAGCATGATGTCCAGGACGGCGACGTCCGGGGCCTGCTCGCGGAACAGGTCGAGTCCGGTCGTGCCGTCGGCGGCTGTGCGCACCGTGTAGCCGCTCGACTCAAGGGTGAGGCGGGTCGCTTCCCGGATCATCTCGTCGTCCTCGACCAGCAGGACCTCGTGCATGTGTGTCCTACCTTTCTGATGTCTCCTGAGACCTCGTGCTCCGGCCCCAAGAGGACCAGTCGTATGTGTCGGTGACCCGGCGGCCGGATCACGGCCGCGCGGCGAACGGCGTCACGCCTTCGGCACGCGCAGGCGCACGTCACCGACGTCGAACGCCCAGGCGGGCGCGGGCGGGTGGTCGGGGGTCAGTACCGCGTGGTCGTAGTAGGCGGCGTACTCGCGCTTGACGAGGCCGCTGAGGACGAGGTGGGCCGGGAAGGACGGCGGGTCGGACTCGCCGTGGGGGCAGTCGGACACGCAGGCGAAGTCGATCACCAGACCGGTCGCGACGGCTCGGGACGTGCCCCAGCCGTGCCATGTCAGGCCGTACAGGGTGGTGGTCTCGGTGAGATCCACTACGTCGGGGTGCTGCCGCGGAATCGAGCGCGCATCGCTGACGTAGACCGGCCCCGACCAGGGGACCGCGGTCGGCGCCGGGCCCTCGACCCGCGTGCCGCCGGCCACCGTGCCGCACCCGGCCAGGCTCAGGGCGAGCAGCAGGCACAGCGCCGGTACGCCGAATCGCATGCCGCTCTCCTCTCCGCCGGCACCAAAGGGACGACCACCTTTGCGGCTCCCGATGAACGAGACATGTCCTGACATCAAGGAGTCGGCAAACGACGGAAGCGCTCCCACATCTCTGTAACAGCTGTACGTCATTTCCGACCGGCAGCTGTGATCCGGCTGCCGAGCCACTGTCACGCGCGGCTGGTCTTCTTCGGTCAGCCGGGGCGCACAGCCTCGGAAGGATCCGGAACCAGGACCCGAGACAAGATCAAGGAGCCACCATGTCCTCATCCGAGATGCTGGAGACGACGCCCGAGAACCGGCGCGGTTCTGCCCGGCGGCGGCGCGCCCGGATGGTCGCGATTCCCGCCATGCTGCTCAGCCTCACGGTCGGCGGGCTCGGCATGGCGGAGGGCGCGCACGCTGCCGATGCCCCCAGCTGCACGACCCTCCCCGGGGCCACTTGCCCGGCGCCGGCGCCCAACAAGGGCAAGGCCAAGATCACAGGCAACGAACAGCACCCGGGAAAGCTGACTCAGGGAAAGATGCAGGCCATCACCCTGAAGCTCTGGCAGAACTTCGGTTGGCCCAACTGGCGCGGCATCGGCGACCGTGACGCCTCCTGGGAGGTCAACAACTATGTCGACGGGCACGGTAACCACCACCACGAGTGGATCGAGACGGGCGGTCGATACTGGGACAACGGCGACTCGCTCCGGGACTTCATGAACCACGGCGAGGCCGGTCCGTCGTCGCGGAACTACCGGGGAACGTTCCAGGAGTACGTCGCGCACTTCTTCGACCACGCCCCCAGGGAGAACGACAGGACGGGCCAGGACCGGTTCGTGCGTGCGATCAACACCGGTGACGTGTGGTTCACGCGGGACCACTACAAGAGCTTCGTCTACCTCGGTAAGGGCCCGTTTCGGTAAGCCACAGGGTCGGTAGGAACCCCCGGGGCCGGGCCCCGGGGGTTTCGTGATTTTCACCGTACGCGCCCGATCGGCTCCTCTGTGTTCCTGTCCTGGGTCCATGCCTCAGCCGAAGAATCTGGACCCCGCCTCGATGAAGGAGTTCTACGGCGCCGAGTTGCGGCGCCGCCGCGAGGACGCGGGGTTCTCACAGTCCGGGCTGCTGATGGACCCGGCCGACCCCGATCTGTGGTTCATCATCCACGAGGCGGCGCTGCGCATGGCGGTCGGCGGGAACCAGGTGATGCGCGAGCAGTTGGAGCGCATCGCCGAGGTGGCCCGGAGCGATCAGGCCATCATCCAGGTGATGCCGTTCTCGGCCGGGCCGAACCTGCTCCTGTACGGCACGACCACCCTCATGACCTTCACCGACGAGCCGCCCGTGGTGTACACCGAGGGCGCCTACTCGGGCCAGTTGATCGAGGATCCGGCGGTGGTCGCGAGCAACACCAAGTCCTCCGATCTGGCCAGGGCTGCCGCCCTCTCGCGGGAGGCGTCCCTCGCCTTCGTCGAAGGTCTACTCGCGGACTACTCATCATGAACAGCACGTACGACCTGCATTCCGCCCGCTGGCGCAAGTCGTCGTACAGCAACGCGGACGGCGGCGACTGCGTCGAGGTAGCCGACGGCCTCCCCGGCATCGTCCCCGTCCGGGACAGCAAGGTTCAGGGAGGCCCGGTCGTGACCGTGTCCGCCGGCGCCTGGGCGGCGCTCATACGCGGAGCCGTCAAGCAGCCCCCACGGCTCACCACTCCACGTACACGACCGTCGCGTCATCATGCGTCTTACTACGCCTCAGATACGCCCGCTCCTCCGCGTCGGCCCGCTCCAGAGCCCGTACCCGGTCCACCAACTCCCGCGCCCCCTCCTTCCGCAGGAGCCGGAAGCAGTCCCCCCAGTCCCCCTCCCGGAACTTCTCCACCCACCGGGTCGCCCCGTCCGTCAGTGCGGCCAACGCGCGCACCTCCCCCCGCGCCAACACCCCCGTCAGCGCCCGCCCGGCCACCGACGGATCCGCGGCGGCCGTGAAGAAGCCGCCCTCCTTGTTGCGGATGTGGGCGTCGATCAAGGCGTCCGTGGCCAGGGATGCGCGGGGCAGGCGGGACAGGCGGTCGTCCAGGTATGGCGTGATCGCGCCGTCCGGCGACTCCACCAGCAGGGCCGAGTCCGAAAGGATCAGGTACTCCAGCGACTGCGCCGACCATCGCGCCAGAACCACCGTTGCCTGTGGGGTGCGTGGGTGAGAAAGGTCACAGGTTTCGGCGTGGGCCTCAGCGGTACGTGCGATGGCGCGGGCCAGGGCGTCGACGAGGGGAACATCAGGGAGTGAAACGGTCAGTTCGGTCAGGGCTCCGCCCAGTCGGGCGGTGAACCAGGGGACGGAATGCAGACAGCCCGTCTCACCCCTCGGCGGGGTCACCCCGTCCAGGACCACCAGTGCGCCGCCCTGTCCCGAGGCGGGAAGGCCGACGCTCGCGAAGTCCTCGTTGGGGCGGGCCGGGTCACCGGGCTCCGAAACAAGCTCTGTTCGCATCCGGCCAGTCTGCACGAGGCCTTCACAAGGTTCACGGAGGGGTTGCGTCGGTTGCCGAATGAGTGCAGCGACGCAGGTCAGGTGCCTGATTTGGGGTGGAATGGTTCACTCCGGCCGGGCGTGGCGGCGAATACTGCCATCGCCTGTCGCAGACGTCCAACCGGCCCGCCGCGCAAGGCATGTGCACGCGCCAGAGGAACTTGCCCGCCAACTCCACTCCGGGGTTCACTCCTTCGGGTGGCGGGTCAGGTGATGCGCGGCCGCTGCCCACCGGCACTGGGAGGGTCGGGAACCGCATCGAGTGTACGTACAGTCGGCGGCAGTTGACGGAGCGTCACTCGGACCCATGGGTATCACGAGTCAGGAATGCGAGCACCGGTGCAGAAGATGCGGCCTCGTCGCTCAGGCAAGCAGACGTCCTCCGCAGGGGGCGCGCAGTCCACGCCCGGCACCACAAACGGCACAGCGAACGGCACAACGGCCGACGCCGCACCCGTCGGCAGGGGGCGCCCGACGCACGTACGGAACCGGCTGATCGTCGCCGTGGCCGTCGTGGCCGCCGCCATCGCCGGAGCCGGAGTCCCCTCGGTCGTCGCCGCCTCCGGGCAACTGCACGACTCCCAGAAGCTCGTGACCCTCGCCGAGCAGACCGAGAACGCCCTCACGCTCGCGCACTCCCTCGCCGACGAGCGCGACGAGGTCACCTCCTATATCGCCGCCGGGCGGCCCAAGTCCAAGGCGCCGAGCGAGCAGCGCAGCGTCCGCGTCGACCGGCAGGTCGAGGAGTTGCGCGCCGACACCGACACGCCCGCCTCGCTGCTCGGCGACCTCGACGACATCGCGACCCTGCGCAGGGCCGCGCTCACCGGCAAGAGCACCGCGCTGGAAGCGCACCGGGCCTACTCGGTCACCATCACCGAACTCCACCGGCTCGCCGAGCAGCTGGCCGAGCAGATGCCGCCCCGCGCGGGCGCCGGCGCCTACGCCCTCGCCGAGCTGGACTCCGCCGTGCAGCAGGCCGCCGCCGCCCGCGGGCTGCTGCTCGCCGCCCTCAGCGTGCCGACCGCCACCGAGACCGTCATCGACCCGATCACCGGCCTCGCGACCACCCAGAAGACCTCCTCGGACGCCGACGCCAAGCAGCGCGCCGCCCTCAGCGCAGCCGCCCAGCAGGCCCGCCTGCGCTCCGACGCCGCCCTCGCCGACTTCCACGACACCGCGCCCAAGACCGCGCGCACCTCGTACGACTCCACGGTCACCGGCCCCGAGGTCACCACCGCCGAGCGCTATCTCGCCGCCCTCACCGACCAGGCCGCGCTCTCCGACCGGGACCTGGCCACCAACACCCAGCGCGCCGAGGCCGCCCTCTCCTCCCGTGTCGACCTGATGCGCGGCGTGGAGTCCGCGCTCTACGACCGCCGCACCAAGGCCCTCGAACAGCTCCGCGACGACGACGTCACCGCGCTGGAGATCCGCATCGCGATCCTCGGCGCGCTGATGCTGCTCGCCGTGGGCGTCGCCACGGGCATGGCCCGCAGCCTCACCCGGCCCCTCGCCGTCCTGCGGCTCGGCTCCGCCCGGCTCGCCCAGGCCGAGGACCCGGCGGCCGAGGAGCCCGTCAAGTTCACCGGCCGCAAGGACGAGTTCGCGCAGGTCGTCAACTCCGTCAACGCCCTGCACGCGCACGCCGTCGCCCTCCACGAGCGCATCACCACCCTGGAGTCGGACCGCAAGCACCTCGTCGGGCAGCGCCAGAAGATGGCCGACGCCCGCGAGGAGCTGCGCACCGAACTCGCCGACTCCGCCGCCCAGTTGGAGCGGCTGCGGGACACCATCGGCTCCACCTTCGTGAACCTCGCCCTGCGCACCCTCGGCCTCGTCGAGCGCCAACTCGGCGTCATCGAGAGCCTGGAGGAGCGCGAGCAGGACCCCGACCGGCTCGCCACGCTGTTCAAGCTCGACCACTTCGCCACGGTCATGCGCCGGCACAGCGAGAACCTTCTCGTCCTGGCCGGCAACGAGCACGTCCAGCAGCATGCCGGACCGGTTCCGCTCGTCGACGTCGTCCGTGCGGCGGTCAGCGAGATCGAGCGGTACGAGCGGGTCCGCATCGCCGCGCTCCCGCCGCACGCGCATGTGGCGGGCTTCGCGGCCGACGACCTCTCCCACCTCCTGGCCGAGCTGATGGAGAACGCGTCGTCGTTCTCCCCGCCCGACCTGCCCGTAGAGGTCTCCGGCTGGCTGCTGGAGAACGGCGAGGTCATGCTCTCCGTCCACGACGAGGGCATCGGCATGACCGCCGAGCGCATGACCCGCCTCAACTCCCGCCTCGCCGACTTCGACCCCGAGGCCACCTACGACCAGGAGGGCGACGACGGCCTGGGCCTCGGCCTGTACGTCGTCGCCCGCCTCGCCCACCGCCACGGCATGCGTGTCCAGCTCCGCGAGCAGAAGCAGGGCGGGGTCGCGGCGGTCGCGGTCCTGCCCAGGGGCCTGCTGGCAGCCGCCCCTGCGGCCGCGGTACCCTCGGAGTCGCCGCACCACACCGGCACCCACACCTTCTCCCTCCCGGGCGCCGACGCGGAGGCCAACTCCAACGTCCTGCGCGGCCGCTCCAAGAACGGCGATCCGTTGGTCGCGCTGGCGGAGAAGGCTGTACGGGAGACGCCGGAGACGCAGCCGGGTACCCCTGAGGCCGAGCGGGAGCGGGAGCACCCTGCCGAGACCACGATGGAGCTCCTGATCCCGGCACAGCCGACGGGTGAGCCGACACCTGCCGGGCCGGCGGTCGCTGATCCAGCGATCGTGGCCCCTGCGGCTGACGAACCCGCGGCCGCAGCCGATCCCGAGGCCGCCGAACCCGCGGCCGCCGGCGGCGAGGACGCCCCACAGGGGCCACTCGCACCCGACGACGATGGCCGCACGGGTGGTGCGGGTGGGAACGAACCCGCCGAAGGCGAAGCCGAGGCGGACACCACACACGAGCGCGTCCCCGACGAACCCGAGGACCCCGTCACGGACAAGGGCCTCCCCAAACGCACCCCGAAGATCACCACCCCGGCCCAGGCCCCGCGCCAGCGGACCGGCAGCGTGGACGCCGACGCCCTCCGCAGGAGGCTCGGCGGCTTCCGCAGGGGAGCGGAGGCCGGCCACCGCGACGTAGCGGCGGAGATCGCCGAACAGACAGGCCAGACCAAGGCACCGACAGAAGGATCCGCAGCCACGGGGGGCACAGTCGAGGAGGCAAGCAGTTGACCGCGCCCAGTACCTTCGGACTGAGCAGTGAAGCCCGCAACCTGCACTGGTTGTTGACGAATCTGGTCGAGGAGGTGCCGGGCATCCAGTCAGTCGCGGTGGTCTCCTCCGACGGGTTGCTCCTGCTCTCCTCGGACCACGCTCGCAACACCGAGGCCCGGGAAGCCAGGAGCGACAAGCCCACCGGCCCCCGCGGCTCCTCCGCCGACCTCGCCACCATCGTCTCCGGCATCGGCAGCCTCACCATCGGCGCCGCCAAGCTGATGCAGTTCGGCGACGTGAAGCACACGATGGTGGCGATGGACGAGGGCAGCCTCTTCGTGATGTCCATCAGCGACGGCTCGCTGCTCGGCGTGCACGGCTCGGCGGACTGCGACATGAGCGTGGTGGCCTACCACATGGCGCTCTTCGTGGGCCGCGCCGGCCACGTCCTGACTCCCGAACTCCGCAGCGAGCTACGGAAGTCCCTCGAGACCGAGTCGGCAGGGAGTACCCGATGAGCAACGCCCCGCAGAACAGGCCCCAGCTCCCCGTCCGCGGCGGCGACCGCAAGCCCGCCCGTGTCCGCCCCTACTCGCTCACCGGCGGCCGTACCCGCTTCGGCCACGTCCTCCTCGTCGAGACGTTCGTGGCGGCGCTGGAGGCGCCTCAGGAGCGCAAGGAACTGACGAATGGTTCCCTCACCACCCGGGTCATGCCGGAGATGCGGGCCATCGTCGAACTGTGCCGCCGTATGCGCACGGTGGCCGAGATCGCCGCGCTGCTTCAGATGCCGCTCGGCGTGGTCCGCGTGCTCCTCAGCGACCTCGCGGACCAGGGAAAGATCCGGGTGTACGGCACGGGAACCGGCCACGGCACGGGCCGGCCGGACCGCGCTCTGCTGGAAAGGGTGCTGAGTGGACTCCGTCGTCTCTGACGCCGCTCGCGGTGTCTCCCCGCTCCTCGCCGAAGAGGGGCCCGAACAGCCCTGGCAGACGGACCGCACCCGAGCCCCGATCGCCACGAAGATAGTCGTGGCCGGCGGCTTCGGCGTCGGCAAGACCACGCTGGTCACCGCCGTCTCGGAGATCACGCCCCTGCAGACCGAGGCGCTGATGACCGAGGCGAGCGAGGGGACCGACGACCTCACCTCGACGCCTGGCAAGCTGACCACCACCGTGGCCATGGACTTCGGCCGTCTCACGCTCGACGACGACCTGGTGCTCTACCTGTTCGGCACGCCCGGCCAGCAGCGGTTCTGGTTCATGTGGGACGACCTGGTGCGCGGCGCGATCGGCGCGGTCGTCATGGCCGACACCCGGCGCCTGAAGGACTGCTTCCCTGCGCTGGACTACTTCGAGAGCTGCGGACTGCCGTACGTCGTCGCGGTCAACCACTTCGACGGCAGCGAGCGGTTCGAGCCGGAGGACGTGCGGGAGGCGTTGACGATCCCCGCGCACATACCTGTAATGATCATGGATGCGCGGCGGCGGATCTCGGTGATCGAGACTTTGCTGTCTCTCGTCGGCCACGCACTGGACGTCACCCCCGAGTAGGAGAACATCCCGGCATGCGGAAGATACTCGTCGTCGGAGCCGGCCAGTCCGGACTCCAGATCGCCCTCGGACTCCAGTCGCACGGGTACGAGGTCACCCTGATGTCCAACCGGACGGCGGACGAGATCCGCTCCGGCCGGGTCATGTCCACCCAGTGCATGTTCCACACGGCACTGCAGCACGAGCGCGATCTCCAGCTGAACTTCTGGGAGTCCCAGGCCCCGAAGATCGAAGGGCTCGGCGTCTCGGTGGCGGCCCCCGGCTCCTGGGGCGAGGGCCCCGCGGCGCGGGCGATCGACTGGGTGGGGCACCTCGACGGGTTCGCGCAGTCGGTCGACCAGCGGGTGAAGATGGCCGGCTGGATGGAGACGTTCGCACAGCGCGGCGGCCAGCTGGTCATCCATGGCGCGGCGGTCGGCGACCTCGACTACTTCTCCCGTACGTACGACCTGGTGCTGGTGTCGGCCGGCAAGGGTGAGCTCGTCCAGATGTTCGGGCGGGACGCGGAGCGGTCCCCGTACAGCGAGCCGCAGCGGTCGCTCGCCGTGTCGTACGTGCACGGTCTCGGCCCGCGTCCGGAGCACCCGGACACGGAGGCCGTCCGCTGCAACCTCGTCCCCGGTGTCGGCGAGCTGTTCGTCATGCCCACCCTGACCACCTCGGGACGCGCGGACATCCTGTTCTGGGAGGGCATACCCGGCGGGCCGCTCGACGTCTTCGACGGCGTGAAGGACCCGGCGGAGCACCTCTCCCTGACCCTGGAACTCATGGAGAAGTACACCCCGTGGGAGTACGCGCGGGCGGCCAAGGCCGAGCTCACGGACGCCGGCGGCGTGCTGAGCGGGCGGTACGCGCCGACCGTTCGCAACCCCGTCGGGCGGCTGCCCGGTGGCGGGCTCGTGCTGGGTGTGGCGGACGTCGTCGTGGCGAACGACCCGATCACCGGGCAGGGCTCCAACTCCGCCTCCAAGTGCGCGGCCGCCTACCTCGCCTCGATCGTCGAGCACGGGGACAAGGAGTTCGACGAGGCGTGGATGCGCGCCACCTTCGACCGGTACTGGGCCACCGCCCAGCACGTGACCAAGTGGACGAACGCGATGCTGGCGCCGCCGCCGGAGCACATCCTCAACCTCATCGGCGCGGCGGGCCAGCTGCCGCCGGTGGCCGACCGGTTCGCCAACGGGTTCAACGATCCGTCCGACTTCGAGAACTTCTTTTATGAGCCGGAGAAGACCGAGGCTTACCTCGCGGAGGTTTCGGGGGCCTGACCTGCGGGCGTACGGCTCCCAGGACCGGGTTCGACGCGATCGGCGAGATCTTGACCTTCTCGCCGGTGCGGGGGGCCTGGACCACCTTGCCCTTGCCGAGGTACATGGCCACGTGGGTGGCGTCCGGGAAGTAGACGACCAGGTCGCCGGGGCGCAGTTCGGTCAGCGGGACACGGTCGAGCCGCGCCCACTGCTCCTGGCTCGTGCGGGGGATCGGGGTGCCGGCGTGGGCCCAGGCCTCTGACGTCAGGCCCGAGCAGTCGTACGACTTCGGGCCCTCCGCGCCCCACCTGTACGGCTTTCCCACCTGCTTCTTGGCGTAGCGGATGGCGCGGGTGGCCTCGGGGGACGGTTTGTGGTCGTCTTTGGCGAGGGCGCCGGACGCCATGAAGGCCCTCTGGGACGTGGCGATGTCCTGCTTCTCGAATGCGGCCAAAGCGGTGAGCTGCGCGGCGGTGAGGGAGGCGAGGAGTTCCTCGACCTTCTTCAGCCGCTTTCGTACGGCGTCCCGGTCCTTCTTCTGGCGCTCGGCCAGGGCGAGTTGGGCGTCCAAGGCCGTGCGGGCCCGGTGGGCCAGCTCGTCGGCCTTCTTCTCCGAGCCGGTCAGGCGGCCGACCGTCTCGGCGCGCTCGCGGGCCAGCCGGCCGATGACATGGCCCTGGTCCAGGGCGTGCTGGGGGTCGCGGGCCAGGAGCAGGCGGACGTAGGGGGAGATGTCGGTGCTGTTCTGGTACTGCTGGCGGGCCAGCCGGCCGGCCGCTCGGCGGCTGTCGTGCAGGGAGAGGCGGGCGCGGGCCAGGGCGGTGTCCAGGCGGGTCACCTCGGTGCGCTGTTTCTTCAGCTTCTCCTCGGTGGCGTTGTAGGTCTCCGTGGCCTGCTCGGCAGCGCGGTACAGGCGCTGAAGGTCGGTCAGGAGTTCGGCCGTGGATCGCGCCTGGGGTTCGGGGGCCGGGGCGGCCGCCGCGGGTGCCGGTGACAGGAGCGGTGCCGGTGAGAGGAGGATGGCGGCCGTCGTCGCGGTCGCCGTTGCCGCCGCCGTGCATGCCAGACGCAGAAGTCTTCCTGACATGTCATCACCTCCGGTGCGGAGAGGCTCTCTGCTCCACACCGTGAGGATTAGACCGGGGCGGCGGGTTTGCGCGGCGGGTGT
Organism: Streptomyces sp. T12; assembly: GCF_028736035.1. NCBI lineage: Bacteria > Bacillati > Actinomycetota > Actinomycetes > Kitasatosporales > Streptomycetaceae > Streptomyces > Streptomyces sp. T12. The sequence goes on from NZ_CP117866.1 coordinate 7,237,236, forward strand.
GCGCGGTTCGGCGCAGCGGTGTCACTCGTCCGTGGCGTCCGGCTTGCGCTGCGGCGTGGCGTCTGGCTTGGACCACGGCCAGTTCAGGCGGCGGGTCTGCTTCCCTTCGGGGGCGTACTCGTACTTCCAGCGCTGGGAGAGGCCCATGCGGCCGCCCGGGGTGCGGGGTACGCGGTGGTAGACGAGGACGGTCGGCGGGCCGCCTTGGGGGTCGGGGACGGGGATGCGGTACGTCTTGGGCGGGTGGCCCGTGATGCCCAGGAGCACCGGCAGTACGCGGCCGTCCATGGGGCCGCCCTCGAAGGGGGTCTCTTCGCTCTTCACGGCACCAGTCTCAGCTATCCGCCGCAAGCTTGTGCGTCAGCGCCGCGGTCTGTGCGTCTCGGTCCGCCGTGACGGAGAGCACGGCGACGAACTGGTCGACCAGCCAGTCCCGAAGCTCCTCGACGGGAGGCTGCTTGTCCTCGTCGAGCCAGATCAGGGAGGCCGCCTCCACCGCGGTGATCCACATCCGTACGGTCATGCGCAGGCGCAGGCCGGGGTCGGTGACCTCCAGGTGGCTGAGGATGTGCTCGGCCGCGGCGCGGCGTACGCCGTCGACTATGGCCGTCGTACGGGACGTCTCCACGACGCTGCCGCCCTGGAGCAGCGCGCTGAATCCGGCGTCGTGCTCGTCCACGAAGGCGAGGTAGCGGTCCAGGGCGCGGGCGAGGCGGGGGAGGAGCGGGCCGTTCGGGGGTTCGTCGAAGCAGCGCTGGAGCTCTTCGGCGGCCGAGCGCAGGGCGGCCTCGTAGAGCTGCTGCTTGCCGCCGGGGAAGTAGCGGTACACCAGGGGTCGGGATACGCCGGCCGCCTCGGCCACGTCGTCCAGGGACACGTCCTCGGGGGCTCGGTGTGCGAAGAGGGTGAGGGCGGCGTTGAGGAGTTGGCTGCGGCGTTCCTCGACGCTCAGGCGGCGGTAGGCGGGGGTGGGGGCCGAGGGCGTCATGACCAGCAGCGTAGAGCCTCCGGCGGTTCAGCCGGGTGCCTCCGGCGGTTGGGCGGGGGTGCCTGCGGCGCCTGTGCGGGTGCCTTCGGCGGTTGGGCGGGGGTGCCTGTGGCGGCCTTCGGTGGTGGGGCCGGGATGCCTGCGGGTGCCTTCGGCGGTTCAGCCGTGATGCCTGCGGCGGCCTGTGCGGGTGCTTTCGGTGGTTGGGCGGGGGTGCCTGTGGCGGCCTTCGGGGGTGGGGCCGGGATGCCTCGGGTGCCTTCGGTGGGGGTGCGTCTCGATGCCTGCGGCGGCCTGTGCGGGGTGGGTGGGGTTCGCGTAGCGCGTGCGGTTCGGTGGGTGGGTCGGGGCCGCGCCGGGGGGTGTCCGTCCTCGGTCCGGCGGCTCGGTTGCGCAGGAGGTGCTGTGCGTTGACGCCGGCCGCTGCGGGCGGACACCCCCCGACGCGTCCCCTTCCCGCCGTACGCGGCTGCCGCGTCGTGGGGGTGCGTGGTCGGCTACGCCAGTAGGCCCGACGACCTCCACAGCCTGCGGCCCGGTCCTCGTAGTACGCCTATGTCGTCCAGGAAGTCGGTGAGCTTCTTGGCGCCTGTCTGCATGATCTCCCGGCGGTGGGCGCTGGCCTTCACCTGGGCCATGGCCTCGCGTTTGTCCAGGCCTACGTTCGTGTAGACCTCGGGGTTGACGAAGGCTACGGAGAAGATGCGGGCGAACTCGCCGGACGTGATGCGGGTGAACTCCTGGGACCACTTCGGGGCCGTCAGCATCTGGCGGCGGAGTTCCTCGCGGGCGTAGCGGACGTGGCGGGCCTCCTCGACCACGTGGATGCGGGTGACGCCGCGTATCAGGGGCTGCACCCGCTCGTCGGGGAAGGTCAGCCGCTGCATCCAGTCGAGGACCTCCTCGCCGAGGAGGGTCGCCGTGAAGGAGCCGGGGGTGGTGGAGATCGTCTTGAAGAGGCGGCCCAGGTGCTGGTGGGCGCGGCTGACGGGGTGCCAGGGGGTGCCGCCGTGGGAGATCAGGCGGGCGAACATCTTGGAGTGGCGGCACTCGTCCTCGATCTCGGTGAGTGCGTAGCGGACGTGTGCGCTGGTCGCCGACTTGTCGTAGATGTGGCGGACCAGGAGTTGCATGAGGATGATCTCGAACCAGATCCCCAGGGAGGCGAGCGCGGCGGCCTCGTGCCGGGAGAGCAGGAGGCGCTGTTCCTCGCTCATCCGCTTCCACAGGGGGGTGTCGTAGAGCGAGAGCAGCTCCGGGGGCCAGAACCACTTGCCCTCCTCGAAGGGCGCGTCCCAGTCCAGTTCCCTGTCGGGGTCGAAGGAGTGCTTGGCGGACGAGGCGAGGAGGCGCTCGGCCACCTGTTCGCGGTCCTTGAGCAGGCCGAGGGCGTCGCGCAGGCCGTCGAGCGCGTCGGCTTCCGTCAGGGTTGTCATCGGTCACTCACCTCGTTACCGGGGGGTACGGCGTGCGACACTTATGAGACTGCTTGTCAGCAAGGTCGTCAATCCCCTGCGCATGACTTGTTGACCCGGCATCTACTACGTGTGAGCCTGCCGGACATGCCGACATTCGACGTGTACGCCAACGATCCGGGAGACCCTCTCTGGCCGGTGCCCGCGACCGGCGCGGCCCGTTTCAGCTGGGAGTACGACGACGGCCGCGACCGGCTGCTGGCCCTGTACCAGAAGGGCAAGGACAAGCAGTGGGACGGGCAGTCGAGGATCGACTGGGACCTGGAGGTCGATCCGTACGACGCGCTCGGTACGCCGGAAGAGGCGATGGCCCTGTACGGGACGCCGTACTGGGCGAAGATGAGCGAGCGGGAGAAGGGCGAGCTGCGGAAGCATTACGCCTCCTGGCAGTTCAGCCAGTTTCTGCACGGCGAGCAGGGCGCGATGATCTGCGCGGCGCGGATCGTGGAGTCGGTGCCCGATCTGGACGCGAAGTTCTACTCGGCGACGCAGACGATGGACGAGGCGCGGCATGCCGAGATCTACGGGCGCTTTCTGCACGAGAAGATCGGGATGGTCTATCCGATCAACGACAACCTTCAGTCGTTGCTGGGGGACACGCTGCGCGACAGCCGTTGGGACATGCCCTACCTCGGAATGCAGGTGTTGATCGAGGGGCTGGCCCTCGCTGCCTTCGGCATGATCCGGGACACCACGAACAAGCCGCTGCCCAAGCAGATCCTGGCGTATGTGATGCAGGACGAGGCGCGGCACGTGGCCTTCGGGCGTATGGCGCTGCGGGACTACTACAAGCAGCTGACCGATGCCGAGCTCCGCGAGCGCGAGGAGTTCGTCATCGAGGGCTGCTATCTGATGCGCAACCGGCTGCGGGGCGTGGAGGTCCTGGAGAACTTCGGGATTCCGAAGGCCGAGGCGGAGCAGATCAGCGAGCGGTCAGAGTTTCTGCAGTTGTTCCGGCGGCTGCTCTTCTCTCGCATCGTCCCCTGTGTGAAGGACATCGGACTGTGGGGCGAGCGCCTTCAGCAGGCATATGTGGACATGGGGGTGTTCGAGATGGGGGACTCGAATCTGGACCTGCTGATGGCTCAGGACGAGGAGATCGCCGAGAAGCTCGACGCCGAGCGGTTCGCGGTGGAGGAGCGGGAGCGGGTGGCGGAGGTGGAGGAGGCGATCGAGGCCGGCGGTGAGGGCTAGGCCGAGCAGCCCAGGTCGTCCGGCACTTCGCCGAACACCGGCTCCGCCCCCTGTGGCGGGAACGACGTGCGCAGGGTGAAGGCGTACGGGGTCGGGCCGTTGGTGCGCAGGTGCAGGAGGCGGGACTCCGCCTCCGCGACCGTCGGGCGGTGGCCCGCGGGGACCCACCACAGAGTCGTCATCGCCTCCTGCACCCGTTCGAACCACTCCCGGCGGCGGGCCAGCATCTCGCGGTGACGGCCCTGGTACATGTACGCCGTCAGGGCGTTCGTGTCGCGCCACATCGTCAGGTTGATGATCAGCCAGTCGTCGCCGAAGACGCTCACGTCCGTCGCGTCGCCGGAGTCGCCCTTCAGTCGCCAGACGAAGCCGTCGGCGGCCTCGGCGTCGGCGTTGACGGGGTCGAGGTTGTCGACGAAGTCCTTCAACTGCGGGGAGTCCAGCGGGGCCTTGAGGCGGGCGATGTTGACCTGGGCGAGTTCGTAGGCGGCTTCCGGAGCGGTCGATGACGTCATGGACCGAACGATAGGTCGGGGCGCAGCCGCAGGCCCAGGGTGCGTCTCAGTACGTGGGCACATGTCCCTCTTTCACAGGCGGGCCGGCGTGCGCGTGAGTACCTGTGTACCGGCGCCTTACGGGCGGGAAACCGTGCCCTGACCGGCCCGCCCGTAGCCTCACGGAGCATGACGGGGAACGTACTGACCACCATCCTCCGCTCGATCGTCCGGCGCCCGGCCGCCCTTCCCGGCTGGAGCTCCATTCGTGGCCGTATGGCCATAGTGCTGGCTGTCCCGACCTGTTTGCTGCTCGCTCTCATCGGTCTCGGCGTCGCCGACCGTGCCGCCGACTGGTCCGCCGCCCGGGGGACCGAGGCGCAGGTCGGGGTGCTGTTGCGGGCGCAGGAGCTCGTCCGGGAGGTGCAGCGCGAACGCGGCCTGACCAACGGCCTGTTGGGCGGCGAGGCCGGGTACCGCGACGACGTCGCCGCGCAACGCGGCCGTACCGATGAGGCACGGGACGCCCTGAGTGCCGCGCTCGACGAGGAGAGCGGTGCGCTGCCCGGCGCCGCGGTCTCCGCGCTGCGGGCCGCCGACGATCCCCTCGCCACCCTCACCGCGACGCGCGAGGACGTCGACGCCGGCACCGCCGACCGTGCCGCCACCCTGCGGACGTACACCAAGGCGGTCACCGCCCTCATCGACGCCGAGTCGGCCGGTACCCCGGACGGCGACCGGCGGATCGCGCAGGGCGTGCAGGCGCTCCAGGCCCTCGCCCGGGCCACGGAGGCCGTCGCTCTCGAACGCGGCTCCCTCAACGGGGTGTTCGCGGCCGGGCGGTTCCGTGCCGGGGAGTACCTCGACTTCACGGAGGTCCGGGCCGCCCGGGTGGCCGCGCTGGGACAGTTCCGGCAACTCGCCGGGGGAGACCAGGAGTCCGCGCTCGACGGTGCCTTCGGCACGGCTGCCGCGCGCCGGGTCGGCGGGTACGAGGCGCGGGCCGAGCGGGGGGCCGACGGGTCCGCCCTCGCCGTTCCCCCTGGCCGCTGGTGGGCCGACATGACGACCCTCGTCGACGATCTGCACGGTGTGCAGCGGGCGGTCGGGGACGACGTCCGTGCGCGTGCCGACGAGGCCGGATCCGCCGCCACGCGGCAGCTCGGCGGCTTCCTCGCGCTCGGGGCGCTGATCCTCGCCGTGGCCGTCGCGCTCGCCGTCTTCTCGGCCCGCTCCATCACCCGGCCGCTGGGCGCCCTCGCCGACGAGGCGGACGCCGTCGCCGGAAGCCGGCTGCCCGAGGCTGTCCGGCAAATCCAGGAGGCCGACCCCGACACCCCGCCCGCGCCGCAGTTCGCGCGACCCCGGCCGCCCGGGGGCGCACGGGAGATCAGCCGCCTGGCCGCCGCCCTGCGCAACGTCGAGGACACCGCCGTAGGACTCGCCGCCGAGCAGGCCGTCCTGCGCCGCACCAGCACCGAGTCCCTGGCCAGCCTCGGCCGCCGCAACCAGAGCCTGCTCAACCGGCAGCTCGGCCTGATCACCACCCTGGAGAGCCAGGAGCTCGACCCGGACGCCCTCGCCGAGCTCTTCGAACTCGACCACCTCGCCACCCGGATGCGCCGCAACGCCGAGTCCCTGCTGGTGCTCGCCGGTGAGGAGTCGCCGGCCCGGTCCTGGAAGGGCACGGTCGCCGTCGCCGACGTGGTGCGGTCGGCCGTGTCGGAGGTCGAGCAGTACCGGAGGGTGGCCGCGGTGGACATCCAGCAGTGCGGCGTCCGCGGCCACTGCGTCGCCGAACTGTCCCACCTGCTCGCCGAGTTGGTGGAGAACGCGCTGATGTTCAGCCCGCCCAAGCAGCCCGTCGAGGTCTACGGCTGGCGGGACGGCGCCGAGTACTGCCTGGCCGTCGTGGACCGGGGCATCGGGATGACCCCGGAGCGCCTGGCCGAGTCCAACGCCGTGCTGGCCGGCAAGGGCGACTCCCTGCACACCGCCCCGACCAGGTTCCTGGGCCACCACGTCGTCGGCGCCCTCGCCGCCCGCCTCGGTGCCCATGTCGAGCTCCGTCCCACCCAGGGCACGGGCGTCACCGCGTACGTCGCCCTGCCGGCCGTCCTGATCCAGGAACCGACGTCAACCACCGCCCTGCGAAGGTGACTTCAGCACCGCCTCCATCACCGCCCGCGCGATCGGCGCCGCGTCCCCGCCCCCGCTGATCTCACCCCGGTCCGCGTCCGCGTCCTCCACCACCACCGCGACCGCGACCTTGGGCTCCAGGTCGCGGTCGCCCTGCGCCCAGGAGACGAACCAGGCGTACGGAGTCCCGGAGTTGCCCAGGCCGTGCTGGGCCGTGCCGGTCTTGCCGCCGACCGTCGCGCCGGGGATCCAGGCGTTCGTGCCGGTGCCCTCGCGCACCGCGTCCGCCATCAGTTCCTTGACGAGTACGGCGGTCGACGGGTGCATGGCCTGCCGCACCGGGCGCGAGGGGGCCGTCGACACCGTGGCGCCGCTCGCCCGGGTCGTGCGCTCCACCAGATAGGGCGAGCGCACCTTGCCGCCGTTCGCCACGGCCGCCGCGACCATCGCCATCTGCAGCGGAGTGGCCCGGGTGTTGTACTGGCCGATCGACGACAGGGCGAGCTGCGCCCGGTCCACCTTCGGGTCGAAGGTGGACTCGGCGACCGAGAACGGGATCCTCAGGTCCGCGTCGTTGAACCCGAAGGCACCCGCCGTCGCCGCCATCCGCCGCGCCCCCACCCGCACCCCCAGCTTGGCGAACACCGTGTTGCAGGACCACTCGAAGGCCTTCCGCAGCGGGACGTCCTCGCAGCCCTCGGACGCGTTCGTCAGCGAGGTCCTGGTGCCGGGGAGGCGGTACGGAACCGGGGAGTCGGTCGGCTCGTCCAGGTCCTCGACCACGCCCGAGTCCAGCGCCGCCGCCGCGGTCACCACCTTGAAGGTCGAACCCGGCGGATACGTCTTGCGCACCGCCCGGTTGAGCATCGGCTTGTCCGCGTCGCCGTTCAGGGACTTCCAGGACCGGGCCACGGACGAGCCGTTCCCCGACAGCACGGACGGGTCGTACGACGGGGCGGACACCAGGGCCAGGATCCGCCCGGTCGCCGGTTCGATCGCCGCCACCGCGCCCTTGCGCCCGGCCAGCCCTTCGTACGCCGCCTCCTGCGCGCCCCGGTGCAGGGTGGTGACGACGTCGCCGCCGGGGTTCCGGTCGCGGGCGAGGTCGTTCCACAGCGGGAACGGCGACAGCAGCGGGTCCGTGCCCGACAGGACGCCGTCCTCGGTGTGCTCCAGGAGCGTCGTGCCGTACACCTGCGAGGCGTAGCCGGTGACGGGGGCGTACATCGGGCCGTTGGTGTACGTCCGTTCGTAGCGCAGGTGCTCGCCGGTGTCGTGGGATCCGGTGACCGGTTCGCCGCCGACCAGGATGTCGCCGCGGGGCTGCCCGTAACGGGCGATGTTGGTGCGGCGGTTGGCGATGTTGTCGGCGTAGGAGGAGGCCTCGAAGACCTGCAGGCGGGTGGCGTTCACGAGCAGCGCGATCAGCAGCAGGGCGCAGAAGAACGCGGCATGCCGGATGTGCCGGGTCATCGGACGGCCTCCTCGCCCTTGGGCACGCCGAGCTGACTGCGCGACCTGTCGCTCACCCGGATCAGCAGCGCCACCATCGCCCAGTTGGTCACCACCGACGAGCCGCCCTGCGCCAGGAACGGCATCGCCATGCCCGTCAGCGGGATCAGGCCCGTCACCCCGCCCGCGATCACGAACACCTGGAGCGCCACGATCGAGGCGATCCCGACCGCGAGCAGCCGGCCGAAGGGGTCCCGCAGGGCGAGGCCCGCCCGGTAGCCGCGCTCCACCAGCAGGCCGTAGAGGAGGAAGATCGCCGACAGGCCCGCCAGGCCCAGCTCCTCCCCGGCCGTCGCCAGGATGAAGTCCGACTTGGCCGCGAAGCCGATCAGGATCGAGTGGCCGAGGCCCAGTCCCGTGCCGAGCACGCCGCCCGCCGCGAAGGCGAACAGCGACTGGGACAGCTGGTTGGGGCCCTGGCCCGCGTCGATCGACGCGAACGGGTGCTGCCAGTCCTCGACCCTGCTGTGCACATGCGGCTCCAGTTGGCCGACGGCCACCGCGCCGAGCGCCGCGAGCAGCAGGCCGAGGGCGATCCAGCCGGTGCGGCCGGTGGCGACGTAGAGAAGGACCACGAACAGGCCGAAGAACAGCAGCGACGTGCCCAGGTCGCGTTCGAGGACGAGCACCCCCACGCTCAGCAGCCAGATGGCGACGATCGGGCCGAGGACGCGCCCGGTGGGCAGTTGCAGTCGGTCGATCCCGAGGACCCGACGGCCCGTGTACGCCAGCGCACTGCGGTTGGCGGCCAGATAGGCCGCGAAGAACACCGCGAGCAGCACCTTCGCGAACTCGCCGGGCTGGATGGAGAATCCGGCGATCCGGATCCAGATGCGGGCGCCGTTCACGGACGGGAAGAAGATCGGCAGGGTGAGCAGCACGAGAGCGGCGACGACACAGACGTACGAGTAACGCTGGAGCACCCGGTAGTCGCGCAGCAGGAGCACGACCACGATGAACAGGGCCACCCCCAGCGTGGACCACACGAGTTGGGCGGGCGCCGCCTGGTCGCCCGGTGTCTCCAGGTCGAGCCGGTAGATCAGGACCAGGCCGAGGCCGTTGAGCAGCACGCCGATCGGCAGCAGCAGCGGGTCGGCGCAGGGGGCGCGCAGGCGCACCGCCAGATGAGCGACCAGCGCGAGCACGCCGAGCCCGGCGCCGTAACCGGCGGCACCGGGCGGGACGGTGCCGTGCTGGGCGAGGCCGACCGCGCAGTAGCCGTACACGGAGAGCAGGACGGCCACGACGATGAGGGCCAGTTCGATGCCACGGCGCCGGGGGAGCGGTACGGCGGGAGCGGGCGCGTCCGCTGCCACCAGGGTGGTTCCGGTGGTTCCGGCCTTGGTCATGCCCGGAACTTACCCAAATAGTCCGTCTTGTGTGCCTTACGGCTCAGCACCAGCGCGGCGCGGGCCCGACGTTGTCGATGAACCGGGCCGCCCCCCAGGCCCAGGTGCCGTCCGCGAGCAGGTACCACAGGGGGTTGCCCTGGACCCGCTGGCCCGGCGTCTTGCAGAAGATCCTGACGATGTCGCCCCGGTGGACGACCCGGATCACCTGGCTGCTCCGGTTGGGCGCACTGCGCAGCAGCAGGGTGTTCGCGGTGACGCGCCCCGTGGCGAACCGTCGGCCGTCGTCGCCCCAGTCGCCACCCTCGTTGCCGCCCCCGTCGCCACCCTCTGCCCCCCAGTCCCCCTGTGACTCCCCTGAGTCGTTCCCGGACCCCCACTCGTCATCGGCGACAGCGGGAGGGGCGAAGGCCGCGGCGGCGAGAGCGCCGGCGGCGATGGATATGGCGAGGCGCGAACGCAGGGCCATGGGGACCTCCGTGAGAGAGGGGGCGAACCTGACTAACCGCCACATTAGGGTCGATGTCGGTCCCTCGCGCGTCCTGATGGGCCAGAGGAGAAGCGCCCCGTTCTCGGTACTTCCTAGCGGAGCGTCAGCGTGGCCACGGCCCCGCCGTCCACCGCGTTGGCGAACGTCAGCCGCGCGCCGAGCACCTCCGCCTGCCCCAACGCGATGGTCAGCCCCAGCCCGTGCCCCTTGGCTCCGCCCTCCGTGCGGAACCGCTGCGGCCCATGCGCGACGAGATATTCCGGGTAGCCGACGCCGTGGTCCCGCACGGTGACCACCGGCCCGTCCACGGTCACGGACACCGGTCCCCGCCCGTGCTTGTGCGCGTTCGCCACCAGGTTCCCGAGCACCCGCTCCAGCCGCCGCCGGTCGGTCTCCACCACGGCGTCCCGTACGACGACGACCTCCGTGTCGGTCCCGGACCCGCGCACCACCCGCTCCGCGAGCGCCGCGAGCGGCTCGGCGTCCGACTCCAGCCGTTCACGCCCGGAGTCCAGCCGCGAGATCTCCAGCAGATCCTCGGTCAGCGTGCGCAGCGCGGCCACCCGGTCCCGCACCAGCTCCGTCGGCCGCCCGGGCGGCAGCAGCTCGGCCGCCGCGTGCAGCCCGGTCAGCGGCGTACGCAGCTCGTGCGCCACGTCCGCGGTGAACCGCTGCTCGGACAGCAGCTTGCTCTGCAGCGAGGACGCCATCGAGTCGAGGGCGGCGGCGACGGCGGCCACCTCGTCCTGCGGCCTGGTCGGATCCTTCGTACGGGGATCGTCGACCCGCGCGTCCAGGTCGCCGCCGCTGATCCGCCGGGCCACCCGGGCCGTGGCGTGCAGCCGCCGCGTCACCCGGGTCACCGCGAACGCGCCCACCAGCAGCGTCGCCCCGATCGCCAGCCCCGACGACCACAGGATCGCCCGGTCCAGCCCCTCGATGGTGCGCGTCTGCTGCGAGTAGTCGACCTCGACCGCGAGCGCTCGCTCGCCGTCGGCCGGGCCCGCCGCCCACATCGTGGGGCGCCCGTGGTGGTCGGCGACCATCGTGCCGCGCTCCCCGGCCACCGCCAGCTCCCGCAGCGAATCCGGCAGCTCCGGCGGATCCAGGCGGACGCCGTGCCCGAGCGGGTCCCCGGCCTCGAACGCCGTCGTCGCGTCCTCCAGCCGGGACAGTGCGAGGTCGCGGGCCTGACCGACGGTCTGGTTCGTCACCGAGACGTGCACGAGGATGCCGAGCAGTGCCGCGAGCGCGCAGCACATCACCGTGATGAAGACGGCGGCCTTCACGGCGAGCGGGCCGGCCCACTGGGGGAGCGCGAGCCTCATGGGGTGCTCGCCGAGGGGGAGGCGGACCGGGAGGGTGAGGCGGAACGCGAGGGCGAGGGCGCGGCGGAACGTGAGGGCGACGGGTGGGGCGTCTTCTTGTGGTGGCCGGTGCGCAGCATCTCGTCGTGCGTGAGCAGCATCGCCTTCTGGTCCGCGTCCCAGGTCCACTGCAGCCGGTACTCGTACCCGGCGACCTCGGACGGCGAGCGCAGGATCACCGACCGTCCGGCCAGTTCGACGGCGCTGATGGCGTCGTCCCACTCCATCACCTGCACGAGCCGGCGCTTCTCGACGGTGTAGACGCGCACCGCGGTCGTTTTGCCGGGCATCAGCCGGAAGCCCAGCGTCAGCTCGGGGTGCCCGTCGCCGGTCAGATCCCGGTAGTACGGCTGGAGCACCGGGCACCTGCCGTGCCCGGCGCCCTTGGCGCACGCGGTCATCAGACGGCCGGTCTGCCCGTACGACGCGTCCTTGCCGTCGTAGTCGCCCGGACTCTCGGCGATCTCCTTGCGTACGACCGCCACCGGGTCCACGTCGCGGATGTCGCCGCCCGGGACGGTGACGCCCTTCACGACCTCCCTGTTCACCTCGCCGATCTCATAGGCGGGGCTGGACGCCGGCGTCAGCTCCGGCCAGAGCTTGTCCGGGCTGACCGCGGTCTCGGTCGGGCCCGCGCCCTGGAGTCCCCCGGCGTCACCGCAGGCCGTCGCCGCCGCCAGCAGCAGTGCGACCAGGGCACTGAGCGCGACGGTGCGCGTGGGGCGGCTGCGAGGCACGGTTCTCCTGGGGCCGGGGATGGGCGTAGGCCCGTACACCCTATTCGTACGGAAGTCCTTTTTGCGCACCCGGTGGGCGGACGGGCGAAACGGTTACTCGGCGAGTTCCTCGAGGAGCCGGGCGGTCGAAAGGCCGGCCCGGAGGTAGTCGACGAACAGCTCGTTGTGCAGGGCCCACGGAGAGCGGCGGGAGCGTATCAGCCGGATCGCCTGCTCGGCGGAGTGGCTCCGGCGGACCAGGGTGTGCGCGATGACGAGCCCCGAGCGGTTGTACCCGTGGTAACAGCGAACGAGGACCCTGTGGCCCTCGTCCAGCGCCTCGCACGCCGCCTCCGCCAGCCGTATCACCCCGGCGAGCTGGGTCCCGTCCAGCGGTCCGTCGGGAATCGGCCACACATGGTGCTCGACCCCGGGATCGGGTCCGTGCCCCGGCAGGCGCAGCAGAGTCTGTACGAGATCGAACTCGTCCTGCACGACGGCGAACTCCAGTTGTCCCGACGGCCCCCGGAACTCGTGCCCGCCCATCCACAGGCCGGGCACGATCTCGCTCCACGGGCTGTCCGGAGCCGGTACGTCGGGTTGCTTCCTGCGGGTACGCAACGGCGCCTCCCCAACCACTCCCGGGGGGTCTGCCCAACTCCGCTCAAAGGTAACCGGGTTCTTGCCCCCGCAGCACCCCGCCTGTTCCCATGGTCAGTGGGGTGATGGTGCATGAGTGGACTGCGCGTCATACCGACCTGGCGGCACGGCCGGGAACGGCTCTACGTCTGCCTCACGGACGGGCGGAACCTCGCCTGGTACGACCGTGAGGCGGCCAGGATCAACCTGCTCAGCGACGACCGCAGGGAGGATGTGCTGGAGGCGCTCGGCCCCTTCGTCACCGGCCCGGTGACGGTCGGCCCGCCGCCGGTCCCCACGCCCGCCGAGCTGGCCCGGCTGACCCTCCACCCGGACGACGACCTGGCGCCCAACCGTCCCGGCGAGGCGCTCCTGGTCTCCCTCGACCGGGATCCGGGCCCCTCCCACCTGCTGCGCCGCCCGGACCCGCGGCGCCGGGCGCTGACGGCGGAGCAGACGGTCGGCGAGGCCCTGGACCGGCTGGACGGCGCGGGCTGGCACGCGCTGCACTCCATCCCGCTGCCCGGCGGCGACCGGATCCACCACCTCGTGATCGGCCCCGGCGGGCTGTTCGTGCTGCACAGCCTGTACGCCCGTAAGCAGAAGGTGACCGTCGCCGATCCGATGGTCTGCCTCGGGCGCCGCGAACCGTACCCCCTGCTGCGCCGCGTCCGCGCCGACGCCGACCGTGCCTCCTACGCCCTGACCGCCGAGGTCCGCCCGGTCCTCGCGCTGGTCGGCCCGGCCGACGTGGCGATCCCGGGGCCGCTGCGGGAGGTCCGGGTCCTCAGGGACACGGAGGTGGAGGGGCTGGCCCGGCTGGGTGGGCTGCTGAAGCCGGCGGATGTGGAGGCGCTGCATGCGATGGCTCGGGACCGGCGTACTTGGGGTTCCGTTGGTTGAGGGCTCACGTCGGCTGTCGTGCCGGCCCTAAATATCTGGCAGCGTGCCCGCCCGGTCCCGCTCCAGGAGCGGGACCAGTAGGTCGCCGAAGTCCTGGAGGCGTGGGGCCAGGTCCGGGGCGAGGAAGGTCAGGGACCGGGGGGAGCGGCAGTCCTGTACCTCCTCCCAGGTCACCGGCGCGGACACGGTGGGGTCGCGGCGGGCGCGCAGGGTGTAGGGCGTGGCCGTGGTCTTGCGGGCGGCGTTCTGGCTCCAGTCGACGAAGACCTTGCCGGGCCGCAGGCTCTTCGTCATCCGGTGGATCGCGAGCTGGGGCATGGCCTTCTCGGCCTCCACGGCGAGTTCCTTGGCGTACTCGGTGGCCTGATCGGAGGGGGCCGGCCGGATGGCGGCGACGAGATGGAGCCCCTTCGAGCCGGAGGTCTTGGCGTACGCCTCGATGCCGTCGGCGGCCAGCCGTTCCCGCAGCCAGAGGGCGACCTCGCAGCACTCGACCACGGTGGCGGGCGAGCCGGGGTCGAGGTCGAAGACCAGCCGGTCGGCCTCGCCGGGCGCGTCGATCAGCCACTGGGGCGTGTGGAACTCCGTGACGAGGTTGGCCGCCCACATCAGCGAGGGCAGATCCTGCACCAGCACCATCCGCGCCGGCCCCTCCGCACGCGGCACCTCGGCGGTGGTGACCCACTCGGGCGTACCCGGCGGCACGTTCTTGGTGAAGAACACCTGTCCGTCCGGCCCGTCCGGGTAGCGCAGGAAGGACACCGGCCGGTCGCGCAGATGCGGCAGCAGCACCTCGGCGGTGGTCGCGTAGTAGTGCAGCACCTCGCCCTTGGCGAACCCGGCCGCCGGATACAGCACCTTCTCCAGGTTGCTGAGCGCGAGCCGCCGCCCCTCCACCTCTGTGATCGGCGTCATACGATGAGAATCACACGAAATAGGCCGGAAACGCCTCGAAAGGTGCTGAACGTGCGATCCATCTGGAACGGCGCCATCTCCTTCGGCCTGGTCAGCATCCCGATCAAGGTGGTGAACGCGACCGAGAGTCATTCGATCTCCTTCCGCCAGATCCACACCGAGGACGGCGGCCGGATCCGCTACCGCAAGTTCTGCGAACTGGAGGACCGCGAGGTCAGCCAGGGCGAGATCGGCAAGGGGTACGAGGACGCGGACGGCTCGATCATCCCCATCTCCGACGAGGACCTGGCCGAGCTGCCGATCCCGACCGCGAAGACGATCGAGATCGTGGCCTTCGTGCCGGGTGACCGGATCGACCCGCTCCAGATGGACGCGGCGTACTACCTCGCCGCGAGCGGTGCCCCGGCCGCCAAGCCGTACACCCTGCTGCGCGAGGCGCTCAAGCGCAGCAACAAGGTCGCCATCGCCAAGTTCGCGCTGCGCGGCCGGGAGCGGCTGGGCATGCTGCGGGTCGTCGGCGACGCCATCGCCATGCACGGACTGCTCTGGCCCGACGAGGTGCGCGACCCCGAGGGCGTCGCCCCCGACACCGGCGTCACCGTCCGCGACAAGGAACTCGACCTCGCGGACGCCCTGATGGACACCCTCGGTGAGGTCGACCTCGACGATCTGCACGACGAGTACCGCGAGGCCGTCGAGGAGGTCATCGCCGCGAAGGCGGCCGGCGAGGCCCCGCCCGCCGCCCCCGAACCCGCCACCGGCGGCAAGGTCCTCGACCTCATGGCGGCCCTGGAGAGCAGCGTGCGCGCGGCGAAGGCGTCCCGCGGCGAGGAGCCGGCGGAGGTCAGGCGTCTGCCGGAGCGCAAGTCGGCCAGGGCGGCCCCGAAGCAGGCTGCGGGCAAGAAGTCGACGACGGCGGCGAAGAAGACCGCGGCGAAGAAGACGGCCGCGTCGGCCAGGAAGTCGACGTCGAAGACGGCCCAGGGGACGAAGAAGACGGCAGCGAAGAGCACGGCGAAGAGCACGGCCAAGAGCACGGCGAAGAAGACCACGGCCAAGACCGCCAAGACCGCCAAGAAGACGGCGGCCCGCAAGCGCAGTGCGTGAGCGGGGGTGACCGGAGCCTCACCTCGACCGGCGCAGCACCAGCACCGCGTTGTGCCCTCCGAAGCCGAACGAGTTGCTGAGCGCCAGGTCCCCGTCCTCCGGCAACGCGCGCGGTGCCCCGCGCACCACATCCAGGCCGATCGCGTCGTCGACCTCGCCGCCCCCCACCGTCGGCGGCACCACCCCGTGGTGCAGCGTCAGCACGGCGGCAACCGCCTCGACCCCGCCCGCGGCCCCCTGCAGATGCCCCAGGTGCCCCTTGAGCGCGGTGACCGGTACGGACCGTCGCCCGAGCACCGCCCGCAGCGCGACCGCCTCCGCGAGGTCGCCCTCGACCGTGGCCGTGGCATGGGCGTTCACGTGGACGACGTCCCCGACCCGGCCCCCGGCGTCCCGCAGGGCCCGCCGCAGGGCGAGCGCGATGCCGTTGCCGGACGGGTCGGGCGCGGCCATGTGGTGGGCGTCGGCGGAGAGTCCCCAGCCCGCGGCCTCGCAGTAGATCCGCGCTCCCCGGGCCCGTGCGTGCTCCTCGGCCTCCAGTACGAGGACCCCGGCACCCTCGCCGTTGACGAATCCGCCCCGGTCCTTGGCGAAGGGCCGGGAGGGCGAACCGTCGGCCAGGTCCCCGTCCGCCAGGGCCCGCATCGCCGCGAAGGACGCCATGATCGCCGGCGTGACGACGGCCTCGGCGCCGCCCGCGAGAGCGACGTCGATGCGCCCGTACCGTATGCGGTCGATCGCCTGCCCTATGGCCTCGGTCCCCGACGCGCACGCGCTCGTCACGGTCCGGGCCTCGCCGGTGATGTGCAGGTCGAGCGAGACCTGGGAGGCGGCCTGCGAGGGCACGGTCATGGGAGTGGTGAGCGGCGAGACGGCCCGGGGTCCCTTCTCCCGCAGCTTGCGGTCCCCGCCCACGAGTACGGACGCGTCACCGAGGATGGCCCCCAGGCTCACCCCCACCCGCTCCGGATCGATCCCGCTCTCCCGGGTACCGCCCGCCACGAACCCGGCGTCGGCCCACGCCTGACGAGCGGCCAGCACCCCGAGCTGGGCGGCCCGGTTCATCCGCCGGGCGACGGGCCGAGGCAGCAGCCGACCGGGATCCACGGGTACGACCCCGGCGACCCGCACGGGCAACCCGTCGAACTCGGGATCCTGCAACTCCCGTATGCCGTGCCGCCCGTCGAGCAGTCCCTGCCACAACTCGCCGGCCCCGACACCCAGCGGTGTGACCGCCCCGAGCCCGGTCACGACGACTCTGCGCGGTGCGGACACGGCGGCCTCGCTCATCTGGGCATGCCCCCCTCTGGTGGTTGAAAGGGAAACATGCCCCGATTCCTCAGGTCCTGCACGTCCGTTCGAGCGCCGTCTCATGCCGACTGCGCGGCGATGAACGCGAGCAGCTCCTCTTTCCGCTGGCGGAGATAGAAGTGGGCCCCCTCGAAGACCCGGAGGTCCAGCCCCTTCGTCGTGACGTCCGACCAGGACTTGAGGTCCTCGACGGTGCACACGGGGTCGCGGTCGCCTCCGCACACGGTGACCGGAACTCCCAGCCGGTGCAGGTGCGTCGGGCGGTACGCGGCGAGGATTCCGAAGTCCGCGCGCAGCGCCGGCATGATCACCCGCTGCAGCTCGGGGTTCGCGTAGAGGTCGGCGCCCTCGGGGTCCAGCAGGCGGACGTAGTCCAGGACCTCGGGGTCGGTCGGGGCCGGCCTGGGTGCCTGCTCCTGCGGGAGGCGGGGCCGCTGCCGGCCCGACACGATCAGGCGGGTGAGGGTGCGTGAGGGGTCGTCCTCCAGGCGGCGGGCCACCTCGTACGCCACCGACGAACCCATGCTGTGGCCGAAGAAGGCCAACGGCCGGTCGCCGGGCAGTTCCCGCTGCAGGGCCGTCGTGATCGCGTCCGCCAGCTCCTCCATCGTGCTCGCGCACGGCTCGTACACGCGGTCCTGGCGGCCGGGGTACTGCACGGCCACGACCTCGATCTCCGGCGGGGCCAGCGCGGCCCAGTCATGGAAGGCGACCGCCCCTCCGCCCGCGTGCGGGAAGCACAGCAGGCGGATCCTCGCGTCGGGCACGCTCACGCCCCTGAACCACAGGGTCCGGATGTCGGGGACGGTCACGACTCCGCCTCGAACTCGGAGAGAAGGGCATCGAGGGCGTCGTCCGCGGCACCGTTCTGCTTTATCTCGCAGATGCTCGTCGTCATGTCCTTCAGTGTGATCGGTTCGAGGAACAGCTGGATCGGCACGTCGATGCCCAACTCGTCGCGGAGCCTTCCGGCGAGGTGAACGGCCGTCAGCGAGTCGCCGCCCGCCTCGAAGTACGTCTGCGCGAGATCGGCGGCACTGTTCAGATCCAGCGCCTCGATCACCAGCTCGCTCACCTTGTGCCCGAGCTCGGTCTCCGGGGCGGGTGCCGCGACGTCGGTCGCCGCCTCCTCGTGCGGCTCCTGCGCGGCGGGCCTGAGCAGCGTCAGCGCGCCGTAGCTCTCGCCCGCGAACGGGTACGTCGGGAGCTGGACCCGCCGTACGTCACCTCCGAGAGCCGGCCAGGTCACCTCCTCGCCCATTACCCATGCCTCGCCCAGCGGGTCGGTCGTCGTGTCCCGGCGGCCCCCGGCCGTCGTCGTGAGCCGGTCGGCCGCCTCCTCCCGCGTACCGGCCACGACATAGGCCCGTACGGGCAGCCGGACCCGGCCCGTGCGCAGGGTGTGCGCGACGTCG
The DNA here is from genome assembly GCF_028736035.1 of Streptomyces sp. T12. Lineage (NCBI taxonomy): Bacteria > Bacillati > Actinomycetota > Actinomycetes > Kitasatosporales > Streptomycetaceae > Streptomyces > Streptomyces sp. T12. Next base: position 7,255,250 of record NZ_CP117866.1, read on the forward strand.
GTCAGGGACGGGGCGTCCGCCTCGCGCAGTCTCCTCGCCAACCGGTCGGCCAGCGCGGCGAGTTGCGGCTCGGTGCGCGCCGACAAGGGCAGGACCAGGGGGTGCGCAGCGTCGGCCGCCGAGTGCGTCGCCGTACCCGCCGGCGACGGCCGCTCGGGCGCCTCCTGCACCACCACATGCACGTTCGTGCCGCCGATACCCACCGACGTCACCCCCGCCAGCCGGGGCAGGCCCGCACGGCTCGGCCACTCCTCGGCCTCGGTCACCAGCCGCAGCGGCGACTCCTGAAGGGCGGCGAGCGGGCTCGTGACGTCCACCGTCGGCGCCAGCGTCGCGTGCTCCAGCATCAGGATCGTCTTGATCAGCGCCGCCGCCCCGGCCGCCGCGTCCGCGTGCCCGATGTTCGACTTCACCGAGCCGAGGCCGATGCCGTCGCCGCCCGCGAAGGCCGCGCTCGCCGCCTCCAGCTCGATCCGGTCCCCGAGTTCGGTCCCCGTCCCGTGCGCCTCCACGTACTGCGCCGCCGACGGCTCCAGCCCCGCCGCCGCCCACGCCTCTGTGATCGCGGCCGACTGCTGGTCCACCCCCGGAGCGGTGAAACCGACCTTGCCGGAACCGTCGTTGGTGACCGCCGTACCCCGGATCACCGCGCGCACCGGGTCACCGTCGGCCAGTGCGTCCTCCAGTCGGCGCAGCACCAGCACGCCCACGCCGCTGCCGGGCACCGTGCCGGCCGCCTTCTCGTCGAAGGGGCGGCAGCGGCCGTCGGGGGAGAAGATCCCGCCCTGGTAGTGGACGTAACCCTGCCTGCGCACGCTGCCGATGGCCACGCCGCCCGCGAGGGCCGTGTCGCACTCACCGAGCAGGAGAGCCTGGACGGCCAGGTGGACCGCCGTCAGCGAGGTCGAGCAGGCCGTCTGGACCGTCATGCTGGGGCCCTCCAGGCCCAGACGGTAGGAGATCCAGGGCGCCAGGAACTCGCGGTCGGTGAGGATACGGACCTGGAGGGCGCCGATCGACGCCGCGAGCGCCGGGTCCGTGCCGGCCGCCAGGGCGTGTTCCGTGGGGCTGCCGCCCACGTACACGCCGGTGCGCGACGGTGCGTCCAGCGGGGCGTAGCCCGCGTCCTCCAGGGCGGACCACGCCGTCTCCAGCAGCACGCGGTGCTGCGGGTCCAGCGCCGCCGCCTCCGCGCGGGTGAAGCCGAAGAGGTCCGCCTCGAAGCGGTCGGCGTCCGGGATGCGGCCCTGGGCGCAGACGTACGCGGGATTGTCCAGCTCCGCCGCGTCCGTTCCGTCGGCCAGCAACTCCTTCTCGGTGAAGGTGGCTAGGGAGCAGACGCCGTCGCGCAGGTTGGCCCAGTAGGACTCCAGGTCCCGCGCGCCGGGGAAGCGGCCGCTCATGCCCACGACGGCCACCGCGGATTCGAGACCCTGCGCCGGATCCTGCATCGGGACTTCCTCGGTCGTCATCGCGTCGTGCCTTTCCTGGAACGGAGCTTGTGCAGGGCCGCCCGGCGGTCACTGCCGCGCCTGGCCGCCTCCTCGTGGCGCGAGGTCGGCCGGGCGTCGCTGTCGAGGTGGGCCGCGATCGCGGCCACCGTGGGATGGCGGAACAGGTCGATCAGGGTCAGTTCGCGGCACTCGGGGTGCTCGCGCAGGGCCGACAGCACGGCCAGCAGCCGTACCGAATTGCCGCCCAGGTCGAAGAAGTTGTCGTGCACGCCGACCCGGTCCAGGGTCAGCACCCGCTGCCACACCTCGGCCACCCGCCGCTCACCGGCGGTGCGCGGGGCGGCGTACGACTCCTCCGACCGGGGCCGCCGGGCCGCAGGTTCGGGCAGCCGCGCCCGGTCGATCTTGCCGGAGCGGTTCAGCGGCAGCTCCGGCAGGCGGACGAAGATCTCCGGGACCATGTAGCCGGGGAGCCGTACGGCGAGAAGGGCACGCAGGGCTTCGTCCGAGGGGCCCGTGGCCGTGTCCGTGCCCGTGTCCTTTCCGACCACGTACGCCACGAGCCGCTGCTCTGCCCCCTCCCCCCGTACCGCCGCCGCGGCGACCGTGACGTCGGCGTGGCCCGCCAACAGCGCCTCGATCTCGCCCAGTTCGATGCGGTAGCCGCGCAGCTTCACCTGGGAGTCGCCGCGGCCGAGGTAGTGCAGCACGCCGTGCGCGTCGATGCGGCACAGGTCGCCGGTGCGGTACATCCGGCTGCCGGGCGGCCCGTACGGGTCGGCGACGAAGCGCTCGGCGGTCATGCCGGGCCGGCCGAAGTAGCCGCGGGCCAGGGAGGCGCCGGCCACGTAGAGCTCGCCCGTCACGCCGACCGGGACCGGGCGCAGGCGCCGGTCCAGGACGTGGGCGCGGGTGCCCGGGACCGCGTGGCCGATGACCACCGGTTCACCGGGGTGCAGATCGGCGGTGGTGGAGTACACCGTGGCCTCGCTGGGGCCGTACGCGTTGACGATCCGGCGGCCCTCCTCGCCGAGCCGCTCGACCAGCTCGGCCGGGCAGGCTTCGCCGCCGACCGCGACCGTGCGCAGCTCGGGCAGGGCGCCCGGGGCGCGGGGCAGGGTCATCGCGGCGGACGGCGGCAGGAAGACGTAGGTGATCCGGGAGTCCCGCAACCGTGCCTGGAGCGCCTCGCCCAGTCGCTCGTCCTCCTGCGCGATGTGCAGCTCAGCGCCCGCGACCCAGGGGAAGAACAGGTCGGACACGGCCACGTCGAAGCCGAACGACACGAACTGCAGGACGCGGTCCTGCGCGGTCACCGGGAACACGGGGCGGACGTTCACCGCGAGATTGAGCAGCGCCCGGTGCTCGACCGCCACGCCCTTGGGGACGCCGGTGGAGCCGGAGGTGTAGAGGACGTAGGCGAGGTCGTCGGGCGAACACTCCACGGGGACGCCCGGAGCCATGGCATCCGTGGCTTCATCCATGGCCTCGTCCGTCGCCTCGTCCGTGTCCGCGTCCACCCGCAGCTGCGGAACGTCCGTCCCCGTCAGGCCCGTCGTCCCCGCCGCCGTCAGCAGCAGCGACGTGCCCGAGTTCGCGACCATGAAGGCGAGGCGCGCGGAGGGGTGTGCCGGGTCCAGCGGCACATAGGCGCCGCCCGCGCGCAGCACCGCGAGGGCGGCGATGCCCATGTCGGCGCCCCGGGGCAGCAGCAGCCCGACCCGGTCGCCGCGCCGCACGCCGCGCGCACGCAGCCGAGCCGCCAGACCGTCGGCGCGCTCCAGCAGTTCGCGGTACGTCAGCCGCAGCGCTCCGCAGACGAGGGCGGTGGCCTCCGGCCGGGCGGCCGCGCGGTCCGCCACCAGATCCGGTACGAGCCGTGTCGACTCGACGACCCGCTGCGTACGGTCCCCGAGCGCCAGCAACCGCTCACGCTCGTCGGCCGACACCATCTCGACCGTCGACAGCGGCGCGTCGGGCTGCGCCAGCAGACCGTCCAGGAGTGTCTCGAAGCACCGCACCCACCGCCGTACCGTCGCCGCCTCGAACAGCGCGCTGCGGTGGATGAGATACGCGGCGAGGTCCTCGCCCCACCGCTCCACCTGGAGATGGAAGTCGAACTTCGCGGTGTCCAGCACGACAGGGACCCGCTCGACCTCGGCGCCCGCCAGGCTCAGCGTCAGCTCGGTGTCGTCGTCGTAGCCGAACACCACCTGCACGACCGGGTCGTGGCTCATCTCGCGCGCCGGGGCGACGGCGTTCACGACCGCCTCGAAGGGCGCGTCCTGGTACGGCTGGGAGGCCAGCAGCGCGGTGCGCAGGCGGCCGATCAGGTCGTGGTACGTCGGGTCACCGGACAGGTCGACGCGCAGGGCCAGGGTGTTGGTCAGCATGCCGACCATGTCCTGGAGTTCGGGGCGGTCCCGGCCGGAGACGGGGAAGCCGATCACCAGGTCCTCGGAGCCGGACAGCCGGCTCACGAACGCGGCGTACGCGGCGAACACCGCCATGAACGGCGTACCGCCGCGCGTCCGGGCCGTCTCGGCGATCCGCTCACGGACCCGGGCCGACAGCGTGAAGCGTTCGGTGCCGCCCGCCGCCGAACGGACCGCCCCGCGCGGCCGGTCCAGCGGCAGCGCGACCGTCTCGGGGGCCCCGCGCAGCCGCTCGGCCCAGTGCGCGACCGAGTCGGCGTACTCGCCCGCCGCCTGCCGCTCCCGCTGCCACGACGCGAAGTCGGGGAACTGGAGCGGGAGTTCGGGCAGCGCGTGGCGCAGGCCCTTGGCCTCGTTCTCGTACCCGGCCGACAGCTCGCGCAGCAGCACGCCCAGCGACCAGCCGTCGCAGACCAGGTGGTGGGCGACGAGCAGGATGCGGTGACTGCCGTCGCCCACGGCGTACAGCGTGCAGCGCAGCAGCGGGCCGGACGCCACGTCGAAGGGGCGGGCGGCCTCGGCGCGCATCCGCGCGTCCACCTCGGCCACGGGCACGTCGCGCTCCACGCACGGCTCGACCTTCCCGGCGGCGGCCACGATCTGCAGCGGCACCCCGTCGGGGCCGGTGCGGAACACGGTGCGCAGCGACTCGTGCCGGGCGACGAGCGAGTCCAGGGCCCGGCCGAAGGCGGCCGGATCGAACGGCCCGCGCACGGCGAACGCGGCCGGCACGTGGTAGGTCGCGCTGCCCGGGTCCATGTGGTCCAGGACGAGCAGCCGGGCCTGCGCGTCCGAGGTCGGGAACTCGTACTCCTCGCCAGCCCCGGGAGCCCCGGGAGCCCCGGGAGTCTCCTCGTACGCCCCGGCCTTCTCCCCGTACTCCCCGACAGTCCCTATGCCGTCAGCGTCCATCTGCCTGTGCTCCGTCCCCCGTGCGGTCCCTTGCCAGTACGTCTTCCACGGCCGCGGCGATCTCGCCGACCGGCCCCGGTGTGAGCACATCGCTGTGCTCACAGTCCAGTTCGTGTACGTCCACCCCGGCCGAGCAGGCCTGCCACGCGGCGCGCTTCTCCTCGGTCGTCGCCTCCGAGGCGCGGGTGGCCGAGAAGAGGGTCACCCGGCCGTCGTACGGCGACGGCTGCCAGGCGCGGGCCATCTCGATGTACCGCCCCATGGCGGCGACCAGGGTGTCGAGGCGCCGTTCGTCGAGGTCGGCGAGGAGCGCGCTGTGCGCGTGGACGCGTGCCACGACCTCGGCCCTCTCCAGCGGCTCGGGACCGGCCGCGACTCCGGGCAGCGCGTTGCGCAGCAGGTTGCTCAACGCCACCTGCTCCACGACCGCCGGGTCCAGCGGCACGCGCGCCACGTCCGGCGGCTTCGGCATCGAGTCCAGGACGGCGACGAGCGCGACCTCCTCGCCGGCCGCGCGCAACCGCACCGCCAGCTCGTGCGCGAACGGTCCGCCGAAGGACCGGCCCAGCAGCAGATACGGCCCGTGCGGCCGCACCGCCCGGATGTGCGGCACGTACCGCTCGGCCAACTCGCCCAGCGAACCCGGCAGTTGCTCGCCGTGCAGCACCGGAGTCTGCAGCGCGTACACCGGCCGCCCGGGGGCGAGGTGCGGCAGCAGCGCCGCGTACCCCCAGCCGAGCCCCAGCCCCGGGTGCAGACAGAACAGCGGCGGCAGGTCGCCCTCGCGGCGCAGGGGGAGCAGCGGGGAGTACGCGTCCTCGTCGTCCCGGCCCGTGCCCGTGCCCGTGCCCGCCTGTCCCGTGGCGAGGCGCGCGGCGAGCGCGGCCGGCGTCGGCGCCTCGAACAGCGTGGCCGGCGACACCCGTACCCCGAGCTGGGTGTAGATCTCCGCGGTCAGGCGCAGGGCGAGCAGCGAGTGGCCGCCGTGCGCGAAGAAGTCGGCGTCGGGGCCGACCGCCTCCAGCCCGAGCTCCTGAGCGAACAGCGCGCACAGCCGCTGCTCGCGTCCCGGCCGGGCCATCCGTCCGTGGCCCGGCCGGACTCGCCGCGGCTCGGGGTCGGGCAGCGCGGCCCGGTCGACCTTGCCGTGCGCGGTCAGCGGTACGGCGTCGAGGGCGGCCCACGCCGACGGCATCAGATGTGCCGGCAGCGTGCGCGCCGCATGCTCCCGTACGAGGCCCAGGTCGCCGCCCACGACGTACGCGACGAGCCTCTTGCCGCCGTCCGGTCCGGGGCGCGCGGCCACCACGGCCCGTTCCACGCCCGGGCAGGCGGCCAGGACGGCCTCCACCTCGCCGGGCTCGATGCGGAAGCCCCGCACCTTGACCTGGTCGTCGCTGCGGCCCATGAACTCCAGCTCGCCGGCGGGAAGCCGGCGCACCAGATCGCCCGTGCGGTACATCCGGGTGCCGGGCGGCCCGTACGGATCGGCGACGAAGCGCTCGGCGGTCCGGTCGGGGCGGTTCAGGTAACCGCGGGCCAGGCCCGTGCCGGCGACGTACAACTCGCCCACCGTTCCGGCCGGTACGGGACGCAGGAGGCGGTCGAGGACGTAGGCGCGGGTGTTGTCGAGGGGCCGCCCGATGGGCACGGACGCGCCGACGTCACCGGTCACCCGGTGGGCCGTGGCGAACACCGTCGTCTCGGTGGGCCCGTAGCCGTTGACGACCCGAGTGCCGGGGCAGTGCTCGCGCACCCGCCGCACCGCCTCGGGCGCGAGGACGTCCCCGCCCGCCCACACCTCCCGCACGGTGCCGAGCACCTCGGGCGCGATCTCCGCGACGGTGCGCAGGAGTTCGGCGGTGAGCCACACGGCGGTGACGCGCGATTCGGGCAGCAGCCGCTTCAGCAGGTCGGGGGTGACGGGGCCGGGCGGGGCGACCACGACCGTGCCCCCGTTCAGCAGGGGCACCCAGGTCTCGTAGGTGGCGGCGTCGAAGGTGTGCGGGCTGTGGAGGAGGACGCGCTCGTGCGCGCCGCCCGCGAAACGGGTGTCGGCGGCGAGCTCGACGACGGCCCGGTGCGGGGTGAGGATGCCCTTGGGTTCGCCCGTCGAGCCGGAGGTGTACATCACGTAGGCGGTGGATTCGGGGTGCACGGCCGCCGTCGGCGGCTCGGCAGCGTCGGACCCGTCAAGGCCTGACACGTCCAACACCCGTATACCGTCCGGCAGTTGCCCGCCCGCAGCGGCAACCGCCACCCGTGCACCGGCCTGCCCCGCCAGTGCCGCCAGCCGCCCGGCCGGAGCCGCCGGATCCAGCGGCAGGCAGCACGCGCCCGCCTTCAGCACCGCCAGCTGCGCGACGACCAGGGACACGGACCGGACCAGCGGCAGCGCCACCGTGTCGCCGGGCCGCACCCCCGCCTCCCGCAGCCGCGCCGTCATCCGGTCGGACGCCGCGTCGAGACCGCCGTACGTCAATACCTCACCGTCCGTCTCGACGGCCGGCGCGTCCGGCGTACGGGCCACCTGACCGGCGAAGCGCCCGGGGATGGTCAGCGTCTCGGCCACCGGACGTACCGGCCCCTCGGCCAGGGCGAGCAGCTGTCGCCGCTCCTCCTGCGGGAGGACGTCGAGCCGGTCGGCCGGCGTGCCGTGCGCGGACGTCAGCGCCTCGAAGGCGCGCGCCAGGCGGGTGCCGACCGTGGCCGCGGAGATGCCCCGGCGGCAGCTGATCCGCAGCAGCATCCGTTCCCCGGCGACGACGGCGACCGTCACCGGGTAGTGCGTCGCGTCCCGCGTCTCGACCAGTTCGACGGCGGTCGTGGGCCCCGCGGTGCGCGGGAAGTTCTCGAACGCCAGGACCGTGTCGAAGAGTTCGCCGGCTCCGGCCGCCCGCTGCACCTCCGACAGCCGTACATGGTGATACGGCGCCAGCCGCAGCTGCTCGCTCTGGACGCGGGCCAGCAGCTCGTCGACGCCCTCACCGCGGCGCAGCCGGATCCGCACCGGCAGCGTGTTGATGAACAGGCCCACCATCCGCTCGACGCCGGGCAGATCGTGCGGCCGCCCGGAGACGACCGCGCCGAACACCAGGTCCTCGGCACCGGTCAGCCGGGCCAGCACCAGGGCCCAGGCCGTCTGCGCCACGGTGTTGACGGTGACGCCCGCGTCCGCGGCGCGCCGGGTGACCGCCGCCGTCAGCTCGGGCGTCAGCTCTACGTCGACGGTGTCCTCAGCCCCGCCCGGTCCGTCCGGGCCGTCCTGCTCACCCGGGGCAAGCAGCGCGGGCCGCGTCAGCCCGCCCAGCGCCTCACGCCAGGCTGCCTCCGCCCTGGCCTGGTCCTGGCCGTTCAGCCAGACCAGGTACTGCTTGAAGGGTACAGCGGGCGGCAGCTCGGCCGTGCCCGTCGTCAGCGCCTCCAGATCCTGCGCGAGCAACGGCAACGACCAGCCGTCCAACAGAATGTGATGGAACGTCAGTAGAAGCTCGGCGCCCATGTCGTGCCGAACCAGCGTGGCCCGCACCAGCGGGGGCCGGGCCAGGTCGAAGCGGCGCGCCCGGTCCTCGGCCATGAGACGCGCGAGCTCCGTCTCCGTCTCGTCCTGCCCGCGACCCGTGCAGTCGGCCTCCGTCCACGGCACCTTCACCGCGCGCGGGATCACCTGCACCGGCCGGTCGACTTGCTCGTGCCGAAAACACGCTCGCAGATTCGGGTGCCGCTCCAGCAGCGCGGTCACTGCGGCCCGCACCGCCTGGGCCTTGACGCCGGGGGCGATCCGGAAGCGGGCCTGCACCAGATACGGATCGGGGCGGTCCGGATCGCGCAGGGCGTGGAAGAGCAGGCCTTCCTGGGCGGGGGAGAGCGGCAGTACGTCCGCGATGCGGCCGCCCATCAGCCGTCCCCCTCTTCGTCCTCGTCGTCTTCGTCGTCCCAGTCCTCGAACTCCAAGTCGTCTTCCAGCAGGGCGAGCTGGTCCGACGACAGGTCGACCAGCGGGAAGTCGGAGCTGGTGTGACCGCCCGTGCCGTCCCGGCGGGCGTGCTCGACCAGCACCTCGATCGCCTCGCACCACAGCCGGGCCAGCGCCGGCACCTCGTCCTCGCCGAGCACCCCGCGCGCGTACGAGAACCCGGCGCTCAGACACAGCCGCCCGCTGTCCCGCTCCAGGACCAGCGCGTCCACCTCCACCGCATGGCCGAGCGGCAGCGCCTCCGCGGCCATGCCGAGCAGCTCGCCGTCGGCCGTGTCGCCGCCGGAGAACCGGCCCAGATAGTTGAAGCGCAGGTCCGGGACGGGCAGCGCGGCCAGCTTCGGGGCCGTGTCCGGGTTGAGGTGGCGCAGCAGACCCCAGCCGAGGCCGCCCGACGGGACCGCCCGCAGCTGCTCCTTGACCTGCTTGAGCGCCTCACCGGCCGCGTCCCGCGCGGGCTGCCAGAAGTCCGGGCCGAGCGCGCCGCCCGCGTCCAGCCTGACCGGGTACTGGGTGGTGAACCAGCCGACCGTGCGGGAGATGTCGACGGGCTCGGAGAGCGCCTCACGGCCGTGGCCCTCCAGATGGACCAGCACGCCGGTGACAGCCGAAGGGGCCTCGCCCCGCCGCCGTACCGCCGCCGCGGCCAGCGCCGTCAGCAGCACGGCGTCCGGGCCGCAGTGGAAGGCCGCGGTCACCTCGGACAGCGCCGCCTCGGTGACCTCGGGCGTCAGCTCGACGGTGAGCACGGCACGGCGCGCGCCGACACCCCGCCCGCCCGCGATCCGCGCGTCCGGGCCGCTCAGCATCCGCTCCCACCAGGCGGACTCCGTGTCGGCCAACCCGGGCCTGACCGCCTCCCGCGCCAGCAGCCGAGCCCAGCGCGCGAAGGACGTGCCCGGGCTCTGCGGCAGCCGCTCCCCGGCCGGCCCGGCCGCCAGCCCGGCCGCCAGCTCGGGACCCAGCAGCCGCCAGGACACCCCGTCCACCGCCAGGTGGTGCACCGTCAGCAACAGCAGCCCCGGCTGACCGGAGGCCGGGTCGAGCCAGGTGGCCCGCAGCATCTCCCCCTTCTCCGGGTCGAGCCGCACCGACGCCGCCAACTCCTCGGCCGACGCGCGCGGATCGGCACCCGCGGGCATCTCGACGCGCTCGACAGCCACGCCGGGGACGTCCTCGGGAACCTCCAGCTCCCCGTCCACCAGGCGCATCCGCAACACACCGTGCCGCTCCACCAGCCCGCGCACCGCCGCCTCGACGCGCTCCAGGCCGACGTCCCGCGGCACCGGGAACACCATCGACTGCGTGAACGCCGCCGCGTCCCCGTCCTGTTCGCGCCACCACCGCATGACCGGCGTGAGCGGGAACCGCCCCGTGCCGGAGTCCTCGACGGTGCCGAGGTTCGCCGCCTCCCGTGCCGTCAGCGCGAGCGCGGCAGGCGTACGGGCCGTGAAGATGTCGCGCGGCGCGATGCCGAGCCCCGCCCCCGAGGCCCGCCCGGCGAGCTGGATCGCCATGATGCTGTCGCCGCCCAGCCGGAAGAAGTCGTCGTCGGCGCCGACCCGTTCGACACCGAGCACCTCCTCGAAGAGGGCGCACAGGGTGACTTCGCGGACGCCCTCCGGGGCCCGCCCGGAGCCGCCCGGCCGGCTTCCCGGGGCGGGCAGCGCCGCCCGGTCCAGCTTGCCGCCCGGTGCCAGCGGCAGCTCGTCCAGGACCACCACGTCGGCCGGCACCATGGCGGCGGGCAACCGCCCGGCGGCGTACGCCAGCAGCGCCTCCGGGACCGGCACGCCCTCACCACCGCCGACGACGTACGCGACGAGCCGTGGCCTGCCCGGCCGGTCCTCCCGCACGACGGCCACCGCCTGCCGTACCGAGGGGTGCCCGGCGAGGACCGCCGCGATCTCGCCCGGCTCGATGCGGTGGCCGCGGATCTTCACCTGGTCGTCGGAGCGGCCCAGATACTCCAGCTGCCCGTCGTCCCGGCGGCGGGCCAGGTCCCCGGTGCGGTACATGCGCCCGCCGGGCGGCCCGTACGGGTCGGCGACGAACCGCTCGGCGGTCGTCCCCGCCCGCCCCAGATAGCCGTACGCCACTCCCGGCCCCGCCAGATAGAGCTCGCCGCACACCCCGGGCGGCACGGGCCGCAGCCGCTCGTCGAGGACGTACGCGCGCGTGCCCGGGAGCGGGGCGCCGATGGGCGGTGCCGTGCCGTCGCCGGTCAGCGGGCCGGAGACGGAGGCGGCGACGGTGAACTCGGTGGGCCCGTAGGCGTTGTGGAACCGGCGCCCTGCGACGGCCCAGCGGGCCACCAGCTCCGGCGGACACGCCTCCGCGCCCACGGCCAGCGACCGCAGCTCGGGGTACTCCCCGGCCGGCACCGTCGCCAGCACCGACGGCGGCAGCAGCGCACTGCTGATCCGCCGGCCGGTCAGCACGTCCGCGAGGTCCTGCCCGGCGAGCGGCCCCAAAGGCGGTACGACCAGGGTGCCGCCGGACCCGAACGCCATGCACATCTCACTCACGGAGATGTCGAAGGCGGGCGAGCCCAATTGCAGCACCCTGCTGTCCGCGTCCAGTGCGAGCGCGTCCACGAGACCGCGCGCGAGGGCCGTCAGACCGGTGTGCGGGACCACGACGCCCTTGGGGCGGCCGGTGGAGCCCGAGGTGTGGATGACATAGGCGGGAGCCGAAGGGGCCAACTCGTCGGCAGCGAGCGGCTGTTCGGCGTAGGCGCGCTCGTCGAGGACGAGCGTGAGGACGTCCGTCTCCGGAATCACCCCGGGCTCGCCGGCCACCACCAGGACCGGCGTCGCGTCCGCCAGCGCCAGCCGGATGCGCTCCGGTGGATAGTCGGGGTCGATCGGGAGGTACGCGGCGCCCGTGCGCTGCACCGCCAGCAGCGCCGGGACCATGGCGGCCGTGCGCCCCAGGGCGAGGGCCACGATCCGGCCGGGGCCCGCCCCGTGCCGGGCCAGATGAGCCGCCAGCCGGTTCACGCGGTCGGTCAGTCCGGCGTACGTCAGCCGCAGGTCCTCGGCCTCCAGCGCGGGCGCGTCGGGGGTGCGGGACGCCTGCCGGGCCACCAGGTCGGGGAGGGCCAGCGGCTCGGGGGCGGGACCGCCCGAGCCGAGCTCCGCCAGCCGTCGCCGGTCGGCCTCGGGCACCAGGCCGACCTCGGCGAGCGGCACCTCGGGGTCGGCGGTGAAGCGGCGCAGCAGCTCCAGGTAGGCGTCCGTCCAGTGCCGTACGGTGTCGGCGCCGAAGAGGGCCGTCCGGATCTCGAAGCTGCCCTCCATCGTGCCGTCGTCGGAGTCACGGACGATGCCGACGAGGTCGTGCTCGCCACCGGTGTGGATGCGTTCGGGCTCGCTGAACTCCCGCAGTGCGGCCACGCTGCGCTGCTGGGTGAGGTGCATGAACACCCACTGGAACAGCGGGGAGCGCCCGGCGCTGCGGTCGGGCGCGACCGCCGAGACGATCCGGCCCACGGGCACGTCGGCGTTGGCCATCAACTCGGGGAAGTCCGTGGCGAACCTGGCCAGCACGTCGGCGAAGGAGTCCCCGGGCCGGATCCGCCAGCGGGTCGGGATGGCGTTCATGACGTACCCGATGACCCGCTCCAGGCCCTTGGCGGCCCGGTTGGCGGTCGGCGTGCCGAGCACCATGTCGTCGGCGCCGGTCAGGCGGTGCGCCAGGACCGCGAAGGCCGCCATCAGGACGACGTAGACGGAGGCGCCGCGCTCGCGGGCCAGCGCCCGTACGGCCTGGGCGGTCGGGGCGTCGACGCGGAACGGGATCTGGGCGATCTCCTCGGAGGAGCCGCCCGCCTCGGACGCCCCGGCGCCGACCCCGACCCCGGCCCTGGCCCCGGGCACGCTGAGCGGCCCCGGCGGCCCGGCGAGGTAGCGGCGCCAGAACGCCAGCCGCGCCTCGAAGACGCCGGAGTCCTCCAACTCGCCCTGCCAGGACGCGAAATCGGCGTACTGGATGCGGGGGCGGGTCAGCGTCGGTGCCGTACCGGCGCGCATCGCGCGGTGTGCCTCGGCGAACTCGGCCTGGAGCACGTCGAAGGACCACCAGTCGGCGATCACGTGGTGCAGGCTCAGCATCAGCGTGGTCCGCCGGTCGTCGACCGTGACGAACCGGGCCCGCATCAGTGGTTCACCGGCCAGGTCGAAGGGGCGGCGCCGGAACGTCTCGAAGGCCTCGGCGATGGTGGTGCCGGTGCCCCGCAGGTCCTCCCGCTCCAGCAGGAATCGCTCCTCGGGCGGGAAGGTGACGCTGAGCGCGCCCGGCTCGCCGCCGATGCGGGCCCGCAGGACGTCGTGGTGCGCCCGCACCAGGGTCAGTGCCGTCTCCAGACGGTCCGGGTCGACCGGCTCGACCGTCTCGTCGAAGTGGTAGGCACAGCACAGGTTGAGCGCGGGAGTGCCGGGATACAGCGACTCGTACACCCACAGGTCCTCCTGCGCCGGACTGAGCCGCACCGGCCCGTCCCCGTCGCGGGGCGGTACGACCGCCGGGATCAGCCCGGCCTGCCCGGACTCCACCAGCCGCCGCATGAGCCGCACCCGCTGTTCACCGCTGAGCGCGCTGAACCGCTCGGCCATCGAAGCGCCGGCCGCCCCCGTCATCGCCGTCACGCCACGTCCTCCCGAAGCCTCACGAATTCCCCTGCCACACCCCGGCCCTCCCGAGCCGCCACCCACTCCTGCGCCACACCGCTGGCATCCCGGGAGGCCCGCGTCACGCCCTGGCCTTCCCGGGGCGCCGCGCATTCCCGCGTCACGCCCCGGCTCTCCCGGGGCGCCGCGCACTCCTGCGTCACGCCGCCGGCATCCCGGGAGGCCCGCGTCACGCCCTGGCCTTCCCGGGGCGCCGCGCATTCCCGCGTCACGCCCCGGCTCTCCCGGGGCGCCGCGCACTCCTGCGTCACGCCGCCGGCATCCCGGGAGGCCCGCGTCACGCCCTGGCCTTCCCGGGGCGCCGCGCATTCCCGCGTCACGCCCCGGCTCTCCCGGGGCGTCGCGCACTCCTGCGTCACGCCGCTGGCATCCCGGGAGGCCCGCGTCACGCCCTGGCCTTCCCGGGGCGCCGCGCATTCCCGCGTCACGCCCCGGCTCTCCCGGGGCGCCGCGCACTCCTGCGTCACGCCGCCGGCATCCCGGGAGGCCCGCGTCACGCCGTCGGTCTCCCGGGGCGCCGTGCATCCCTTCGCCACGTCGCGGCCCTTGCGCAGCGTTGCGAATCCCCCTGTCACGCCACGTCCTCCCGAAGCTCGGCCAGCCGGTGCAGCCCGGCCAGTACCTCGTCGCGGCCGAGGCCGAAGTCCACGAAGCAGGCGACCTCGTCGCAGCCCAGCTCCCGCAGATCGGCGAGCATCTTCCGGCAGGTCTCGGCGGAGCCGAGCAGGCTGCCCCAGGTCAGATAGCGGTGGAAGGCGAACTCGGCGAGCAGCGCGGTCTGTTCCTCGGTGAGCTCCGCCGTCGCCTTGTCGGCCGTGCGGTTGGCCGTGGTCTGCCGTACGTACGAGCGCAGATACCTCGTCAGCGGTACGGAGGCCAGGCGCCGCGCCTCCTCGTCGTCCGCGCCGACGAACGTGTGCGCCATCAGCGTCACCCGGCCGTGCGCGTCGGTGCCGCCCTGGTCGGGGGCGGCGGCGCAGGCGGCCCGGTAGCGGGCGATCTTCTCGGCCAGCTCCTCCCGGCTCTGCCCGACGGTCGCCCCGAGGACCCCGGTGCGCAGACCTCCGGCGGCCTCCCAGGTCGCGGGGTTGCCGGAGCTGGTGAGCCACAGGGGAAGCGTGTCCTGCACCGGCCGGGGCTGCGGCAGGACGGCGACCGAGGCGCCGGTGCCGTCGGTGAACTCGGCCGCCTCACCCGCCCACAGCCGCCGCAGCAACGGGATGTCCCGCAGGGTCTGCTCGCGGCGGCCCTCGTAGTTGTCCGGCGCCAGCACGAAGTCGGCCGAGTGCCAGCCCGTCGCCGCGGACAGCCCGATCCGGCCGTGCGAGAGGTTGTCGACGACGGCCCAGTCCTCCGCGATCCGCAGCGGATGGTGCAACGGCAGGATCACGCTGCCCGCCCGGATGTTGATCCGCTCGGTGGCCACCGCGAGCGCCGCGCTGAGCACCGGCGGGCTGGGGAACACCTGCCCCACCTGCTGGAAGTGCCGCTCGGGCGTCCAGATCGCGTGGAAGCCGAGCCGGTCCGCGGTGCGGGCGACGGTGAGGATGTCGTCGTAGGCCTCACTGTGCCGGGGCGTGCCGCCTCCGGTCGCGGTGTCGGTGGCGGGCATGTCGGCGCCGAAGAACATCACGCTCAGGTCCATGGCACCTCCTTCTGACTGGTGTCGGTACGGCCGTTTCGGCTGCTGTCGGTACGGCCGTCGCGGCCGGGTTGCCGGGGAACGCGCGGCCGGCGCGTGATGGGCGCCGGTGCCGCGGGTGCCTCGGCCGGTGCCCGCTCCAACTCGGCGGCGAGAGCGGCGACCGTGGGGCAGGTGAACAGCTGGGCGGCCGTCACCGTGCGCCCGGCGCCGGTGAGGCGGGCCGCGACCCGTACCGCGCGCAGGGAGTTGCCGCCGAGCCGGAAGAAGTCGTCGTGCGGGCCGATGTGCTCGACGCCGAGGACGTCGGACCAGACGGCGGCGATCTCCCGGTGCAGCGCGGAGTCCGTCGGGGTGTCGGCGGGGCGGGCGGGGGCGAGGACCGCGTCCCGGACCGCGTCCGCCCGCCGGGGCGGCTCGGGCAGGGGCAGCCGGGACAGTGGTACGTCCGGCTCGGCCGCCGCCGCGCACAGCGCCTCGACGACCGCGTCCGCCAGCCACTGGACGAACTCCGGCTCCAGGCACGAGGTCCGGTACTCGAAGACCAGCGTCATGCCGTCCGGCGCGCCCTCCGGCCCGTGGTCGTCCGTGACGTCGACCAGCAGCTCGAACCGCGCGGTGCCGGTGCGCACCGGCACTACGCCGGCCTCGGCACCGGGCAGCTCCACCTCGGCCCGGGCGTTGTTCTGCAACGCCAGCACCACCTCGGTGAACGGCTGCCGCCCCGGCGGCCGTACCGGATTGAGCGCGTCCACGACCTCCTCGAACGGCACGTCCTGGTGGGCGAAGGCGTTCAGCGCGGTCTCCCGGGAACGCGCGAGCAGTTGCCGGGCGGTGGGGTCGCCGCAGGCGTCGGTGCGCAGCACCAGCATGTTGACGAAGAACCCGACGACGTCATCGACCGTGCCGTCGTGCCCGCGCCCGGCGATCGGCGACCCGACCGCGAGATCCTCGCCCGCCCCGGCCCGCACCAGTGCGACGGCGAGGGCGGCGTGCAGCGCCATGAACAGCGTGGCGCCCTCCGCCCGCGCCGCCTCGACGACCCGCGCGTGCGCGCCCGCGTCCAGCCGCCGTACGACGGTGGCGGCGTCCCGACCCGGCACGGCGGGCCGTCCGGAACGGCGGGGGAGCAGCGGGCCGCCCGCCGGGAGGTCCGCCAAGGCCGCCCCCCAGAAGGTGAGTTGGGCGGCCGCGAGGGATCCGGGATCGTCCGCCGAACCCAGCCGCTCCTGCTGACGGCGGGCGAAGTCGGCGTACGGCACGGGCAGCGGGGCGAGCTCCGGCTCGGAACCGGCGCTGCGGGCCGCGTAGGCACGCGACAGATCCCGGAAGAGCGGGGGCAGGGACCAGCCGTCACCCGCGATGTGGTGCAGGACGAGCAGCAGGGCGTGCTCACCCGGCCGGTCCCGGACACTGAACAGCACGGCGTGCAGGGGGAGTTCGGCGGCGAGGTCGAACCGATGCCGGGCGGCTTCGCTGACCGCCCGCTCCAACTCACCCGAGCCGACCCCGACATGCCGCAGCCGAGGCAGTGCCTCAGCCCCGCTCAGCACCCGCTGCCTCGGCTCGCCGTCGCTCTCCTCGAAGACGGTACGCAGCGCCGTCTGCCGGGCGGCCACGTCCCCGAGGGCGGCCCGCAGGGCCTCCGGGTCGATCTCACCGCGCAGCCGCACCAGCACGGGCAGCGTGTAGGCGCTGCCCGCGTCGACCCGGTCCAGGAACCACAGCCGACGCTGGGCGTACGACAGGGGGAGCGCATCCCCGTCCCGCAGAGGTGCGGAAAGCGCGGCTCGGTCGCCCCCGGCGGCCTTGTCCCCCTCCCCGCCCCTCTCGGCGTTCTCGTCCTGCGCGGCCTTCTCCACGTACGGCACCAGCGCCGCCGGTGTCCGGCACTCGAACAGCGCCCGTACGCCGACCTGCGCGCCCAGCGTCAGCTGGATCCGGCCCAGCAGCCGCGTCACCATCAGCGAGTTGCCGCCGAGCGCGAAGAAGTCGTCCTCGGGGGCGACCGACGCCACCCCCAGCACCTCGGAGAACAGTCCGCACAGCGCTTCCTCGACCGGGCCCGACGGCTGTCGTGCGGCTGCCGAGGCGAGGGAGCCGGTGATCGGGCCGGGCTCGGGCAGGGCGGCGCGGTCCAGTTTGCCGTTGGCGGTGAGGGGCAGGGCGTCCAGCAGTACGAAGGCGGCCGGGACCAGGTAGTCGGCGAGCACGCGAGCGGCGTGGTCACGCAACTCCCGTTCCGACAGCCGCTGCCGATGTCCGTCGCGCGGGACGACGTACGCGATCAGCCGCTTGTCCCCGGTGGCGTCCGGACGGGCGACGACAGCGGCCCGGACGACACCCGGGTGGCCGGCCAGGACCGTCTCCACCTCCCCGGGCTCCACCCGGAACCCGCGGATCTTCACCTGGGCGTCGGCCCGCCCCAGATACTCCAGCACCCCGTCCGCCCGGCGCCGCACGAGATCGCCGGTGCGGTACATCTGCTGACCGGCGGCCCCGTACGGGTCGGCCACAAAGCGCTCGGCGGTCAGCCCAGGACGGCCGCAGTAGCCGAGGGCGACACCCGCCCCGGCGGCGTACAGCTCACCGGTCTCGCCGTCCGCGACGGGCCGCAGCCGCTCGTCGAGCACCCGGAGCCGTTTGCCGGCCAGCGGGCGGCCGATCGGCACCGGTCTTCCCTCCCGAACGTCCTCGGCGGTGACCGGATGGACGGTCAGGAAGACCATGCCCTCGACCGGCCCGTAGCCGTTGCTGAGCCTCAGCCCGGGGTACCGCTCCAGGACGCGGGCGGCGTGCGCGGGCGACAACGGCTCGCCGCCGACGATCAGTTCGCTCACCCCGGCGAGGGCCCGGGGGTACTCGTCGACGATCACGTGGAACAGGGAGGCGGAGAGGTAGAGGGAGGTGACGGCATGCCGGTCGACCAGACCGGCCATCACCACCGGGTCGGGGCGCTGCCCCGGGTGCAGTACGCACAGGCCGCCGCCGAGCAGCGGGCCCCACAGCTCCAGCGCGAACGCGTCCCAGGACACGGGGGAGCACTGCAACCACACCGCGCCGGTCCCGAAGGAGGCGAAGTCCTGCCCGGTCAGCGTCCCGGTGATCGCGGCGTGGGAGGCGACGATGCCCTTCGGACGGCCGGTGGAGCCGGAGGTGAACATCACGCAGGCGGGATCCTGCGGCCGTACGTCCACGGCGCCACGTTCGAGACGCGGTGCCCCTTCGGCGTCCTCCACCGCGACCGACTCGGCCGCGAGGGCGGTCGGTCGGGCCCCGCGCCGCGACACGACCACGGCGACGCCCGCGTCGGCCGCCATCCCGCGCAGCCGTTCCGCCGGAAAGTCCGGGTCGAGCATCACATAACCGGCACCGGCCTTGAGCGTGCCGAGCAGTGCCACCACCATCTCGGTGGACCGCTCCAGACATACGCCCACCAGGGCCCCCGGCCGCACGCCGTGCCGCCGCAGCAGCCCGGCCAACCGGTCGGCGCGCGCGTCGAGTTCGCCGTAGCTCAGCCGCTCGTCGCCGTACACCAGCGCGGTCGCCGCCGGTGTCCGCCGAGCCTGTGCCGCGAAGAGTTCATGCACCCCGTGCAAAGCCCCCGTTGCCCCCATCTCAGCCGTCGGCTGCCGTGCGGGCGGGAGATATGTCGGTCCAGCGGTCCTCGACGAAGGCGAGGCAGTCCGCGCGACTGCTCGCGGTCATCGCCACGTCCCACCCGCCGGGCACGGTGATCCCGTCGGGCCAGAGCGAGAACTGGCCCTCGGCGTTGGTGAGTACGAGGTAGGTGCCGTTCTCGTCCTCGAACGGATTGGTGGTCATGTCAGCCCTCCACGAGTGCTTTGTTCTCAGGGTTGTCGGGGTCGGCGTCGGGGTCGGGGTGGGTGTCGGGGTCGGGGTTGGCGCGGTGCCTGGCCGGATCCTCGGGGGCACCGGGGCGTCCGCCGTCCCCGGAGTCGTCTTCGCAGGTCACGGCGTTGTCGCCGCCCCCGTTTCCCCCGCCGTCCCCGTCGCCCGTACCGTCCCCGCCCGACTCGGCATCGATGTCGGGCAGCAGCGAGTCGATCTCCCGCACCGTGCGCCGGGTCATGCTCAGCACCCCGACGGCGATGCCGCACAGGCCGGCGATGAGCAGCATGGCCGCCATGCCGCTGCCCGGCCGGTCGCCGACGAGCGGCCCGAGCACCACGAAGATCCCGGTGCCGTCCGCGGCCTGCGGTTCGAAGACATGGTCGGCGAGCGGCCCGGAGACCGCGGTGGCCAGCGGGACGGAGATCTGCGACAGGAACATCACGGCGCCGAAGACCCGGCCGTGCCACTCCTGAGGAACCTTCGTCTGCACGATCGCCTGCATCGTGCCGTTGATCATCGGCATGAGCGCCGCGCCCACGAGAATGGCCGCGCACCAGCCGACCACACCGCCCGCGAGCGCCATGGCCACCTGGGCGGACAGGCACATGCCGATGATCCCGAGCAGCATGCCCCGCGCCCGGTTCTTCGGCCCGCTCCAGGCCGCCATCAGCAGCCCGCCCGCGAGCCCGCCGACACCGATCGCCGTGTTGACGCTCGCCAGCGCCGACGTCTCGCCGCCGGACCGGGCCAGCACCATGGGCTGTACGGCGGCGAAGCCGAAGACCATGACCAGGTTGACCACGCAGAAGGCCAGCATCAGATCGCGCAGGCTCGGATACCGGAAGAGGAACCGCATCCCCTCGACGGCCTCCGCGACGAGCTTCTTGCGCGGCCCGCCCGCCGGCTTCTTGGCGGGGCCGTCGTCCCCCCGCATCGGTACGACCCGGATGGCGGCCAGCGCGAGAGCGAAGCTCACCAGGTCGGCGACGAGGATGAAACCGAGCCCGGAGAACGCCACCAGGAGCCCGCCCAGCGCCGGACCACCGACGTCCGCCGTGCTCTTGGCGCTCGCCAGCAGACTGTTGGCCCGCTGCAGTTGCCCCTTGTCCACCAGCAGCGGCACGGCGGCGCCCAGCGCCGGGAACTGGAACGCGGCGGCGCTGCCGAGCAGCATGACGGCCGCGTAGACCTCCCAGGTGTGCAGCCCTCCGGTGAAGTGCAGGACGCTGAGCAGCGCCACGATCAGCAGTCCGCCACCGTCCGCGAGCTGCAGCGCCGTACGCCGGCTGATCCGGTCGACGAAGGCTCCGGCAAGTGGGCTGAGCAGCACCTGGGGGAGCAGCGCGCAGAGCGACAGCGTGGTCAGCGCCGTGGCCCGGCCGGTGGCCGACCATGTCTCGAAGACGAAGGCGAACCGCAGAACGGAATTGCCGACCAGGGATATCGCCTGCCCGCTCCAGACGAGCATGAAGGGACCCATACCGACGAACCGGCCTGGCCTTCCCCCGTTACGTCCCCCGTCATGCGCGGTGTCGTCAAGCGAGCGCGCCGAATCGGCCACGTGCGTACCCCCGTCGAATGTGACTTCCGACCGAGAACCCTAGTTCGAACTGGCGCGTCGCACAGCCCGATCATGAATCGCGGCCGAGAAGCCCTCACGGATACCGTCCCCCGACCGTGAGGGCCGCGCGCTGACGGGCCCCGGACGCGGCCACCTCGTAGGCACCTACGAATATTTGACGCCACAACGACAAATCGGTTCGGGCGACGGCCTGTCCAGGCGTCTTGTCGAGCTGTCTCCCCGTCAGGGTGTCATTCTTCCGGTGGTTGACAGACGGACTGGCCTGACCAACTGCCGCCTCCCTAGGATGTGTTGTCGGGCGAGGTGATCTCCTCGACCGGCCCTGCCACTGGGGGAAACGATGGAGCCTGGAAAGCCGCTGTCCAAGTCGATCGATGCCACGATTCCGACAGCCGCGCGCATGTACGACTACTACCTCGGCGGCAAGGACAACTACGCGTCCGACCGAGCCGCCTGCGAACAGCTGGACAAGGTCGTCCCCAGTACCCGCGCCCTCGCGCTGAACAACCGGCGCTTCCTGCAGCGGGTGGTCGGGACGCTGGCCCAGGACTACGGCATCCGGCAGTTCCTCGACCACGGCTCCGGCCTGCCCACCCAGAACAACGTCCACCAGGTCGCGCAGGCCATCGACCCGTCCTCGCGCGTGGTGTACGTCGACAACGACCCGATGGTCCTGGTCCACGGCCGCGCCCTGCTGGAGCAGAACGAGAACACCGCCGTCATCCACGCCGACATGCGCGACACCGACGGCATCTTCTCTCACGCGGACACCAAGCGCCTGATCGACTTCTCGCAGCCGGTGGCCGTGCTGTTCAACTCGGTGTTCCACTGCATCCCCGACAGCGACACCGACGGCCCGCTCGCCGTGGCCCGCCGCGTGGCCGAGCGACTCGTGCCCGGCAGCTACCTGGTGATGTGCCAGCTGGTCAGCGAGGACCCCGAGGTCCGCGAGTTCGTCACCAACTTCATGGACCAGGCGACGCAGGGGCACTGGGGCCGGGTGCGCCAGGAGAAGGACGTGGCGCAGCTGTTCGAGGGCCTGGACATCCTGGACCCGGGCCTGGTGGAGGTCTCCACCTGGCGTCCCGACACCGAGGTGGCACCGCGCCAACTCACCCAGGAGTGGATCGAGTTCGGCGGCGTCGGCCGACTGCCGTAGCGCAGCGCCGACCTACGGGGCAGGTGCGTACCGGGCCTTCGTCTCACGCAGTCGCTGCAGCGACTCGCGCGGGTTGAGGGCCTCGTCGCCCAGCCGGTCCAGGGCGATCCGGTACTCCTCCGTCTCGTCCTGGTCCTCCAGGAAGGCGGCGCTCTTGATGTGCTCCAGATAGACGATGTCGGGCAGATCGACGCCGCCGAAGCGTAGATAGGTGACGGGGATGGCGGGCGCGGAGGCGTTGGTCACGTCCAACGGCACGATCTGCAGGGTCACATGGGGGCGCCGGGCCATCTCCTCCAGATGGTCCAGCTGCTCACGCATCACCTCGCGGCTGCCCAGCATCCGCAGCAGCACCGACTCGTCGACGATCGCCCACAGCTGAGGCCCGCCTGGCCGATGCAGCAGTTCCCGCCGCCGCATCCTCAGCTCGACGCGCCGCTCCACCTCACGGCTGGGCGCCGACGGCAGCCCGCGCTCCACCACGGCCCGGGTGTAGGCCTCGGTCTGCAGCAGGCCCGGCACGTACTGGATCTCGAAGGTACGGATGGCGGTCGCGGCCTCCTGCAACCCGACCAGCCGGTCGAACCACTCCGGCATCAGCCGCTTGTCATAGCGCTGCCACCACCCGGGCTCACCGGCCCGCCGCAGCAACTGCAGCAGCACCGA
Source organism: Streptomyces sp. T12 (assembly GCF_028736035.1). NCBI lineage: Bacteria > Bacillati > Actinomycetota > Actinomycetes > Kitasatosporales > Streptomycetaceae > Streptomyces > Streptomyces sp. T12. The sequence continues at coordinate 7,277,622 of NZ_CP117866.1, forward strand.
GGACTCGTACTCCTCGGCCCGGTACAACTCCAGCAGCGCACGCACGTCGACCTCCGTGGGCGGCCGACGGCCCTTGCCCGCCTCGATGCGCGACAGCTTCGCCGGACTGAACCCGACGGCGCGTGCCGCCTGGTCCTGGGAGAGCCCGAAGTCCTCGCGGATACCCGCCAGCTGGACGCCGACCAGCATCTTCAGCAGGGTCGGCGCGGGCTCGGACCGGTTCAGATACGGTTCGAGGCGGGAGATGCGAGGCGACTCGGCGGACATCCTGACTCCCCGTAGACCGGCATACGACAGACCGCATTATCGCATCCCGCCGCCTCGCGCCGCCTGAACCGGCACAAGTAAGGGGCACAACTTCCGCTTCGCAGCGGCCCCCTGGCTTCTGCGGATGGACGACCGCGCACGGCGGCCCGGGTCAGACCAGGTGGTCGAACTCTCCTTCCTTCGCGCCCGCCAGGAAGGCGGCGATCTCGGCCGGTGTGTAGACGAGGGCCGGCCCGTCGGGGTCGCGGGAGTTGCGCATCGCGACGCTGCCGTCGCCCAAGGGGGCCACCTCGACGCAGTTGCCCTCGGCATTGCTGTGCCGGCTCTTGGTCCAGCGGACGCCCAACGAGCTTGCCCGCACGCCGTTCGGTGCTGTTGGCACTGCACTCTCCTTGCTCACGTTCCGCCACGTGTACGCCCCACCGCCCCGGCGGGTCCGAGGGCATCACGTGCTCTGCGTCGACACCGCTCGCGCAATTTCCCGTGAAATTGCACGGAGGCGCCGTCGGCGTGGATAATAGTCCGTGGCGTCAACTGCAGCGCGGACGCCCCGCCTTGACCGTGTATCAGGGAGACGTTGTGTCCTTACCTGCGTACGAAGGGCTTCGACTGCCCGGTAGCGCTGCATCCCCTGCGGAGTGGACCGGGTCACCGGCAGCGCACCCCGGCACCCCGGGCCGGGCCCATCTCACCAGGCCCGAACCCCCGCGCACCTCGCCCCGCTCGGCCGCCCTGCGCCTCGTCGGCGCCGAACAGGGTTGCTGCCAGGCCCGCGACTTCGTCCGTCGCACCCTCGGTGACTGGGCCCTCGACCACTGCAGCGCCGACGCCCTCATGGTGGTCACCGAGCTGGCCGCCAACGCCGTACTGCACGCGGCCCCGCACTCCGCGCCCCACCCCTTGGCCGCCGGTGAGCCCGAGATCTGGCTCAGGCTCAGCCTCCGCCGCCCCGCCCACCTGGTCTGCGCCGTCACCGACCCGAGCGACAACCCGCCCGTGTACCCGCACACCAGCGACCCCCTCGACGAGCACGGCCGCGGGCTGCGCATCATCGACGCCCTGTCCGAGCACTGGGGCTGGACCCGACGGCAGCCCAACGGCAAGACGGTCTGGGCGATGCTCCCCACCGGCAGCCAGGTCTGATCCACCCATAAGCGCCCTCGTCCACGCCGCCAAATTCAGGCTGCCTCGGGCGGCGGTGTAACGCGCACGCGTTTCCTTGGCGCAGAACCAGGTAGAAGCGGTCACCCTCGACGGCCGAATTTCGGCTTCGCGGGGTGACCCGTCCGCCCAGCAATGCGCCAGAACGGATTTCTCGTGAACACCGACCCGGTTTCCGGACACCGGAAGGACGGCCGGCCCGCAGGCCCCGACCACTCCCTGCGCAACCAGGCCGCCGCACACGCAACGCCGGACCGGCTCGGTGGATGGGCACAGGACATTTTCACAACGGGCACAGAGGGCCTACGCATCATCCTCAATTACGGCACCCCGGCCGCCCGTTATCTGCTCCCCGGGCGCGGAATTGCCGCCCGATTCCACAGGGCCTGACGGCATTACCCAGCGAAGGATCGGCATTGTGACACGAAATCCCACCGACAACGATCACCCACCGATCTATGAAGAATTGGTGCGTGAACGCGGAGACGCCGTGGCGGAAGCCCAAATGGCAGCCACACACACGCAGAACCAGGCAGCAGAACTCCTGACCGGTGGAGAAGCGCCCCGCTGGGACCAGCGGGCAGCGCATCCCGGGCATCATCACGAGCCTCGCGTCGGATGATCTGCAGGGCCGGCCCGGGCAGCCTCATACGCCGCGGTGAACCGTCCGACGGCGCCCAGAGTCCGCCTTCACACAGCGGGTCTGGGGCATAGGACTCCTCCGAGAACCGGCCCACCCCGGCCGCGGTCGACGCAGAACCCGGCCGGCGCCCTGATCGCGCCGAGGACGACGCCGGCGAGGTAGCCCCCCGCGGCCTTGCCGGCGATCCCGGCGGGGGCGGGCGACGGCGCCCGGCGCCCTCCCCCGCGGGCCGAACACCCCCGACGCAGAGAAACTGAACCCCCTCCGCATCACGGGCGGCCCACAGCGCCACCGCACGTCCTTGAGCGAACGACAAAGAGCGGGCCCCAGTAACACTGGGTCCCGCTCTCTAATGTCGGCATCCGCCCTGGTCAGCGCAAGATTTCCACTGATTTTCGGCGAGTGCCCCCGGCAGGATTCGAACCTGCGCACACGGCTCCGGAGAGCATGCCTAGACGCGTCTAGAAATGCCGTCTGAGCTGTGTGTTCTCCCTTCCGTGCGAGGCGGTGGAGTGACCTCTATCGCATACCGTGCGCAGAGCGGCTTCGATGCGTTCCGACGGGAGCGGGCCTTGTTGAATTCGATGCTGAAGCGACCTCCAGAGACCGGCTCTGCAAACGGTGACGACCTAAGACCTGCCTCGGACCCAATCGGTGCAGTGGACCGTCTCGTTGATGCACACGCGCATGTTGATCGAGTAGTCCTCTGGGATGTCGCCGCTGCCGTCGGGGGATCCCAGGTTGAACGTTTTGGTTCCGTCCGCCGTGCTCACGTAGAATGTGTCCCTGTCCACAAGGAACCCGTCGTCTGGGTTATACGAGCTGTAGACGCTCATCTCGATCCGGGTCGCGTGTCCATCGGCCAGCCGATCATAAGCGATCAGTTCTTCGCCGTCCGGGTTGAACTTTGCGTAGTACGCGACGTTGTCGTCGTCGGGGTACAAAAACGCCTCTGCCCACCTCGCACCGCCAGCATCCGTCAGGCTGTCGCCCGAGTAGGTACGCGCGTGCCAGGTGACCGCATGAGCCGTACCGGCGGCACCCAAGCCGATCACTACCGCCAACGTGGCAGTCGACAGCATCTTGGCCGCCTTGCGTACCTTCATCATGTCTCCTTCGTCACTCGGACTTGCCCGAGCTGAAGCCCCCGACCCTGCGCATGGAGGAAACCGCAGTTCATCTGGACCCTTTGCGTCATTCTTGCCATGCGCATGGTCTCTCATTGGGGCGTCAGACGAACCCTGAAAAGTTTCAGGGTAGATACGGGAAGACCCGCCCCGCAGAGTGGGCTACCGGCTGTGGCGGGTTGCGGAATCCCCAGGGGTGGATGGGGCCGTCACGACGGGCGTCCCGTGTGGGCGCTCGCGCCATGACTGGTCGGCAGGGCTGTTTCCGAAGGCAGGCGGGTCGGCTTGGGCTATCAGCCAGTCAAGGAGAGGGCCAAGCCCGGGCCACCTCGCGCGTAGCGCGCTTTCCAGCGATTGCCATACGGCGTTGCTGCATGCGCCGACTGTGCCCAGCAGTGAAGCGCGGTCGAACTCTTGTCGCAGGGGCGCTGGTATGCCGTCGAGGCCGTCGAGCTGGAACGGTCTCCAGGCACTCGCGGAGTGGATCGACGGTAATGCTTTTGTCGACGGCTCCCACGGTGCCATGACGAGCCACGATACCTATCCATGCGAGCCAACGTGACCGGTCGCGGCCGGACTGGGCGGGGGCCTCACCGATCAAGAGCACGATGGGCGGTCCGCTGAGAGCTGCGTCGATGTTCAAGCTCTTTGGGCGGGACTTGGTCAGGCGCTGCTCAATTCTGAACTTGCCCTGGTTGGCGTCGAGTTCGTTCGAGCTCAGAGTCACTATAAAGGCCACGCTCGGACCTTATCCCGGTGGCTGCGGCCATGGTCCAGATCGGAATGACTCCGCGGTTGGCGGCCCTGCGGTGGGGAGCGCCGAAGGGGATCGGTACCGCAGAGCTGACGCTAGACCTTGATGACAGTGATGCGAGAACCGCACAGGGCGGTTAGGTCCTCGGGGTCCGAGGTGAGAACCGTCGCCGGACCGGGGGCTGCGAGGGCGGTGGCGCCGAGCATGGCGTCGATGGCGTATTTATGGCCGTGCAGGCCGGCGTCGGCGAGGAGGGCGGCGGCGTGGAGGGCGATGGGTTCGGTGACCGGTTCGATGACGAGGCGGGAGAGGGTCCACTCCAGGGCCGGGCGGTTGATCCGGGGGTGGACCACTTCCACGAGGGTGGCCGCGGAAGTGATCACCCGCAGGTCGTCGGCGCGAGCGAGGGCGAGCCAACCGGTGACGGTGCGGTCGCGAAGGACGGCCTTCGCCAGCCCTTCGCTGTCGAGGACGAGGGTGCCGCCGGGGGTAGCGGGGGAGGGGCGGGTCACGCGGCGTTCGCCCCGCCTTGCGTTTGCTGCTGGCGGGCCTGGTGGAGCTGGTCGCGCAGGGCCTGGATCTCTTCGTCGGTGATGGGCCCGTGCTCGGCCTCGGCGACCTGGATGAGCTCGTTGAGATTGTCCCGCTCGATCTGGCGCGCGACGGCGGCGGCGACATAGGCAGACAGGCCCGAAGGGCCGCTGCGGGCCCTGGCAGCCTCGGCGATGTCGCGGGGCATGGTGATTGAGTACTTTCCGGTAGGGTCACTCATGCTACTCATCCTACCTCCGATCCTCCCCGAGTGGGGCTGGCACAGCGAAGCCGTTGAGTCGCTCGCTGCGGATGGCTCCAGCCTTGTCTGGGGTGCGCAGAGGGGAGCGCAGCGGCGTCGTTGCTGCCGAGGCTTTATGTGGGCATCCAGGACGTTCACCTGAACAGAAGGGTGGTGGATGTCATGAGGAACTCGAAATCTCAGGCGCGCGGCGTCCCCGGCAGGAGACGTGGAAGCAGGGCCGTGGCCGTTCGCCGCACAGCGGGTGCGACGGATATCAGGGCGCTGGCCGATGACCTCGGCGCGGCGCTCCTCCGCTCCGTTCGGCAAGGCGCTGCGGATGAGTCCCCTGCGGGGATCAGCCGTGGCTCGCCACAGGGTCGCGCGGCTGGGGTCAGCTGGTACGCCTTTGCTCTGGAGTACATGGAGATGAGGTGGCCGCTGATCGCGGCGAAGACCCGGGATGAGACCAACGATGCGCTGTGCGCGATCACCCGGGCGATGCTCCGGGACGTGCGGGGCCGTCCGAGCGATGAACTGCTGCGGCGGGCGATGCGGGGCTGGGCGTTCGTCGTCCCATGCCCGGAGCCGTGTCAGATGCCGGCGGATGTCCGGCTGGCCCTGCGCTGGGTGGCGGGAGCCTCACGTCCGCTGGCCGATCTGATGGATCCGGCCGTGATGCGGTCGGTGTTGACAGCCCTGCGGCTCAAGCAGGATGGCGCGGTGGCGGCGGCCGAGACGCAGCGGCACAAGCACAAGGTCCTGGTCAATGCGGTTCGGTACGCCGTCGAGCAGCGCAAGTTGCCCGCCGACCCACTTGCTCCCATCAAATGGAGCGTGGCTGAGACCGTCCACCAGGTCGACCCACGGGTGGTCGCCAACCCAGGTCAGGCGCGTTCCCTGCTGCGCGCGGTCTCCTACGTCGGCAGTTACCGGCGGGCTCGTGGACGGCGGCTGGTCGGACTGTTCGCCGGGATGTACTACGCCGGGCTGCGCCCCGCCGAAGCGGTCGGGGCGTCTTTGCCCAACTGCGTGCTGCCCGCGGAGGGCTGGGGTCAGGTGACCGTGCATCGCACACTGCCGCAAGCGGGCAGGCGGTGGACCGACACTGGAAGAGCCCACGACGAGCGCGGTCTCAAGGGCCGTCCGGCTGACGACACAAGCACCGAAAGGCTCGACCGGTCAAAGCGGGCTCAGCCCTTTACGGCGGAGCTGGCTACGCCCTGCACGAACCACCGCTGGAAGAACGTGAAGACGATCAGCACCGGCAGGACCAGCAGGACACCGAAGGCGAGGACCTGGCCCCAGTCCACGGGCTGCTGGCCCTGGAAGACGCTCATCTGCAGCGGGAGGGGACGCACTGAGGGGTCGGAGACCATCAGGACGGGCCAGAGGAAGGAGCCCCACTGGCCGAGGAAGGTCAGGATCGCCACCGACGCGTACACCGGCTTCGACATCGGGACGACGATCGCGAAGAAGGTGCGCCAGGGGCCGGCGCCGTCGATGCGGGCGGCTTCCTCGATGCTGGGCGGGATCGCGCGGAAGTAGGTGGCGAACTGGAAGATGGAGAAGGCTTGGGCGATGAAGGGGATGGCCTGGATGTAGATGGTGTTGCGCTGGTCGTTGAACATGTAGAACAGCGGGACGGCCACTGCTTCGAACGGGACGAGCAACAGCAGCAGCACGAGGGTGAAGACGGTGTTCTGGCCTTTCCAGCGCAGCCGGGTGAGCCCGTAGGCGGCCATGGAGTTGACGATCAGCCCGCCGAGCACCACGACGGCGGACAGGAGCAGTGAGATGCCCATGAACCGCCAGAAGTAGCCGGTGGCGTCGGAGTCGAAGCTGTCAAGGACGGCAGTGTAGTTGTCCAGCGACAGGTGGGTGGGCAGGAAGCCGGTCAGGCCGTTCAGCACTTCGTCGGAGGGCTTGAAGCTGCCCAGGAACAGGTAGAGGACGGGCAGGACGAAGATGAAGGCCAGGACGCTCAGGACGGCGTAGTCGAGGAAGCGGCGCAGGGGTGAGCGGGTCATGGTCAGTCCTCGTTGCCCGCGCGGACGACGCGGCGCTGGGTGAGGGTCAGGGCGACGACGATCAGGAAGAAGACGACGGTGATCGCGGACGCCTGGCCGATGTTGTTCTGGTCGAAGGCCGTGGTGACGGCCTGGTACATCACCGTGCGGGTGGCGTCCTCGTCGAGTCCGCCGCCCTTGACGAGGACGTAGACCTGGTCGAAGACGCGGAAGGAGAACACCGAGGTGAGCAGGGCGACGAAGACGAGGGTGCCGCGGATGCCGGGCAGGGTGACGTGGCGGAACTGCTGCCAGCGGGAGGCACGGTCGAGCTGGGCGGCCTCGTAGAGCTCGCCGGGGATCTGCTGGAGTCCGGCGAGGAGGATGACCATCTGGAAGCCGACGCCCTGCCAGACGGACAGCACGATGATCGAGGCCATGGCGGTGAGCCCGTCGCCGAGCCAGTCGAAGGCGCCCCAGTTGCCGAAAGTCACCGCGTCCAGGGCGGAGTTGAGCAGGCCGTCGCCGCTGCGGGCGAGGATGAGCCGCCAGATGACGGCGACCAGGGCCATGGGGAAGACGACGGGCAGGAAGAACAGGGACCGGAACAGGCCGATGGCCTTGAGTTTGCGGTTGAGGAGGATCGCCAGGGCCAGTGCCAGGCCGGTCTGCAGGGGTACGACGACCACGGCGAAGGTCAGGTTGTTCAGCAGGGCCCGCAGGAACGGGCCGGACATGTCGGGGTCGGTGAAGATGCGCCGGTACTGCTCCAGGCCGAAGAAGCGGGGCGGGAGCGGCGAGCCGAGGCGCACGTTGTAGAAGGAGAGCACGACCGCGTAGACGAAGGGGACGCCGACGAAGGCGATGAGGCCGCCGAGGGCGGGTGCGGACATCAACAGCCCGTGCAGCCAGTCGCGGTTTCTGTGCCCGGACCGTTTGGACTTGGCGGATGTCGGTGGTGAGGTCGGTTTCCTGCCGGCGGGCGTGGCGGGTGCGGGGTTGACGGTGGTCACGGTAGGGGTCCTCTTCCCTGCCGGGAGGAGCGGGCGCTGTCAGCGTGTGCCCGGCCCTCCCGGCTGCTGGATGCCGGCTACGGCAGCTGGTAACCGTCGTTGTCCGAGTAGTCCTGGTCGATGGCGCGGGCGGCCTTGGCCAGAGCGGTCTTCGGGTCGGCGCCGCCGTAGATGTCGCTCAGCGCCTGGCTGAACTTGGCGGTGACCGTGGGGTATCCGGCGGTGACCGGGCGGGTCACGGCCACGCAGGACTTCGTGATGTCACTGTCGCCACACGGCTTGGCCAGCTGGTCGGCGAAGAGCTGGAGCGGGCCGCCCTGCTTGTACAGGTCGCTCGTGGCGAGCACGGACTTGGTGCCGGGAGGGGCACCGTTGGCCGTGGTCATCGCGGTGACGTTGGTGTCGTTCATGAGGGAGTCGAGGAAGGCGCCGGCGGCCTTGCCGTTCTTGGTGTTGGCGCCGATGCCCCAGGCCCAGGAGCCCTGGCCGGTCTTGGGGCCGTTGCCGAAGTCGGGCAGCGGCAGCACGACGAGGTCGCCACCGAGTGCCTTGCTGAAGGCGGGGTACATCCAGTGGCCGACCCAGCTGAGGGCGACGCGGCCCTTGGGGAAGGCGTTCGAGTCGGTGTTGGGGTCGACGTAGGTCTTCCACGACTGGAAGGTCTTCAGCGCCGAGGCCACGGCCGGGGTGTCGAGAGCGCCTTCTGCCTTGCCGTTCTTCAGCAGCGAGCCGCCTGCCGACCAGACGATCGGGCTGAAGCCGTAGGTGCCCCACTCGTTCGCGAAGCCGCCGCCCTCCCCAATGTCCAGGCTCTTGCCGTCGGAGTCCTTGGCGGCCAGCTTCTTGACGGCCGCGGTGAACTCGTCCGCGGTCCAGGCGTCGGACACACCGGTGGGGTACTTCACCCCGGCCGCGTCCAGCAGCTTCTTGTTGCCGTAGATGCCGAGCCCGGAGTCGTATATGCCCAGGCCGTAGTGCTTGCCGTCGATCTCGCCCTCGGCCTTGATGGCGTCCGTGGCGTTGGCCAGGGTCTTGGCGGAGACGTAGTCGTCGATCGCGGCGAGCTTCTGGTTGTAGACGAAGCTCGCCATGGTCGGGCCGTCGAACTCCATCACGTCCGGCAGCTTGGAGGCGTCGGTGGTGGTGATGGTCTTGGTGTAGTCGTTGTCGGGGATCAGCGTCAGCTTGACCTTGACCTTCTTCTGCGAGGAGTTGAAGGTCTTCACCGCGTTCTGCACGGCGGCGGCCTCGCTCTGCTGACCCTGGTGGGCCCAGACAGTGATGGTGCCCGTGCCGCTGCCCTTCTCGGCGGAGGTGTTGGTGCCGCTGCCCCCGCCGCAGGCGGCCAGCGCGGCCAGCGGAAGGACGAGGGCCAGGGCCGTACAAGCCATCCGGCGGGAACTTCTATTGCCGATGTTCATGGTGGGTGCCTCCGGTGTGTGGTGCGGGTGAGGGTGAGAGGTGCGGATGGGGCGTGGAGGGTGGAGAACTGGGGTGGGAACGAGCCCTACGGCGTGGGCAGGGCTGCCTACGCGTGCGGAGAGAGGTGGGGGCTCATGCGGACTGTCCTTCGGGCTCACCGGAGTTGCCGCTCGCCTCCTTGATCACGAGAGGCCGCAGCTCCCAGGCGTCGACCGCGTAGCCGAGGTGCGCGTTGGGCGCGCTGCGTGCCTGTAGCCGCCACGGGCCGTCCCCGGTCGGGTAGAAGCGCAGGGTGAGGACCTGGCCGGTGGAGGTCAGGAAGACTTCGGCGATGGAGTGGTCGACGACCACGCGCACGTCGACGGGCCGGCCGACTGGGCAGGGCATCCGGTAGGAGCCGCCGCGGGCCCGGGTGTCCAGCGAGGCGTGGTCGCGGTCGACGACCAGTTCGCCTGTGTCGGCGTCGAGGCGGATGTCGAGGTACTCGGAGCCGTCCGGGGTGGTGAGCAGCCGCAGACCGGCGTTTCCGGTCGGCTCCAGGCGGGCCGTCAGGTCGAAGGCGCGGCCCACGCTGCCGAGGTCCACCGGGCCATCTGTCACGCCCTCGGTGTGGACGGCGTGCTCGCCGCGCAGGTCGAGCAGTTCGGCGGCGGGCTGCTGGCGCAGCGTTCCGTCGCCGCCGACCGAGATCTCGCGAGGCAGGGTCAGCACGCCGGCCCATCCGTCCGCGACCGCCCAGGCTTCCTCGCGGGCTTCCACGGACCAGCCCCACAGCAGCCATCTGCCGCCGGGTGCACGCAGCAGGGCGGGTGCATAGCAGTCAGGGCCGTGGTCCACGAGGACTGGCGCGCCGGCCTCGAAGACGTTGCCATGTTCCTCGCCGACCAGAGCCGTGACGCACCGTGGGCTGTCGTCGTCGTTCCAGGCGCTGAAGATAAGAGCACCGGGCCGTCCGGACTGCGCCGGGAGGTACTGGGGACACTCCCAGCCCTCGCCGGTGTGCAGTTCCGTGCCGCCGACCGGCTCCTGCTCGCGGGCGTCAAAGGGCCCCAGGTAGGTCCAGTTCTCCAGGTCGGGCGACTCGTAGAGCAGGGCCGTGCCACGGCCGTCCGCGAGGGCGGCGCCGACCAGCATCCGCCAGCCGTCGCCGTCCTGCCAGACGTACGGGTCGCGGTACATGGTGCAGCTCTCGGGCCAAGCAGGGACGACCAGTTCGCCACGCGGGCGGAAGGTCAGGCCGCCGTCATGGGAGGTGGCGTAGGTGACCGGCTGGTGCTGGGGCGAGCGGTCCTCGCGGTGCGCGGAGTAGAAGGCGACCAACCGGTTGCCATCGGAGACGGCGTTGCCGGAGAAGCAGCCGTCGGCGTCCACGCCACCCGGGGTCGGGGACAGGGCGATCGGCAGCGGCTCCCAGGTCAGCAGGTCGGGGCTGCGGAAGTGGCCCCAGTGCATGTTCGCGTGGGTCGCTCCGTACGGGTTGTACTGGTAAAACGCGTGGTAGTGGCCGTCGTGGAAGACCAGCCCGTTGGGGTCGTTGATCCAGTTGCGGGGCGGGCGCAAGTGCGCAACGGGCCGGAACAGATCACGGGGCGCGGTGGACACACACGTGCCTTTCGGTAAGTACAGAGGGCATGCGAAGGGCGGTCACCGGACGAAACCGGCCACGATCCCTTCGCAAAATTCGAAGAAAGTGGCCTCCACCAGCACTCGCGGAAGGCCCCGGCGGCATGGCAACACAAAGGCAGGTCCGGCGCGATGCCGACGGCGAGCTGCGGGAGAGAGGCTTGCTGACGCGCCGACACCTGGTCGGCGAAGGGCGCGAGGCTCAGTACCCTCGCGCCAAAGAGGCCGGGCCGCTGGAAGAGCGGGCCAAACTGGCGCAGACCGATCCGCCCGCGCTTACCGGCGCGGCGGAGGCGGCGTCCAGCACCAGCAGGCTGCGACGGCTCGACGCCTCATTGAAAATCTCAGGGGACATGTGTGTACCCTCACTGTGTTCCAAGTACTGACAGGACCGACGACCGGTTGCGACGGTCGCCTGTCATGGTGTGAAGTGCTTCGCCGTCCCGGGGTCAGAGTCGGGGCGGCGAAGCGACCGATGCCCGCGCCACCAGCGGGCAAAGCAGCATCTCCTGGCTGTCCGGGCCCGGTGGCCGGCCCGGCGTCTTGGTGAGCGCGAGCAGCTGGGCCACAGCCCGTGCCCCCATCTCGTAGTGCGGGAGCTGAACCGTGCTCAGCGCGGGGTGGACGACCTCGCAGACCAGCTCCTGGTTGTCGAACCCGATGACCGACAGATCACCGGGGATGGACAGTCCCAACTCGGCCGCAGCGCGATAAGCGCCGGCGGCCATCCGGTCGTTGAAACAGAACAGTGCCGTGGGGCGCTGCTCCGCCGTCAGCAGGCGTCGGGCAGCCCGGTAGCCCGCGTCCACGTCGCCGGCCGTCGTCCCGAAGGACACTGCCGTCTCCGCGGCGACCAAAGACGGGTCATAGGGGACACCGACCTCGGCCAGCGCCTTGCGGTAGCCCTCCAAGCGGCCCTGCCGGGCGGGAACGTCGACGGTCTGCACGGTCATGCCGATCCTGCGGTGCCCGTGGTCGATCAGCTCACGCACCGCCGTGTATCCGCCCTGGACCTCATCGGGCACCACGAAGGGGATGGCGGGGTCCTCGGAGCGCGCGTCCAGCAGCACGGTGGGCGTCGAGCCCAGGCTCTCCGGCACGCGCACGTTCCGGTGGTACATCGCCGCGTACAGCACCCCGTCCACCTGCCGCTGGAGCAGCATCTCGATGCTGGTGCGCTCCAATTCGGCATCGCCGCTGGTGTTGACCAGCAGCAGCACCAGGCCCTCAGCTGCGGCGGCCTCCTGGGCGCCCAGGATCGTCCGGCTGGCATGGGGGGTGGTGGCGATCTCATCGCTGACGAAGCCGATGGTCTGCGACCGCCTCAGCCTCAGCCCCCGGGCGAGGCCGTTCGGCGCGTACCCGAGTTCGTCGGCGACCCGCAGGACGCGCTGCCGGGTCTCCGCACTGGCCCGCTTGCCCTCGACGCCGTTCAGGATGTGCGACACGGTCGCGGTCGACACACCCGCCGCCGCGGCCACGTCCTTGATCCCGATCCGGCGCGCCATGGCCCCTGCCCAAACTAGTAGATACCGGGTTGACTAATCGTTTAGCCAACGGCGTGCACATGAGACTGCCCATGGCCAGAGCTCCTGTCAATGGCTTGTTACGAACTCTTGGCCGTCAGGTGTCCTGTGGGGAAGTCCAGCAGCGACGTCCGCCCACTCCACGCCGATCGCCTGAGCCAGGCGATCCGCCTCCAGACGCGACGTCGTACACGCCCCGATCCGCGCCTGACCTCAGGCGGTGCCCGTGCGGAACGGGTTCACTGGCCGCGCCCGTGGCGGGGGTGAAGCTGGCGGTGGCCGCTCAGGTGAGGACGATCGCCCAGCAGCCAGAGCGGATCGCGGAATTGGAGCGGTGGTTGGCAGTGACTTGCTCAACTCCTCCAAGCCGCCCTCCAGCGACGGGCGGCCAGGAAACCTGTGACGAGGTCGCTGCGGAAGTCCATTGAGTCTGATTCGAAAATCCCCACGCCGCAGCTCAGAGGGGAAGACACACAGGCAGGCACCACCGGTGCGGGCCAGGTCTGGAGTGGCAGGGGGCACCGGCCCCGCGGAGATTGATTCCACGCCCCCTTCTTGCCGCCTGCCTCGCCGAGAGCCGCGCGCTGGAAGCCGCCCCTGGCCAGTCGGCGCACGGACCTGCGGCGCGTCACCGCCAGATGGACTTCAGCTGCCACGCCTGCAGGTGGTTGAGGGTGGCGGTGCCGCCTTCGGCGAAGACCTCGACGCCGGTGCTGGCGGGGTCGGGGAAGATCTGGTCGGTGATGACGGCCTCGCCGTTGCCGCCGAAGACCTCGACGGAGGACCAGTCGACGAGGATGCGCAGCTTGACCTTGCCGTTCTTGGGCTTCAGGGGTGCGGTCTGGACGCCGGGGAAGGTGCTGTTGAAGTCGTCGGCGCCGGAGCGGGTGCGGTCGACGTACAGCTCCTGGGTGGTGGTGTCGTAGCCGATGACGGTCTCCTCGCCGCCTGCACCGGTGCGCACCTTGAGGCCGAAGCGCTCGGCGTCCTTGAGGGAGAAGGTCGCCTCGATGTCGAGTGCCTTGCCCTTGGCCGCGCGGCTGATCAGGGGCTTGGAGGTGCTGTTGACGGTGATGCCTGACGCCGTCGCCGGGTGCTGCTGCCGGAGGGATTCCAGGCTGCCCACCGGCTTGCTGGTCAGCCGGACTTGGCCGTCGACGGTGCGCAGGGCCATCTCCCTCGGAACGCTCTGCGCGCTGCGCCATGGGGAGGTGGGGATGGATTGGCCATAGTCCCAGTTGTTCATCCAGCCGACCATGTAGCGCTTGCCGCCCGGTGCGTTCTCCCAGGACACGGCCGCGTAGTAGTCCTTGCCGTAGTCGGCCCAGTCGGCGCGCTGTACGACGGACTTGGCGGCGGTGTCGGCTTCGGTGAACTGGTCGGCCAGGATGTGGCCCCAGCCGGCGTTGTTCATGTCGACGATCTGGATCTGCGCCTTCTTGCCGACGTAGGGGCGCAGGTCGAAGGACGCCCAGTCCAGGCTCTCGCTGTCGGCGCCGGTGGCGCTGCGGACGACCTCGCCGTCGACGAGCAGGTTGACGGACGTCTCCTGGGAGACGCGCGGGGCCAAGGCGTCGGACAACATGATGTGGTCGACGTTGAGGTGGCCCCAGCCGCCGCTGTTGTTGTCGACGATCTTGATCTGCGCCTTCTTGCCGGCGAGTTCGCCGACGTCCCACGAGGCCCAGTTGAGTGCCTCGCCGTCCTTTCCGGTGGAGCTGCGGACGACCTGGCCGTCCACGAGGAGCTCGACGGCGGTGGGGTTGTCGGAGTCGGCCGGGTGGTTGCCGCCGCCAATGAGGAACTTGATGTACTTCTTGTCGATGGTGAACTCGGGTGAGGTGAGTGTGCCGGTGGTCGAGTCGCCGTTCAGGAAGGTGTTGACCAGCCCGTCTCCCAGGAATCCGGAGACCTGCCCCTGGTCGGGGAGGGTGCCGGGGGCCGGTGCGGTGCCGAAGGCGTCTCCGGTCTTCGTCCAGTCGCCGTAGGTGCCGCCTTCGAAGTCGGCGAGTACCGTGCCCTCGGGCGGAGTTCTGTCCATGACGGTTCCGGCCTCGTGCGGGTGCCGTCCGCCCCCGACCTTGAAGTTCAGGTAGGGGCTGTCCACGGTGAATTCGGGTGAGGTGAGGGTGCCGGTGGCGCCGTCACCGCCGTGGAAGCTGTTGGCGAGGCCCTTGCCGTCGAAGCCGGTGACCGCCCCCTGCCAGTCCACCGCACCGGTTGCCGGTCCCTGACCGAACGCGGTGCCGGTGGTCGTCCAGGAACCGAAATTGGCGCCCTCGAAGTCCTGCACCACCGTGCCGGTGGGCGGTGTGTAGGTGCCCTTGTCGTCGGCGGTGAACTTCTTGCCGTCGAAGTCACCGATGAAGTACTGCGAGCCCGAACCGCCCGCGATACCACCGGGATTGATGTTGACGACCAGGACCCACTTGATGTTGTTCTTGTCTCCGTCGACCGCGAGGGGGAACAGGTCGGGGCACTCCCACACGCCGCCCGTCGCACCGGCCGGTCCGAACTCGCTCTGGAGCTTCCAGTCCTTGAGGTTCTTGGACGAGTAGAACTGCACTTTGTGCTCGGCGGACAGAGACACCGTCATCAGCCAGCTCTTGGTCGGCGCGTACCACTGGACCTTGGGGTCGCGGAAGTTGTTGGAGCCGATGTCGATGACGGGATTGCCCTGGTACTTGGTCCAGGTGCGGCCCCGGTCGGTGCTGTAGGCGAGCGACTGGGCCTGCTTGCCGCCGTTCTTGT
This sequence comes from Streptomyces sp. T12, assembly GCF_028736035.1. Classification (NCBI taxonomy): domain Bacteria; kingdom Bacillati; phylum Actinomycetota; class Actinomycetes; order Kitasatosporales; family Streptomycetaceae; genus Streptomyces; species Streptomyces sp. T12. The sequence continues at coordinate 7,292,690 of NZ_CP117866.1, forward strand.
AGGCGCTGGTGTAGATCGCCACCATGGGCGGGTTCTTCTTCGTGCCGAACCCGGTGGTGTTGTTCCAGTCGACGACCGCGCTGCCGGAGAACACCATCTCCTTGTCGTCGTGCGACAGGGCGAGCGGCAGCTCCTTCCAGTGCACGAGGTCGGTGCTCACCGCGTGCCCCCAGGACATGTCGCCCCAGGAGTTGCCGTTGGGGTTGTACTGGTAGAAGAGGTGGTACTCGCCCTTGTGGTACACGAGGCCGTTGGGGTCGTTCATCCAGTTCTTCTGCGGAGTGAAGTGGAACTGGGGTCGGTAGGTCTCGGTGTACGGCGGGGTGTCGGCAGCTACGGCCTGGGGGGCGAGCGGGGCTGCGGACAGGGCGCAGACGGTCGCCACCGCCGCGATCATCCGTATGCGGGCATGCCGGGATACGCGTGCAGAGCTCATGGTGTCTCCTAGTCCCGCGGCTCGTCGGCGCAGCACTGACTGCGGCCCCGGCGCGGACGGACCGAAAAGTGACATCCCAGCGGCGTCGACGTCCACGCAGCCGACTGGGGTGTCAGCGACGACATATGTCATCGATGACAGCGAGTGCCCGATTATGAAGGGCAATCCGGCCAGTGCGTCAACGGTGCGGGCGCGATTGCTCCGGGACGGGTCTGCGGTCCGTCGGGCATCGTCGGCGGCCGGCAGCCGCGCCAATGAGCTCCGCCATGGCGGGTGGGAGTCGGCAACCGTGCAGGTCAGAGCGGTGGTTTGGGTGGCGACCGGCAGGCTTCCGCGGCCTCGTGCGGGACCGAGATCGGCCGCGTTAACGAGTTGTTTCCGGGGTGTTGACCGGTGGGGCCTCTCGGTGCTTCACTTCCGGAACCGGTACCGAAACCGGTTCCGGGACTGCTTCCGGTACCGGTTACACGGGTCTCTGTACGATCGGCCCTTCGGTGCGGGAGGGAAGTCTTCCGCCTCTGCAGGAAGGGAGGGGAGGTGACATGGGAGTCACTATCGCCGACGTGGCCTCGCGGGCCGGCGTCAGCAAGACGACGGTCTCGCGGGTGCTGAACGGCAAGGGCGAGATCCACGAGAACACCGTCGTGAAGGTCCGCGAGGCGATCTCGGAGCTCGGCTATGTGCCGAGCGCCGGGGCAGTGGGGCTCGCACGCGGTACGACACAGATGATCGGCATGCTGGTTCCTGACATGGCCTGGGCCTGGGCCGGCATCGTGCAGGCGGTCGTCGAAACGCTGGAGGCCGAGGGCTTCGGACTGCGCATGCTGACCGTGAACCGCGGTGAGGAGTCACTGCGCAGGCTGGGCCTGCAGGTCGCCGCCAAGTCGTTCGACGGTCTGCTGGTGATAGAGCCCGAGGGGGCCCTGGCGGCCATCACGGAGCTGCACGAGGCCGGACTGCCGGTGGTACTGATAGATGACCGCTTCCAGCGGCCGGGATTTCCCTATGTGGCCACCACCAATCGGGAGGGCGGTGAGCAGGCGGCGCGCCACCTGCTGGACCTCGGTCGCCGTCGCCCTCTGGTGGTGACCGGTCCTGATGAGTACGGCTGCACCCGGGAACGGTTGGGCGGCTTCGTCGACGTCTATGCGCAGGCCGGGATCGAGCTCGACCCGCGCAGCATCATCTGCGGCGACTTCTTGTTCGACAGCAGCCGGGGCGCGGTCGCGCAAGCTCTCGCGGACGGCGTGGAGTTCGACGCGGTCTTCGGGCACAACGACCCCTCGGCGGCCGGTGTGCTCGCGGCCTTGCACGAGGCCGGCCTTCGGATTCCGCAGGATGTCGCCGTGGTGGGCTTCGATGACATCGAACTGGCGTCGTACACCTATCCGGCACTGACCACTGTCCGCCAGCCAATGCGGGAAATGGGTGAGGCAGCGGCGCGTCTGCTGCTCGACCACGTGCGCAGATCGCCGGAGGCCGCCCCCTCACGCATCATCCCCACCAGCCTCGTGATCCGCGGCTCGACGTTACAGCCGAGCCCGAACTGACGCGACGTCATCGCGAGGCGCACGTGATGGCGCCTCGCGGTCGTGCGGTGCGTTGCCGGTGACGCACCGCCCCCTCTCCTTGAAACCTCGGCGAACCCCTTCGGACTCGCCATCCTCACATCCCCTGGCGGCTGTGCCTGAGTTCACGCGGCACCGCCCACATGCACCCTTCGGCTCGCGCGTTCCCGATCCGGGACACCCCAGGACACCGAACGGCGCGCCTGGCCCACCCCGCCCGGCCTCTACCCACTGCGTCGGATGCTCCAGCCGCGCCCTGCGGCTGACCGCCGAGCCGCTGTCACCGCAGACGGTCCCCACCCGTGCGCCGGCCCATCCGGGCGTCCGCCCGCTCTCACCCTTAGCCCCCCGCGCCTGTATCGCCCAACGGCAAGGAGCCGCATCATGCGTATCACCACCCGTCACACCGTCAGAACCGTCCAGACCCTGTGCCTCACCGTCACGGCAGCCCTGGTGGCCACCGGCTGCGGCCGGAGCGCCGACTCCGGCGCCGGCAACGACGCGCCCGCCGAGATAGGCGCGGGCAAGGCCAAGGGGACGGTGGTCATGTGGAACCTGGGTGACATCACACCCGCTCTGAAGGACATGGCCAAGAAGTTCGAGCAGGAGAACCCGGACGCGACCGTCAAGATCACCTCGGTCCCGTGGGACGCCGCCCACGACAAGCTGACCACCGCCATCGCCGGCGGAAACACACCGGACATGTCCATGGTCGGGAGCACCTGGATGGCCGAGATGGCCGCCATGAACGCCTTCCAGGCCACCCCGACATCGATCAAGTCGTCGGACTTCTACCCCGGCCAGTGGGACACCACCAAGTACAAGGACGCCTCCTACGGTGTCCCGTTCACCGCCGACACCACGGTGGTCTACTACCGGACCGACCTCACCGAGAAGGCCGGTATCAAGGGCGCGCTGGCCGGCGACCGGGAGGGATACCTGAAGGACCTCAAGGCCATCCAGGCCACTGCGGGCAAGCAGAACCCCAAGCTGCGCAATGCCACCGGGCTGGTGATGGGCTTCAACTCTTGGCTTTTCTGGGTGCCGATGGTGTGGCAGCAGGGCGGTGACATCTACGACGCCACCACCGGGAAGTTCACCTTCGATACGCCCGAGGTCGCCAAGGCGCTGGAGTACTGGGCGAGCGTTCCGAAGCAGGGGTTGGCGCCGACTGACAGGTCGGACAACGTGCAGAACTTCCGGGACGGGCTGATCGCCACCTACCAGGAGGCCGCGTGGAACGGTGCCAGCCTCCACAAGGACGCCCCGGAGCTGGACGGCAAGTGGAAGACCATGCCGGTGCCGTACTCCGAGCAGCCTGCCGGGTTCGCCGGCGGCACCGACCTGGCGGTGTTCAAGGAAGCCAAGAACCCCGACGCGGCATGGAAGTTCGCCCGGTTCCTGACCGAGCCCGCCAACCTCGCCGCCTATGCCAAGGCCACCGAGGGCCTGCCCCCTTCGCCCCAGGCGTGGTCGGACGCGAAGCTGAGCGCGGACGAGAACATGAAGCCGTTCGACGAGCAGCTCAAGGTCAGCAAGGCGCAGCCCGCCATCACGACCTGGCAGCAGATCGCCGACGCCATCGACTCCGAACTGGAGAAGCTGGCCCTGGGCAAGGCCAGCGTCACCGAGGTTCAGAAGGCGCTGCAGTCCAAGGCCACCAGCATCGGCACCGGCCGCTGAGCGCCACCGCCATGAGCACCCCTCGCAGGGACGGATGACATCCATGTCCACGGAAACGCTCCCCGGGTGGGGCGACACCGACAAGCAGAGCACCGCGGGGCCGCAGCGGAGTGCCGGACGCCGGCGCTCCCCGCGCCGGGGCATGGCGCGCGGCAGGCAGGCCCGGGCCGCCTGGATCCTGGCCGCGCCCTTCCTCGCGCTGTTCGCGGCCTTCATGCTGCTGCCGTTGGTCTGGTCGCTGCTGATGAGCCTGACCGACACTAGTAGCGCCGACCTGCGCACACCCCTGAACGTGTCGTTCATCGGTTTCGACAACTACGTGCGGCTCTTCCAGGACGATCAGTTCTTCACGGCCCTGCGCAACACGGCCGTGTTCGTCCTGGTGGCCCTGCCCCTGACGCTCGCCGCCGGGCTTGCCGCAGCGGTCGCACTCAACAGCGGCATCCAACGCTTCCGGGCCGTCTTCCGGGTCGGCTTCTACCTGCCGGTGATCACCAGCATCGTGGCCGTCGCCGTGGTGTGGAAGACGCTCCTCGAACCCCGCGCGGGACTGGTGAACCTCGTCCTGGGCTGGTTCGGGATCGACGGCCCGGCCTGGCTGGCGGACACCCGCTTCGCCCTGCCCGTCATGATCGTGATGGCGGTGTGGCGCAACCTCGGCACGGTCATGATCATCATGCTGGCGGGTCTGCAGTCCGTCCCCCAGTCGCTGATGGAGGCGGCAGAACTCGACGGCGCCGGGCCCTGGCAGCGGTTCTGGCGGGTCACCTTCCCGCTGCTGCGTCCCGCCCTGCTGCTGACCGCCGTCACCACGGGCATCGGCTACCTGCAGTTCTTCGACGAACCGTTCGTGATGACCGACGGCGGACCGCTGGACTCCACCCTGTCGGCCACGTTGTACGCCTACAAACAGTTTGGCAACGGCAATTACGAGATGGCGTCGGCCGCCAGCTACGTCATCTTCGTCCTCATCGTGGCGCTGACCGTGCTGCAGTTCCGCGTGCTGCGAGACAAGGACTGACGCCCCATGAGCACCCTCTCCACTCTCCCCACGGCACAGCCGGGCACGGACCGCATCCTCAGGCGCCGCCGCATCCGCCGGACCTGGGGCCGGCCCTGGCTGTATCTGCCGCTCGCCGGCGCCCTGCTGTTGATGATCGCGCCGTTCCTGTGGATGCTGTCCGGGTCGTTCAAACCCGAGGCCGACATCCGCAGGGTCCCGCCCGTCCTGATACCTACGGCGCCCACGACCGCCAACTACGGTGAGCTGTTCAGCACGCTCGACTTCACGAGCATGTTCGCCAACTCCGTGATCGTGGCCCTCGCCGTCACCGCGGGCAACCTGATCTTCTGCTCGATGCTCGGATACGCCCTGGCCAAGCTGGAGTTCCGCGGACAGCGCGCCGTGTTCCTGCTGGTCATGGGGACGCTCATGATCCCCGGCCTGGTCACCTTCGTACCCCTGTACGTGCTGGTGTCCAACATGCAGCTGACCGGGTCCATGCTCGGGCTGATCCTGCCGTTCCTGGCCGGACCCTTCGGGGTGTTCCTGATGCGGCAGTTCATCTCCACCCTGCCCGACGAACTCATCGACGCCGCCCGCGTCGACGGCTGCCGCGAACTGGCCATCTTCGCGAAGATCATCCTGCCGCTGACCAAGCCGGCCCTCGCCACCCTCGGGATCATCACCTTCCTCGGCTCCTGGAACAACTTCCTGTGGCCCCTGGTCGTGGCCCAGAACGAGAGCCAGTACACCCTCCCCGTCGGCCTCGCCCTGGCCAGCAGCGGACAGTCCTTCACCCGCTTCGGCATCCTGCTCGCCGGTGCCGTGGTCGTCCTGCTGCCGGTGATGATCGTCTTCCTGCTCTTCCAGCGCCAGTTCGTGGCGGGCATCGCCACCACCGGCCTGAAGTGACACCCCGGCTTCCACCCCGTCGCCCACTGCCGCACCGGTCCCGCCCGGAGCGGCGGGCCGGCGGCGCGCGAGCCCCGCTGCGGCAGGCGGCAGCGTCCCTGCGACGCAGCGCCGTCGACCGCGGCGGCCACACGGCCGACACATCCGGCACAAGAACGTCGCACTCCCGCGACCAGCCCGCCGTCGGCAATCAACTCTCTGACCTGTGACGACTCATCACTTGGAGACCATAAATGGGACAGCCGGTCCGCCCTGCCGCGTACCTGGATCCGGAAGCGTCCGTGGAAGCAAGGATCGAGGACTTGCTGTCCCGGATGACCCTGCCGGAGAAGGTCGGGCAGCTGCTGATGCTCGACGCACAACACGGGGACCTGGCGGACATCGTGTCGGCCAAGCTGGCCGGATCGGTCCTGCATGTGTCTCCCGCGCTGATGCCTCAGGCCATGGAACTGGCCGGGCAGACACGGCTCGGCATTCCGTTGCTGACAGCCGAGGACGGCATCCACGGCCACTCCTTCTGGCCGGGCGCGACCATCTTCCCGACCCAGCTGGCCATGGCCTGCACCTGGGATCCCGCCCTGCTCCACCGGGTGGCCCGCGTGGCCGCCACCGAGATCGCGGCGACCGGAATCCACGGGACGTTCTCCCCGGTGCTGTGCATCACCCGGGACCTGCGCTGGGGCCGGATCAACGAGACGTTCGGCGAGGACCCGTTCCTGATCGGTGAACTCGGGGCGGCGATGGTGCGCGGCTATCAGGGCGCGGGTCTTGGCGACCCGACCGCCGTGCTGGCGTACGCCAAGCACTTCGCGGGCTACTCCGAAACCCTGGGCGGGCGCGACGCGAGCGAAGCCGATCTCAGCCCACGCAAGCTGCGCTCGTGGTTCCTGCCCCCGTTCGAGCAGGCGGCGCGGGCCGGCTGCCGCGCCTTCATGCTCGGCTACCAGTCGATCGACGGGGTGCCCATCACCGCCAATGAGTGGCTGATCAACGACGTGCTCAAGGGCGAGTGGGGCTTCACCGGGACGCTGGTGACCGACTTTGACAACGTCGGCCGGATGGTCTACGACCAGCGGATCTGCGCCGACCACGCCGAGGCGGCGGCCGTCGCCGTCAACTCCGGCAACGATCTCGTTATGGGCACCCCGGCGTTCTTCGAAGGCGCGCAGGAGGCGGTCGCCCGCGGCCTGGTCGAGGAGAAGCAGATCGATGACGCGGTACGGCGGGTTCTGCGGCTGAAGTTCGAGCTCGGGCTCTTCGAGGATCCCCGCGCTCCCGACCCCGAGCGGCAGGCGCAGGTGATCGGCTGCCGAGCCCACGCCGACCTCAACCTCGAGACCGCCCGACGCTCCCTGGTGCTGCTGCGCAACGACGGCACTCTGCCGCTCGAAGGCGGGCTGACCTCGGACCGAACCGGCCGCGCCGTGAGTCAGGGCACAGCGCGGACGATCGCGGTCATCGGCCCCAACGCCGACAGCCCCGAAGCCATGCTCGGCGACTGGGCGGGCGCCTCCGGACAGTTCTCGTGGATGCCCGAAGGGCATCCACGAGAGTCGGTGGAGACGGTGCTCGACGGCCTGCGCGCCGTCGCACCCGCCGACTGGACGCTCACGCACGCCCGCGGAGCCGACATCGCAAGCCCCGCCTACCACCCCGAGTGGTCCACCGGGCCCGACGGCCAAGCGCTGGCGCCCGTGTTCACCGCCGCCCCGGTCGACCAGGCACAGCTTCGGCAGGCCGTCGCCGCAGCCGAGGCCGCCGACTACGCCGTCGTGGTCGTGGGAGACACCATCGCCCTCACGGGCGAGGGGCGCTCCACGGCCACGCTCGACCTCCAAGGAGGTCAGATCGCCTTGCTGGACGCAGTCGCCGCCACCGGCACACCGATGATCGTCGTACTGGCCCAGTCCAAGCCGAGCACCCTCCCGGACTCGGCACTGAACGCGGCGGCACTCATCGAGGCGTTCAACCCGGGCATGCGCGGCGGCCGCGCCCTCGCCGAGCTCCTCCTCGGACTCATCGAACCGAGCGGCCGGCTCCCGGTCTCCTTCGCCCGCCACGTCGGACAGCAACCGGTCTTCTACAACCAGGTGCGAGGCCAGCACGGGGAACGCTACGCGGATCTCACCCAGGACCCCCTGTTCGCGTTCGGCGAGGGCCTCACCTACACCACCGTCACCTACTCCGACCTCGTCGTGCACGATCCGGACGTCTCGGCCGACGGCACCGTCGACGCAACGGTGCGCCTCACCAACAGCGGCAGCCGTCCGGCCCTGGAAACGGTCCAGGCGTACATCAGCGACCTGACCACCAGCGTCACCTGGGCCGAGCAGGAGCTGAAGGGTTTCACCCAGGTCGAAATCCCTCCCGGCGAAACCTTGGACGTCCGCCTCGGCATCCCCGCCGCGCAGTGCTCACTCGTCACGGCCGACAGCCGGCGAGTGGTCGAACCAGGTGAGTTCATGCTCCGCGTCGGCCCCAGCTCACGGCGCGAGCAGCAGCTGAGCGCGGAATTCCACATACGGACCTGAAGCCCGTATCCGGACCTGAAGCCCGCATGCGGGCTTGAAGACCCCCGCCCCGCCGGCCCGCCGCCCCGCTAACCCGAAGGCCGGCGGGGCGGGTCCACTCTGAAGCACCGAAAGGCACGCGTGTGTCCACCACACCCCGCGATCCGCACCACCCCGTCGCGCACATGCGCCCGCCCCGCAACTGGATCAACGACCCCAACGGGCTGGTCTTCCACGACGGCTACTACCACGTGTGCTACCAGTACAACCCGTCCGGAGCGACCCACGCGAACATGCACTGGGGCCACTTCCGCAGCCCCGACCTGCTGACCTGGGAGCCGCTGCCGATCGCCCTGTCCCCGAACCCCGATGGCGTGGACGCCGACGGCTGCTTCTCCGGCAACGCCGTCTCCGACGGCGACCGGCTGGTCGCCTTCTACTCCGCGCACCGCGAGGACCGCTCGTTCCAGCACCAGCCGGTCACCTGCGCCATTTCCCACGACGGCGGCAACAGCTTCCGCCCGCGCGGCGAACTACTCATCCCCGAGCTGCCCGAGGGCTGCACCATGTACCGCGACCCGTACGTCTGGCAGGACGGCGACGGCTGGCGGATGCTGGTCGGCGCCGCCCTCGCGGACGGCCGCGCCGCCGCCCTTCTCTACGACTCACCCAACCTGGAGAACTGGGCCTACCGGGGGCCCTTCGCCACCCGCCATCCGGAGCCCATCGGTGGCACCGACCTGCTCACCGGGGAGGGCTGGGAATGCCCGCAATACCTCCCGGCAGCCGACGGACGCGGCGCCCTCCTCTTCAGCACCTGGACCGAACCCACCGGTCCGCAGAGCGTCGCGGCCCTGATCGGCGAAGAGCATGACGGCCACTTCAAGGCGGGCTCAGCGGTGCCCGCCGACCACGGCCCCGACTGCTACGCGCCCGCCCTGCTGCGCGGACCGGGAAACCGGTGGCTGTTGTGGGGCTGGTCATGGGAAGCCCGCGACGAAGTCTGGGCCGTCGCGGACGGATGGGCCGGGGTCCTCACCCTGCCCCGCGAGATCCATGTCGACGACGGCACGCTGCACCAGCAGCCCGCCACCGAACTGCTCGCCCTGCGCGGCGAGCACGCTGTCCACGCGGAGGGCGTGACCGACGGCCCGCAGCCGGTGGACCTCGGCAGCGTGGGCCGCGCCTTCGACCTGACGGCCCGCCTGGAGCAGACCGCCGGAAACGCCGGTCTGCGGCTGCTCACCACCCCGGACGGCTCCGAGTACCTCGACATCCGCCTCGATGCCGACGCGGGCGAACTGGTCGTCGACCGTGACCACGCCTCACTGGATACTCGGGCCCGCGGCGGCTCCTACCGGATGCCCTGCCCAACCGACCGGCCTGTCGACCTGCGCGTGATGGTCGACCACTCCATCGCCGAAATCTTCCTGACCACCACCGGCCAGGTCCTCACCCTGCGCTTCTACCCCACAGGGCAGAGCCCGTGGCGACTTCAGGCCCGCACCGCACCGGGTACGCGCCTCGGCTTCGCGGTCGACGCGTGGGAGCTGCACCCGCTCGTGATCAAGGAGCCGAGCACCGGCGCCGCAGAGCCGGCTCCGGCGTCGCCGTAGAACCGACTCCAACCGGTCGATCCCCCACCTCGGCAATGTGTCCCACCCGCTCTCCCAAGTACTGAACAAGCAGGTCCGAAGGAGGATCTTCCATGAGGTCATACGGTCTCGGACGACGCCAGTTCCTGGCCACCGCCGTTGGTGTCGCTGCCGCCTGGACCCAGGTTTCCGGGAACGCCATCGCCGCCCCGCAGCTGAAGCAAGCCTCACGTGACAATTCCGTCCGTGTGTGGCTGACGGACGTATCGGCCGACAAGTGGGTCGCCGGCCAGGACGATGTGCTGTTCAAGGCGAAGAGAACGGCCAACCCGCTGACGATCAAGATCGACGACAGCGTCAAGTACCAGAAGGTCCAAGGCTTCGGCGCGGCCATGACCGACTCCTCCGCCTGGCTCATCGACAAGCTGTCCCCTGCCGAGCGGACCAAGCTGATGAAGAAGCTGTTCGATCCCTCGAAGGGAATCGGCCTCAGCCTGCTCCGCTCCCCGATGGGCGCCACGGATTTCAACGCGTCCGGGAACTACTCCTACAACGACATGCCCGCCGGCCAATCGGACCCGACGCTGTCCAACTTCTCCATCCAGCACGACGTGCCGTACATCATGCCGGCCTTGCGGCAGGCCCTCTCACTCAACCCGTCCATCAAGATTATGGCCAACCCGTGGAGCCCGCCAGGCTGGATGAAGACCTCCGACTCCATGATCGGAGGCACCCTCAAGAGCGAGTACACCTCCGCGCTGGCCAACTACTTCGTCAAGTTCATACAGGCCTGTGGCGAAGCCGGCGTGCCCATCTCCTACATTTCCCCGCAGAACGAACCCATGGGTACTCCCACCTGGCCCGGAATGTTCCTGTCCGCGTACCAGGAAGCCGAGTTGATCCAGGAGATCGGCAAGGCGTTCGAAGCCAACGGAATCTCCACGAAGATCCTGGCCTGGGACCACAACTGGGACGTGCCCTCGTATCCGGAGACGATCTTCAGCGACCCCGCAGCCTCCAAGTACACCGCGGGAACCGGATGGCACATCTACAGCGGCAACCCGAACTACCAGACAGTGGTCCACAACGACTATCCGAGCAAGGAAACCTTCATCACAGAAGCCACCGGAGGCGTTTGGCAGGACAGCGACCAGACGGCGTTCAGCGAAGCGCTGGGAACGTGGATCATCAACGGAACGCGCAACTGGGCAAACGGGGTGATGCTGTGGAACATCGCACTCGACCCCGATCGGGGCCCGCTCAACAGCGACACGGCCGGTATACCCATGCTTCGGGGGTTGCTCACGATCGACCCGGCTGACGGGCGGGTGTCTTACAACGTGGACTACTACGCCCTCGCTCACGCCAGCAGGTTCGTCAGGCCCGGAGCACGCCGGATCTACTCGAACACCTTCGGGGAAGGCAGCATAGAGAACGTCGCGTTCCAGAA